>DEHS01000070.1:38224-57790 GCA_002352055.1 Legionellaceae bacterium UBA2794
TTGCAAACCTGAATTTACTTCTTTCCGGTACTGTCCGAAAATCCACAAATCTGTGCTCATTATGAGATCCTGGATCCCTCAGACAAGCCGAGGGACGTAGTGCTCTGGAAAGCAAACTCAATTGAGACTTACACACCTGAATTTACTTCTTCCCCGTACTGTCCGAGAATCTAGAAATCTGCTCATTATGAGATTCCTGATCTCCTGGACAAGCCGAGGGACATAGCGATGGGATTAAGGCAATCCAAACGTAGATTCTTGAAGTCATTAGCAAGACCAAAATCAAATAATGGCACCGCCCTCTTTTTCACTACGTCCCTGGGCTTGACCGAGGGATCCAGGAATTCCATGACCAGATCTCCGGACCAAAAGGTCAAATATACTCATGCAAAACTCACAGACCAGCTCCAGTTAGAATACAATCAGGAAAATTGAAACGAGAATCATCCAATTCGTATCTAACCAGCCATCTCATCACTCTTAATACAAGGGGTCAATTACTCCAGTTTTGGTTAACTTATTAAAAAAATTAATCCTTTAATCTACGGTATTTAATTCGTGATGGTTTATTAGCATCATCACCTAAACGACGTTTTCTATCTTCTTCGTAATCACTGTAATTTCCTTCAAAAAAGGTAATCTGTGAATCACCTTCGAAAGCCATTAAATGAGTACAAATTCGATCTAAAAACCATCTATCATGAGAAATCACGATAGCACAACCAGGGAAATTAAGAATCGCATCTTCCAACGCTCTTAAAGTTTCAACGTCCAAATCATTACTGGGCTCGTCAAGTAATAACAGGTTACCGCCACTTTTTAATAACTTGGCTAAATGAACCCGATTACGCTCCCCTCCAGAAAGTTGGGACATTTTTTTCTGTTGATCTGTTCCTTTAAAATTAAATCGTCCAACATACGCTCGTGACGGCATTTGAAAACTGCCTACTTGCATAATATCATGACCATCAGAAATTTCTTGCCACACGGACTTATTTGGATCCAAATCATCACGCATCTGATCCACGTAAGCTAATTTTACTGTATCACCCACTCGAATAGTACCGCTATCAGGCTCTTCCTGACCAGTAATCATCTTCAGGAAAGTAGATTTACCCGCACCATTAGGACCAATAATTCCAAGCACCCCCCCTTTGGGAAGCTTAAAATCAAGATTATCAATAAGAATACGATCGTTGAAAGATTTGCATATTTTTTCACCTTCCAAAACCAAATCGCCTAACCGTTCGCCAGGTGGAATGTAGATTTCATTGGTTTCATTTCTCTTCTGAAATTCTTTAGAATTCATCTCTTCAAAACGGGCAAGACGCGCTTTATTTTTAGCATGTCGTCCTTTTGGTGAAGTGCGCACCCATTCCAATTCAGCCTTAATGGAGCGTTGATGCGAATCTTCCTGTTTCTTTTCCATATTCAAACGTTCTTCTTTCTGCTCAAGCCAGGAAGTGTAATTGCCTTTATAGGGAAATCCTTCACCCCGATCTAATTCCAAAATCCATTCAGCAGCATTATCCAGAAAATATCTATCGTGAGTAATTGCCACAACCGTTCCAGGGAATCCCTCAAGATAATGCTCTAACCAGGCTACGCTTTCAGCATCTAAATGGTTGGTTGGCTCATCCAATAATAACATGTCAGGATTAGATAAAAGCAAACGACATAGAGCTACTCTGCGACGCTCTCCCCCTGATAATTTGCCGATAATTGCATCCCAATCTGGCAATCTAAGTGCATCTGCTGCGATCTCGAGCTTTCTATCCAGATCCCAACCGCCCCCTGCTTCAATTTCGTTTTGCAACTCACCCTGCTCAGCAAGCAGATTATTCATTTCATCATCGCTCATAGGATCTGCAAAGCGCATGCTGATTGCATCGAAACGAGCAAGCTTGTCTTTCATATCAGCAACGCCCTCTTCTACAACCTCGCGCACTGTTTTTTCCAAAGCCAAATCAGGCTCTTGAGCCAAGTAACCAATTCGGATTCCAGGCTGAGGCCTTGCTTCCCCTTCAAAATGAGTATCAACACCCGCCATAATTCGTAATAATGTAGACTTTCCTGAACCATTTAACCCCAGAACACCAATTTTTGCTCCTGGATAAAAACTTAAAGAAATGTCCTTTAAAATAAACCGTTGGTTTTCGACCACTTTGCTTACCCGGTTCATCGTGAAAATATACTGAGCCATAAAATACCTACTCCATCACTTAAACTAATTAAATACTACGACCAATCAAGAATTACCTTGCCAGACTGGCCAGAAGCCATAATCTGAAATGCATGTTGGTAATCCTCTACAGGAAAATGGTGCGTCATAACCGGCTCAATACTTAAACCACTTTGCAACATCGCAATCATCTTATACCAAGTTTCAAACATTTCACGACCATAAATACCTTTGATAACCAGACCTTTAAATATAACCTGATTCCAGTCAATGGAAGTCTCTTGTGGGGGGATCCCCAACATGGCAACATGGCCACCATGGTTCATGGCTTTCATCATGTCGTTTAAGGCCATGGGATTACCAGACATTTCCAGACCGACATCAAAACCTTCAGCCATACCAAGCTCTGCAGCAACATTGCTTAATTTTTCATACTTCACATTAACCGCACGAGTAACACCCATTTTTTTGGCTAACTCCAGTCGCACATCGTTTACATCTGTAATGACGACATGTCGTGCACCAATATGCCTGACGATTGCAGCTGCCATAATACCAATGGGGCCTGCACCGGTAATTAATACATCCTCACCCACTACATCAAATGCAAGAGCACAATGAGTTGCATTACCAAAGGGGTCAAAAATAGAGGCTTGTTCAGCGGTTATATTATCAGGGATAACGATAACGTTTGAGGCGGGAAGTGCCAAAAATTCTGCAAAACACCCCGGCCGATTAACCCCTACCCCTAAAGTATTACGGCATAAATGACGTTTTCCAGCACGACAATTTCGACAAAAGCCACATGTTATATGACCTTCTCCGGAAACCCTTTGCCCTATTTTCAAACCTCGCACTTCCGAACCCACTGCAACAATTTCACCGAAAAATTCATGGCCAACCGTCATAGGGACTGGAACAGTAGCCTGTGCCCATTCATCCCAGGAATAAATGTGAATATCTGTACCGCAAATGGCCGTTTTTTTAATTTTTATCAGCACATCATTAACACCATACTCAGGTACAGGGACATCATGCATCCATATCCCTGGTTCTTTTTTTGCTTTAACCAATGATTTCATATTTAACCTCAGAATAATATTCTCTTACTGATCGCCCCAGGGGCGAGTCATTTTTAGATAACCGCAAATTCTTTACCCACTAATTCAAATGCATGTAACGCTTTATCCAAATGCTCTACCTCAAGAGCTGCAGACATTTGCGTACGAATACGAGCAAGTCCTTTAGGTACTACAGGATATGAGAAACCAACCACATAAATACCCAGCTCAAGCAAACGATTAGCAATTTTGCCTGCGAGAGTCGCATCTCCAAGCATTACTGGAATAATTGCATGCTCTCCAGGAATCAATTTAAAGCCCAAACGACTCATCCCTTCACGGAAATATCGACTATTGAATTTCAATTTTTCAGCCAGAGCATTACTTTGCATTAACTTGTCCAGAACGACACAAGAGGTGTGAGCAATCACAGGGGCAAGCGTATTAGAGAATAAATAAGGTCTTGACCGTTGCCGTAGCCACTCAATTATAAAGTGATTGGCTGATGTATAACCACCAGAGGCACCTCCCAGTGCTTTACCTAAAGTACCAGTAATAATAGATACACGGTCGCTTACACCAAAGTGCTCAGGGGTTCCTCTACCGGTAGGCCCCATAAAGCCAACTGCATGTGAATCATCGACCATCACCATCGCATCGTATTTATCAGCAAGATCACATATGGCAGGGAGATTGGCTAAAGTCCCATCCATAGAAAATACTCCATCCGTGGCAATTAAACGAAAACGAGCATTTTGAGCTGCGATTAATTGCTCTTCGAGCGCTTTCATATCATTATTGGCATAACGATATCGCGCTGCCTTACATAATCTTACTCCATCTATAATACTGGCATGATTGAGTGCATCGCTTATTACGGCGTCCTCTTCCCCAAGCAGGGTTTCAAATAAACCCGTGTTCGCATCAAAACAAGAGGAATATAATATAGTATCTTCTTTACCCAAAAAATGGCTTATTTTTTGTTCCAATTGCTTATGAGGGGTCTGGGTACCACAAATAAATCGAACGGAGGCCATTCCGTAACCGTACCTTGCCAATGCATGCTGTCCCTGCGCAATAAGATCCAGATCGTTGGCAAGACCTAAATAATTATTCGCACACAAATTTATGACTTCTTTATCATTCACTGTAACAGCTGCTTGTTGCTGACTTGAAATGATGCGTTCTGATTTAAATAATCCTTCATTTTTGATTTTATCGAGTTCAGTTTGCAAAAAACTATTAAATCGCTCAAGCACTGTTATCTCCTAGGGGTATAAATAAAGGCGCAAATAATAACAAATTTTAAACATTGTCACCATGTCATGAGGATAAGAAAATTATATTCATCGATTTTCGACTATTTATGTTTAGCACATAGCCTGATTTCTTGCTAAAATTGGTCCAAAGTTTTAACCTATCCAGATAAATAAACCGGTAGAGCAAATGAGCATTTACAGCGCACGTACTAATATGATCAAACAACAATTAAGAACAGGTGATGTTTTGAATGAGTCCATTCTGGATTTATATGACCTGATACCCCGTCCTGAGTTTGTTCCTGAACCATTCAAAGATTTTGCTTATTCAGACATGCAAATTCCACTAAATCATGAACAAAGAATGCTCACTCCATTAGAAGAAGGTAAAATTCTACAGGCGTTGGAACTTAAGGGCCATGAAACCGTATTGGAAGTGGGTACGGGCAGCGGTTTCTTAACTGCACTGTTGAGTAAATTATGTAAAAAAGTAATTTCAATAGATTATTATGCTGATTTTACGCAAAATGCCGCAGTTAAATTAAAAAAACACCAATGTGATAATGTCGAATTAATAACCGGTGATGCATGCCGTGGATGGTTGGAAAATGCTCCATACGATGTTATCGTGTTTACTGGTGCAATCGAACATGTGACTGAGACTCACCGATTGCAGGTTTTACCTGGTGGACAAATGTTTGTTATTGAAGGTAAGTCTCCCATTATGGCTGCTCGTTTATATAAATTGAGTCATGATAATGTGTGGACGGAATCATTACTCTTTGAAACGGATATCCCCTCCCTTATTGATCAGTTAAAACCAATAGAATTTGTATTCTAGGGAACGCTCGAATGAAAAAATCGCTGCTGTTTTGTATCTTGACTCTTGGTATTTTATCGCATTCCCATGCGACCGACCTAATGGATATATATAAGCAGGCATTAGAAAATGATAATGTTTTTAAAAAAGCTTACGATACGTACATGTCCTCGACAGAATCCATCCCCCAGGCAAGAGCGGCACTTTACCCGCAAATTGGGATTAACACTCAAGCAGGTCGAAATTTTCAGGATGTTAGTGCGGGAGGATTGAGTACCAGCCAATATTATGGCAATAACATCTGGCAAGTGAGCGCATCTCAAGCCGTGTTCAACTACCAGGCCTGGGCCCGTATACAACAAGCTAAAGCTTCAGTAAAAGCAGCTCAGGCTACATTTAATGATGCGGCACAAGATTTAATCATTCGCACCGCGCGAGCCTATTTTGAGGCACTTTTAGCACGCGATACTTTAGATTTTGCTGAAGCCAAAAAACGAGCTAACAAAAGACAGTACGATCAGGCAACTCAGCGATTTCAAGTGGGTTTAGACGCAATTACCTCCGTTTACGAAGCCAAAGCGGCCTATGATCAATCCATTGCTACAGTTATTTCAGCGCGCAATAACCAGATTAATAGAAATGAAGAGCTACGTCGGTTAACCAATCATGTCTATGAATCATTAGCCCCATTTCGCGACAGTCGTATTCCCCTCGTTTCACCAGAACCAAATGATGTGAACCAATGGATAGATACCGGACTGAAACAAAATTATCGTTTATTTGCTGCTAAATACAACCTGGAAGTAGCGAAGGACAACGTAAAGGCACTCTCTGCTGGAAACTGGCCTGTTTTCGCAATTCAAACGAATGCAACGCAAACCCATAACTCCACTGAAAGCACATCTTTTTTCGTTACAGCAAAGCAAACTCAGGCCAATGTGGCGATAGCGATGAATTTTCCAATATTCCAGGGTGGACTAGTACAATCACAAACCCGACAAGCCCAATACGATTATCTCGGATCCAGTGAGCAGATGGAGCAAGTATATCGTGATGTGGTGGTTAACAGTCGAATTGCCTTCAATACCATTACTGATGGAATCAGTAAAGTAAAAGCAGACCGGCAAACGATTATATCGCAACAAAACTCATTGGAAAGTACTGAAGCTCAGTTTGAGGTTGGAACGCGAACAATGGTTGACGTAGTCAACGCACAACAACGTCTTTTTGAAGCACAGGAGCAATTAGCCAGAGATCAATATAATCTGGTCAATTCGATTTTAAATTTAAAATATCTCGCCGGCACCTTAAATGTAAATGATTTAGAGCTGGTTAATTCTTGGTTAGCTACTACCCGGGTTAATGGATTTGCCCAGGTTGGTTCAGCTATGACCAAATAACATGATTCAGGTTGTATTATGTCCTCATCTTCCTCGTTAGTTGAAAAAAAATTATTACATTACACCGGTAAAGCCATTGCTGACTTCAATATGATTCAGCGTGGCGATCGCGTCATGGTTTGTTTATCCGGGGGTAAAGACTCATTTACCATGCTGACAATCCTCAATCACCTGCGACGTCGCTCAGGTAATAAATTTGAGGTATTTGCTTTTACCCTCGACCAAGCCCAACCCGGTTGGGATGATTCGGTTTTACGTCAATGGCTCGCCGATCGAAACATACCTCATGAAATATTGACTCGTGATACCTACAGTATTGTCAAAGAAAAGGTGCCTGAGGGTAAGACGTACTGTTCTCTATGTTCTCGTTTGCGTCGGGGTATCATTTATCGTTATGCCGAAGAAAATGGCTTTACCAAAATTGCCTTAGGCCATCATCGGGATGACATGATCCGCACTTTGATGATGTCCATTTTGTATAATGGAGACATTCGCTCCATGCCACCTAAGCTTTTAAGTGATAACAAAAAACATATTGTCATTCGCCCTATGTGTTATGTGCAAGAAAAGGACATTATTACTTTCGCTACAGAACAGTCGTTCCCCATTATTCCTTGTAATCTATGCGGTTCTCAAGAGAATTTAATGCGCAAAAAAGTCGCTCGCCTTATTGATGAACTCGCAAAAGATAATCCCAAGGTTCCCAGCAACATGCTTCATGCCTTGCAAAGCTTAAAACCAAGCCAATTGATGGATCAGAATATGTGGAATTTTAAAAATCTCGAGCATGAATTGGTTACTGAAAATCACACGCCTGAAGAAGTTATATTTCATGCTGATGAATTTGAGACCACTGAAGACTAACTGATATCTAATTTCTGGGTGCGAAACTGGAAACATATTTAGTACCCAGAAAAACCAACGAGAATCCTACGCCTACTCCAAGAACCATCCAACTGGTAATCATTGCTTTATCCATATTTAAATAGGGAGCTATTATCATTAAAAAGCTCAGTAATAATCCTGATAATGCATATCCCGTTAATCTGCCTAATATACCCATTTGTTCTCTTAAGCCGAATAAGAAGTCCCTGCTTAATTTAAAATCATTACGTTGGAAATACATTACATCAAGACTATTGGTTGTTATTAGTGCGTATAAAAAAATAAATAGCCCTAATGCCAATAAATAAAATAAGGATGTTCCCATTAAAATCAGGGAAAGAGCGACCCCAATTTGCCCCCATGTAATGGATGATAAAATTCCTTTAACCGAATCGTATGAAAGAGGGAAAAAAAATGCAGCAACAATTCCAGCATTTCCCAACAAACATAACAATCCCAGCATTGAAAGACTATACGAGGAAAGCACCAGAGGAATAATAGAAGCTACTAAAAAAGCAGAAAGAATATTACGTGTAAACAATAACCATAGTATCACTTTACTTTGATAATCTAAATAAAGTAACAATCGATATTGTTGCACTATATTAGGTGCCGACATATTTTCAGGCGAATTTATAGCAGCCTTCGAAGAACGCCTTGAGTTTTTAATCAGGTATAAAGTTAGCAAATAAATGCAGTTTCCCAGGATGTACCCTGCTAATAAACCATTAATTCCTCCATAAAGAAGAAAAAAAGCAGCCAACATCGGTGCCAGAACCCAAGAGAGATTATGCATTGTTTCATTTGCGGTGTTGGCTCTGATGAGATTCCGATTTTCAGAAATCAAATCATTAGTAAGCAGCTGATGGGTAACCTTGCTTAAATTATTCGCAGTGGATACCAATGCCACATAGAGCAAAATCAGCCAAGGTGATTCAAGCGCAGGAACAATCATAATGAACAAAACCAGGGTGAGTGATGCAGTGATTAGTTCCAACAACCAGTTTAAATTAAACGTAACACCAACATACTGGACCAGGCTTCTAAAAAAACCCAGGAAAATTAGTGATGGGAACACACTCCAAAAAAATACTAATGAAACATAAACCGGATTTTTAGTTTTTTCATAGAGAATAATACTCAGAGCTAAAATTACCAGTCGATTAAAAAAAACAGATATAAAACGACCAGTAAATAAAATATAAAAAGGATACATTGACTCTATTTTAATTTGATTATGAGACATCAGGAACCCGCCGCCTTAATGTATGAAACAATTCAGCATAAGTGAAATTTGATTCATATCCTCGTGTTTTGGCTAAAGCCCTGACACTTTGCAAACTTAAGGAATTATTACTTCCACGCATTTGAGATTTATAACATGATAAAGCTGAGATTTTAATATCAATGTATTGGGATATATCAATGTAAATTCCACCATTTGCGGGATCGGCGCAAGAACCATTTCCCCATTTTTGCAATGGATATTCATAGGCTGCTATTAAATTAGGTTGACGTATTGCGGCAGTAGGCCTCGTTGCTGCAATACAAATTTCATGTGTCCATAAATGATCCTGATGGAATGAGGGTAAAGGTATCAATACTTCGTCTGGGCCGTATTCCTGAATCACATTGTCCAAGATCTGAATTCCGTGCGCTCGCGGAAGTGAGTCAAGCAGGGTATCTTTTCCGGGAAATCCAATACCGTATATTTTAGCACCAAGAATTTCCAGAGAGGCTTTTGTTTCCTCCAAACGCTCTTCTGAAGTTACAATACGATCCAAATGTGAAAAAAACACATCTCCAGAGCTGACAATCCATACGAATACTTCGTTCCCCTCATATACAGAGCGGGCTATATATCCACCACAACCTAATTCGGCATCATCACAATGTGGGCTAACAATCAAAATTTTTTTCATGGCGCCACCTATCCTTTTAATTGTTTTTGAATATCCTTAACAATTTTAAATAATTCAGGAATTTTGTGAGTATAAAATAAGATTTTTTTAGCTTCCTTCATTTCTCGAGCTGGAGCACCCCAAAGTTTAGAATGAGCCGGGAAGCTTTTAGATAATTCGGCTCCTGCATAAACAGTGCTGTAAGCCCCTAGAGTTATATTATCAACAAACCCGGCACCTCCCCATAGAATACAATGGTCTCCAATAGTCACAGATCCAGATATTGCAACGCGTCCTGCGATCATGCAATGCGCACCAATCTGGCAATTGTGAGCAATATGAACCTGGTTGTCTATTTTAGTCCCCTTGCCAATACGCGTTTCATTAAGGAAACTCCGGTCAATAGTAGTATTTGCACCAATTTCCACATCGTCTTCTATTACTACGCGACCAACCTGTGGGATGCGCACCAAAACCCCATCTATATCTTGATATTTAAATCCCGCGCTACCAATTACCACACCAGGACTGATACGAACTCTGCTGCCTATAAAAGTATCCTTTTTAAGAACGACCTGGCTTTCAATATCTGTATCGCTCCCAACCCAAACGTTTGACTCAATAGTTGAATTAGCTCCAATAGTAACTTTCGACCCAATAGTTACATGATCACCTATAGAGACATGAGCAGCAATTTGGACGTCTGGAGCAATAGTACATCCCTCACCAATTACAGTTGTGGGATGAATTCCAACCGCCCTGTTTTCCCCTTGTTCATAAAAGTTGTTTAAAAGATTAGCCATAGCCCCCCAGACATTTTCAACAACGATGCATCTTTGCATCGGAGTAAGAATTTGAGTGTTATGCGTTTTCTGATCAATCACAAAAACATATGCCTTACATCCAGTAGCTAAAGGAGCATATTTCGCTTCTGCGATAAAGGTTAGTTGATCCGGCTGGGCATAGGCCAACGTATTTACTCCACTAATTTCCTGAGTAAGTTGACAATGTTCTGAGATGTGGATTGGTTTTAAATAATGAGCCAGATTTTTGAGTGCGATTGGCTTTTTAAATTGATTAAAGTACATGCACACCATCCTAGTGTTTATATTTTTGCCATTACGGGCAATTATAGACTATTCAAGCCAGGATAGTCGTTTGAGCCAATTTTTTTTATTAAATCCTTACACAGAATCTGGTATACGTTTAAGTGATCCTACAGTGAACGTTTGAAGTTTTTATTCAAATAAATCAGTATTCATTAATTTGTAAAAAATTCCCTTGATTAACTTAAACTCTTCAAAATATACTGCCCAGTCCAGAACCATGAGATTTCAAGCTAATGTCAGAAACCAAAGATCATTAATTTGTTAATTTAATAGAGTTTTTGACAATTTAGATTCCGACTTACCACGACTTAATCGTGGCATCCAGTTCGGCTTAGTGACCATTATGTTCACTAATGTTACTGCATCTCTGGGGTCCGCGAACAAGTGGCGGGCATTAGGAATCAAAACTCATACCATATTAATATGGTCCAAGTGAATCAATAATACAGGAACTTACGGATGAATCGAATAAAAACAACTAATCTACGTACCTTTCGTGTATATACAAAGCGGTATTTAAAATTTGACTTTGTAGCCGCTATAGTCGTTTTTCTGGTTGCTATTCCATTATGTTTAGGCATCGCGTTAGCATCAGGGGCTCCCTTTTTCTCAGGAATTATCAGTGGGGTTATTGGAGGTATTGTTGTAGGGGCATTAAGTGGTTCACAAGTCAGTGTCAGCGGCCCCGCGGCAGGCATGGCAGCTGTGGTAGTAACAGCAATAACGCAACTTGGTGATTTCAATATTTTTTTAGTAGCACTGGTATTAGCCGGGTTAGTTCAAATTATAATTGGCCTTTTTAAAGCAGGGTTTGTTGCAGATTATGTCCCCTCCAATGTGGTACAAGGACTCCTGTGTGCTATTGGTATTTTATTAATAATCAAACAATTGCCCCTAGCTTTTACTCTATCCGCTGATTTTAATGAATTAAAAGCTCATTTATTGGAAACAACAGAGGGCTTTACTTTAAGCCCCTTGCTGGCAATAACCAACCACATTAATTCTGGAGCAATGCTCATCACTTTTTTATCCCTGGGACTTTTAATCTTTTTTGATAAAACCAGAAATAAAGTTTTGAAAGAAATTCCTGCACCCATAATTGTTGTGGTTCTTGGAGTACTGCTTAATGAGCTGTTCATATGGACTGATTCAGTCCTTGTCCAAAATTCACCTCAACTGGTAAATATACCAGAAACTGATGGTATTAAAGATTTCTTAAGCCAACTGGAATATCCTGCCTGGAGCTCATTAACCAACCCCAAAGTTTATCTGTATGGATTCATAATTTGTATCGTTGCCTCATTGGAAACGTTGCTCAATCTTAAAGCTGGAGAACGACTGGATAGCTTAAGGCGAAGAAGCTCAACCAATCAGGAGCTGGTGGCGCAAGGTGTGGGGAACATGGCTGCAGGTCTTGTGGGCGGTATACCGATTACTTCAGTCATTGTCAGAACATCAATCAATATTCAGGCGGGCTCCAAGACTAAAGCCTCAGCTATTTTACATGGATTCTTTATACTGATTGCAGTCATGATGCTCCCGGGAACCTTGAATAAAATTCCATTATCCTCATTAGCTGCAATTCTCATTTACACCGGATATAAGCTAAATAAACCCTCCATTTATAAAAATATTTACGCACAGGGCAGTGATCGGTTTATTCCCTTTATTGTTACCGTCATTAGCATCATTGCCTTTAATCTACTGGCAGGAATTTTAATTGGTCTTACTATAAGCCTGTTTTACATCCTAAAATCAAACAGCCAGGCGCGCATTGACATTATTAAAGAAATTTATCCAAATGGAGTAATTAGCCGTATGATTCTGCCACAGCAAATTACTTTTCTTAATAAAGCAGCTTTAATTGCCGAGCTCGATTCAATACCAAGATATGCGCAACTCATTATTGATGCACGTTACACGCAATATATTGATAAGGAAATCTTGGAATTATTAAACGAATTTAAGGACGAGCAGGCACCGGCAAAACAAATCGCCATGAATTTAACCGGCTTTAAAGACAGCTATAAAATTCATAATTACATCGATTTTATAAATGTTACTACCTACGATGTACAGGCCAACCTATCTCCAGCTCAAGTACTTAACGTATTAAACGAGGGGAATCAGCGTTTCTTACACGACACCAGAATCCATCGCTCCAATCGGATTGATATCAAACATACGGCCAAGATGCAACATCCCATTGCGGTTGTATTGGGTTGTATTGACTCTCGGGTGCCTGTTGAAACTATTTTTGATATGAGCTTTGGGGATATGTTCTGTGTTCGAGTAGCGGGTAGCGTAGTCAATAATGATATTCTCGCCAGTATCGAGTATGCCTGTAATGTGGTCAAAGCCAAGCTTATTGTTATTCTGGGGCATACACGCTGCGGAGCTATTCAAGCTGCCTGTGATGGCATTGAAAAAGGTCACATCACGGAGTTACTAAATAAAATTAAGCCGGCTATAGAGGCAGAAACCCAGACGACAACGAATCGCACAGGCCAAAATACTACTTTTGTGACTAATGTTACTCAGTTAAATGTGGCACATACTGTGCACAATATTTATCATGAAAGTGAGATTTTACATCGAATGATCGATGATGATGAAATTGCAATTGTGGGCGCACTGTATGATGTAAATAGTGGAAGAGTAGTTTATAAAAACTACGAACAGGAATTAATTGACTTTGGTGGTGAAAGCAATAGCGTTCTAGCGCAAAAAGTAGCCCATGTTTTACAAGAAGCGAAATTAATTTAATCCAGTTTACGCTGTTACCTGAAAAGGGAGCAGCGTAATTTATCAGACAGAATAGATTCAAATCCAACCTTCGATTTATAATAAACCAGAATTCTATTTACACTCTAATAAAAAGCAGCGTACTCTATTAAGCAAATCAATTACCCGTATTATAAATCTCGTGAACATAAGGATTGTGTGTTTTTTAACTTTTATCATATCGTTTGGTACGACTATCGAGCTTCATGCTGATGACATCCCGGGTTGCACCGGTCCGAACGAAAATTTAATTGCCCTGATTGACAGACCCTCTGTAGCCTTCAGCCCCTGCACCACTCCTAATAAAACGGTTATTGTTGAATCAGGATATGACTATTATCAATACATCCCCACCGGATTTGCCCATTATCTTCCGCAGATGGAGATTCGAATTGGCTTACCAAAAAATACCGAGTTCTCTATATTCCCTCCAAGCTATTTGCGCCAGTTCAATGAAAGTGCTGCAGGTTTTGGTGTGAGTGGCGTGGGCTTAAAACACCTCGCTTATTACGACGAGCATCATCTGTTCACTATTCAGGGCTATATTATTCCACCCTCTGGCGGTAGAAATTTTGGCACACGCAGTACCAACTTTTTGTTAAATGGAATATATAATTATAACTTTGATTCAGGGATTGGTATTTCAACTACTTTTGGACTCGTATCGCAATCAGAACCTCCGGTCAATGGTAATGCAACTTATTATAGTGTTGATCCTATTGCCTTAATCAGCTTTCCTGTTACTAAGAAATTAAACACTTATCTTGAATTTTATTCCCAAAGCGCTACTGAATATAATGAGGGTTGGGGGGTGAGTTATGATATTGGCGTGGTTTTATTAGCAGCGCAAAATGTTACCCTTGATATGGTATATGGACACAGTTTTTCGGGCTCATTAAATGGGATTCGCCGCTATTTTGGTGGTGGAATGGTGATTCATTTTACATAATCCATAAGTACAAATACATCCTCTACAACCCTGTCGCAAAATACCTGGTGATGAGTATATAATACTTCCCCTCTTAACACGATTTCCAGGAGCAGCAATGCGTGCGTCCCAATGGTTTTTAGCAACCAAAAAAGAAACCCCCAATGATGCTGAATTAGCGTCTCATCAACTGATGCTTCGCGCGTGCATGATTCGTAAATTAGGTTCAGGTTTATACACCTGGATGCCTTTAGGTCTGAGAGTACTTCGAAAAGTGGAGAATATTGTTCGCGAAGAAATGAACAGAGCTCAAGCCATGGAAGTTCTTATGCCTGCCATTCAACCCGCCGAATTATGGCATGAAACAGGCCGATGGGATACTTTCGGTGGTCAGTTACTAACAATGAAAGACAGTAATGAACGGGAGTATTGCTACGGCCCCACTCATGAGGAAGTAATCACTGACATTATGAGGCAGGAGTTGCAATCATACAAACAACTCCCGGTAAATTTTTATCAAATACAGACAAAATTCCGTGACGAAATCAGACCACGGTTTGGTGTGATGCGAGCCCGTGAATTTTTGATGAAAGATGCGTATTCATTTCATTTGAATCAGGAAAGTTTACAGGCAACTTACCAAATAATGTTTGACACTTATTGTCGCATTTTTGATCGAATGGGGCTTAAATATCGCGCAGTTGAAGCAGACAGTGGAGCAATTGGTGGATCTGCATCGCACGAGTTTCAGGTATTAGCTGACTCAGGTGAGGATCTTGTTTTTTACAGTGATAGTAGTAATTATGCTGCCAACATTGAACAGGCAACCTGTATCCATCCTGCTAAATCTATAAATCGTGTTGGTGAACCCCTGAAATCAGTAGATACTCCAGACCAAAAAACAATAGCCGATGTGGCCCAATTTCTTAATTGTGAAACTAATAAGCTGGTTAAAACATTAATTGTTAAAGGTACAGAGCATCCTATGGTTGCCTTGGTTATTAAAGGGGACGATGAGCTTAATGAGATTAAAGCCAGCAAACATCCCTTAGTCCATTCCCCTTTAACTTTTATTGATGAAGCCCATATCCATAAATCATTAAAAGCACCTGTTGGTTCTCTGGGGCCAGTCAATCTTGATATACCTGTACTAGTTGACCACCATGCTTTAGCTATGGACACATTTATTTGTGGCGCAAACCAAATCGATAAGCATTATATGCAGGCAATTTGGGATCGGGATGTTCCCTCTTATGAAGTATTTGATTTACGCAACGTTAAAGAAGGTGACTTAAGCCCTGACGGCAAAGGAACTCTTAAATCATGCCGAGGAATTGAAGTGGGTCATGTATTCCAGTTAGGTGATAAATATGCCAAGGCAATGAATGCATCGGTGATTAATGAGCAAGGCCAATTACAAACCATGTTAATGGGGTGTTATGGGATTGGAGTCAGCCGTATTGTGGCCGCAGCCATCGAACAGCATCATGATGAATTTGGAATTATCTGGCCCCAATCAATCGCACCATTTGAGTTGGTCATTATCCCAATTAATGGACATAAATCGGAACAAGTGAGTGTTAAAGCCAAAGTCCTTTATGAGGAATTCACTGCTTTAGGCATTGATGTACTCCTGGATGATCGAAACGAGAGGCCAGGGGTATTATTTGCTGACTCCGAACTCATTGGCATCCCACATCGTCTCGTCATAAGTGACAGAAATCTGGAACAGCAATGTGTGGAATATAAAGCAAGAACAGCGAAAGACTCGCAGCAAGTCGCTTTAGATGAGCTGACTTCTTTCATCAAAGAAAAACTAAACATTATTTAATAAATAAATTACGGCCAATTGATTGAACCTATGTTCTTTTGGTCGTAATCATTGCATCTTTTATTTTTTAATGATTTTTATTATTAAAGATTTATTATAAAGTATATTTATTTATTGATAACCGATGCCATGTAACTGTGGCTATTTTGAAGTAATTAATGCCTATAATTGTTTATTGGCATCTGATTAAGGAACTATATGGTATTACATTACTCACAAATGCAGAAAAATATTATTCAGGATTTGAATGTCAAACCTCATTTTAACGCGGAGCAGGAAATCAATGCCCGAGTTCAATTTTTAAAAAGTCAGTTACGCGCTACTGAGCTTAAGAGTTTCATCCTGGGAATAAGTGGTGGCATAGACTCCGCAGTGACAGGACGCCTTGCCCAATTAGCGGTAGAACAGTTAAGAGAGGAACATTATCCCGCTCATTTTATTGCGGTGAGACTGCCCTATGGAAAACAACATGATGAGGAAGATGCAGCTGATGCCATCAAATTTATCAATCCTGACCTTATCCTTTCGATAAACATTAAACCGGCCTGCGATGAAACACTTCGCTCAATTAAAGAAAGTGGCTATGAGTTTTTATCGGAGGCCAAAGAAGATTTTATCTTAGGTAACATTAAAGCACGCCAAAGAATGATTGTGCAGTATGCCCTTGCCAATGCGCACGAGGGTTTGGTGATTGGCACTGATCATGCAGCGGAAGCACTTATGGGCTTCTTTACCAAATTTGGGGACGGGGCTTGTGATCTTACGCCATTGACCGGATTAAATAAAAGAAGAATTAGAGCAATTGCTGCAGTACTCAACGCTCCAGAACATTTAATCAATAAAAAACCTACAGCCGACCTGGAAAACCTAAGTCCATTAAAGGCCGATGAAGATGTATTTGGGGTCACTTATCACCACATTGATGATTTTCTGGAAGGTAAGGAAGTGCCTGACTATGTTTACGAAAACGTAACTAAGGCCTATACTAAAACGCATCATAAGCGCAATTTACCAAAACAGCACAGTGAATAATACGATATGAAAAGGACTTCATGTTAAAGGAATTAATCCAATACTTAAATGAGAACAAACTGGTCCTCTCCACAGCAGAGTCATGCACTGCTGGCGATATTATGGCATCCCTATCCAAAGAGGGTAACTGTGGGGAATGTTTGTTTATTGGTTATGTTGTTTATCATGCCCAGGCAAAACAAAAAGAGCTGGGAGTTAATCATTTGACCATCAAAAAATATGGTTTAACCAGTGAAGAAGTCGCCCGGGAAATGACTATTGGGACATTTCAGCACGAGGAGACTAACACAGCTATTGCGACAACTGGCATCATTGGCGATGAAGCAATGGACGGCATACCACCGGGCACAGTTTGTTTTGCATGGGGATTTAGACTCGAAAAACAACTTTACGTTTTTAGTGAAACCCAAAAATTTCAGGGCGACACCAAAGACATGTCAAAAAAAGCAGCACTATACGCATTATCTCGGTTAAAAGAGTACCATCAACATTTTAATAATCGCAAAAGGGACCATTTAAACAATTTATTTATCTACTCGGTAAAATAATTGATTTCATTTATTGCTGATTAAAGTCTAAATGGAACTTAAAGAGGTTCATCGAAAATTATTCATGAATTTATGGAGTAGGTATGATTGCTGATAAGGACATCTCAATTGTGGTACAAGGACCTATTTTAAAAGATTCAAAATACAATATTACTAAAGAAATAACTAAAATAGTATGCTATCGGGTAAAGGAGCTTTTTCCAGATTGTGAATTAATACTGTCCACCTGGGAAGGTGAATCAGTGGATGGGATCCCTTATGATAAAGTCATTTTAAATGAAGATCCCCAAGCGACATGGTTTGATTACTACAATCACAATACATTAAATAATTGCAATCGCCTGATTGTATCTACCCTCGCCGGAATCCAGTCTGCTACGCGTAAATTTGTTTTTAAATTGCGATCTGATTTATTTATAGGTTCTAAAAATTTTTTAAATTATTTTGATAAATATCCTGATTACAACTCCGAATTTAAATTTGTGGGCAGTCGCATTATTGCTTTTAGCATGTGGAGTATTCAAGGCCATAAGACCTGCCTGTTTACCATGCCTAAACCTTTTCATATTAGCGACTGGGCCTATTTTGGCTATAAAGAGGATTTATTAGAGCTTTATTCGGTGCCCCTTATTCATGAGCCAGAATTTTCACAATATTTTCTAACTCGCTGCAAACCCTTTTTTGACGTAGCCCCTAATGTATTATGGAAAATGCCCCCTGAGCAACATATTATTACTTCATTTTTCAAAAAATTTACCACTATAAATTTTGAACATACAGCAGACGATAGTCATGGAAATATGGAGCTATCTGCCAAACTAATTATGAATAATTTTATTGTTCTAGATCAAACCCAGTTTTACCTAATCTCATTAAAACATTTTTGTTTTCAATTCACACGACAGAATCATGAATGGTTTATTTATCATCATACCTGGTTAAACAATTACTTAAGATTTATTGACAATCCCGCAACTTTGAGACACCACCTAAACAAGATAGGTATAAAATTAAGAAATTTCAGCGTTTTATCTTTATATACCATTCTGAGAATGATAAACAAAAAGCAATATATTGATCGGCACCTGGTGAAATTAATTAAAAAATGGATTACAAAAAATAACCTAAACTACCCCACCTCCAATCAAAAAATTAATGAGAACAAATCAAATATAAATGATTAAGCTCTCAGCTTCCAACGATTCTTGTGACTTTTAATCTAAAATAAAATTGACAAAATTGTCACATTAATCTAATATTTTTATAAAGAATTTTTTTATAAGGAGATTTAAAAATGAACGCTATTGATTTTTTAATAAATGAACATAACAAAGTTAGAACTTTATTTGCTGACATCAATGATTCCAGTCACAAACTTGAAACGAAAAAGAAAATATTTGATACCATTCATGATGAATTAATTCGACATGAAGAGATGGAGCAATCTGTTTGGTATCCTGAATTAAAATCAGATAAACGTTTATACGACACGGTTAAACACCTCATTTCCGAAGAAAAAGATGCTAAAAAATTAATGGAACGTTTAAGTAAGATTAAACAATCCGAAGAGTGGGAAAAGGAAGTAAAAAAACTACAAGAAGATGTAGAGCATCATGCACGAGAAGAAGAGAAAGAATTGTTCCCCGCTGTTTCTAAAATAATGGAAGAAGCAGAACTGTTACGTATTGGTAAAGAGATGAGAGTTTTTAAAAATTCCTATCAATAATTGCGAAGTCATCATCCGCTGGATGGTGACTTTTATTACACATCATTTAGCTCTTAAAAAATAAAAAACCATTCTGCAGGTAGTGTTTAAATAACTGTGT
>DEHS01000078.1:0-23318 GCA_002352055.1 Legionellaceae bacterium UBA2794
ATAATCACCTACTAACCACAATAAATTTTATGTGCTGCAACACATAAAATTTATTGTGGTTAATTCCCCGTTTTTTATAGAATTTATTAACTGAGTTTAGTAGAATAATAAACAGAAAACACAACTGATGAACCAGTGTAATTCTGGTGAAACCGTACTCTTCGGTCTTGTGACTTGCTACCCTAATTCCCCAATCACTGTAGCTGAGCGTTTAGTCGGGAACCTGACATACTATAAATTCAATACACAAATATTGAATCCTTTAAAAAAATAGAGGTGTACTCCTTTGTTTTTATTCATTGAAACAATTAACCTTGTTTTAAACCCGTTTGAATTCATTGTCTGAGACTAATCAGAGAAACCCAATTTCAAGATTCTATTCTTTAACAATTTGGGTTATTCAACCAGTTTCGAAAAAGGTGAATGACGTAGCTTACGCTGGAGATAAAGACTCAGCGTTCGCTGATTATTTCTCCAGTTTTTACAGGAGAAATGATTATGCGTATTCAGACAGATACCTTAAAATATGCTAGGATTCTTAAAGAGAGTGGGTTTTCCAAAGAGTCATCTGAGGGGTTTTTCTCCACATTGACTCAAATAGAAATTCACAATATTTATAGTATTGATGAGGTGGATAACATGTTAAGTGAAGCCCTCAGACAAGTGTTTGTTGAGCAAGATAAAAAACTTGTTGAACAGCGTCGCGAGTTCGATGAGCGAATGAAATCCTACAATGAACAACTGCGTGAAAACAGGGGTGAGTTGTTGGCATCAAGACGCTGGATGATTGGTACAATCATCACTGTCGGTCTTTCATTAGCCGCTTATCTTTCAGCATTAATTCATTTCAATCACTAAGCCTATTTAGGTTTGTAACCCATCGGGGAAATCACACTTTCCTCATGGGGCAGGGGTATTTTCCCGAATTTTCAAGGAGAGAACCCATGCAACAACTATCTTTTGCAGAATACACCAGTCAATGCACTCGAACTGACTTAGCCTTTTTTGATTTATTGCGCTCTATAGCCGAACTTCATGCCTATCAGCAGGAATTATCCGAAGAAGACATAGCACAACTTCAAATTGGTGTTCGAACATTGAATGGAATAATTGCAAGGAATACCACAATGAACCATTCCATACAGTTGGTCTAAGGATACAGGGCTACCCCTGTTACTTGTTTTTAACCATTTAAATCCGCACAATCGGAACATTTCTGCCTTGTGCGGGCGTTCTCCGATGGTGCGGTTTTTTATTAATTACATCTAAAGGAGGGTTAAATTACAGACTCGGTACAAATGCGAACTGGAAACGTGATTTTGATTTAATTTAGTACTAATTCGGTTTGAAGTTAATTACGTTATCTAATAAATATTCAGAGTTATTTAAAACAAGTAAATTACTATAAAATATAGATTTTATATGGGCTATGGCTGTATCAGTATTGATGAAATTAAGCAATGGCATACCAATAACTGATCGCATAATTATGCGGTTGTACTACAAATTAAAATGACTAATGTTAATACCCCCACAAGCAATAACAAGAATAGATTCTAATGGTTGAATAATCGGGTGATTATCATAGACCACAGACATCGAAGCTCCACTTGAAAGCTCTACCAACATACGCTGATCTTTTGCAAAAGCACGACTGCCCTGTTCTGCGTCCGTATCGCTGACGACTATGTTTTTAATAACATGCTCTTTTGTCCATTGCATGAGTCTTGGTGTAACACTTTTTGCTCCCAGGCTAGTTGCTTTACTAGTAATTGTTGATAATGTAACTCGGTGATCGGCCTTTACTGATTGAAAAAATGCATCAGCGCCCGCTGTTTCAACAGCAATTAATGGTACATCATTCCAACCTTGTTGACGCATGCCTTTTAGAACACCGCAAGCTAATCCACCACCGCCTACTGCCACAATAACCGCATCAGGGGGTTGAATGCCTTGCGAGACAACTTCCTCAATGATTGTCGCATGTCCATCCCATAACATCGGGTGATCAAAGGGAGGAATATAGGCAGCGGCATGTCCTTTAGCAAAAACCTCTGCCGCCTGATGGGCTTCATCCCACACAGAGCCTGCAACAATAACTTCCGCACCATATGATTTAATTGCGTCAACGTAGATAGCATGGCTGCTACTTGGAATAAAAACCGTCGTTGGCACCTTTAATTTCATTCCGCAATAAGCTACGGCAACACCTGCATTGCCCCCTGATGAAGCCACAAAAGACCTGACACCCTTCTGCCATTCATGTTGACATAATTTGCCAATACCACGGAGTTTAAACGAACCAGGTGGTTGAAGTAATTCCAGCTTGAAGTGAATTTGTTTTCCTAAAATGTTTTTAAGGCGTTGCGATTGAATTAATGGTGTTTTGATATGGAGTGGTTTCATCAGATATTGATCCAAAATAAAGTTAGTTAATGGAAAAATTTATACCGAGACTGTTTTTTAATGCATTTCGATAGACAACTTCCGCTACACTTAAATCCTGGATTGCGAGACCAACCGATTTAAATACCGTGGAATGATTTTTATAATCCATATCTTTACGCAATAGCCATTGACCAATCTCAATGATAGTTTCTTTTTTTAATGTATTTTGCTCAACAGCTTTGATTACTTCCCCAGACTCCGATAGCACAGCTTCCAATTGATCAACAAAAACAACTGAATTACCTAAGACATCCTGACTAATTTCTTGCATAGATCTAGAATGCGATCCTATGGCATTAATGTGGACATAGGGTTGAATATCGTTTAAATGAATTAATGGTTCGGTGCTACTGGTTGCTGTACAGATGATATCGGCATCTCTCACGGCCTGTGAAACATGTTCATAGACCTTAATGTCATATTGCTTCTCTAATTTTTTAGCAAACTCTTCCGCATTCTTCATATTTCGTGACCATATGGAAACACGCGTAATATTACGGACTGCAGTCACTGCCTCAAGTTGAGTCAGTGACTGGGCTCCAGATCCAATAATGGCGACATGATTTGCATTGTCCCGTGCAAAATACTTCGTTGCCAATCCAGAAACAGCACCTGTTCTCAAGGACGTTAGATAGGCTGCATCCATCAAGACCTTTGGTTCACCTGTGCTTGCATCGAGTAGCATAATAAAGCCAGTAATAGATGGCATATTTTTAGCAAGATTATTAGGAAAAATAGAAACCACTTTCAAACCTAAAGTCTTATCCTGTGCTAAGTAAGCTGGCATTGTCAGTGTTAGCGCTTTTTCCTCATCAATAGAAATGGCTGTTCTCAATGGCAACTTGACTTGTTGATTGGCTAATTGAGTAAATGCACGCTCCATTGCATCAATTGCCTGACTCATAGTGATACTTTGTTTTACTTCACCTAAGGATAACAGTCGAAGGCTCATTCGTTTTTCCCCTCTATTTTTATAAATATACTGACGACTTTACAGATCTAGTTATGGTAAAAAAATATGACCTTGTAAATATAGTTGGCATGAGCCCGACAATAAAACCCGATCCCTGGCTACTTCACACAATAATTCTCCTTTTCGCTTTAATCCCTGTATTGCATGAATTTTGTTCTTACCTAAACGACTACTCCAATAAGGCGCTATAACACAGTGCGCCGATCCAGTTACCGGATCTTCGGGCACATCACAGCCAGGGTAAAAACAGCGTGAGTACACATCCGCCTGACTTGCTGGTGCGGATAGAATCACACCACGATTGTTTAGCTCGCTAATTGCATACAAATCTGGTCTGGCCTCTTTTACATCGAGTTCATTTTCAAGGATTATCAACAAATCAAAGGTACTTTCGTACACCTCCACCGGTCGAACTTTAAGAGCCTTTAATAAGGAAGGTAATGGGGTTATTTTAGTATACGGCAGTGCCGGAAAATCCATCTGTAATAAACTGGCATTTTTCTTCACTCGCAGTTCACCACTTTTACTATTAAAAACAATTTGTTCTTTTTTATGACCTAAGAATTCAAAAACAACGAAAGCACTTGCTAGTGTCGCATGACCGCATAATGCTACTTCAGTATTAGGTGTAAACCAGCGAATCTGATAATGTTCGTCTTCAGGAAGAATAAAAGCAGTTTCAGAAAGATTATTTTCAGCGGCAATCGATTGCATTTGATCATCACTTAACCAATGACTCAATGGGCAGACTGCAGCTGGATTTCCACCAAATAATTCGGAAGAGAAAGCATCAATTTGGTATATCGGTTGTTTTTTCATAAAAGTCTCCTAGATTGACTAGATTATATTAACATAGCCTGCTAGTATATAGCAAGCTATGTTAATATAATGAGGTTATAAATAATAATGAATACATCTACTTTACTTAAAAAAGCCAATCGTCTCCTAATTAAGAAAGCGAATGAATTATTAAAGCCACACGGAATAACCCATGCCTATACTTATTTTCTAATGGAGCTTTACCAGAAAGATGGGTTAACCCAGTCCGAGATGCATAAACGCATTGGTATTGAACAACCCACCGCTGTAAGAACTCTAGATAGGATGGAGCGAGATGGATTAATTTTACGTGAGCAAAGTCCCACAGACAGACGCGCCTTATTCATAAAGCTTACTGATAAAGGCAAACGATATAAGGAGATTATCTTAGGCTGTGCTAAAGAACTTAATGATTTTTCATTGAGGGGCTTCACAGACAATGATAGAGCCTTATTTAATCAGTTAATTAATCGACTTAATTCTAATTTAGATAGTTGATAGTGAATCGGCTGCACCTAGAATAACTAATCGTATAATGCGCCTTATACGATTAGTTTGATGCAAACTCATCGTATAACTCGTGTCTTTATGGTAAATTATCTCTATAAAATCTAATCGCATAATTATTAATGACTAAAAATACCTATATTGAAAACTACATGGCCTACCAAAAATCAACCGAGAAGTCTCCAGCGACCCTGGCAAGCTATCGAAGCGATTTAATGCAATTTGCCATTTGGTTTGAATCTGTTAATAAGGTTGAAATGGGGCTAGTCAATATTACACCAACTGATACGCGCCAATACAAACAACAGTTAATTGATTCTAATCTCAGACCACAAACCATCAACCGCCGGTTATTGTCATTGAAATATTTTTTGGAATGGGGATGGGATACTAAGCGGATTAAATACCGTTTTCCATTACCAAAGACAGTAAAACAATCTCAGATAATGCCTAAATGGTTGACCAAGATTCAGCAAAATCAATTACTGCGCCACATAGAACATCATGGGAATACGAGAGATCTCGCTATTGTGAAAATTCTATTAAATACAGGCTTACGTGTTAGCGAACTATGTAGTATAAGATGGTCACATATTGTCATGAGTGATAGGAAAGGGAAATTATTAGTGAATGCTGGCAAAGGGTGTAAGTACCGTGAGGTTCCTCTAAATAAAGATGCACGCCAGGCATTTTTAGATTTAGATCAAAAAACACATGCAGGTAGTGATGCCTTTGTGTTCCTTGGTCAACGAGGAGTCCTTTCCCCCCGTGCTATTCAGCTGCTGTTAAAACGGCTAAATATTCCTGCTGAACTTGGGGAAATATCGCCACATCAGTTTAGACACACTTTCTGTAAAAATCTGGTGGATGCAGGGATTAGTTTGGAAAAAGTAGCCTCACTTGCAGGTCACGAGCGATTAGATACCACAAAATTATATTGTCATCCGTCTTTTGCTGATCTCAGTGATGCAGTAGAACGAATTGGAGAGATTGATTAATGAGTTTTATAGAGGTTCTTCCAGATCATGAAGTTAAACGATTTAGTAGACCACCCGTTTTTGCCGCTGAAGATAGGAAACAATATTTCAAATTGGATGAAATAGTTTCTGTATTACTGAAAAATGTAAAAGATCCATGCAATAAAGTAGGTTTATTGCTCCAGTATGGCTACTTTAGAGCAAGCGGTAAATTCTATATGCAAAAATTGTTCAAAGTAGGTGATATTAAATATGTAGCAAAAACTCTGGGTATTGAATTATCAAGTGCTTCTCTTTCGGATTATATCGATAGGACACGTCAAAAACACAGGCTATTGATTCTTGAAGGTTGTGGCCACGTCGAGTTTTCCAATGCGAAAGCTTTTTTTGAGGAAGCTGTTGAAGACATGGTTAACCAGCAAATGCATCCGCGAAAATTATGTTATTTAATCGTTGAAAGGTTACGCAACAAAAAAATTGAATTACCTAGTTATGACCGGATTGTTAAAACAATTACCGAGAAATTTAATGCATTTGAAAGAAATACGCTGCATACAATGTCCAATGTTATCACTCAGGTTCATCAGGAAGCATTAGATCATCTCACAATTACAACAGGAGAGTATTACGAGCGCCCCTTGTTGACGCAACTAAAAACCATAACGCAATCCATGAGACCCAAACAAATCAAGCATGGTATTCGAAATTTTCTTATCATTAAAAAATTATTCAACGAAATAAAACCGATTATAGATGCCCTATCTTTATCAGCAGAGGCCACTAAATATTATGCACAATGGGTCATTAAAGCAAAGGTAACGCAGATAACGGATATGGTTGAATCCAATAAACGCTACTTATATTTGGTTGCATTCATCGATCATACCCATAGGATATGGCAAGATACTCTGGTTGATATTTTATTAAAAAGTGTCCAACAACAATTGAACAAAGCAGCTAAAAAGTTAGACAATATAATAAAGGATCGTGCGCCTGATAAAAATAAATTATCAGCTTCAGTTTTGTCTGGCTTTAATGAAACCCAATCAACAGTGAATGCAGTCAGGACAGTATTACATGACGATTTATTGAATGATAATGAAAAAATTGAAAGACTATATAAAATAGTTCCAGAAAAAATAGTTAATCCATCCTTAATTCAAGCGGTATTGGATGCCGATAAGCTTAAAGACCAGATCAACAGCGAGGACGATGAGGCAGACCAGTTTGATATTTTGACCACTCTTTCAGTAAAATTACAAAACCGTGTGGCAGATATTGTAAAGCACCTTGAGTTTGAAGTGAGTAATAATGCAGATCCCCTGTATTCAGCATTAGCCCACTATCAATCAGAAAAAAATATTACTTCAACGGCTCCTAATGAGTTCTTGGACGATCATGAGTACAAAGCAATTTATAAAAATAATAAATTCAACATCTCGCTTTATAAAGCACTCTTGTTTTGTAAAATAGCTAGTGCCGTTAAATCTGGAAAAATCAGTCTGTTACGATCTTATCGTTACTTATCGATTGAAGGTTACTTAATCGATGAACAATTCTGGCAAGAAAACAAACAGGCGCTTCTTGAAAAATTTGGACTATCTAGTTTCAGTGATATAGAACAAGTCCTACCGACACTCAGTGCCTTGCTGAATAAACAATATATTGATGTAAATGAGCGTATTCTCCATGGTAAGAATCAGCATGTTACTGTTAAAAAAGAAGCTGGCTTTTCAGTGTATACCCCTGCGGTTGAAAAACCAGATTATGATTCAATTACAACAATCATAGGAAAAGATAGATATGTACCAATTCTTCAGATGATGGCGGAAATGAATGGACTTTCTAAATTCACATCAAACTTTACGCACCATAAGATCAAAGACTCCAAAGAAAATCCTGAGAATGAAATATTTTATGCAGGAATTTTTGCTTTAGGCAGCAATATAGGGTTACATAAGCTTGCTAATACGGCTGTTGGTATTAATTACAATACCCTCTCAAATGCCGTCAACTGGTATTTCTCATTAGAAAATTTACACATGGTTAACCAGACCTTAACCGATTTAATGGCAAAATTATGGTTACCAAATAAATTTAAACGTGAGAAAAATTTATTACATACCTCCAGTGATGCCAAAAAACAATGTGTATCAGTAGAATCATTAAATGCCAATCACTCTTACAAATATTTTGGCAATGGCAAAGGAGCAAATGTTTATCGATTTATTGATGAGCGTGGTATTTTATTTTACACAACGGTATTCAGTAGTTCAGAGAGGGATGCAGCTTCTGTTATTGATGGTTTACTGCATAATGACAGCATCCAAAGTGATATGCATTCCACAGATACACACGGCTATACTGAAATGATTTTTGCAGTCTCTCATTTAATTGGAGTAACTTTCGCACCGCGAATAAAAGATATTTCATCAATAAAATTAGCCAGTTTTAACAAAATAAAACCAAAATCAGCCAAAGAAGAATATCCTGTCACTCCAGGTCATTACATCAAAGAAAGTAAAATCAGAAGAAATTGGGATACCATATTGCGATTGATTGCAACCATTATGCTTAGAAAACACCGGGCATCAACGATTCTGAAAAGGCTCAGTGCATATGTTAATCAACATCCATTGGAAGAAGCCATCAAAGAATTTGGTCGAGTTATCAAATCTATCTTTATTCTGAAATACATTGATGATGTCACTTTGCGACAAACGATTGAAAAACAATTAAATAAAGGCGAGTTAGCTAATAAATTCGCATCTGCAGTTTCATTTGTAGGTGATGATATCAATGAAGCCTATCGAGAGGATCAAGAAATATCAGCTATGTGCAAAACCATTGTCCAGAACATCATCATTCTATGGAATTATATAGAACTGACAAAAATTATTATGCGATCAGATAATGAGATGAGAAAAGTCTTGCTCGAGAATATTACCAGCGCATCGATCCTTACCTGGCAACATGTAAACCTATATGGAACGTATGATTTTAGTAATTTGCTGAGTGCAAATGACCCGAATTACTCTTTAGATGAAGTGATTAATTTTACTGCAGCTTAGTGCTATATATGAACAAAATTGGGTTTCCAGTTCGCATTAGTACCGAGTCTGTAATTTAAGCCTTCATTGAGCAATAACCTGCGCATTGTTTTTGGCACATGTTCCAAGTCTTGGAAAAAAAGGCCCTAATTTACGAATAAAATCATAAGCCATGATGAGTGCACCTAAAGCAAAGACTACATCACCTGGTAATCGTAACCATTGCCATAACAAGGTAGTATTATAAAACTCAAGGCTTCTTGAATGAGCAAAACCATGTTCGTAAACATCCATTAACTGCGCCCATCCTATCGGGAAGAAATTCAGCACAATCCACAATAAAAGACCCAAGTTATAAAGCCAAAAGGCCCAAACGCCTAAACGCTCATTCCACACAAGACGCTCTCCTGCGGCATAACGCAAACAAAAATAAATAAGGCCTAGGCCAAGTAAACCAAATGCGCCAAATAAAGCCGTATGGGCGTGGTTTAATGTTAAAAATGTGCCATGCTCATAATAATTGACTAAAGGCGCATTAAGCGTTCCACCTCCAAATACGCCAGCACCAACAAAATTCCAAAAAGAAGCTCCCAAAATATAAAGATAGGCTAAATTGTAAGTGAACGCTCCTTGACGTTTCATCACTTGCCGATGTTCAATTGCATCAATAATGAGTAATACTAAGGGCAGCACTTCAATAAAGGAAAACATCGAACCAAGCGGCACCCAAATATCGGGCGTTCCTGTCCAATACCAATGATGCCCAGTACCAACCACTCCTCCTAAAAAAATAAGAATGGTTTCAAAATACATCGTACGCTCAGCCAGAGAGCGAGACACCAGGCCTGTTCCCATTAAAAGGTAGGCAGTAGCAGTTGCTGCAAAAAACTCAAAAGATTGTTCAACCCAAAGATGCACAACCCACCATCGCCAAAAGTCAGTAATGGTGAATGATTTTTCAATACCGGTCAGAGGAATCATTCCAAAACAATAGAGTATGGCAACGTTCGCCGTACTTGCCCAAAAGAGATGTTCTAGACGAATACGTCCTGTCCAAAACTGGACGGTTGCCTCTTTGACAGAACGCCAACTAGGCCACATGCCGCGAAAGACAATGATACTCCAAAGAAAAAGACCAAGACAAAACCCTATTTGCCATAAGCGTCCTAATTGTAGATAAGAAAGGCCTTGATTGCCAATCCAGAACCAGTATTGGTTGATATACCCCATAATTCCCAAGTAATCACCGATGAGGGCACCACCAACGATAAAAANNCTAAAAATCCTTGGCCTGTCGCTTCTTTTTTACTGATAATGGGCGCAATAAATACCGCAGCACTTATCCAAGACAGCGCAATCCAGACAATAGGGGTTTGTATGTGCACGTCTCGCAGAAAATTAAACGGCAAATACTCATTAATCGCAATACCATAAAAACTCTCCCGCTCTGAATAATAATGAGCCATAATAGCGCCTACGCCAATTTGAAGGAGTAAAATGAGTGCAACGACAATGAAATACTGTCCTACCTTTTGTTGACTTGGTGTCAGTGGTTTAAAACTCATAAATAATGGAGTTTTTGGGGTATCATCTGGTACGCTAAGGTAGCGGTGATAAATGTATAAAATAGCACCAAACCCTAAGAATACAAAACAAAACGAGACCCAGGTCCAATAGAACGTAGCGGGTGTTGGGCTATTGCCCATACTGGGTTCATAGGGCCAGTTGTTTGTATAAGAGCTCATTTGCCCTGGTCGATGAGCAATCGTAGTGAGAGAAGAGTAAATCAGAAAATCGGCTGTTTGCAACGCGCTTTTTTCATCTAAACTGTACGCTTTAGTCCATCCAGATTGAGCGTCGTGATTTAATAAAGTATGTGCAATCTCTTGTCTTAATTGTACTATTGAGTCAGCAACAGGTTGTGATAACACACTGGCTGATGCACTTAAATCCGTGTTTTGTAACGCACGCTGCATGTTTTTTCGCGTGATGTATTGTTTTTCTTCAGATAAATTAGCGAACGAGGTACCAAATTGGGTTTGCGCTATGCGCTCTTCGATAAGACGACCTAAACGCAGTAAATATTTTGCCGTGTAATCCTCACCAAAATAAGAGCCCATACCGTACAGACTACCATAGTCCATCAAATCAGCCCGTTGAAACCCTGCTTTGCCCGCGACAATATCGTCATCGGTCATAATCACTTGCCCTGACTGAGTTTTAAATTGATTGGGCAAGGGCGGAGCGAGCTGGTAGGTTTTATAAGTACCCCATATTAATACCGCAAAACAAAGAATGGCCGTGATTAATAAAACCCACTTTAGAACCAAGGAGACGGAATCGCTTGCCTCCTGATTTATTTTTGATGCCGAATGATTGTCTTGAATCATTGTTTCGCTCCCTGAAACAGTGTAGTAGTTACTTAAAATGTTATTTATAAAAATACATCACTTAAAATGAGCTGAGAAGGCACTCCTGCGAGAAAAATCTGTTTTTTCAATTTATCGCTGGTTTCCTTTGGGCCACAGACATAAACGCGAGTTTCTTTCGGAGTGCTAAGATGCATTAATGTTCGTTGCTCTATCGATGCTTCTGGGTAATGTCCCTGGCTTTTTAACACACAGGGATCGTAAATAAACGAACCAAACGCCGCAGATAACCTATCCAATTCTTCTTTGTAATAAATGTCTTCGCACGTTAAGCCACCATGAACTAATGTAATAGTTCCTTGATGGTTTTGACTTAACGCACTTTTAATAATGGCAATCAGAGGGGCAAGTCCTGTGCCAGTTCCTGCCAACACCATATCAAAAGCCAGATGCTCTGGATTGTGGTAAAAACAGCGGCCAAAAGGCCCTCTGAGCTTAACCTCGGTGTGTCGTGTCGCCTTATGAGCAATCCACTGCCCCATACTGCCACCTGGATGTATTTTAACATGTAATTCAATAAATCCCTCTTGTTTTGGAATGTTGGCAATGGAATAGCTGCGCATGATGCCTTCTGGATTAATAAGATTTAAGTATTGTCCTGGAGTCCAATGCGCCAATTCATCTACATGCAGTGTCACTTGAATCACATTATGATTCAGTGCTGTTAAGTTTATTATCCGTGCACTTACCTCGCATTCAGCATGTTCAGGGCTTGATACCTGCAGTGGTGTCTGTGGTTTTGCAAGACAGGCCAGAAAATACCCTTGTGCTTTAAGCGTGTCAGGAAGTCCTGCTTGCCATGAGGGATGAATCTCGCCATCATTCGCTTTAATTAAACAGGACTGGCAAATACCTGCCTGACACGAGTTAGGATAGTCAACCCCATGACGCAGAAGACACTGCAATAGCGTTTCCTGCGACTCTAGGGCATACGATTGTTGTTCAAATGCTACATGATTCATACGCGCCCCAATACGTCATTACGGGCGCTATTGGCAATAGCGGCCACTTGGACAATGTCTTCTGCATGAGCCCCTAATTCGGTAAGTGTTGCACCCAAATGCTCAATAACAATGTCCACATGCGTATCATTTAAGCCGCGTTTGAGCAAATGAGCATGTCCTTCACGCATATTTTTTCCACTGTACTGATTGGGGCCACCAAATATTAGGGTTAAAAATCCTTTTTGCTTAAGGATTTGTTGTTCCATATCAATATCATCAAAAAAATGACTGACTCGTTCATCCAGCAACATTTTACGATAGAAGATATCAACCGCCGCATTGACAGCGTTTTGACCTCCAAGACGCTCAAATAATGACTCTGACATAGTGACCCCTTTAAAGATGTATTTGCAATGCATCTTATAAAAAGAAATAATAACAGTCAATAACCCATTCGGAATTAATGATGCAGCTGACACAATTCACCGATTACTCATTACGCGCCTTGATTTACATCACGCTTAGAAAGGAATCCTGTACGATTAAAGACATTACTGAAGCCTATGGCATATCGAACAACCATATGGTTAAAATCATTCACAATTTAGCCAAGCTTGGACTAATTAAAACGGTTCGCGGCAAGAATGGCGGCATCACTATGACAGCGCGTCCTGAGGCGATTAATTTAGGTCAATTAATCACTCAATTGGAGCCTCATTTTGATTTAGTCCCTTGCTTTAATAAGGTAAAGGCTAACTGCTGTATTGCTCCTGTATGTAAATTAAAAGGCGTGTTGCACGAGGCTCAGGCTGCTTTTATGGGCGTTTTAGAACGCTATACTCTAGCCGATGTGCTGCAGAACGCAAATGAGCTATCGGTTTTATTGAACATCAATCCATTAAAGCAGTAATGTTTTATCTGGCTTTTGGGGCCAAGAATACAAAACGGCTTGTACAATGCGCGCATGATTATGTTTTAGGTCTTTTGCAGCATAAAACAAAGTAACTGAAGTGTGTTCTGCCTGTTCTAAAATGTGTTCGATTAAGTCGCCCTTATGGTCTAATTCTTCAATGTAACAATCAATAAACTCACTCCATCGCGCCTCAATATTTTCGTGAAACCATTGCCTCAAAGAAACACTTGGGGTGATGTCTTTTAGCCATAAATCAAAAGCAAGCGCTTCTTTTTTAAGGCCACGAGGCCAAATCCTGTCAACTAAAATCCACACCCCTTCTTTGACTTGTGGCGGTGTGTAGACACGGCAAATGTGGATCGGATTTTGATACGTAGTGTTCATTGTACTCCTTGCTCCAAACCATGCATCATCTGGTTTTTTGTGCAAGCAAAAGACCAAACAACCCCGGTATTTGTCTTCCAGCGTCATCTTGTTTATGCAAATGACCTACGGATTCTTTATATTCCAGTATAGACCACCCACTGTCCTGGTATTGGTGATAAAGCTCCTCTTTTTGTGGGAGATAAGTGAAAAAATCAGGCAATGGATAACGTTCTGATTGAATAGGGAAGACTAAAAAATGGTATCCATCTGTTTTTGTTGCTCCTTGAAGTTCGGTAAGTAGGTCTGGAATACGTGTTGGATTTAAAAATTGCAAGGTCACGGTTGAGAGCACGAAATCAAAATGCTCCGCATTAAGGTTTAATGGTTGGTTTAAATCATGTACTTGTGTGTTAACGTGCGAAAGAGCCTCCTTTTGGGCGATATCTTGAACCGTCTTTATTGCTTCTTGGTTGCAGTCAATGCCCATCACCCGATGCCCCATGTTTGCCAAATACAATAAATTTCTGCCCGAACCACAGCCTACATCAAGCATGGATGCTCCTTGAAGATGGTTTAGGTACGTTTGATAGACAGACAGCAAATCACTATGCACTGCATTTAAGCTGTATTTTTTATTGAAGTAACGGTAGGGCATGCAATAAAACTCAAGCGTTGCTTTAAATGATTCACTGACGGGAATAATTTTATGCCAAGCAGCAGGAGGAATCATGATTTGAGGATGCGCTTCATCAATACGGTGATGGGATAGTTCTTGCCCCTGACCATTTAAAAATACAAAATCAATAGCCCCTTCATGCAGAAAAAGCTTTCCCCAGGTTCCTTCTTTGGTACTGTGTTGTTCTAAAAAAAACTTCAGTTTTCCATGACTGTCAATCTCAGTATTTTTGTAGCACAGCAACTGATCGGGTTCTAATTTCATAACGTATCCTTATTCTGTTATCAAAAACTCTTTGATTTCTTGTTATTTGCTTTGTCGAGGGGTACTGATTCCAGCTGGGTCAATAAAGTACGCTCGTTTGCCAACTTATCCGCCAATTGATGGTTTACATCCCGATGCTCCGCTTCATCGTCACGTACAACCAAAAGCACATCACGTAATCGAGCATCGGGCGCAAGCCCCCAATACTGTTTCGCAATATCAGGAGCTGGGACATTTTCTATGCGACCCTCATCTAATTCTTGTAAATAATGGGTGTAGCTGACCACTGCTTCCTCTTCAAGGTAACCGACAAAACGGTGCGCCGTTTTTGACGAAAAAACATACATCAGCAAGTACAGCACCACAAAAATGGCTTGTGCGGTAAAAATAATAAAGCGCTCAAACCAATTGGGTTTGGCAATATACATAAACGTAATCAAATGCATTCGTTCATTGTCTGCCTCATCCAATAAAATCTTAATCCAACCTTCATCATTTTTAATTTTTCTTAAGCACCGTAAATGCAGTAAAGCAGCACCCACCATACCTGGCACGGCAGCAACTGTTTCCAATACAATTGCTCTGTTGCCATAGCGTTTTTGAAAAAATGTATCGGCAAAAAAGCGAAAAAACTTCACCAAACCAAAGGCAATTTTATCACTGATGGTCTTAGCAGGCTTGTGGGTTACGGGCATGAGATGCTCCTTTGCAGTGTAGGGTATAGGATATATTATATTAAAGATGTATTTAAAATACAACTTTNNATAAGCAAAGGGGATTGAGTTGGTATGGCGCGAGACAATCGCTACATTAAGCGCAAAATTACTTCTTTTAAAACAATAAGTTATTGATTGTTAATGATTTTATAAATACGCTATTGACTGAGCCTGCTTAATCTTTTTAAGATGTATTTAAAATGGTTTATTTGGCTGAACGGGTTATGGCGTTGCATTTGCTGTCAATTGGCGCGCTCTTATGGGCAGGAATGATAATCGGCATTTCTTTTTTAGAAAGCTGGGTAAAGTTTAAAACACCGACGCTTAGCAAGTTAGTGGGCTTAGAGGTTGGACGCACTGTGTTTCACTCTTTTCATCAGGTGCAGATAGCGTTACTTTTCTTTTTAATCGTTGTGTATGTTTTGCATGCCCCCTCTTTGCTGAATAGCATGTTTTTTGGGATACTCATCAGTGTTGTGTTACTGCAAGTTTTTTGGGTATTTCCAATACTTTGCCAGCGTGTTGATGAGTTGGCAAAAGGAAAGAAACCGCCTTATTCTTTTGCTCATACAGTGTATGGAATCGGGGAGTTAGTCAAATTTTTTGTTCTTTTGGCTTTAGGAATTCAGGGGTGTGAGATAGTGCTTACTTAGTTTTCAATAAGTGTGAATACATCTATTTTTTTATATTTTTTCTATAATGAAGATAAAGCATGAGGTTTTGGCCAATGCAGTTAATATTTCGTTTTCTAATCATTGAAGAATCTATGGCCTCGCGTATTGTGATTCGTGACCAGTTCTCTCGTTTAAATCAACATGTAGATTTAGTATCTACAATGGATGAAGCACAAGAACGAATTGCCTCTATGCCTTACGATATGATTTTAATAGACAGTCATTTTTATCATGCATTGATAAAGATGGATTTTAACTCCCTGATTCCTGAACAACATAAAATAACTCCTTGCCCTTTTATTGGTATTCTGGCGAACAATAACGTTAATTTATCTCATCAAGAAGTAGTAGAAGATTATCTTTATTTTTCCAAACCCTTTTCTCCTGAAAAAACCGCACAAATCATTGATTACCTTAAAGCCTCTTTGAATTCTTCACGAAAATAAATACCCCGCCAATTTAAAATCCAGGCCAACCATCTTGAAGCAATCTATAATTATGTTTGTGTATTCAACGAATCATCATTTATTCTGTAGAAATAGAATTTACAAAAATCATTGACTGAATCAGCCAAGAGAATCAAACAATAGCGCTATTATCTGGTAAAGGAGGATACTTATGAGAATCCATAAAGTTTCAGCATGTGCATTCATCATGATGTGGACAATATATGCAAGCAGTGTTTCTTTTGCTGCAAACAAGACTAATGCAGCCCCCATCAAACAAAAACTAATCTCTATAACTGATAATCCCTTTGGGCCTACAGTACTAACAATGAAAGATGGAACTAGAATAATTAAGAATAAGAATGGCTCATCAGTTCAAATATATCCCGATGGATCTTTATTTATAATTAACTCCGATGGTTCTACGATACAAAAAAATTACGAGTAAAAAAATTATTGATAACAATAATTATATTTTTTAAGTTTTTTTAAATTTGTTATTAATTGAAGATGCTCTTATTCTAGGTGAATCATAATCTACCAAGCCTAAATTGTGTTCAGTCATTCTTTTTTAGTGACTCACATTTCTTGATGATATTGTAAGGTTATCCGAATGGATGTTTTTTTGGATCCCACCAACCACCAAGCGGTTCGTTTTCATCAAAATACTCATGCACTTTTTTAAAAGAATATTGAGATAATTGTTCATATTCTGATTGGGGTAACAACATATAGTCTTCTTCGTCATCGATAATAGAGTTCAGCATCACTCCGACCAGGTGGCATCCATGCCATTTTGCACGGATAGTGCGATTTTTTCTTTTGGTGTTTTTATGACACCGTGCGGCAAAGGACTTCACTTCATCGCTCAAGAAAGCATCAAGGTAATGAAAGGTTTTGTAGGCCAGCTGAACATGGTTTGGGTGGCCTGCAAACACGGTCGGTTGTCTATTTCCTGCGGTGATGGAGGCAGTGGTGCAGCCAAAGATGTATCCTAAAAGAAAAATCAGTTCATCTGCGTAATCATCCATAGTCAGATTGCCTACGTTAAATCCCTTACTGATCTCAAAGAGTTCTGGATTAAACTTTTTAGAAAGGAGCTTTTGATTCAACAGTTCCTGACGGATTAAAAGCAGATGTGGTCCAATCTGGTGGCAATTGTCTTCGGTTAGGTAATAATTAATCGTTTTATTAAAGGGGGTTTCGGCAAGCAAATTACAGATTTCGCAGGTCTTGCTCTAACACTATGAATTACCAGATTTATTCCTAACCATGAAAAATTCAATTTTACCTCAAAACAACCTGTTTTTGTCCTAAAAATTATTCACATAACTGGTTATATATGAATAATATAAACCATTTTGGTTGTATTATGTGAAGCAAGTAGCTATGCTAACTCTAGGGTTGATTATCGGGCTTGGGGAGCAATGGAACAGCCAACCGACTTAAGGCTTTTCTGTTGTTCTTAATGGCCTTAACTCACCACGTTTTACCTCATCAGGCATGGCAAAGGAATATCGTCCAAGCATATTAATATGACTATATCCATATGCGGACAATCTGGCTAAATCTTCATCGTATACAGGGAAGCCTTCTTGTCGTAATTGATTAATGGCAGCATCCATATAAATAGTATTCCAAAGTGTAATGATATTTAAAACCAATCCAAGGGCACCTAACTGATCTTCTTGCCCGGCACGATACCTCTGATGAAGTTCCCCTCGCTTACCATGAAAAACAGAACGACCTAAACTGTGTCTGCCTTCGCCCAAGTTTAGTTGTACCAAAGTCTGACGACGGAATGACTCATCATGAAGATAATTGAGCATGTGGATAGTTTTGTCAATTCGTCCAATTTCGGCAATTGCTTTGGCTAAACGAGTTGGTTTATCAGCAACTTGAAGAGTGCGCATAATGCCTTCTGCAGGGACTCTCCCGAGCTTTAATGAAGCCAATAAACGTAAAATATCATCCCACTCAGGAGGAACAAGATTTATATTTATACGGCTTTTTGCCAGCACATTGAGCTTTCCATAATCAGCCAACGGATCAATCCGCCAGAATCGAGCACCACCCATATCAGCCAATCGTGGACTGAAACGAAGTCCCAACAAACGAAACAGCCCAAACACAATATCACTGTATGCACCTGCGTCTGTCATGATCCGCGTTGGCTGTAATTCAGTCTGTTGCTCAAGAACAACGCCTAACAATATTAGGCTATCACGTAAAGTGCCTGGCACTGTTACAGCATTTAAGCCAGTTCTTTGATTAGAGATTAGATTGTACCAAGTGACACCACGACCTGATTTAAAATATTTTGGATTTGGAGCAGCGTGCACTGTTCTAACAGGTACAACGAAGCGCATGCCATCAGCCGATGCAATATCTCCTCCGCCCCATTTCTTAGCTAATGGAATTTGATTTTGAGCAGAAACTAAAATGGCATTGACCGCCATTATCGTTTCATTTCGAATATAATTTTGATCAACCCATACTAATCTATCTCTTTTTAAAGCAGGTATGTCCTCACGAACAAACGGTTCTCGTCCAGTATTGCAAGCGTCTGCTAGCAATTCAGCACATAAACTGATTAATAGATCCTCAGCACGCGCACTTCCTTCATTGATGTGGGTAAATCCATCCGCAAATCCAGTACGTGTGGCTATCTCAAGTACCATCTCGGGTAAATCGACACGTGGTAATTTTGCTTTTACAGCGGCTCTCAATGCTTTTAATGATGGAGGCTCATCAAGTGCATCGAGCTGAGTTAGAATCAGCTCCTCATTACCCTTAACTGTTTCAAATCGAACAGCAGGGTTATTATCAATATTTGCAGCAACTAACCGATACACTTGATGTAGTTCATCTGTAAGGCTTGTGATGGCTAACGTTGGGTCAATTGTTAAATTTAATGAGCGGCAAATCATAGGACGTATTGCCTCCCACTCTGAGCCAGAATAAAGATTGGCTCTTGGATCAGCATACCGCCAACTCGGACTTATGAACACATCCCTATGTTTCAGTGCCGATTGCAACTTATCAAGAACGCAAAATGTATATGCAGTTCGGTCAATCGCAGTCCTTTTGCTATCCCGACCAGTTATTGATGTTATTAATGCAAGCTCTTTATCATTTGCGTTCTTTTGAACTTCCTCCATGTTTAAAATGGATTTTTTCAATTTCTTAACATGGGGTTGTTTTTTCTCTGGTACAACGATTGCCGTAATTTTTTTATTGATAAGATCAGCGTACAAAAGTTTATCGTTATGTAAAATGATACCATCTTGGGTTTTTACAAGCTTCTTTATTACACGATAAGTGGGTCTTGGTTCGTCTTGTGGCCAATTGATAACACTGCATTCATTTTTAATAATAATATTACGTTTCCATAATGTTCCAATAATCTCCATTGGCGGTTCATCCGTTTGTTTTCCCTTTAACCATTCAAGACTGGCAAGAATAGGTTTTCCCGTTTGATTACTATCAAAATTTATTACTCGAAGGAGCGAAGGTAAAAATTTCTGAACTGTTTTTTCCTTTTGCTCAAGCTCATGATAGAACACATTACTTGGCGGCCTGATTAAGGCAGTGGCATTTTCAACTGCAGAGACAAGCGCTTCATGACCTACTTTTGTATAAATTGTGTCCCGAATTTCATGATCAGATAATTCTGTATTCAGTAGTAATTTACATGCATCAACCAATGTGGCTGTAGCTTGATCGAGATCTTTAAGAGTTCGCAGTCGTGTATTTTTATTTTCTTGCTTGGCCTTTGAGAATAAATCGCGCAATACCATACTGAGCACGTCCAGAGAATCATCTTGGGAGTCTGACTCAAAATGATTCGCAAACGCAACGAGCGTCGCCATTTTACGCTCAAACGGCAAGCGGTTGATGGCTGTAATTTTTGCCGTATTAGCAAAGCGTGCAAGTGTTGCAATTTTGCAGGCGGGGATGCGGTACAGTGGTAATTCAACACTAATATTGCGGGCAGACTCAACCCGTTTTAATGCTTGCACAAGAGCTGTGCTACTGATGCTAACCGGACCTTTACGCAGTTTATCAAGCAATGACAGATGTTCGTCATCCTCTACTACCAAGAGGTCATTCAGTTTTTCCTGTTGTGATGCGCTTAAATTTTTAATCAACATTCGCCATAAGCGAGACTCCATCCTGGAGCGAATTTCTGCAACAAAACGCTCAAGGACTGTAATACCTGGTAACAATATTTTGTTGGTCGATAGCCAACCCACTGCATAATCAAAAAGTACTCCAGGTCTGTCAGTACCAGTCCAGCATAGTGCACATAATATGCGACCAAGACGATAACGACTACCTTTTTCAGCAAATTCTATATAGCCATAACGCGCTCGAATTTCAACAGCATGACGCCAACGTTGCTCACTTTTCATGTACATTGATATGCAACTTTCAGGATCATTAACCTTGATTTGATTAGCAACTCGCTCAATTACCACATGAGGAATCTGATTCAAGTCAGAAATAAAAGTTCCAATAAATCGAACTGTTGTCAGCTGTAATGCATAACCTAATCTGCTGAAGTAACCACGCTTGTTTGCAATCCATTCCATATCCTGATCATCGAGGAAAAAAAGGCTATCTACGATATCTGATGGTAGGTCAGTAGGATATTTAGCGTAATTGTCACATTGTACTGGGGAGAGAAAACTAACAGGCATGTTTATCCAAATCGACAGGTGTTGTTGCAAAACTTAGAAGTTTTGCAATTTTTAAAGATGCCTTATTCTGCCTGGCTCAAATTTGTTGCAAAAATCAGATGCAAAAGTCTATTATTTTGCGATATAATTTGCAAACTAATTTAAGGGAATAATAATGAAAATAGGTTATGCGCGTGTCTCGACCACTGAACAAAATTTAGACTTGCAATTGACTGCTCTGAAAGAAGCTGGTTGTGGCCGAATTTATCAAGAAAAAATTTCTGGGGCAAAACTAGACCGTCCTGAACTACAGCGCTTGATCGATCAACTTCGTCCAGATGATATTGTCGTTGTGTGTAAATTAGATCGGCTCGCTCGATCGACACAAAATTTATTAGAAATAGCTGATCGAATAAGAACTGCGGAGGCTTCCTTCTGTTCACTTGCGGAGCCATGGGCAGATACCTCTTCTCATACAGGAAAAATGATCATGACTGTATTTGCCGGTATTGCTGAATTTGAGCGGGACTTAATTCGTGAACGTACTGGTGCTGGTCGAGTTGCAGCTAAGGAGCGAGGGGTTCGTTTTGGACGTCCTGAAAAAATGAATGAAGAACAAAAATTATTGGCTAAGCGTTTATTGCAAGAGGATAAGTCAGTTAGAGAAATTGCTAAAACCTTTAATGTCCACAAAGCGACAATTTACCGTTTACTAGAGTTACAATGAGGATAAAATTTATATGAGATTATTGAGCAGTAAGGGAGTTGATAACGTGGACGCAATGTGCAAAATACTAAACCACTTGGAGCGAAAACTTCCATGAATTGCAATCGTAATATCATAAAATTAGCCTTTGCGCTCTGTGTAATAACCATGGGGGTCAATCTACATGTACCACTTTACGCAGCGTATGCTTACCATGACGGCTACGGTTTAATAGCGACTACGATTGCTTTCTCTTGCTACGTTGCCGGTGTTCTACCAGTGCTATTAGTCTTGGGCGGCTTATCTGATCGCATCGGTCGTCGTCCAGTGATATTAACTTCCATTATGCTCTCGGCTTTAGCAACGATATTGATGTTAACATCGCCTCATCTTACAACGTTAGCAATAGCACGGTTGTTATTGGGTATTGGAACAGCACTCATGTCAGCCACCGCAACTGTTTACATGATTGAATTATTAGACAATCAAGATTCTTCAGTTGCAGCCAATTGGGTAACCGCTAGTACTTCTATAGGATTTGGAATAGGTCCGGCTCTGACGAGTATATTTCTATTCTCAAACAACTCATTATCCCCTTATAGTTTCTGGTTGCATCTTTTTTGCTCAGCGTTAGCATTTACATTTTTGTGGAAAATGCCGCAACAAGCTGAATATGGGATGAGTAATCCAATGTTGCGTCTACCATACTTCCCTAAAGGCGCAGTATGGTTTGGTGCAGCTGTTTTACTTTCATGGGCAACGACAGGATTGATCATATCAGTACTTCCTTCCGTGCTGGCCTTCCATAATTTAGCGCATTGGTCTGGAATATCTACGTTGATAGCGATAAGTTGCGGGCTGTTATTTCAACCACTTGCTCGAAAATTCGAACCCTCCTATTCGACACGTATAGGTTTGGTGATCCTTTTACCGGCCTATGTTTTATTAGCCTGGGGAGCTTTGCAGGGAGTGCTCCTTGCTGTGTTGTTCGGAGCATTGGCTGCTAGTAGTGCTTGCTACGGTTTCGTATATCTTGGCGGGCTTGGTGGTGTTTCCAAACTAGCCGGTGACCAGAAAGCGAGAGCCAGCGCCGGATTTTTCCTTATGGCCTATTTGGGTTTTAGTGTGCCAGTCATGTTTACTGGATTACTCGCGGATATTTACGGCCGCACTACTGCGCTATTGGTTTTCGGAGTGTTGCTTTCTATTAGCATAGTTCTTGTGATTCGAGGTTTGAGTGGCGTGACGAGTAAACAGAATAGTACGGAAGGGGCAGACAGTCAGATCCTTCCTTTTGCTGTTAAAAGTTGAGTTCGGAAAATATGCAACGAACAGGAATTGATGTGAGCAGAAAAATGATTCTCTTGTTAGAACACTGTCAAAAAGACGCTATTCATTGAAATCAATTATGTCAAAGGAAATGTCTTAAGTCGGTTGGCTGTTCCATTGCTCCCCAAGCCCGGTGTTGCTGGATATGAGCTGACGCATGATATTCCAGATAAATTAAAAGGCTTACTGCCGAGTCCGAAGGAGTTGGAGGAAAAAATTCTATTTGAACTTGATTTGGATGAACATTATAGTGGTAAATAAAGTGGGCTCATTCGCATTTAATGTGGGTTAACTTTTAGCTGGAGGCAATTAAAGTGGGCCAAAGATGAATTATACTCGCAATTAATTCGGGCCAAATTTAAGCTCTGTTTGCGGGCCGAGTGATTTATGATTGCGAGC
>DEHS01000078.1:23348-23546 GCA_002352055.1 Legionellaceae bacterium UBA2794
AGTCCAGGGTTTATCTAGAAATACATTTGACATAAACTTTAATAAAGCTTAGCAATACATAATTCAAATTATCATATAAAAGCATGAGAGATACGGTAGACATTATCCAAATTTGATATATAACACTAGTCAATAAAATAAAGACTTTTAATCCTTTTATATAGCTCATATGTCCTCTTTAAATTGTTAGGTGTCTTA
>DEHS01000078.1:23562-23813 GCA_002352055.1 Legionellaceae bacterium UBA2794
GTTTCTCTCAGGTAGCTGCTCTTGACGCTGTAATGTTTCAATAACACTATTTATTAACTCTCTATCCTTTCCTTGCTTTATTATTCTTTTTAAGTCCTTTTTAAATTTTGTAGTCGGAGCAAGTTTTAATAGATCAGCCATTATCTATTTCATTCCATAAATCATTCATAGAATCGTAAGTTTTTACAGCACCAGTATCAAGCTCTTTCATTGCCGCCAACGTTTCTTTATTAGGTAATTTTAGATCAAAG
>DEHS01000081.1 GCA_002352055.1 Legionellaceae bacterium UBA2794
CACAGTTAGATGAACACTCTCAAATTTTTATTCAAAAACTTTTTCTGCAATTTGGTTAACATTTCGTCATACTTAGTTAGATATTTTTTTGCAGCTTGTTTAAGTTCCTTTTCATATTTGACTAACTCCTCATGATCTTCAACATCATCGTATAATAAGATCGGAGCTTTAGTATTGATTTTAATTTCGTATTTATTCTTTAAAATTTCATTAAAATGAATCNNGAAACTCTTTTTTCTATTAAACTCATCAATCAAAAGTTCAGTTAATACAATTGTATAAAATTGTTCTTTTGCTTTTCCGTAAAATTGAGAAAAAACAATGAAATCATCTTTAGAAAATGAATAAAAATTTAAATATATATTAGTGTCTAAAAAAAGATATAATTTTTGATTCATACAAATTCGCTTATANNTAAATTAGTCTCAATGAACTTAATGGTAATAATTTTCGTACATCCAGACTTAAGTCACTAATAAGCTCCCGATATCTAGCTTCAAGGCTATTTAATACATCAAAAAATAAACCTGAACATAGTCAACAAAAATATCCGATACTTTAAAAACTCGCTTAAATCAAACAATTAGAAGTATCTTAAATTTAGAATTTTTAATAAACTTTAGATTTAAAATAAAATCACTAGAAAGCATTATATCGTTTTCAAACCCCTAAAGGAGATATTATAGGTCATTATTTATCTTAGCAATAAGAGGAACCTTTCAGGGTGTCTAAAGCAGTTCAAATAAAATGATGTGGAAATTTATTTAATGTTGTCCATTGACGGGATTATAGCTTTTTCCCTATTTTTTTCAAATAAAGTACAGCTGTGTGATGTTCTCAATCTCGTGCTTGTTGTCACCAAGAACAATAGTTCTCTAGACCTCATAAAAGTTGCTTTTAGAGAATATTTCCAGCAAAAAAATCGGAAAGGTAAACTGTATTTTATAATTCTTTCCATGTTAAGCTCTCTAAGACTGAAATGATATCAAAGAGTTAAATTTATGAAAGGCCTCCTCTCAGACTATCAATTTAGAGCGTCAAAATTATTAAAAAACCAACTTTATTTTAAAATAAACTTATAACAATCTGGATAATCATGAAGGAATTATTAGAAAAGAGTAATCCCATATTGCGGCTAATTTCAGAACCGATTTCAGAATCAGAATTCGGTAGTGGATGGTTAAACAGTTTGATTCAAGAGCTGTTCGCGATAATGAAAGAACAAAGCGCGGTAGGTGTTGCTGCGCCGCAAATTGGTATAAGTAAACGCGTTATTGTATTTAGCACTGCCTACACCAAACGACAAAATCTAGAATGTCCGATCCCAGATACAGCACTGATTAACCCGTCATTAAAAATATTATCTGAAGAAATTCAAACGGGATATGAAGGCTGTTTAAATTGTGGTGAGAATATGGCTTTAGTACCCCGAGCAATGGAAATTGAGTATTTTGGATATGATATAAAAGGTAATTATATCTCAAAGAAGGCTTCAGGTTTAGAGTCACGAATACTCCAACATGAAATTGATCACTTAAATGGATATTTATTTTTAGACCATGTGGTTGATAAAGATTCTTTAACAACAAAATCAGGGCTGTTAAAGGATATTTAATAAAAATGGAGCACGCATCAATTTCTCCTGATCTTGATTCTATTATTTATTTTAATTCTCGCATTCCTAAGTAAAGAGGAGTTTAATTTGACAATAAGTAAAACAGACTTATTAAATCATGAGACTTTTTATCCGTTAAAGTAACTTTCCCTAATCGTACTTGGAGGAGTGTATATGTATCAATATTAAGTAATCTAGCAAGGTCTTCTATAAAACAATTAGTCCTATCAAGTAAGGTATTTATTAAAACTTGCTGTATTAAGCTATGGTGTTTTAAATTAAAAAAAATTCTGTTTTTATTTAGAACATTATCTATATGTTTATTATTTAATCTAACCTTATGCTCAATCTTACCTAAATGCTCCATGTAATACTCCGTAATCATCAAATCTATTCTTTTATTCGTTGAAATAATTGTAGCTAAAATGTTACACTTTTGAGAATATCCCTACACTTGAAAACATACATTGTTACACTTTAAAGTGTAAGACACAATATCAAAGAAGAAATTTATAAAGGTAAATGCATGAATTTGATTGGACCAAATCTTAAACGACTATTACTTAAGGAGAATATTAGTGAAAATGAACTTTCAAAAAGATTAGGCATTTCTCAACAAATTATTAATAGGATAATTTCCGGGCTTAATCAAAATCCAAAATTATCAACTATTATGCCTATAGCAGAATATTTCAATATTCCATTACATGAACTAGTATCAAATCCATTTGATAATAATTTACCCCTCCAAAAGTTTAATAATAAAGTACCTTATGTTGAATTTAAGGAGCTCAAAAACTTAGGAGTAGAAAAAGCATTGAGTAGTGCAAAAAGATATATATCTATTGATGTTGATGTAAACTGTAATTATTTTGCCACATCAATGTATGACAACTCTATGGAGCCTAAATTTTCTAAGGGCTCAATATTAGTGTTCGCAACTCATACAGAGGCATACAGCGGTGATTTTTGTTTATTAAAAGATGATAGTAATCATTATATGTTCAGACAAATAATGATTAATTCATTAGATAAAAAATTTGTCAAATGTCTAAATCCCATCTGCGAAGAATATGATGTATTACCCCTTCCTATAAATTTTTATATTCTCGCGACCCTTTTAGAGTCTAGAAATTTTTTCAATTAATAAATTTAACGCTCTATTGGATCACTAGATTAGTGGCTTCTTCATTTTCTCTCAATTTTAAAATATGAGTTATAAAACAAGCAGGCCAAACAGCAATTAATCCATAGATAATTTTAAAAAGAAAAGCATTTAACATGATAAAGAATATATTTTTAATTGGCATCATTCCATAAAATGTTATAATTCCCGCAACAAAAGTTGCCACTCCCTCACTCATTGTGGAAGCAAGAAGACTCCTAAACCAAAAATACCTTCCCTTCAATCTGTATTTCCACTTTGTTAATAAATAAATATTTAAAAAAGCACTTAATAAATATCCAACAATACCTGCATTAGTAAACCGTAAAACATGTCCTATAACTAAGTTGAATTCGTTACTTAAATTCCAGTATAAAGGAGATGGTAGTGAGTTAACCCCACTTATTAAAAAGGCAAATATATATCCTGTTAAGATTGACTCCCAAATTAATTTTTTAGCGAGTTTGGGTCCATATAATTCGGCATAAATATTTCTTAGAAAAAAAGTAAATGTATAAATTAAAGTAGAACCTGGTTCAGATAAACCCCAAACATTAACAACTTTATAGGCCATCACAGTTGCAGCCATTAAAAACGCCATATAAATCATAGATAATAAATTCATATACTTAAAAGTCATATCGCATTTATATAATGGTTCTTTTATGTAATAACTTTCCCTCAAAGTCCAATTCCTTCCATTTTTTTTATATCTGCGATAGTTTGCTCCTGAATAGCAGTTGCTATTACAACGATCATATCTTTTCTACTTAATTGAGCTAAATAATCATAATTCTGATATAAGTCTTTTGCTTTAATTGTCATTCTCTCATTCTTTTCCAAATTATATAAACTAAAAATAGTTAGACCTTTTATAATAATTTGACTTTCGATTTTTAAAGATGTTTCGAATTTTATATATTTTTGAAATGACAAATATGTAATAGTTCGGATATCATACGGGGAAAATTCAGATAGCAATTCGTCATCTTTAATTATATCCTCTGGTTTAAATGTAATAGCTTGTTTTTTTATACCCGTTACGGAAACTAAAAGTTCAATTTCATTATCTACCTGAACTGATATATTAATTAAAGTATATCTATATCCTATTTTTTTAAATTTAATTTTATTTAAAAGATGCTTGATCTTTTGTAAATTTGAGTTAACAAAATGAAGCTCTTGCATTAAATTAATATTCCTTAAAAATCTGTTGCAAAGATAATTTGTCTTTAGTCATGCTCAAAGCAACTGATAAAAGCAGACTACATTTGTGGGGTGGTAACTCCCTTGCAACTATGAATCCATTGTTTTCATCATATGAAGTATCTCTGTTTGAATATCCGTATCCCGAACGTGCGCATCGGACAACTGCGATATCTTTTTTGACTGCCTGATACAATGCCTGTGTGACACACTTTTTCTGATATCCTTTACCATATCCGGCACTAATTATACCGTCAATGCCTGCATCAATGGATGACTTAATGAATAAATCTTCCATTCCTAAATGTGCATATATAATTACTGTTTTTGGTAACTTGTTAATCTTTAAAATTGAAAAATCACTTAAATAGGTGTGTTTATAAAGAGGCTTTGCCTTGAAATATACCTCATTACCCACTACATAACCAATAACTCCAATTCCCTCCATTGAAAAATTATTATTTAGCCCTGGTGTAATTTTTATAGCATCTCGAGCCGTTACAATATAATCATTAAAAGTCACAAGAACGCCCATTTTCCTTGAACTCTCAGAAGAGGCAATTAAAAGAGCATTATATAAATTTTTTTTTCCATCAAAATTTAAACTATTTTGCGGAAAATGTGCTCCAGTAAACACTATTGGTTTTCTCGTTTGGACCACAAGTCCTACAAAATAAGCTATATCCTCTAGGGCATTTGTTCCCATACTAATAACGATGCCATCACAAGCAGGTGAATTTAATGTATTTTGCATTTTCATAGACAACTCAATAAGCTCATCAATTGAAAACTCATGGCTAATTTTTTTAGAATACCGCTCCAAAGTGATATTAATTCTATCCGATAAATTAAAATCATCTAAAAATTCAGCTACAGAACTTGTAGCACCTTTGTAAAACTCGGAAGTAGGGTGAGCAGCTATACTGCATATAGTACCTCCCAATTCTAAGATGCTTATATTTTTAATGGTCATGGAGCGTACAACATAATGAAAAGATATTATAAACTCTAAAAAAGCGAATTGTACTCCTTTTACCTCCCCGGCGATATCTCATATTAAAGGCTATAATACTAATAGGGCTTAACATTTTAATTTAATGATTAAGAGCTTTAGTTAAACCTCATGCAAGGATTTGAATATGCCTGAAAAAACTCAACATACTGCAGCGAGTCTGCGCGAAAAAATGGCCAATCGCTATGGCGATGAATTAAATCACAAACACAACAAAAATCACCTCTTATATCGAAAACATTGTAAATCCCACCCGGTAAATCTGAATGGAGCTGATGAGGAAACTGAGGTAAATGGCTCTACCGGTCTCTTGAGAGAATTTAAATTAAGAAAAATGCGGAAACGACTGGATAAAGGTCGCATCCATTGATAAAGTATAGGTTATCCTCCCAGGTTAGCCACTCCTGGATTGGACGTGCATTTGATGGCCTGATTCATCAGGCCACACTCTTCACTTCATAAGTAAAATATTTCAACATCTTAACCACCCATTCAACACCACTGGTAAATCTTGCAATATTTATAACCTTTTCTGCCTGTTCTTTTCTCACATCACCCATTAAATAAACAATGCGGTCAGAGGTAACCACTTTGAATGCATTGGGATCAATAGTGTCATCAGCAAAAATTTGACTGCGAATTTTGGTCGTTATCCATGCATCCTCGATGGAATTTGATTTAGCCATTCGTACAGTTAATCGGTTGAATAACCGACGATATCCACTTACTTGGGTTAACCTTTTATTTGCTTCTTGCAATAGCTCTTTAGACGGGAGGTGACCTGCAATTAATACATCACCATTCAATACGGCTATATCGATGACGCAATGCTCATTTTTAAATAATTTATCTGAGTATAAGGCATTGGTGGTTCGTAACTGTAACTGATAATCGCTTAATTTTTTAAACACGTTATGCCTGTCATAAACCAATGAAGAGGCAGTCCATATATTACTAAGGCAGCCTGAAAGAAAGGCCACCATGAGAGCTATAAGTATAAAACGTCCTTGTTTTAACATAGATTAGCGAATATATTGGAAAATTTTAACGACTTTAACCACCCCATTCACCCGACGCGCTACATCAACAGACAAAGAGGCTTGCTGCGAGGTTACAATACCCATGAGATAGACCACTCCATTTTCAGTGACTACTCGTATAGAGCCTGACTCCAGACCTTTACGAGCAAGCATGTTGCTACGAACCTGACCCGTTATCCAGCTGTCTTTAGTGCGCTGCGTAAGAGGTATTGGGTAATCCACAGTTATTTCGTCGTAAACACGTTGAACTCCTGGGGCATTGCGAGCAATTCGCTCAGCTAATACGCGCAACGAAGCTGTTGGTGTTTGACCAACTAATAATACCACCCGATTAAAGCTGGTAACCAAAATACGTGAGTCTCGAAACTGAGGATCAGTTACAATTGTTTTGTGGATCACATGAAACAATCGAGCGTCTGCTTCCATGGTGGTCACACTACGACGATCATACACCATACCGGCTGCAGCTCCCGCAACTACCGCGACCACGCAGCTTGTTAAGAGAGTACTCACCAATAGAACTGCAACGGATTTTAATTTGGAATTTAAATTCATTTTTTATCCTAAAACCTGACCAAATAAAGACTGATCAATTAAATCACAAAAACAATGTAATATGAACAAGTGCAACTCTCTTATTCGGGCCGCGCTGTCGGAATTAACTCGCAATTCAATATCTTCCGGTCCTAAATGATTCGCCAAAACACCACCATCTCGTCCACTTAAAGCAATAGTATCCATTCCGCGCTCATTAGCCGCATGTAATGCATGCAACATGCTATCGGAATTACCTGATGTCGTTAATAACAATAAAACATCCTGCTCCTGACCTAACGCCTGGATTTGACGAGCAAAAACCTGACCGTAATGATTTTCATTAGCGAATGAACTTAAGCTGGTCACATCGGCACATAAATTGATCACGGGTAATGGTGGCCGCTCCACTTCAAAATGGTTTAGCATGGAGCTTGCAAAATGCATGCAATTAGCACTCGAACCACCGTTACCACAAATAATTATTTTCCCATCACTTAATAGACAATTAACCAGTCTTTGACCTGCTTTAGCTATTGTATCGGATAATGCGTCAGCTACCGCAATCTTGGTTTCAATGTTTGCCCCAAAGAGGTGTCTTACTCTTTCTTCCATTTGTACCATTTTTAAACCTTAATATGTATAAGCATCTTAAATAAGAGGATTCTTAAAGAGCTGAATTCAATAAACTTAGTACTCACAACCAAATGCATCTTTTATCCAGGTGATTTCCCGGGATGATCCATCAATACTGACTACATCAAAACGAATAGGAACTTTGTTGAGACAATTATGTTTTAACAGATAATGGGACGTGGTTTTTATTATTTTCTGTCTTTTGGCATAAGAAATACTGGCCACACCTCCACCAAATAAAGTACTGGTTCGCGACCTGACCTCAATAAAAACTAAATACTCTTTATCACGCATTATCAAATCAATTTCACCTAAGCGACAATTATAGTTTCGTGCAGTTAATTTAAAACCCTGATCAAGTAAATAATCCAGTGCCAGTTGTTCTGCAAGTTGGCCTTTTTCCTGAGTAATCACCTATTATCCTTTAATAAAATCATTTATCCCATTTCGCCTAATGAATGAACCAAGCCTTGTCTGAATTGGCCCCATTCCAAAACCCGAGCTACTTGTTGTGAGGGTTTTAAATATAAAGTTCCATTGCTGTTTTGCGATCCATCAGCGGGAAACAAAATTAACTGATTTAATTGAGTAGCCAGCGCATAACTGTCCCTGCCTAAAGCATAGAGACGATTATAGCTATTAAATTGCTCTGGCCAGTTTCGACTTCCCATTTGATGGGCAAATACCCAGGGTATATCGCAAAAGATGAGTCCGTCCAAGTCCTTATCTTTTAATGCATTAGCACTACCACCATAAACACTTGAGGTCGCAAAAACCGGCACGTCTCCAGCATAANNATGATTTGTCTGGCTTTTGAGGGATAAGCCAGGAGAAAAATCATATCAAAATCCTGTCTTCGACTCGTAGAAACGGTCACATTCTGACCGATAATCTGTTTCAATTGTTTTTCACGAGTCTGACTGTCCGTTATACGTAGAAAATCGCGCATTTCCTTATTTAAGTCAGCTTTTTGGCTGTAGGAAAACGTATCAACTACTTTCCCACCTTTTTTTTGCCATTGATTAATAAACGCTTTGGTTACATCGTTACCCCATTCATTTTGTGGTGCGATAATTAATGCACGACTATAGCCTTTTTTTCGGGCACTTAAAGCAACTTGACTCGCTTCATGGGTTGGTGATAAACCAAACAGATAGGAATTATCCTGAATACTACCCTCTGAGTCATTGAGTAATAACGTAGGAACTGGATGGTTCATTCCCGCAATCGTTGCCACCTGATTTTTAGTTAATGGACCAACAACATAATCAGCACCTTCACTAATTGCCTGTTCATAAAGACCGACTATTTCACTTTTGTCCGTATCATAAAGTTTTACCTTGGTCGCATCTTCATTATTTGTCTTGAAAGCGGCCATAAAACCTTCTTTAATTGCATTCCCTGGACCAGATAAGGGCCCGCTCAACGGTAACAGAAGAGCAATTTGTTTTGGTGGGGGTAGAATCTTATGAGCAATACTGTCTAAAGGATTTGGTAAAATATAATTGCCCGGATGATTACTAAATTGTGATTGCCACTGATCCAGCGCGGAAAGTAATGATTTAGGGTTATTTGAGTATTGTTTAGATATCAGAGCCAGTTGCAACCACCCTTGGAGCTCCGATTTATTATCAGCCTCCGCGGCAAAGGTCTGCAACTCGGATGAGGGAATGTTAATCAGTGTTAACCACAAATTACGTCTATTGTTGCTTTGGCTCTTTTTATCGGTCAGCAAAGTTTCCAGCGTGATACGCTCGTTTATCGCCTCTAATTTGTTGCCTGCAGAACGATGTGCCTGAGCAAACAACTCATGATACTGAATTTGATGATAAACAGATAACATCTCTGTTTCATTAATTTTCGCTAATCGATTTAAAGCACTTTTTGGTTGATCCCTTATTAAATCAATTTTAGCCAGTAATAAATTTTTTTCACTCATCTGATCAGGAGTTAAATCAGCAGTCTGTGCTAAAATAGCCGAACCTTGTCGCCATTGACCTTCAGAAATTAATCGGCCAGCTGCTAATAACATGAGTTTTTGTTTTTCAGTGCCACTTTGATTTTTTGCCATAGCGAGGTAAGTTGCTGTGGGTAATTTATATGGATTTTTTTGTTTTTTGTGTACTACAACCGATGGCTCAGGATTATTAACTGCAGCAGTACACTGACAGAGTATAAAACTAGCAGCCAATAAAAATATTAAGCGCAATTCATGTAGTTTGGGAACCATGTTAAAAACCCTTAAGACGTGATAACGGAAGAGGATAAACTATGACAAACACTCTAGCAACAGGCACAGGGTCACTCTATATTGTTGCAACCCCAATTGGCAACCGTGAAGACATCACTTTAAGGGCATTAAACCTGTTAAAAACAGTTGATTTAATTCTTGCTGAGGACACTCGTCATTCGTTACAACTCCTTACTGCTTTAGGAATTAAAAATAATATAAGCTCCCTACATGCCCATAATGAAGGGGATAAGAGCAAACACATTTTAGAACAATTATTACAAGGTAAGTCGATTGCTTTAATTAGTGATGCGGGCACCCCTTTAATTAGTGATCCTGGATACCCATTGGTGAAACTCGCACGTGAACATCATATTCCGGTAATTCCCATACCTGGCTGTTGTGCTTTAATTGCCGCTTTAAGTGCCGCTGGTGTTCCTTGTGATTCATTCCTTTTTTTAGGATTCTTACCCGCGAAACACGCAGCACGCCAGGCAAAATTGGTCTCATTAAACTCAGAACCTCATACTTTGATTTTTTATGAATCTACTCATCGCATCATTGAATGCCTTGATGATATCGAGCAAACCTTTGGTGCCGAGTGCGAGTTGGTTTTAGCTAAAGAATTAACCAAGACATTTGAGCGTTTTGTTTCAGGAACAGTTACTGAGGTAAAGGCATGGTTACTCTCCGAAGCGGCTCATACCAAGGGAGAGTTTGTTCTGATTATACCACCTCGGCCGGTCACTGTAGATAAGCACGAACATGAATCACTTTTAAAAATTTTATTAAAAGAGCTTCCTTTAAAACAAGCGGTATCATTGAGTTGTAAAATTACTGGTGCGCCAAAAAATGAGCTTTATGAAACTGCATTAACAATTAAAGATACCATTTAAGATCAGACTCTGTCTTTATAGGCTATATTTTAAATAAGCAGATAACTGATTTGTACTAAGATGCGTGCTTTAAGCAAATATCGATTCCTGATGGTCTATTTATTAATACCGTTACCTTTTATCTCATTATCAATGGGCGGATGGTATAGTTTCCTTCCGATTATAATTCTATTTGGACTCATTCCACTCGTTGATACGTTTATACATGACACTGTAAATCCAACACCCGCCATGGAAAAGAAACTGCTCGGACAAAATTATTATAAGTACATTATCTACCTGTATCTTCCAACTCAATTAATCATGATTTTTTATGGTGCGTACCTAGTCAGTACCCAAAATTTACAATGGAATGAATGGTTAGGCTTCACTTTATCAATTGGGGTGCTATCAGGAGGTGCTGGAATTAATCTGGCACATGAAATGATGCATAAAAATGCTGCGGTACCACAACTTATCAGTAAGGCATTATTAGTAAGTGTATGTTACGGTCATTTTTTTATAGAACATGTAAAAGGGCATCATGTTAAAGTGGCAACCCCGGAAGACCCGGCTACCGCGCAATTGGGGGAAAGTTTTTATCATTTTATACCTAAAACATTAATCGGCTCTTTTTTATCCGCTTATCATCTGGAAAAAAGACGTCTAAACAAACAAGAATTTAAACCCTGGAGTATCCACAACCAATTTTGGTGGATTATTATTTGCCCTATAATGTTTACTGCGGTCTGTTTTATCTTAGGGGGATTAAGTGCGGCATTATTTTTTCTAAGTCAGTCTCTTATGGCTATTTTAACCCTGGAAATGGTTAATTACATTGAACATTACGGTCTTGAACGAAGAAAGCTCGCCAATGGGTATTATGAAAAAGTGAATGAACACCATTCCTGGAATGCCAATCACTGGATAACTAATAGCATTTTATTTCACTTACAACGACATGCCGACCATCATCAGTTTGGTGCCCGGCCTTATCAGGTTTTACGTAATAAAGAAGAAAGCCCGCAATTACCTTCCGGCTATTTGGGGATGAGTGTTATTGCTTTAATTCCCCCCTTATGGCGCAAAATAATGGATAGTCGAGTTGCTTTGTATCAGAAAAATTGCAATTAATGGGGAAGTCTTTCATTAAGAACATCTACTGGTTACCGCGGACAAACCCTGTCTCTTGATCACATCTT
>DEHS01000059.1 GCA_002352055.1 Legionellaceae bacterium UBA2794
AAGACGGTCTTTTAAAAAATTGTCCAGCACAAAGTTGTCTTTTTTTCAATCGGAGTGTTTTAATAATTCCTTAATAAAACTATCGTATAATGTCACAAAAATATTACTCAGGAGTTATTATGCGGCATGAATTTATTAATGAGTCGGTTGATATTTATAAGTTACCTCAAGTTGATAAAGAACATGATGAGGCTACTGAAATTACAACTGGCGATTTACACGCAAATTCTATGAATTTAATGTTTATGCTTGTAAAACATGGCATAGCAACCAACATCAATGAAAATGAATATAATGAGCTCGCAAAGATATATAAAACCAAAGTAAATGATTTAACCAGAAAAGATATAGACCGGTTTAATACAATCCTATCTAAAATAAAATTCAATAAGAATTGTCTGGTTAGACTGATTGGTGATGAACTTGCCGATAGAGGGCAGAATGATTATTTTATCCTTAAAATTCTTGAAAAATTAGATGAACATAAAGTTCCTGTTGAAATACTCATATCTAATCATAGTATTGAATTTATTGAAGCTACAGAAAAGCAAAATGATTTTAACGAGTCTATGTTACATCAAGGTAATCATGCGACTTCTATGAAGAATCTACAAACCCTTGTGGATAAAAAAATTGTAACAAAAGAGGAAATATTAGATATTGCCAACGAAAGTTATAAACCCTCTTTACGAGCAATTTCATACTCGCTAAGTGAGGACCAAAAAGAAATAACTATTTACAGTCATGCGGGCATAGGTTTGAACACGATTAAGTCCATCGCGCAAAAACTAAATCTAGAATATAAAGATGCAACCGCTAGTGACCTGGCACAAACGATTGATGCCATTAATGTACAGTTTCAAATACATGTCCAAAATAATACTATTAACACGTTGTATTCACGAGAGAATATAAGTAAAGCTTATTATAATTCAAATTATGTCTTATCTGATGCACCTTTTGAATTTATTATGTGGAATAGACGCTATGATGAAATTGACAGACCAGTCGAACAATATGGTTATAAACTAATGTTCGTTCATGGCCATGACAGCAATGATCCATTAATGAATAAAAATAGTTACACTCTTGATAGTACCTTAGGAAAGACTATCGGTTGGAACTCAGGAGATTATAAAGTTCTTTATACCCAAAAAGAGAAAATGGCGCATGTAAATAAGCCTGAAGAAATAGAATATGATGACTCAATGATTGACCATAAAATACATCCCACAAGTGGCAGTTCTTCTAAATCACAGCAATATTTCTTATCTCAGCTAAAAGAGATTAGGACTAAACGATACGATCTCATACTCAAAGATCACCATAGTGCGGCCAGTTCTGCTGAGCTTATATATACAACCATAAAGAATGGACATAAATATCTCACTGATGGAACGATAAATATCCAGTCTTTTAAGCAGTTGTGTACCGAAGTCATTAATACACATCGACCAGAATTAGAAAAACATCGCGGTTGGAAGCAATTATTAGGTAATATAGCACTTGCCGTCGCTGGAATGGGCGTTCTCTATTGTGTTGCCGGACTTATCAATAAAGCAGCAACTGGAAGATTTTTATTCTTTAAGGCAGACTCTACTAAGAAAATCGAGCAGCTAGAGCGCTCAATAGAATCCATGTCGCAACCAATTTGAGCCTTCTTGCAATGATTTTGTGGAAGGGCCAGTCAGCACCAAGGCCTCGAGGAAGATGAGGCCTTGCACTTAGTTAATATATATCGAACCTTTTTAGGTTAATATCTTTTTCTTACTTTAGCGATATTCACTCAGTTGTTATCAAATAGAAATAAATTAGGGCTTGACACTTCTTCTTGTTTTAATTGAGGGCATTTTAAAAAGCATAAATTCGCCAGTGTTGAAATATTATCTTTAGAGTGAAGTAAACGACGACGATAATTTTCTGTTTCTTTAAGCATGTTTAAAGCAGCATCGGGAGAACCATATTTGCCATTTAGATTGAAGCGACAGGGAGTGTAAGCACCGTAGAGAAGTATGTGTTGTATCGCAGGGTTATAAAGTTTTAATTCCGGATATATCCCTAACCTCTTAGCAATTGATGTGGAAAATTCGATTTCATCACGGCTCATAGTATGCTTAATTTCCTCCATCATTTGGTTATAAGGGGGTAAACTGTAAGTACCACTAAATACCGCACATGCCAATTTTGCTTGTAATTCTACTAATGGGAATACTGCTCCTCTTGCTCCAGGATACATACCGACAAAGGCTAAGTTATCTGTTCCAGGCAAAAATGTATCTTCATATAATGAAGAAATATTTCTTAAATTATTCGGTAGAAAGGATAAATCACGCAAATAACCGGTACAGAAAATAATACAGTCATAAGTAATCTCACGATTATCCGTTAAAATGACCACATTCTCGCTAAAGGATTCTATTTCACCGCGAACAGGTATAATTTGTTGACTCTTGACCCGATCGACATAATGATCAGCTACGACAAATCCTGCTGTTGTTTCAGGAAGCATTTTCCATTCAGCAATGTCATTTTGCTCTGCGCAATGGGTCAGCATCATTTGATATTGCTCTTCTTGCGTTAATTTTTTTCCTGCAGTGGCATAAGTTTTTAATAAGTCTCGTGGGAGGGTGGGTCCATTGCTTTGTGAATTAATCGCGCGGTAACGTTTTATGATCCAGCGCGGTGTTCTAATTAGATGGGTCACTTGAGTTACTGTGGCAAGTTCCTCTGCAATCGCAGTTCCACTTAATGAGCCACCTACAACCAGAACTTTTTTACCCTTAAAATCTTCCGCATGACGATATCGAGCACTATGTAATTTATTTTTTACCGTATCAAGCCCTTTAAAATCAGGTATATAGGGATTAGAAAACTTACTTGTCGCGATGATAACAGCAGTAAATGCCTCTTCTCTTATCGGCTCTTGATTCGTTTGGTAGCGAATAATCCATTGATTATCTTGTTGAAATACTGCAATAACTAGAGTCGCAAGTTTTATATATGGAGTTATTTTATGGTGGACCGCATAATGATTGAGATAATTATAAACCTCTTGCGTAGAAGGAAAATCAGGTGCATTTAATGGCCAGGCAAAATCCGAAAAAGTACCGGTATGTCGTGAAATATTTACCTTCATATTCGGCCAGGCACAACCTCTGTAAGCCGCATCACCCTCACCAGAAGCCCAAACGCCACCAATTATTGGACTCATTTCAAAAACTGTTGGTTCCCATCCGACATGGAGTGCAGCAACAGCTGAGGTAATTCCCGATGGACCACCACCGATAATTGCAATTTTGGGCATCGATTATTCCTTATCCTGTTTTGAGGTATTCTCTTTTATGCATTAAAATAAGATATAATTCATCTCATATTTTTCTAGTTAGCATAATAAAAAAGCATCATATCAAAGATTAAAATCAAAACATAATGATTCAATTTAATGTGAAACAGTGAGCAATTAATGAAGCTCGTCCTGGAAAATATAAGTTATTATTACTCAAGTGTTATACTTAATTTTTGTTAAAAGCATTTACCATTAAAACCTTAATCAGGGAATTATGTTATGAATGATTCAATCCATATAGTTTGCACTGGCTGCCATACAACAAATCGTTTGCTCTCCTCACGCTTGGTTGAAAATCCAAAGTGTGGGAAATGTCAAAACGCACTTTTTTATGGAAAACCAGTTGCTTGTGACACAAGGCAATTCGATCTTCATCTCAAAAATAATGATATTCCCTTACTCGTTGATTTTTGGGCAAAATGGTTTGGGCCGTGTAAAATAATGACCCCTTATTTTGAAGCTGCGGCAAAGCTTCTTGAGCCACAAGTCAGACTTGTTAAAATCAATACTGAATTGCAACAAGTACTAGCCAGTCGCTATAACATTCAAAGTATCCCTACTTTAATACTTTTTTCCCATGGAAAAGAAAGCGCGCGACATTCGGGAGTGATGAGTACTCAAGACATGGTTCGCTGGGTTAAACAGTATTTTAATTTTAAATAGAGTAGAACCCAGTTCATTGTAATACCCATTATGTTCATATTGAATTTACAAAAACGTAGTGTATGATTTCAAGCAAAAATTACTATTGAGAACCTCATGAAAAAATACCATATTGAATATATTCACGGTATCTGTACGCTGTATAATGATGATGCGAAACCTATTTTTAACAGGATCCAATTTAAATCATTCATCAAAAACAATTCACAACATTGGTCTGTATACATTTTTTCTGCTGACAAAACCATAGCGATTCGCGAAAAATTTAATCCATTTTACTGTGCAATAGGATTAGGTGAATCTCGGTATATGTTTGGTTATGAAGAATTAGTCAATCAAGAATCCATGAGCCCAATACTTTCCTTCATTAAAATTATTCAGCAAATCGATTCAATCCCCCTATCTGCTTTTAAAGAAATTATGGCCATTATAAATTTTGATTTCAGTTCCCTTTTCAATCGTTGTGAAATCATCAAATTAGCGGACGCAGGTGATTTAGCAGCTGCCGTAAATAAAGCTCTTGAGGAATATTTAAAAGGAGATGATTCAATATTTACTGATTTAGCAAGCCATGCTGCGACCTATTTAGGCCAAGAAGCACATTGCACCGTTCTCGCGGGATTTCCAAGAAATCATCCTGACTTCAAACACGTAAACCATACGCTGCATAGTATGATGCTTAAGCAACCAATGGCCAAAAACCCAGAGGATGCTATGAAAGCCTTAGAGAAAATGTTTTGTTATGCAAAGAATGCAGGATTATATCAAGATGCTGCTTCTTACTTCCTTAAACTGTCTGATTGCTTAGGAGATAAACCTTTTATCGAGCAATTTAAGGATGATGATGCGACTCTACTCGCGATTGCCCGCAAACTTAGAGAGCAGAATAATGAACTCAACGAATTTCGTACTTTCAAAGCTGGAAGAAATTCAATGACCCTCTTTCCCCAAGTGAATTCAGAAATCAATCATCCAGAAAATACGAAACAAAATTCGGGTAGCGAAAATTTTTTTAAAAATAAGTGAGTAACGCTACTCCTCATTTTCTCATATCCAGCATTTATACGGAAAGGATGCCGGTATTTTTAATGCTCCGCTGCAAGTAAAAAAACGGGAAACACCTGAGATTTCCACAGGACTTCCCGTACCTAAAACAAGTCATTATTTTAGTTTACTACTCAAACAGTTAACTTTGAGTTTTAAAGTCTAGTATCGTAGACCCACTTCCTTTTCCAAAGCGTCCACTTTATTTTCGGTATTCGTTTTATTAGCGAAAAATCCATTGCCAGTAAATAAGTATTTACCTAAATTAATTAGACCTGCTGAAAACAATATTGTAGCTAAATTGACCAAGAAGCGCTTGTACTCCCGATGAACGCCAAAGTCAGCTTTTTTGTCATCAGCCATTTGTATTAATTTGGCTTTAAACAGAATATTTTCACATTTACCTTTAAGATCAGATGAATTATCCTCTTTTACGTCTTTATCAGTAGCTTTTTTCATTTCTTCAGCAAAATCTACTAAAGCATTTCCTTTTTTCAAAGCTGGACGAGAGTTTTTTTGTGTACCCTGACCCTTCAGACTCTTACCGAGCTGCGCTAATTCATCAATATTTATATTTAACGCCTTTTTTATTTCAATGGTCCATGAGCCCAGATTTTTATCTTTAAAATCGGTACTATTGATCGAATCTAAGAAAATTGAGTAAAATTCCTCGGAGTTTTTTTCTATGAGTTTGTTTAAAACAGCAATTAAATATTGGGGTTTAGCAAGGATCAATGCTTCAATGTTGGGTCTCACAAGGCAATTGCTATATTCATATTCACCCCACTCCCCTCCGAACAAGCTGTCATAATCATTAAACGTAGATGACTTAGTATTTTGAATCTTCTCAATAAATTTAGCGGTAAGTAATATTTTAAAGGTTTCAAAGTCATTTTTATCGATACATTCCACTAATTTTTTTTGTATGGAGTCTATGTCAGACAATATAGGGCCATAATGAAAACTTTGGTCTGGACGGGATCTTTCATTATGCTTAATGATAACTTCGCCGCAGTCGTTGTAAAAGTATTTCGTATTACAGTCACCATGTCTGTCATTAACCACTTTGCTAGTATAAAGTATCTTTTCTTGTAATGGCACATTCGCTCCTAAAATTTATAACAAGCGAATATTATATAGTTCGATCATTTTTTCGTCAACTAGATAAAAATATGAGTTGCTCCACGTTCTTCGTAAAATATAACTAACTGATTTAATTAATAAAGTTGAAATATCTCTGTCAGCATTCTGCACCGCGAGGATTTGAGAGATTTCTTCGTGCTGGACAAAGGGATTTTTTATAAAAATCGAGGCTAATAAAACCTTAAGAATGATTATTTATAATGTAACAATTTGATTCTCCAGATTTGGGGAACGTGCTTATACGGAGTAATCATTTTGCTTACTAATGCTCAATTAATACTGGCTATTGAAAATCTTGATTATTAGCTACCATTTCTTATAAATATATGGAAAAACCTATTCGACGTTATGGGCATCAATTAAGTAACAGACTGAGTAATAATCAAAATGCTCTAATATTTCCGAATGCTTCCGTTGATAATACCTAAATACTTTGCGCCGAGAAATGGTACGTTTTCCCGGCTTATCTGAAACAGGACTTAAATGCATTTCTTTATTGTTTACATCGGTGGATCACACAAACAATCCCTCATTGAGCTTCATGATATGCGCTTTGTGATTGGAAATAGTATAGAGGACACGTATAACTTATTACGTCAGAGCTGGTGGGGTATACCCAGAAGTTTGCATATCGATGCCTGGGGTTTTCTGAACTATGCGGACGGGCATCAAATATCTATTTCAGAACAGCCTCCTGAGGAAGGGGCCAAAAAATTATATTTTCTGAATTTGGGGGGATATGATAACCAGGAATTTACAGAATTACACAANNCCTAAAGAAGCCCGCCAAAAAGCCTTGAAATCCATCAGAGAATGGAAGTCTCCTCATAAAGATTTCATGTACGAAGTGGATTCAGTTCTTGATCTGAATCGCGCAATTGAGGAGCAAAAACACTACATTCATTTAAAAGAAACTAATGAGGAAACTCCTTTTGAATTTACATGTAGGTATATCCCAATCGGAAAGACTTCTTTAAATACTTAAATACTTAAATACTTTAAGACCTTAAGACCTTAAGACCTTAAGACCTTAAGACAACCTATTATATTAATTTCTTTCCAAATCTGAATCATTTTGGGAGTATCCCCTTTTTCATATCCAGATTTTAAGATGTGGAACCCATCAATCCCCCTGACCCCTACGTGCCGCGACTTGTTCGCGGCATCCAGGAATGTTCCATTTGAAGTAATGGTAAAGTCTACTAAGGTACCATAGTTATACATCATTGCTTTCCAATTAATGTTTATAAAATAAAACTCTTAATAATTTGTTAATTATTATAGTATACAATGACTATAAATTGATCAAAATGCCCTGGAGTATGCCGTGCCCTATAATTTTAATCCGCATCGTCATGTAAAAATTTGGCTGAGCAAGGATAAAAATACATTTTTGAACCTGGAAAACCAGATTCGCCTGGTGAAAATGAGGGATATTAATCCTAATGATGAAATTAATTTTATTTACGATGCTAAATTACTATCACCAAAAGCTTTAGCGGATTTACATTCTTTTTGCGCACGCTATAACATTATTGCTAAAAATATACATCAGGATGTGTTTCCTCTATGTCAAACGGAGAAAGAGCGACAATTAATCGAAATTTATAATGATGAAATGTCTCACTTGGAGGAAGGAGGGAATGTAGCAGTAGGAAGCGACATCCTGCGCTGGTTAAAGCCTGTCTATGAGTTGGGTACTTATACTGATTTTGATGTGCATGTTGATACCAGTAAACTTCCAGAAATCATTTCTGTTGAAAAACCTGTCTTAATCAACATTGGCAGTTGTGAAGTAAACCTACATAACGAAGCCATTCTCCTTAATAATGACAGAGTTGCTGTGGTGCATAGCCAAGATGCTTTACCAAGTATCGAAAAAATACAACAAGCTATTTATAATAATTGCTCAAGACAACCCATCTCGGAAAATAATTTTATTCATCAATATCTCCTAACCTCAGAAGAAAATTTGGGCAAGATACTTACACCTCAACTCGCCGCATACCAATTGGTTTTTGATCCCAACACTAAAATATTAAAAAAATTGGCTGAGTTGTTTAGAGGCAAAACCGGACGTGAAGTTCGTAAAGAGATTATTGATTCCACTGCAAATAATCTTATTTTTAGTAAGCATACTCTAAAAAATCAAAAAAAATTATTTTCAGGCTTGACAGAGAAAGAAATAATTTAAGATGCGGCTGAGATTCTTGAAAACAGTAACTTATTAGCAACTCTATTCTCAGAGAATAACATCACTTTATCTCCCCAGGAAAAAGTGACACAAGAACGAGCTCAATACCGAATGACAATGCTTAAACATAGTGTCATTCAGACTTCGGGTCCTAGAGCATTACATGCCATATTTGGACTCTACTATAATATAAAAACAGTTGATACAGAGGTAGCTCCTTTTGCTTTTTCTCACTATGGTTTAGCTGATGCATTTAAATCGGATAATAGTTTTGGTATACATTCAACTCGGCATGACGTAATGACTAAATTACAGGAAGTTGAAGTTGGAAAATGTAACGACTTATCCTGGTTACAGGAAGGTCAAAATGCAACTGCAAAACGTGAACAAAAGATGATACAAGTTCAATCACTTTTTCGCGATATACCACAGAAAATTAATGCTCATATTCAAAAAATTGAAAATCAATTAAATGGTTGTCTGGGCTTTTACCGTAACCGTGAACGACATGCAAAGATTGATGCACTAAGAAAAACTCTCAATCATTTTGGTGAAGGCGGATTTGACATTCAAAGTTTCAATGCGGCAATAGAGAACTATCAATCAAAGGATATTTCTGCAAGCATTGGTAAAAGCAAAACCAAAGAACTTATTGATGAATTAAAACACTTTGTTCAACTGGCACTCGATAATAATCTCACCACTAAAAAAGGGGTAGTTATAATATTGGCACCAGCATCAGATAAGCAAGATAAGCGCGCTAAAAATGGACCTGCAGTATAATATTCAGCATGATCGTTATTGTTTTTAATATGAGCTTCATTACACACTTAATATTGAGACATAGAAATAACCTCATTGACAAAGTTCTAATTACTGTTAGGATGAACTAAAACATTACAACTCATCTAAACATGAAGCATACACAGCAAAACATTATTTGTTTCATAAACGCCAATGCGTTGCTGCGTACTGTATGTTCTATCGCTTTAATTTCTGTGATCATTTTAACCTTCCTCTCTTCGCCCTAGGGTTGCGTTTTGATAATTTGCCTCCTCTAGGGAGTCGCAAAATTATCAACAACACAATGATTTTTTAGGGGATACATCCATGGCACATTTATCAACTTCATACCAGGCTCATGATACGACACCGACAATTTATCGAGCAGTTCTTATCATTTGTTTAGCCGCAGCATTTTTCTTTTATAAATATATTTTACAGAATTTCCCTAGTGTAATGGCTTCTGAATTAATGTCTTCTTTTCATTTACAAGGGCTAGGTTTAGGAGTGTTATCAGGGGCATATTTTTGGGCCTATCTAATTGTCCCGTTATTTGTTGGTATTGTCCTTGATCACTATGGCGTACGCTGGATAACCACAGGTGCAATCCTTTGTTGTGCAATAGGTGTATTTATTTTTTCCCGGGCCGAACACCTTGATAGTGCTATCCTAGGGCGAACCTTAATGAGCGTCGGCGTATCCTTTGCGACTTTAACGTACTTCAAACTGGCATCAATCTGGTTTGATAAGAAATATTACGCACTACTAACCTCCCTTTTGGTTACTATTGGAATGCTTGGCGCGGTATGCGGGCAGATGCCCTTGGCGTGGTTAATCCACCAGGCAGGTTGGCGTTCAAGCCTGGATAACATCGGTATGGCTGGCATAATTTTAGCGCTTCTTTTTGCTTCGTGCGTAAAAGACAGACCTCATAAAGCAGAGCTTCAGGACAGAAACAGGTCAGCGTCACCCAGCATTTTGCAGGGGGTTCTTTTGGTTCTAAAAAAGAAACAAAATTGGCTCCTGACAGGGTATGGAGGGTTAGCGTTTGCTCCTGTGATTATATTTTGCGGTCTATGGGGAAATCCTTTTCTGCAAAAAGCCTACCACATCGACAATCTGGACGCATCGTCTTTAATATCGCTGGTATTTATCGGTTTGGCAATGGGTAGCCCACTGTTTGCATTATGGCTTAATCGTTTACAAAACAAGTGTGCGATTATGTTTTACTGCACTATTCTGTCGGCAGTTAGTCTTACTTTGGTCATTTATGCGCATCCCTTACCTCTTTGGTTATTATCCGGGCTCCTTTTTGCTTTTGGTTTTAGTCTTGGTGCATTTCCAATGGTATTTGTCATAGGAAAAGAATTAAATCCATTATATTTGGCAGGAACAGCAGCCTCACTCATCAATGCCAGTGATGCATTTTTGGATGCAGTCACGGAGCCAATGATCGGAAAAATATTGGACTATTTATCATACGGTGATTATACCCAGGAATTTTCTTTATGGAGTTACCATCTTGCTCTGGCCATACTGCCTTTGTATCAGATTATTGGTGCGTTCTTATTAAAATATATCAAGGAAAGTTAACCAATAAAAAGTCACAACTTTTATTTTGATTCTCTTAGGTTGATGGGGTTTAGGATAATATTCGCATTTTTTGACCACTGAGATGTGGGCACGAATGCATATTCCTAAACTCTATTGGCATTTTTATGAGGTGATAATTCTGCGCTAAAATATACTCTTCGATCGGGTTTCCCTTATATTAATTCTCATCAACATGGCCCTACAGAACCTTAGAATTGATAAAATCACACTTATTGGTCTAATATTAATCATAAAGGCAAATAAATGGATTAATTATGCCCGACCAAATTACAGTGATTACCTCGCTTATCGACACGATAGAAGAAAAAATAAAGCAAATATATCCTCTAAATATTTCTGCGGAATCTTCAAAGAAAATCAGGCCAAACAACCTTAATGATTCGCTGATATTTCATTTAAATGCACTTAAATCCATCCTTATGCATAGTATTAAGAGGGACAACGCAGGCGCAGCCACTATTAATATAGCGAAAATACACGAAGCCCTTCACTATATAGAGACTATTCCCTTAAAAAACAAAGTCCAGTTTTTTAAGAAAAAGTCGAACACCATCAGTGAGCAGTTGAAAAAAATGAAACGAATAGTATTACCCGAAAATGACTTTAAACAGTCTTCTTTAATAAGATATGGTTTAGAAAAATTTTACTCCTTATCATCAGGTCAAGAGCAATTTTTTATTGAGTTACACAATACTTTATTCACCACTTTTGAAAATTATTTATCTTNNTTTTAAACCTGCCTGGAATTATTCCTACCCCTTAGAAAATGAATCTCAAGTAAGCAATCCAGCTATTAGCGAGTGGCAAAAAGAAACAATGGAAAATAGGCCTGGCGATAACTTGAACACAGCTTTTGAAGATTTTATCAGGTCAATCAGTATTAAAGGAGTAGTGGGTAAAAACGAAAATGATGTGGAAAATCTCCTGGAATATTTATTTGATAGCACCATATATCCTGAAGAGGATAAAGGAATGCTTAAAACCTGGATAAAAACCAAAGGTGGCCAAATCATGGATGTGATTACCGCAAAGCTCCTTTTTCACGGGGAATTGTCTCATCAAAGCATGGAAATTTTAAAATCAGCCTCAATCGAAGACAATTGGACTGTTGCAGAAGAAAAGGTTATACGAATTATCGATAGAGTGATATATGGTTTGGATTTTAATAATGAGTACCATTATTGGGCGAATGGAAGATTAACTCCAACAGTCGATTATGAACCTGTCAATGACCCTGCTGGTAAACCAATTCTCAGAGTTGAAGTCAAAATACAATTAGACATTGAAAATAAACAAGTAGTACCCAAAGTTATTCACTTAACCATCTCAAGTCATACGCATGATCTGATTCCTGCAAACCGCCAGGAACAAAGAGTGAACCAACACAGAAATTAAACAAGAGGGACTCAGGTATCCCTCTTAAGAAGAGAATTCTTAGGTGGAGCAAACGGCTTCAAGATTCTCAGAACCCACATTAATTAATTGGATTTGAGTCCCTGCTTCCGCACTAACGGATACCGTACTGTTGTGCTTTACTTTAAGTGAGGTGCTTTGACCAGAAGACAGGTTTTTACCGTTTATGGTACCGCTATTTTTTAGTACACTGATTTTAATTCGGGTATTTTTTTGATTCACACCCTGGATGTTACACGTAGCATTAAGCGTCCACAGGCTATTATTAGCCAACATTTTGGTTTGATTCGGGCTTAATTTAATTACTTTTTGTGCATATGCAGGTAGGCTTAAGATACCAAATAAAGCGATTACAGACAGGCTAATAATTTTTTTCATTAGTTTTCCTTATAGTATGATTAATTTACAAATAAGTGCCGGTTATATTAAAATTTGCAAACATTGTTCATATTATAGACAAATAATATTAAGGTTTTATTAAGTAATCTGTGCTTTTAGGATTTAATAAATCACTACCGCATGCACAAGTGTGAGGATGACATGAATAAAATACTAGAGCATTATTCGTATCCAGTTAATAAGAAGGATTTATTGCCTCAGTTATTCTTTTTCCTCGTCCTGTTTCTTTTGTCTCTGCCTGCATTAACAAACACAACCAATCAAAATCCAGAAACCATTCCAACCAGTGATCTGAGTCAATTTTCAGCTGCACCTGATCGCGTTAAAAAGCTCATTAACGAGGCCCTTGCGCTCAGCAATAAAAATTTAGGGTATCACTATGCCTCCGCAGATCCTAAGAATGGAGGCATGGATTGCTCAGGAACGATTTACTATTTATTAAACAGCCTTGGCATCAAGGAAGTACCCCGTTCCTCTGATTTAATTTATCAATGGGTGTGGAAAAAAGGATATTTCCATGCGGTTAACGGCAATCAAATAAATGGTTTTGAATTTAGCCGTTTACAACCTGGCGATTTACTGTTCTGGAGTGGTACTTACGAAATAAAAAGAGAAATCAATGTAACTCATGTCATGATTTATCTGGGCACCGATAAAGTAGGTAACCATATTATGGTGGGTGCGAGCAATGGACGTACTTATAAAGGACGAAAAATTTATGGAGTAAGTGTGTTCGATTTCATCCTCCCTCCTGCCGGAAGTACCAGTCGATTTTTAGGATATAGCTGCATTCCAGATATAAATTGTAAGAACCGCAAACATTAATAAACAGCGTCTCAAGCAAAATGAGTTATAATATCGATCTCGGAATTTCAGGATACCTCTTAATGAATACATTACCTAATTGCCCAAAATGCAACTCTACCTATACTTACGAAGATCGCTCCCTGTTCATTTGCCCTGAATGCACCTATGAGTGGCAGTCTTCTGATACAGCAGATGCTCCAGAACCTATTGCATTATTTAAAGACTCTAATGGCGCCATCCTTCAGGATGGTGATACCGTAACCGTAATTAAAGATTTAAAAGTTAAAGGTTCCTCCCTGGTGGTAAAAGTGGGGACCAAAGTTAAAAACATCCGTCTTGTTGGCGGGGATCATGACATTGATTGCAAAATTGACGGCATTGGCCCAATGAAATTAAAATCAGAATTTGTGCGAAAAAGTTAAGTCTGTATCATTAACTACTACCGCACCAGGATGATAAATTAGACATAGGATATGATATGGATGTAAAAGCAGCTGTGGCGTTTGCAGCAGGAAAACCATTAAGTATTGAAACGGTTACCTTACAAGGACCTCAAGCCGGTGAAGTGTTGGTTGAAATAAAAGCAACAGGCGTTTGCCATACGGACGCCTATACTCTGTCGGGATTGGATCCCGAAGGTCTTTTTCCCACGATACTTGGCCACGAGGGTGCCGGTGTTGTTGTTGAGGTGGGTAAAGGCGTTACCAGCTTAAAACCTGGCGATCATGTAATTCCATTATATACTCCAGAATGTCGCCAATGTGACTACTGTCTGTCACGGAAAACCAATCTGTGTCAAGCGATTCGGAGTACTCAGGGCAGGGGTTTAATGCCTGATGGCACATCACGTTTTCAATTAAACGGTAAGCCCTTATATCATTATATGGGTACATCAACATTTGCCAATTATACTGTCTTACCCGAAATTGCCCTGGCAAAAATCCGTAAAGACGCACCTTTTACCACAGTATGTTATATTGGATGTGGCGTTACCACGGGTTTAGGTGCCGTGCTGTTTACCGCTAAAGTAGAAGCCGGAAGTCGCGTGATTGTATTTGGGCTGGGTGGCATCGGCCTAAATGTTATTCAAGGGGCACGTATGGTGGGCGCGACGCAAATAATTGGTGTTGATATCAACCCAGCCCGTAAAGAAATGGCGATGAAGATGGGAATGACGGACTTTGTGAATCCCACCGAAATATCAGGGGATCTGGTTGGGCATTTGGTTGAATTAACGCATGGTGGGGCTGACTATATCTTTGAATGTGTTGGAAATGTTAATTTAATGCGCCAGGCTTTGGAATCCTGCCACAAAGGTTGGGGGGTTTCTACTATAATTGGCGTAGCTCCGGCAGGGCATGAAATTTCCACCAGACCTTTTCAATTAGTTACCGGGCGCGTCTGGCAGGGTTCGGCTTTTGGTGGGGCACGAGGAAGAACTGATGTTCCAAAAATAGTCGATTGGTATATGGATGGTAGGGTTACAATTGATGAGCTCATCACTGATGTGATGCCCATTGAGCAGGTTAATGAAGCATTTGAATTAATGCATAGCGGAAAATCTATCCGCACCGTTCTTACTTTTTAATCGTACAGGGAAGTATCAATATGGCTCTTGAATTAATTGAAACTCATGGCGCATTTGGTGGTACTCAAAAAGTATTCAGTCATCGATCTGCTGTCATTAAAAGTGACATGCGCTTTGCAATTTACATGCCTCCTGCAGCTAAAGAGAAATCTGTTCCAGTCCTTTATTGGCTCTCAGGCTTAACGTGTAATGAGCAAAATTTCATCACCAAAGCAGGCAGTCAACGCATGGCAGCGCAGCTTGGTATCGCTATTGTGGTTCCGGATACCAGTCCCAGAGGAGTTGACCCGAAACAAGAAACCCTGCCCGATAATGTAGGTGAAGGCGCAGGGTTTTATGTCGATGCTACTATGACTCCGTGGCAAGCCCATTACCAAATGTACAGCTATATTAGTAAAGAGCTGCCCCTTTTGATAAATAATCATTTTCCTGTAGATAAAGAGCGATGCGGTATATTTGGTCATTCAATGGGCGGCCATGGCGCACTTATTATTGGCCTATCAAATCCGGATAAATATCGCAGTCTGTCTGCCTTTGCTCCCATCTGTGCTCCCACTAAGACCCCATGGGGCAGAAATGCCCTGCTAAACTATATAGGAACTAATGAGGAAAATTGGCGTGCATATGATGCAAGTCAACTTATCATCGATAAACCATGGCCACACGGAGAGATTTTAATTGATCAGGGAGGCGACGACCCTTTTCTTGCTGAGGAATTGAAACCTGAGTTATTTAAAGAGGCGTGCCATGAAGCACAAGTCCCTCTGCAACTTCGCATTCAGCAGGGGTATGATCACAGTTATTATTTTGTTGCCTCTTTTATTGAGGATCATCTACTGTTTCATGCCAAGCATTTAACAGGAAACAGGACTTAAAAACTGGTGTAGGGAATGGCNNTTACCAAGGAAAATTGAATGAACTTTCCAGGAATATCCCGATTACAAATTTACGAAAAACTCGTAAAAGAGTCCTATAAAAAATATATTATTTTGATTGTTGCTGATTTTTTTGCCACACTTCTGTTTACCATATTGCTGTGGAATAAGATAAACAGCCATAAAATACTGCTTATTTGGCTGGCTGTAATGTTTCTTTTTAATCACATTTCCCGTTCCGGAGTTTTAATTTATTATTTTAAACAATTAAAACAGAAAGGATTAATTCACCCCACTTTTTGGAAAAATTATTTTATACTGAGCAGCATTCAATCCGGTCTTTTATGGGCATTAGGGGGAATGTTATTTTTTTATGTAGATGATACCTTTTATCGTTTAGTAATTTTTGTATTTCTTACCGGACTATTAGGTGCTCCTGCTTCCAAGCTCTTGACGTTCCACTTGGCTTATATTGGATTCATGATTCCAATCTGGCTGGCGATGCTGATCTTATCCCTCGCACTCCCAAGCCCACTATCCTTCATTCTTTTTAGTGCTGCAGTCCTTTATTTTGCTACTCTGCTATTTAGCACTGCTGAGACCCATACCTTATTGGTCAATTCTACCTATTTAGAGTTATACAGCTCTAATTTACTCTCTGATCTCAGGCGAAGTGAAGAAAATTTTCGTAATACCATAGAAAATGCGCCAATAGGAATGGCAATCGTATCCCCCGAGGGAAAGTTCATTCATGCCAATCGCACCATGCAGGATATTTTAGGTTACAGTGATGAGGAGCTGCATCATAAAACCATTCTTGAAATCACTCATAACGAAGATGTCGCTATGACTGAAGATGCGATGAACCAATTACTTAAAGGGAAAATGCGCATCTCTCATCTTGAGAAACGTTATGTCCAAAAAGATAACAGTATTATTTGGGCCATGGTAAGCGCTTCATTAATCCGCGATGAAAGCGGGACCCCTATTAATTTTATTTTGCAAATGAAAGATGTCAGTGATCGTATAGAAAATGAAGAACGAATGCGGCAGTTAAATGAAAAAACAATTAGAACGTTAAACGAATTAAAGCTCCTGGAGCATGATGAAAGTTTATTAAATAAACTTAACCGATCATTGCAAATATGTGTGACGGTTGAAGAGGCCTACCCGCGCATCAATTTAATCTTGCAAGATTTGTTTCCTGAATTAAGCGGTGGCTTGTCTGTTTTTAACAAAACAAGCAATCAACTGGAAACGGTGATTCAGTGGGGAGCTGATCAATTACTGACACAAATATTTTCCCCTATGGACTGTTTTGCAATCCGTGAAGCAAACATTAATCTTGTTGATGATCCACGAAAATCTGTACCTTGTGCCCATTATATTAGTGCCCCTCAGGGGGGTTATATCGCATTACCCCTTATGGTGCAGCATGATTTAATCGGCGTTATTCACTTAATCGCACCCAAGGGCAAAAAACTGTCCCAGCATCAACAGGACATCGCGGTGTCTGTCGGTAATATAGTAAAGCTTGCCTTGGCCAATATTAATCTACGGACCTCGTTAAGTGAATTATCATTACATGATCCATTAACCAATCTTTATAATCGACGTTATTTAAATGACATTCTTTCACGCGAACTGGTTCGTATAGCTCGCGAAAAAAACACGCTTTGCGTTGCGATGCTGGATATTGATAATTTCAAGGGATTTAATGACAACTACAGTCACTTGGCTGGCGATGAAGCCCTAAAATTGCTGGGCGAATTATTAAAGAGATTTTTCCGTGATAGCGATATGTCTTTTCGTTTTGGTGGTGAGGAGTTTGTAGTCATTCTGCTAAATACCTCCTTACGCAATGCCGTAAGTAAATTAGAGCAGTTTAGGGAGCAGTTAAAAAGCACCCCTATTTATTTTAAAGACCGATTATTACCCAGTATTACCATCTCAACAGGGGTAGCTGAAGCCCCCGAACATGGGGTAACGATTGATGATATACTAAAAGCGGCTGATCATGCCTTATATGCTGCAAAGCAAGCGGGTAAAGATAAAACTAAGGCATATCAACGCAAAAAATAGAAGGACCCCTTATTCTTTTTCGAGTCGTCAAGCTCTTTGAGAATTAGGGGTAACCTATAGTAAGGTATGTTCTGAAGAGAAATTACCGAATAAAATTAATACGACACCAGCTCACGGAGCACCACAGTAGCATAAGCACCAGCGGGCAATGAAAAAGACAGATTTGCAGTTCCATCCGTGATGGTATGCTCGAATTGGGAGACATGCAGGATATTAGCCCGCCATGCTTCCTCCAGGCCCTGTCGTAAAAGACCGGTAATCCAAGGGTGCCATTCCTCATAAACTTCATTAATTAGAGTCAAAACCTCCCCTTTCACCATACCTTTTCCTTTACCCGGTAATGGACTTGCAGGAGATACATCACGGTCGGAAATTCTTTGTATTATGGTAGCGTCTACTTCATCAATAACAAAAATACTATTGGAACCTGTTAATTGCATAACATCCCCATTAAGAGGTTTATTCCAGGTTTGTTCCTTTACTCTGCGCGCCAAAATGAGGTTGTACAGCCAGGAGCGCGCTGCAGAACAGTATATTCCTTTTAAAAATCGATCTTTAACTTTTCGGCCTTGAACCAATAACTCTTCTGCTCTTAATATATTCGCACCCTCACGACCAAAACGTTGTTCTCCAAAATAATTGGGAACTCCTGAGCTTTTTACAAGATTAATTCGTTTAAGCAAATCCGCTTCATTACTTATTTCACGCAAACACACTTTAAATTGATTACCTGCCAAATAACCCGGTCTTAATTTTTTATTATGCCGCGTGCTTTCCAGGACTCGCCACCCGGGGGCCTCCAGCTGACCAATTCCTGCGATCTCCTCACCTGGGGCATGAACACTCAGCCATTGTGTCGTTAATGCATGACGATCTTTTAAACCAGCATAGCTGATTAATTTAGCTGGCTTTTTGATTAAGCGGCTAAGAGATTTAACCACGTCTTCAGTAGTTAATCCTTTTTTTTCAATTTTGAGGAGTATGTGCTCCCCCTCACCACTAAAGGTTCCCGCAAAAAATTCGTTAACCTGAAAATCCTCCGGAGTTAACTTAAAACCAGCGGTTGTGCGAGGGGTGCCATATACATAAGGCCAATTTAAAGAATACATACCCAATCCAGTTACAAAAAATGAAAGTATAACGAGATATTCGATAATGTGTAGTCTTACCTTCCAATACTTTGGTACCGGTTTCCAGAATTACTTATTGAAGTACAACAAAAAATTATCATTACTTAAAGCCTCTGAAAAATACCAGCCCTGCACCATGTCGCAATTCATAGCGCGCACCAGCTCTAATTGCTCTAAAGTTTCAACCCCTTCGGCAATCACCGAAAGCTTTAGGGTGCGCGACATGGCAACGATACTTTGCACCAGATTTAAATCATTACTATTTGTAGTTATACCCTGAATGAACGCTCGATCTATTTTCANNCTTTTAAAAGGATAGCTACGAATGTAATTCAATGATGAATAACCAATACCAAAATCATCTAATGAACAATTTATATTCATTTCATTTAACTGCTGGATTTGCGATAAGATAAATTTAGAGTCATCGATAAAGGCAGACTCGGTAATTTCAAAAATTAATGATTCTGGTGACAATTTATTTTTCTCTAAAATTTCTTTAACCTTACTTACAAAATCCTTTTGTTTTAATTGAAGGGTTGAAATATTCACTGCAATTTGTATTTCTTTATTCATAAGTAATTGCCAATCTTTTGCTTGCTGGCACACTTTTTCTAAAATCCAGTAGCCCAAAGGAATAATCAGACCTGTCTCTTCAGCTATAGGGATAATTTGATTCGGCAAAACCGGGCCTAATTTAGCACTCTTCCATCGAAGCAGGGCTTCTGCAGCAACAATAATATTACTCTTTAAGGAAATTATGGGCTGATAATAAATTTCCAGTTCATTTTTATTTAATACCTGATGTAGTTCCGATTTAACCCGAATATGATTGCTCGCAATTTCAGCCATAATATTTTTAAATACAGTCCAGTTGTTTTTCCCCCGTAATTTACTTTGATACATTGCTGTATCCGCATTGCGCATCAGGGTTTTTGCATCGGTGCCATGGATAGGAAAAATAGCAATTCCAATACTTGAAGAAACATATATATCCTGAGATTCGATCCGAAAAGGCTCCTCACAAATATCCTGAAATTTTTTAGCGATATACTCTGCATCCTTATCCTGATTGAGATTTTCCAAAATAATCATGAACTCATCCCCACCTAAGCGGGAAATGGTATCAATTTTTCTAATAATGGATAAATATCGTTCAGAAAGTGCCTTTAATAAAACATCGCCCGCAGCATGACCTAATGAATCATTTACATGTTTAAATTCGTCTAAATCAAGAAATAACACGGCCAGTTTTTTTTTATTTATTTGCGCACGCGAAATAGCATGCTCCAGGCGACTATAGCCATAAGAGCGATTGGGAAGATTGGTTAAATTATCATAGGTTGCCTGATGCTTTAGCATTTCCTCATAACTTTTTTTCTGCGATATATCTTCCATCACTGCCAGATAATGAGTTACACCATCATCCTCATTGCGTAAGGGAGAAATAATCATGGACACCCAGAAAAACTCGCCCTGCTTATTTTTATTCAGTAATTCCCCACGCCATTCCAAACCTTTTGATATTTGTTGCCACATCAATGAATAGGTTTCTCGCGGTGTCTGTCCTGATTGTAAAATTCGTATATTTTTACCAATAATTTCGGTAGAACTATAACCTGTTTGCTCCAAAGTCATGGCATTAACGTATTCAATATTTCCCATCATATCGGTTATCATGACTAAAACCGGACTTTGTTCCAAAGCACGAGTCAACTTTCTAATGGTATCTCGCGATTCTTTTTGAGCCGATATATCCCGAACAATAGCTAATACCAGCTTTTTACCGGTAGCGTTAAATATGCCTAATCGCACATCGACAGGAAAAATGGTTCCGTCCTTTTTACGGTGTTTCCCTTCGAGGTTGACTGGACCATGTTGCAAATTACGCCACATTTCATTCAAGGCTTCAATTGATGCACCTACTTCAATATCCCAGACATGCGCATTTTCAAGTTCTTCACGCGTATATCCCAGTGATTTATATCCCGCGGTATTCACTTCTAATATTAAACCCTCTAAATCATGGATAAAAATTCCATCAGAGGCAGCATTCATTAAATTTCTATAACGCGCCTCACTTATTCTAAGTTTATTAATCTGAGCTACCTGCTCAGTAATATCCTGTTTTATCGCAATATGTTGTGTCACTTTCCCCTGATCATTCATTACTGGCACAATCACTGTCTGCGCCACCCAATAACTCCCGTCTTTTTTTCGTGAATTTATTTGTCCCCGCCACGTTTTACCTCGTTCCAAACGGTGTTTAATTTCCTTAAATAAAGCAAGATCTTCTTGCGGGGAACGTAATAAAGTCGATACCATCTGACCCATTGCTTCGGAAGCTTTGTATTGAGTTATTTTTTCAAAAGCAGGATTAACGTAATGAATTATGGCTTGTGAATCAGTGATTTCAACAGAGTCACCCGCTTTTTCAAGAATAGTATTTAATAATGTTTCCTGTTGTTTGCCATTTATCCGCAATAATCCAAGATTAACTACCCCCAAAAAAGTTTTAAAAAAAGGATGCTTTGTAAAAAATTTATTCTCAGGCAAATCAAACCAAATACTTATTCCATATAAATTGTTCAGCGTTTTTTCCAAATATATATCTATTCTGTATGAATGATTGCCCTTATTATCAAGACTTGAAAAATAACATACATCCAAGGGTTTAATCTGGTTCAACAAGGATAATTCCGTTGCAATAGATAAACTGGGATCATAGTGCAAGCCCCGAGAGCTAATTATTGATACCCGATTGGAGTTATACTGCCATAAGGCTATTGTTTTATCATGAAGGACAGGATGCTCGTTTAACAGATCCAATACACATCTGCCAAAGGAAAATAACGTAACTTGCGCATGGCTATAATCTATTAAGCGACTAACTAATTCATGCTCTAGTTGATTGATACCCAAGTTATCTCCCAGCTTGTGGTGTTATGATTAACTTTGTTATTACAATTCATTTAACTATAGCCTTTAAGGTGAATTATTGCATGATTTGACCTACAAACCGACCTTAATTAATACTTATAGTATAATCTTAATATATGGACTATTAATGGAGTTCTTCATGGACTGCAGCACAAAAGTAGCGATTATCAGCAGCGCACGCACCCCGTTTGTTAAATCACAATCATTCTATTTAGAGCGATCCAATCAGGACTTACTCGAAATTGTGTTAAAGGATTTAATAAATAAAACCAAAATTCAGGGTCAAATAATGGGAGACGTTATCGCAGGAGCAGTAATGAATCATCCCTTTGACTGGAATCTTGCCCGCGAAGCAGTTTTAGGTAGCGAATTATCCCCAGACACCCCCGGGCTAACCATTCAAAGAGCCTGTGGCACCGGCCTGGAGGCAGTAAATCTTGTGGCTTTAAAAATTGCCGCAGGACAAATTGAAGCGGGTATTGGAGGAGGAACGGACACAAATTCAGATATTCCGCTCATTGGTCAGCGAAAGTTAACTCATTTTCTGATTAAGTGGCGACAAGCACGGGGATTTAAAGAAAAACTGGCGTTGTTGAAACAGTTTAAATGGCGTCTTTTAAAACCACAGCTTCCTGAGGTAAGAGAGCCTCGTAGTGGTTTATCTATGGGTGACCATTGTGAGCTCATGGTTAAAGAATGGGATATATCCCGTCTGGCTCAGGATGAATTAGCCCTCCGCTCACATCAGAATGCAGCTTTGGCCTATGATGCCGGTTTTTATGAAGATCTGATTACCCCAGTCGATGGTTTAAGCAAAGATACCATTACCCGTCCCGATACAACCATTGACAAATTAGGGCAATTAAAACCAGCCTTCGATCGTTCAAGCAAAGGAACACTCACCGCGGGTAACTCCACTCCGTTAACCGATGGAGCCTCCTTAGTGCTGCTTGGCACCGATTCCTGGGCTAAAGAACATAATCTGAAGGTTCTAGCCTATTTTAGAGATTGTGAAGTAGCCGCCGTAGATTTTGTTCATGGAGCAGGATTATTGATGGCGCCCACTGTCGCGGTAAGTCGGCTGCTGGAACGAAATCAACTCACATTGCAGGATTTTGACTTTTATGAAATACATGAAGCTTTTGCAGGCCAGGTTTTATGTACTCTTAAAGCTTGGGAATCTGAGGAATATTGTCAACAAGTTCTAGGCAGAAACGAGCCGTTGGGAAGTATTGATCTTACTAAAATGAATGTTAAAGGAGGTAGCCTGGCCTTAGGCCATCCATTTGCTGCAACTGGGGGGCGAATTGTAGGTGCTGGAGCTAAAATGTTGGCGCAAAAAGGCAATGGAAGGCTTCTGATTAGCGTTTGTACCGCAGGGGGTATGGGCGTAGCTGCAATACTTGAACGATAATGAAATAACTTTTTTATGCCATTTTAAGTACAACAGGTGCTTTCGTCGGTTATCCCGTACATGACTTTATCTTATACGGGATACAAATAGATTAAAAATCTATTAATTCGTAATCCTGTATTAGACAAAATCGTAATACAGGTTAAGTGGCTAAATAAACACTGGAAAAAGACAAATCATAGAACTCGCCCTTTCTATAGCATTTATTTTACGGATACTTTTAATTCAACATCCACATTACCACGTATCGCGTTGGAGTATGGGCAAACTNNCCGCATCAGCTTGATTTAATCCTTGAATATGGGCATGCAACTCAACCCCCAGCTTAAACCCTTTTTCCGCAGTAGGGTATAAGGATACCTTTGAAGTCATCGACGCATCACCCAATTCAATTTTGTGCAGCTTGGCTACATGACGAATCGCGCTTTCGAAACAGGCCGCATAACCGCTCGCGAATAATTGTTCCGGATTGGTCGCACCACCCGACCCACCTAACTCTTTGGGCATGGCTAAATCCAGTTTGAGCAATCCATCACTTGTTTCGACATGCCCATTGCGACCACCGTGAGTAGTGGCAGTAGTAGTATAAAGTGCTTGCATTTATTTATCCTTAAATAATTATCGTGTTTAAGTTAGTGTTCTTTTTTAATGGTGTCAACAAAAGTTATTGAGTACTTTTTAATCCTCGTACCGGAGTGTCTATGTGATATACATAATGATTAATAATCTGTTCCGCTTGCTCGCTGGTTAAAGGTTTCGTTATAGCACCTTCCATAAAATATTGCTCACAATCATATTTCACCACATCCGCTTCATAACCCGTGAGCGCAATAATAGGAACATGAAATTTCGTGTCCTTCTCCAGGCGCCGCAATTGCTTGGCTACAACGTATCCAGAGGTGCCTTCAAGTCCAATATCCATTAATACTAAATCATACTTTCCGGGGCCAAAAAGTGCTAAAGCCTGGTCGCCAGTTTCTGCAATATCTACCTGACAATTTAAAGCGGTGAGTAATGCTTTTTCAACATTTTGTGCAATTAAATTATCTTCTATCATTAAAACATTGGGCAACTGGGTTGTTTTAGTTGATTTCCTGGTCTTGGGTTTTCTTTTATCCGTTGATTTAATCGCAGCTTCCAAATGCTTCATTTGAGTGACATCAGTGAGAACCACAATCAAACCCACAATGTTTTTGTTTTCATCAAACATAGGCACCCGGGTTGATTTTAAATAAAGTTTTTCCTTAATGTCATCAAAAATAGGCTTTTCATCGATATTGTAACGAGGAATTCCTGAAAAAATTACATTCATGTCATCCAGTTTAAGGGATTCAACTCGAGCCTTGGGCCAACGAGCAAATCGGGTCATCTGTTCGTATGGAGTGCCGTTAAAATCGCGCAGCTCATTGAGACCGAGAAGCGCCACAAAATTATTGTTACAGCCCATTAAATTACAATCTACATCGACCCAATAAACACTATCAGGAACTGTATTGATGATAGTCATGTAAAATTGATGTAATGCGCTGGTACCTGTGAGATTTCCACCCTTATGATGCCAAGACATTCCTGTTCTCCATTTTTTGTTTTCAACAAAATTATAGTACAAATTGTGCGCCTTAGTTACATAGGGCTCGAACCCAAAATAACGTGCTAAATTAAATCCCAAAAGGACTTCAAACTCATGTTCGGACAAGTTAAGATAAAGTTCTGCACATTATTCTTAAGTCATTATGCTAAACGCGAGTTTCCTTGACACCTTAATTAGTGAAGTTGATAACGCACTACGAGCCCTGGTGCCTCCTCCAAAAAGAATTACAGCTCGTTATTCACCCGCCAGGGATATAGCCGAAACCGCATTGACCGATAAGGAAAAAAAACACATCGCAGGATTGATGCGCGTAAATCATGCTGGGGAAGTTTGCGCCCAGGCTTTATATCAAGGTCAAGCACTAACCGCACGACTGACTGATGTAAAAGAACAGATGGCTCAGGCTGCAGCTGAAGAGCTGGATCACCTGGCCTGGTGTGAAGAGCGGTTAAGCCAATTAGAGAGCAAGCCCAGTATTTTGAATCCCATTTGGTATGGCGGTTCGTTATTATTGGGGGCTATAGCAGGACTTGCCGGTGATAAAATAAGCCTGGGCTTTCTTGCGGAAACGGAACGACAGGTTTCCTCCCATTTACAAAATCACCTTAAAGGAATACCGTCAGAAGATAATAAAACCAAGGCAATACTTGAGCGCATGCAGGATGATGAAGCACATCATGCTGAAGAAGCGGTTGCAGCAGGCGCCATAAAGCTTCCTTTTGTTGTAAGGCAATTAATGACTCAAATGTCCAAATTAATGACTAAAAGCAGTTACTATTTCTAATAACAGGGAAAATCTGTATGGATTACCACACTTTATTTATCCTTTTCGTCATATTCATTGCTTTTATTTTTGACTTTATTAATGGTTTTCATGATGCCGCCAACTCCATAGCGACTATAGTGACCACGGGCGTTTTAACCCCGCGCCAGGCCGTGCTTTGGGCTGCCTTTTTTAATTTTATCGCCTTTTTGGTATTTAATTTAACCGTGGCCAAAACAATAGGTAATGGCCTTATCGATACCTCGCTGGTAGATCCTCAATTTATATTAGCGGCATTAATAGGTGCGATCTTCTGGAATTTGGTTACTTGGTATTATGGTATCCCATCCAGCTCATCACATGCGTTAATTGGCGGCCTTGCGGGTGCAGCAATAGCAAAAGGCGGGTTTTCCACGTTAAAACTGGCGGGATTTTTTAAAGTTGCTATCGGAATTGTGTTGTCTCCCGCATTAGGATTATTTATTGGCTACTGTTTTACTCATCTTCTCACAAGATTATTAAAACATAAGTCCGAAAAACAACTCAATAAGCTATTTAAAGGATTCCAATTAGCATCCTCGGCATTATTAAGTGTGACCCATGGTGGAAATGATGCCCAGAAGACAATGGGCATTATTGCAATACTTTTATTTTCAGCAGCATGGATTGAGGGTGATTTTTATGTGCCTTTCTGGGTCGTTATTTCATGTCATGCGGTGATAAGTCTGGGAACTTTATTTGGCGGATGGCGAATTGTTCACACCATGGGCCACAAAATCACCAAATTAAACACAATGAAAGGATGTGCTGCAGAGACTGGGGCTGCGATCACCATTTTTGCCGCCACTGAATTTGGCGTTCCGGTATCAACCACTCATACCGTAACAGGGGCAATTGCCGGAGTAGGATTAATCAGTGGTTTTAGTGGCACCCATTGGCCAGTATTAAAACGTATTTTTTTCTCCTGGATTCTTACTATTCCTGCAGCTGCCATTGTCGCAGGTGCCATAGAGCTATCCTATTACTGATTATTCCGATTCAATTATCACTTCCAATTGACTGTTTTTCCGACTGTAAACAAAATAAATAATAATTCCAATGACCATCCAGATGGCAAACCGAAGCATGGTGACTCCAGGTAAATTGATGATTAAATAAAAACAACTGATTATTCCTAATACAGGAACATACGGCATTAGGGGTGTTTTAAAAGGCCTGGGCATATAAGGGTNNTAAAAGCAAATAAAGTTCCAATATTAACTAATTCTGCCAAATCCCCAATGGGGACCATGGCCGCAATTGACGCCATAATCAACCCGCATAATAAAATAATACGGATTGGTGTTTTTGTTGTCGAATTAGTCCTGGCAAATATACGCGGCAATAGTCCATCTCGTGCCATCGCTAAAAATACCCGCGTTAGACCATAGAATAAAACCAGCATCACAGTAGTAAGACCTGCCACCGCCCCTACGCCAACAAGACCTGCAACTGTCCTATAACCGAGTACCAATAGTGAATGACTAATCGGAGAGGAAACATTCAAAGTAGGATAATAGGCGATACCCGTCAATAATCCGGCAACAATTATATATAAAATGGTACAAATGACTAAAGATCCAATAATGCCGCGGGGCAAATCACGCTGGGGATTAATGGCTTCTTCGGCGGCAGTAGATACTGCATCAAAGCCTACGTACGCAAAAAAGATTAACGACGCGCCTTTCATTACCCCTGCCCAACCAAAAGGCATAAATGAAGACCAATTCTCTACCTTAACCTCAGTTGAAGCCACAACAATAAAAAGAAGAATGACTAATAATTTTACCGCCACCATGAGATTATTAAATCGGGTACTGGATTTGACGCCCAGAATTAATAATATCGTTAAAGCCGTAATAATAGACAGCGCGGGTAAATTAAACAGCCCTCCATTTAACGGCCCATGTAACAAATACCCTGGAATAGTGAGCCCTATAGATAAAAGGAAATCTTTTACATACCCACTCCAACCAACGGAAACTGCAGAGACTGAGATCGAATATTCTAATAGTAAATCCCAACCAACAATCCAGGCTAAAAGCTCGCCAAAACCTGCATAAGCATAGCCATATGCGCTACCACAACCACCGATTGAGGCGGCAAGTTCAGCATAAGATAGGGCAGCGAAAGCACAAGCAAGTCCTGCAATGACATAAGATATTATAACTGCGGGGCCTGCATGAGTGGCAGCGACGATACCGGTTAATATGAAAACCCCCGCTCCAATAATAGCTCCAATTCCTAAAAAGGTAAGATCAAATACGGTCAGGCATTTCGCCAGATGCGACTCAGCATCGTCTAATGATTCAGAGATATCTTTTTTGCGAAACAAGTCCATGGTAGTATGCTCTTAGGTTTATGACTTTTGTATCATCAGCGAGCATTCGCTTTTGAAAGTCTGGTTAAATATCCTTATAACTAAAACCTGTCACACTTTAACTCTATCACTAAATTAAGGCTGGGAGAAACCCCAAAGAAGGTTAATATCTGAATGAGAAAACTGATTGCCGCTGCCTTATTATTTATTTCAATAAACCTCTTCGCAGAAGATACACCCCAGAGCTGCACGCATTGGATCTCTTTTCTTAAACCCATTTGTCACAGGCTACATCAGGTATGGACCGAAGGAAATGATGAGCTTTATTTTTCCGGATATGCCTGGCATAACCGGTACACCTATCGCCCTGAAAAAATTAAATCCTTTAATGAAAACGCTTGGGGCGGCGGCCTGGGTAGAGGCTTTTTTGATGAGAAAAAGAATTTTCATGGGCTATACGCTATTGCGTTCATGGATTCACACGACCATCTCGAACCAGCGGTAGGGTATGCCTATTTAAAGATGGCACAATTTACTAAAAATATAAAAGCGGGTATTGGTTATTCCGTAATAGTTACCTCCAGAGTTGATATTAATCACAATATACCTATTGCAGGGATAATACCCTGGGCCTCAGTGTTCTATAAAAAATTATCCATTGGCGCAACCTATATCCCTGGAGCAGCAGGGGCAGGTAATGTATTGTTCCTGATAGGAAAATATAGTTTAGGTTAAAACATAATTATACCCCCAAACAGTTGCATCACTAATAAGCTCTTGTTACTCTCTGCGTGGATTTTTAACGAGGTAATAAGGAGATTGTAAACATGAAGTTCAAATCAAAGCTGGCAACTATCGTTAGTACTCTTATTCTTGCAGGCTCGGCATATGCAACTCAAAACACACTGGTCTGTCCGGGAGTTGGCGCAATTCAGAGCGAAGGCTTAACTATGTCGGGTGAAATTATAGATGGACTTTACCTGACTTACAATATAAGTAATTACAATACTGAAGTGAACTGGGTATTTATGGTTGGCCCCGTTGAGGCTGAATCCGAAGATGAATCCTTAGAACATAGCAATGAGCTGCTGTCCATCCTCTCCGGCAATCCAACTCCCGAAGAAATTGAACAAGATACTTGGGCTTGTGATTACAATTTAGGGGATGATGGTATTATGGCTATGGCTATTCATTCTGATGATATGCTATCACCTCAAAAAATGACTCGTTTTTTAAGAAGACATCATTAATAGTGATATTAAAGTCAAATGATTTCGATGAAGCCGTGACTAGCTCACGGCATATCCAATTCAAAATTTATTAGTCGGACTCTGAGAAACATCATGTTCGTTTGTATTTTCAGCATTTGCAGCTGAAACACTTTGTGTCGACTCCAATTTTTTCTGAAACTCATTTATTTTGGGTATAATTTCCATTTGACGGCTATATCGTTTTTCATCTTTACTTTGCAATAACTGCTCATTACCGGTAATAAATCGCAGTATTTTTATAAACCAATTGGCCTCTTCCGGCTGGGCTGGTTTCATTTGAATATTGTTGCCTAAGCCATTAACAAAAGAATCTACAGCTTTATCATAACTACCAATAACCTTATCTCTTCTAATTTCTTCAGCTACACCGCTTAAGTCATCATTATTAGGATCAACCCAACCTATTCCTGTCTCCAGATTACTTAAAATTGATTCTACATTGGGTATATTAATCCCGGTGTTTTTAGCCTGTTTTATCAAATCTTGAAATTCGATTAACATTTGGTGTATTTCATCTAAAGATTTATTGTCTTTCGGATCTGAAATTTTAGGTAAACCATTAAGTGTTGCCTTCTGACCTAGTTTTTCTATGGCCGGAAAAATTGAGCTAAACCCCTCAATTTTTTTAGCATTGTCAGTTGTATTATCCAATATTTTCTGAGCGTAACTAACAAAAATCGCTTTGACAAACTGTTCTGCAATCTCGCCTTCTGTACCTCTTGTTTTTAGTAATTGATAATCATTCCCAATTGCATTAATGACTGTTGGATGCAATGCAGTTCTGTCTTNNAGTCTTCATTCAACAAATCAGGTAGTACCTCATTTAAAATTTCTTGCATATGCTCTGTTAACATTTTTTTATCATAAATTTCTTTCATTTGCTCATATGAGGGAACTGGGCAAGAAAAAGAATCAAATATACGGGATAAATTTCCAATTGAGCTTTGCCCGGCCTTGAGTATCGTATCCGGTTGATTTTTTTCTCCATTAGGATCATGTTCTTTTGTCAGATGTTCAATAAAATGCTCTTTGAAATATTCACTGTATTTGCTTACCTCAGCTTGTTCTGAATGGGCCCGATGAATATTTTCCCATTTACTATTTGACATATAAAACTCGGTGTTTTAAAACATACTTTAATAATAGCATTAATTAGTGGCATTATACTTAAAATTTGTTCTTATTAATAATAAATAATGTCTAGCCTTATCTTTTGGCTGAGTACTTACCGCCATCCAAAGTCTCTTTGGTACTTCTCGTAAAATGTGCTATGTTTTCATAAGGATAATTATTAAGGATTTTGCATATGAGGCCATTTATTGAGCAANNCTGCTTATCATCAGAATGTTACAACGCGCTACACCCATCTTATTGGTGTGCCTTTAATTATTCTTTCTCTCATGATTTTATTAGGCTTTGTTAAAATTATAATACCTGGGGTATACGGTACCAATTTAGCTTGTCTTACATCACTGGTGGTATTGATTTATTATTTCAGACTTAATTGGCAACTGGCGCTCCCCTTAACGCTTGTATTTATTATTCTACTATGGATAGCAAGCTGGTTTAATTATTATGGTCCCACCACTTTTGGGGTTTGGGCGTTTCTTATTACGTTTGTAGTGGGTTGGGGAATTCAGCTTTATGGCCACTTTGTTGAAGGGAAAAAGCCTGCTTTTTTTGCTAATTTGAACCAGNNCTGTTTTTTATGGCCGGACTCATGAGTTCTTTAAAAGAAAAAATTTATGGGCCAACCATTGAGGAAAACACGTTATAGAGCAGTAACATCGCCGTCTGGGACGGCGGTGTCATAAGGAACATAAATTAATCAAAAAATCATCTGCTATTAAGATCCTGTGGCAAATTGCCGCATAGTCATTTTAAAGCATTGATGAATTTTATTATTGCGTTTGAAATCCTGATCAATGGTTTGCATGGTAATGTCTTGAACAGCGTACTTTTCCATCAAACTGGCGTCGAGTTTAAATTGCCGTAAATTGGTTGAAAAGTATAAAATACCATCAGGATTTAACAAGCGCATCGCTGAATTAATTAGCGTCACTTGATCCCGTTGAATATCCAAAGTATCCGTCATCCGTTTTGAATTTGAGAAACTGGGCGGATCAAGAAATATTACATCAAAGCGATCACGAGTGATTTTCAACCATTCACGACAGTCCGCCGATACGAATTGATGACGCGATAAATCAAGATGATTTAATCTGAAGTTATCCTCCCCCCAACGCAAATACGTATTCGATAAATCCACGTTGGTGGTTATAGCTCCGGCCAGGGCTGCATGCACACTGGCACTGGCGGTATAACAAAAGCAATTGAGAAAACGAGTTCCCGGTTTTAATTGAGCAAACCCCAGCCTTAAAGGACGATGGTCAAGAAACAAACCAGTATCCAGATAATCATATAAATTTACTTTCAGCTGCGCACGACCTTCGGAAACGACTATGGTCTGATGCTTGTGATCCATCTTCTGGTATTGCTCCGCACCTTTTTGCTGCTTTCGTTGCTTCACAATCAATTTTTCAGCAGGTATACCCAAAGCACGGGGCACTACCTGCATGACGTCCAGGCTGCGCTTCTCCGCCTTGTGAACAGGGATGCTGGAAGGAGCAGCATACTCTTGTAATACAGCGTAATCATTATATAAATCAATAGCGTAGGCGTACTCTGGTAAATCAGCATCGTAGACGCGATAACAGGAAATGTTATTTTTCTTTGCCCATTTACCAAGATGTTGGTGATTTTTTTCCAAACGGTTCAGTAGCATTTGTGCATTGGGAGAAAGAGTACTGCTCATCGTACCTTTCAACTCATTGGCAGGGGAAATATCGAGACAATATAATTTACATTCCAACGGACCATTATAAAGGGTGTACTGTTTACTGGCACGCAAACCCATGGCTTTAGCCAGTACCGGATTTGAAGTCAATACCGCTGCCTTCCAGCCTGAATAATGAGTATGAAGTGTCCTTCCCAACTGTTGATAAACTGGCACCAATTGGGTCGTTTCACCCAAACGCTCACCATAAGGAGGGTTACAGACCACAAGCCCTCTATCGTTATCTGCAGTACTTTCCTTTACTGATAAGGTTTCAAAACGAACCAGGGGTGCAACACCTGCACGCTCCGCATTGGCACGTGCCACGGTCACAGCCTTTGGGTCTACATCGCTTCCACGAAAAACCATGGAAACGGGCTTAACCTGCTCTAAGGCCTGATGCCGTAATTTTTCCCATAATGCGCTTTGATGTTGTGCCCAATACTGTACTGATTGATCGTGTCGTAATAAGCCGGGAGCTATGTGAGCAGCCATCATCGCAGCCTCAATAACCAATGTGCCCGAACCACAAAATGGATCGTGCAAGGCATAGCCTTGCGCCGCTAACTCAGGCCATTTTGCCCTAACTAATAAGGCGGCAGCCACATTTTCTTTTAATGGAGCCGAACCCGCCTTTAGGCGATAACCTCGTTGATGCAAACTGTATCCAGTCAAATCAAAACTTACGGTCAACTGCTCATTTTTTAAATGGGCATGAATTCTAATTTGGGGATTTTCTTTATCTACTGAAGGACGTGATCCGTTTAAACGGCGAAAGTGATCGACTATTCCGTCCTTAACGACCTGTGCCCCATACATGGTATTTCGTATTTGCTCTGAAGCACCATGAAACTCAATCGCTATAGTTTTATCTTGTGAAAAAACAGTTTGCCAATGAAAATTGGTACATAACTGATGAATCGCTTGTTCATTGGCAGTATGGCCATTGAATAAAACCAACTGGATTCGATTGGCTATCCGTGACCAAAGGCATAGCTGATAAATTATTAATAAGCTTGCTTCGCCGTAGACACCTTGAGGACTTACCCGATTAACCCTTAATCCTAAGGCTTTAACCTCCTCTTCCAAAAGATATTCAAGGCCGCGGGGACAGCTGATAAAGAGCGAGAAATTCATATAATAATGGACCTTAGGAAACGAAACAAAGCCTTGGCAGCACCAGTATTTTTCTCTTTAAGATGATCATCAACAGCTTTTTTAATTAACTGCCTTAATTGTTGAACATCTTCGGGTTCATACTGGTTGATAAATTCAGTTAATGCCTCTTTATCATTGCTAATAAGTCGCTCACGCCAAATCTCCACTTCATGAAAGTTGGCAGTAACCGCACTGTCTTCCTCTAAGATATTATCGTAAGCGGCAAGAATTGCCTCAAAATCCGCAGCCCGCATCAGCTTGCCAATAAGCTGCGCCTGACGTCGTTTCGCACCATTACTTTTAATAGCTTTTGCATCAACAATTGCTTTGCGTAAATTATCAGGAAGTGGCAATAAATTGAGTTTTGCCATGCTGAGATCAATAAATTTTACCCCTACTTTCTTTAAGGCCTCGGCATCTCTTTTTTTCTGTGATTTACTAACTTCTTCATCCATATACGCGCACTGTTATCTAAAAATTGCGCTGATTATACTATAGATGTCTAACTCCTGATACTCTTGATGCTTAGAGAAGTGCGGTGGATTCGGGTTTGGTTTCTGCAAACACAGCCTCTATTCCTGACTCATCGAGCAACTCGCGTGCTTTTTGAGCGATATAACTATGGGTCGTCGCGGTAGGATGAACCCTGTCCCAGAAAAGAAATCCCTCACAATTCAACTCCTTAGCTTGATACGTATAAGGCAGTAATGTATGGGTAAAACTGACTAATGCAGCCTCTCTCAACACTGGATTATTTCGAATAATATCCCATTGTTTCGTATCGAAACGTTTATCCTGTTGCTTTAAAAAGGAAAATAATAATTCATCATCCGGTTTAAATGGGAGCAACCATCCGGTATAACTGCCAAGATAACAAGAATCCTCTACATTGCTGAGACCAAAGTCACTGGGGTGATCAAGTGCTGCTTTAAAAATCGAGTGAACATCAAAATAAATAAAAATTACATCAGGATATTTTTGACGAAGAGCATTAACCAGTAAGCTTAACTTTTGATTGTGCAGGTCAACCAGTTGAGTCAATAGTGGTTGTAATTTCATATCGCGAGCCTGTGGAATTCGACCCAGGTCCGGCAAATTAACCAGAAAAAATTTGTTACCCCCGTAGCCAATTATGCGCTCTACAACGTTACCTATAGCAGCGACCACCGAGTCGGTTATAGACTCAACATTTGTTGGACCATTTAAATAATTATTAGCACCAATCCAGATGGTGTATAGGCTGGTTTCTTTTTTACCATACGTATGCCAGTATAAATAATTGTTTAATTCAAAAGTTAACGTATAGGGTAAATTTTCTTTATAAGATAATACTGCACCTGCTCCACCTACTGCATAATCCTGAAATCCCACCCGATAGTCTTCCTGATAATAGGAATCATACAATCGTTCAATCCAAAGAGGACCATTAGAGAATCGACCGGCGTAATAAGGCGGCGATAAGGGCAATTTATTCCACATATAACGATACAAATTGCCATTGTCCGACAGACTGTCACCAAAGATTACCATGGTGTCGAACTGTTTATTTCCTGCATGAAGAGAACAAGTGCAGGCTAGAATTAAAATAAATGCGATAATTTTATTCATTACATCAATCCCTTTGACGTACAGCAGTTCATTTAATCCAGCACGGCAAGTGTCGCAGTTTGTTTGGAATAAAACCGAGCAGGGCGATTACGTAAATAAGTATGTCCTACAGCAATCAAATTATAAATCAGGATACATAAAAGTAACGAATGAAGCCAGGTAATCGTAAGTTTTGAAAAAATAGGTAAGGTAATCAATACACCAATACATCCTGATAGGCTCAAAATCAAAGTCTTTTTCAAAGGAATTTTATTTTGCTGTAAAAAAACCAGCGTCGTTAGCGGCTGTTGCATCGCACCAGCTGTGGTCATAATGGGAAAAGCAACTACGGGGGAAATATTCATCACAAACAAAACCCCTTGAACCATAACAAATAGCCCGATACCTACTGAGGTTAATGCCCCACAAATGACTAGTGCAAAAAAGGCAATAATCAATTTCCAGGAATGTAATTCAATCAAATCACCACCGACCGGTAATAACCTGAATTGATGAGAAATTAATAAGGCGATAATCAAGGCAAAAGAACAGACCATTGCAAGACGAATAGCTTGCTTGCTGAGCTGACTTACGACAAACCCTCCAAGTAAACCACCAATACACGCACCAGAAACCAGCGTGAGTAAGGTCGTTAAATCAACGTCAACCAGGTGCATAAAAAATAAAGACTCTATAGTGCCTGGGATGACCTGCGCACCATTATTTACGGCCGGGAGTTCATCATCACGAAAAGTACCAAGCATTTTTGCCAGTGCAACGTTAACTGCAAAACTGCCAACACCCAGAGTGTCTGCAATAAACGCAATAATTCCACTGAAGAACAGTTTAATATAATTAATAAAAGACAAAGGCTCTTGAGGGGCGCGAACCAGTTTCAGGATCATCACAGCCACACAAGAAAAACTTAATACGAGGATGCCAAGCGTAATAAAAAAAATGGCCATTCAATGTTCTCTATCTAAATTAATTATCAATTCCGATTGGTACGAATCAGAATTCGGTCTGGGTGTATTCCGATAAGACCCAGAGCGCCATTTAATGCTCAGGTGATTATATCATTATACTGTATGCAAAAACATGAGCCGAAACATTCATGGTACCCTTGAAAAAAAAAGGTACCTTGTTGGCACTAAATCGTACTGTTTAGTGTGTTTATCCGCAAGCTGACGTATCAATGCCTACCTGATGAAATATTGAATGAAGCATTAGCATGTTTTCATCAAGCTGCCAAGCAGCAAAAATCACGCCACAAGCAGCTTGTTTGAAATTGGTCACTGGAGTCCAATGCTGACTGTTTGCCAAAATCATTATTTGATAAGTCTTTTTAATACCCATTTTTTGCGACATCAGATAGAACGCTTTATTAAAAATACCACTCGCCGTATGTACTATAAAGCTTTGCCTGTCTCTGATATCCGGGAAATTCTTTTTAGCAAAACTCAACAGCTCAGGATAACTAATCTTACATGCGCCCATGTTCCGATTTGCCAATTTTTTATCCAGACAATCAGCAGAGTAGCCGTCTAATGACGGATTATCCATAAATCGTAATGCTTTTGATTCGGTACCTTTGATAATGGTTTCACCAATACCCCAGGTAATTTGAGTCGGATTTAAATATGCTTTTCCATATAATTGGGGCAAGGTCTCTAACAAATAGGCACGTGACGCCTGACCTGCCATATCAGAAAATGATTCATTTATCGCACCAGATTCATCATGGTACTCAAGATTAGAATGCTGTTCGGTAAAACCATGACTGACTTCATGACCAGCAACATCTAAAGACACCAAGGGATAGAAATTAGTTCCATCACCAAAGGACATGGATTCACCATCCCAAAAAGCATTGTCGTAATTTTTACCAAAATGTACTCGCATAATTAATTGCATCGGATTACCATTGGGTAATTGCAAAGCATTTAACCCGTACCAATTTTTGTACATATCAACTATAGTGTTCCCAAAATAATAAGCGTCATTAACCGGCGAAAAAGCACCATTAATATTCTCTTCCTTATTCTGGTTACAAGGGTACTGAAAGGCGGTAGTGTATAAATTGTTCCAATCCCACGCTGATGTCAGATTGACTAATTTGACCGCGGGAACTTCCATCACACACTGTTCGCCTTGAGCTGTAACATCCAGGCCTGGAAGTCCATCTTTTCCATACCAATATTCGTGGGTTTTTTCGTTACCGCCAGGTCCACTGTCCAGTAGCGTTTTAACATTGTCCCATTGCATAGTAATTTCACCGGTTTGGGCATTTACTACAAAAAAAGGCCAGACTGGCTTATCCTGATCGTTTTTCGTTTTAAAAGAGACTAGATATACCAATGATAGCTGCGCATCTTCATCTGCACGGATTTGCAACTGCGCACTATCCTGATAGGTATTACCGGACGGTGAAGAAACAAAGAAAGAGTGTTTGGCTAATTCTATTGCCTGATGAGAATCAATTCCCGGCGTTGTATCAATCACGATATCGTTTATTAAATGACCATTAACCGTACTCTGAGCACTGGCACTGATGCCATGCTGACGCATTACTATTGCTTGAGCCCCCACCACAGGAATGCCACGATATAGCTGTTGATATCGAATTACAGTCTGGTTAGCCTCTTTAGTCTGATAAATTTGTTGCAGGGTGTTTTCCGCAATTGCAGTCTTGTTTACCCCTGCCTTTTTAGTATTTTGTGACAAAGAAAACTGCTGAATACTGCTTAATGGCGCTTGATTAAGCTCAATAACCTGCACTGCAAAAAGGTTTGATGTCATTAGAACAAGAGATGCATATACAACATTTTTTAACATAGAAAATCCATAAAACCCATAATGCCATCATAATGTCATATTAATAAACATTTCGCAATTTTTATTCTCTATAAAGTCGTATTTTATGCACCAATCATCGCACTAGAAATTACCATTGCGAAAATCATCCAGGGCCTGCATCACTTCCTCTTGCGTATTCATTACAAAGGGACCGTGACGGGTTATAGGCTCATGGAGCTTTGTAGCAGCTATGAGCAAACAATGACTCGTCTCGTTTGCGTTTAAAGTCAGCAGCTCCCCAGATGATAGCTCAGCCAGCACCCCATGATTTATTTTTTTACCAGCAACATCCACTTCACCACTCACCACAAATAAAATGGCCTGATTATTGGGCGGTATACGCTGTTGCATACTGGAACCTGCCCGCATCGATATATCAAAAAACAAGGGTTTAGTGGCAATATCTACGATGGGTGAGGTGGTTCCCTTATCGGTAGTCCCGGCTATAACTTTTATTTTAACGCCAGAGTTATCGCCCTCTACCGGTAATTGGGCACCCGACATTTCCTGATAGCGAGGCTCGCGCATTTTTTCGGCGGCGGGCAAATTTAACCATAACTGCAATCCTTGCAATCTGCCACTGTGAGATGAGGGCATTTCAGAATGAACGATACCTTTCCCGGCAGTCATCCATTGCACATCACCAGCCCCAATAGTCCCTCTGTGTCCTTTATTGTCTTCATGGGTTATCTCACCATGAAAAAGATAGGTAATTGTCTCAAATCCGCGATGAGGGTGAGGAGGAAAACCTGCCANNCAGTGCTGTCAAAGTAATCGAATAACAAAAAGGGTTCCAAATCATTGCTTCGATCGACACCAATGTACCGATGCAATTTAACACCCGCACCTTCATGAATTAATAACCCGTTAATTAATCGCTTCACATCAATTGCTAACATGAATAATCTCTTCTAAATTTAATAGTTATAGCATAGTCCAATAAGGCATTTTTTCCTATCAGGAAAATAATAGTCCTATTTAGCACGTGCTAAAACATTTAAGGAAAATAAAAGAACGGAGATCTGATGGATACTAACGAACATACCGAATTAGGTAACGAATTACGTCTTAATAATATAAACAATACGCGTTATTTACGCATCGATAAAGAGACTGGGGTGTTTTATTTACGGCTGCAACGTTTTGGTGAAAATAACTTGCCCGAACCCATGGAACTGGAGCTGTCAGCGGGCGAGATTATGGCCATGGCTGCTGATTATTTTACTCAGAAAAACTGGACTATGACGCTTAATCTTCCTCATTGCGAACGTTTTGAAAAAGCGTCTGACCTGGGGCATTACCTTATCAATCAGGAGATTACTGAGGAAGAAGAAGTTGCATTAATAACGGCGTATAACAACCTTGCCGCACCTGACGTAACTCGAAAAATGATTGAGCGAATCTATAAAATTAACAACTCAACTTACATTCCTTTCTCAAACTCTTTAAATTTTTATGCACAACAATTGATGCTCTATTTACGGGTAAAAAATTATGGGGAAATGGTTACTCGAAATCAGACTCATTTTACTCCATGGTCTATTAAAGTATATATGTTAGGACACGCTATTGCGTTGCGCTATGCCCGTTTGGCTTATGAGCTAAAGCAACTGGCGCAAGACAGCTATTATCAATCGCTAAATCCCGATGTGTACGCCATTAAAAACTATTTTGCACTAACTCATCAAACGTTAACCAAAGAAGTACTTAATGATTTTGTGGATCGTCTTCAAGCCCAGTCCTATTCCATGGAATTATTTACTTTCCATTACTACAGCGATCATTTTGCTACCGGACATATGTCCATGGTGGGTGACTTAAGAGTCAAACTGCAAGATCGATTCGGCGTATGGGGAAGCATTTTAGCCAATAATCTGCATGATGAAATTAATCGAATTGGTGCCTATACATCAAGACCCTATAATCCAAATCCCAACCCTTTGGAGCCTCCTATTCGAGCGCGAGGGGACGGTAAATTCAATAGCTGTTTAAATGGACACAATCGTCAGCAATGTCTGGCAGGAATGACCGAATCTCTAAATGATCTCCACCAGGTTTTTAATGGAGGCAATGTACCGTCGCAGAATAATTTTGGCGGTTTAAAACACCTGCCGGATATTGATTATACTATTCGCCAACATCAACCCTTAATTGTTCTCAGTGCGAATAAAATATATTATCGTACGAACCTTGCCACAACCCAGACCATATCACCCACCGAATATGATGCCATTAGAGCTAATCCTGCAGCTAACGGCTATACCGAATTAACCAGTAAGTGGTCAGCATTTATATTAGTTGCCAAATTACGCCTTTTTTCTTACCTTTATCCCGGTTCATTGCTTCCACTACCTACAGAGAAACTACGCGCAATTGAACTGGATGAACGGTCTCGCAATCCGTACCGAGCTCCGATTGAAGAGGATGCATGCAGTTCTGAGCTAAAACCCGCAGTGCTGGATTGGCGTAAGCAAAGAGGAGAACGTCCTTTATCCAGTGGATTATTAAGAAACAGCTTGTTTTCTAAAAATAAGCCATCAGAAAATGAAAGTGAACGCACTGAGCTTTTACAATCAGCTACTATCAACTAAGTCCTTGCAGGAGGCAATAATAATATTGCCTCATTTACATCCCTTGGCCTGATATGGTACACGTAATATAATAGATTCGAGTCCCGTCCCGAGAGAATGATATGAAATCACTGAGCCATTATATTTTTGCCGGTATATTGAGTACGTTAATTACAGCATCGATAGGTCATGCCGAAATTATGTTGAAAGACACTAAAGGTCAAGACATACCTTTTTCTACACTTAAAGGAAAATGGGTATTTATTAATTACTGGGCTGGCTGGTGTCAAACCTGTCTTGATGAGATCCCCCAGTTCAATCAATTTTACAGCCAACATAAGAACGATCCTGTTGCTTTGTTTGCCGTAAATTATGATGAGCTTCCATTATTCCAGCAAAGAAATCTCATTCGCCGATTTAATATCAGTTATCCCAGCCTTATTAATAATCCTGCTCGGGAAATGGATTTGGAAGATATAAGAGGGGTTCCGGTCACCTTTGTATTCAACCCTGAAGGAACCTTGGTTAAAACCTTGTATGGGGGTCAAACGGCGGCTACTTTAGATAAAGTGATTGCTGATAATAAATGAGACCGGC
>DEHS01000039.1 GCA_002352055.1 Legionellaceae bacterium UBA2794
TGTTGCATGGCTGTCGTCAGCTCGTGTTTTGAGATGTTAGGTTAACTCCTTTAACGGGCGCAACCCCCTAACTTAATTGTAAGTTTACTGCTTAGGAAATCTAAGAGGAGGGCAGGGATGATGTCAAGTCGTTATGACCTTTATGGGCTGGGCTACTCACGTGCTACAACGGTACGTACAAAGAGAAGCGAAAATGTAAATTTTAGCAATACTCAAAAAACGTATCTTAGTTCAGATTGTACCCTGAAAATTGGGTACATGAAGTTGGAATCGCTAGTAATCGTGTATCAGAATGGCACGGTGAATACCCCCTCAGCCCTAGTACACACCGCCCGTCACGCGCTGGAAATTAGTTTTGGTTGACATAAGTAGAGGATTATAATTCTTTTAATATTCTGTACTTATTAATATCAATTAATTTGTTTTATTCTAGATTAAAATTACTGCTTATAACATTAAAGCTAAGGACTGGTGCGAAGTCGTAACAGGGTAGTCGTAGGGGAACCTGCGGCTGGACCAATTTTTTATATAAGGGTGCATAGCTTAATTGGTAGAGCAGTGGTCTCTTAATCCAAGGGTTCGGGGTTCGAGTCCCCGTGTGCCTAATTGTGGGCCTGTAGCTCAATTGGTTAGAGCGCGCATCTGATAAGTGCGAGGTTGATGGTTCAATTCCATCCGGGCCTACGGGCGAAGTAGTTTAGTTGGTAGAACTTTGGAATCATAATCCAAGTGTCGTGAGTTCAATTCTCACCTTCGCCTCTTATGCTTGTAGCTCAATTGGTTAGAGCGTTAAGTTGCGAATTTAAAGGTTAAAGGTTCAAGTCCTTTCAAGCATGTATGTCAGCTTTGATGTTTTTTATTATAAAAATATTTCTTAACTTAATATGGAAAATTCTGTATTTTTTGCGTCTTTAACAACTTCTGCTAAATTTATCGGTGCTGGTTTGGCCACAATCGGTGTTGCGGGAGCAGGTATGGGTATTGGTGTTGTTTTCTCTGGTTATATGAATGCTGCGGCTCGCAATGAAATGATACGTGCTGAGCTTTTCCGCTACGCGATTCTAGGTTTCGCTTTGACTGAAGCTATGGGTCTTTTAGCTATTATGATAGCGTTCTTAATTCTTTACGGTTAATCTAGTTCTTTATAATACACCCTTTATTCTATAGTTATGAAAATTATAAAACTAAAATTTTCTCAATTAATTTATAGTTCTGTACACATAGGTCATCCTCTATCCCAAAGTAATAATTTTTCTACCTGGTATATATATGGCTTGCGTTATGCTACTTTAATTATTTCTCCTTCAAAAATGACGTTTTTTTGAAAAAAAGCTTGTTTAGCTCTTTCTCACTTAACTTCTAAATTTGGCTCTATTTTATTTGTAAATTTAGATCCAGCTTTAAATTACATTATTTATAGGATGAATAATATTATTCAACAACCTATGATTTTAAATAAATGACGAGGTGGTTTGTTAACGAATTGAAAATTTGTATTTTTAAGAAAGGTCCCGGATTTTAAAAAGGGTTTGTTTTTAAATACGTGGAGTCACGAATTTATGAAAAATCTTACTGGAGCTACTCGCCTTCCTAGTGCCATTTTTTCTTTTAATATAAACGCTAGTCCGGTCCCTTTTTATGAAGCACGTACAGTTAATATACCAATATTTTCCTTGTCTGATTCAACTGCAGATACAAGCAATATCTTATATCCGTTACCAGGTAACGATGATGCTGTGAGCTCTATTACTTTTTGTTCTATGACAATTTCTAAGTCTATTTTGATTGGTAGATTAACGGGTGTATCTAAATATATGCGTTATAAAAAAATTTATTCTTCCCTATAAAATTATGTTTTCTAAAGTTTATTCACCCCACATTCTTGTTTATAAGCCTCAAACCAATTCAGTATTTTCTTTATTTTTAAGGTTTATTTTGTTGTCCGTTTTCATTAATTTTGTTTTTTCTTTGTTTTACATAGATTTTTTCGGTTTTTTTATTTTTAGCTACTTTTTAGAGGTTTCCTTTATTTCTGAACTCCTAATTATTTTTTATGTTATTTCTTACTTAGGTGAAGATTTTATTGACTATGATGAAACAAATCTAAATTTTTTAGATATAGATTTGGTTGTTTTTTTTAAATTTTTTTTAAATTTTTCATTAATTTTTTTAGCTCTTTTAGCTTTTTTTATGGTTTCTAAATCTGTCCTTTGAACAACTTTAATAGTTGTTTAGGTCAGATAGCATAACTGGTAGTGCAGAAAACTGCAAATTTTCTGGTAACGGTTCAAGTCCGTTTCTGACCTTAGCGCCCTTAGCTTAATCGGATAGAGCGCTGGCCTCCTAAGCCAACGGTTACAGGTTCAATTCCTGTAGGGCGTGTTAATATAAATATAAATATAAATATAAATTATGTTCAATTTTGATAAAAATTCAGAAGAATTCTACTTAAAGTACGTAAATACAGAATTGTATCGATCAAAATTTACATTACTAAAATCTATCAATATTAGTAAGGTCACTTTTCTCGACAGAGTAAATAAATCTTCTTATTGATTTCCAGCTGGGTCGGGTTGGTTTTCCACAGAGGAAGAAAATAAACTTAGAGATAAGAGGCGATTTTCAAGAAATTCTACTTATAGCTTCAATGGGTTTATTTTTCTTTCTAGTTTTGAGACTTTTATAAATTCAAGGTTTAATTTTTCTGTTTCTAATACCTCGAAGTCAACTCTATTTTTGAATTATGTTTCCGCAATAAACGAGATCGTAAGGAAACAAGAATTAAAAAGAAATACTCAAAATGTGAGAATGTATAGTGTTACCTCTTGGAAGTATCGGTATTATAATAATTATACTTCGTTAAAATATTACTATAATTTTGAGCCGCATAGAAATTTAATTAGAATAAGAAAGTTTAATTTTTTAGCTATTTATGCGTGAATTCCTAATAAACGTTGGCTTTTTACTTATCGAAATATGCATAATTTCTATCTTAAACGACGAAAGGTTCAGAAGTTTGAATTTAAATACTTTAGAGCTCCTGGCATGAGTTTTAGTTATTGAGCGAAAAAACAATTGCAGTATAATTATTTTAATACAAACTCTTCCGATCTTTTATCTGACTCGTATAATTCTAACATTTTTATGCCTTCTCAAGTAAACATTAACTATACAGAATATAACCACTTGTTTACTTCAAATAGGTACGACTTTCTACATTATAGTTTTGTTTATTGATTACTAACACAAATTAAATTAAACTATAGTAAAAGTAGTCTTATGTCACACTTCTCAAATTCTTATAGTTCTCACCAGGTATCGAATAGTACTAAATATAAATACTTAAAAAATTTTTTTTCTTATACTACTCCTAAGTATTCACATGCATTCTACAATAAGTTAAATGATTCATATGGGGGTTGAAGTGAATTACGAAATTATTTTTCTTTTTTTAAGCCTTCATATTGAAATTTAAAAAGAGGTCTGGATTCATATCCGCATGAACATTGGGCTTGAGAAGATGTTTTATGATGGGAAGATCATGTCCCGCTTTTTTTTTCACGTTTTTTAAGGAAAGGACGGGGGGAACGGTTTTTTGATTTAGATACTATAGACAGTCCTAATTTTAATTGATTTTATAAGAGTTGGTTCCACGAAGAAATTTACGGCGAGTTACAATCTTCTTATTACCGCACTTACTACAATATTGATTACTTAACGCCTGGTTGAAGGATTTACACTGATTTTCCTAAAAAAAAAATGGGGCATTTTGATCCTAAGTGACAGGAGCGCTTACAAGAGTACGTAGTATATCCATACATGGATCTATTTTATCCTTCCACTAAGCGTTATTATATAAATTATTCTAACCATCCGCATTATGCCGATACTATGAGTTTTATAGCTTTAAATTTTTCCTGAAAGCTTAATACATTATCTCCTTATTATTATAAACTTCGGCCCAAATTTCGGAAAGTTTTAAGGAGTTCGTCAGAGTTACAAATTCAAATGGACAAGCTAAAACCCCGATTTCTTGATATTTCTCATAACCTTAATCTTGTTTATTTTTTTCCAACTTCATTTTTAAGTACAAAAACTCATTATGTATTGAATAATTATTTAACTAGTTTGATTTTTTTATTAAATATTTTTACTAAAAATCGAATCCAACCTGATCTATCTAAGCAAAATTTAAATTACCTTTTCTATTTTTTAAACAATATATGTATACTGAATGTTAGTAATAGCGAATTTATAGAGAGAATAGTTATGAGAGCGCCTGTTTCTTATTTGGATTTATTTGTTTTTTTGCAAGAAACGTTTTTTATTTCTTTAACTGAGTTGGATTTTCAAAAAGAAAGGATAATTGCTGAGTATATCGCTTTTAAGCGTTTTTATTCCCAATTGATTTCAGAGTACGGTAATACTGTGTAGTGCTTAGTTTTAAGGGATGTTGGTTGAGTTCGTATTTTTTGCTTTGGCTATTATGATTTTCTTGGCCGGGCTTCTTGTAATTTTTTCTAAAAACCCCGTACAGTCGGTTTTGTACTTAGTTGTTGTTTTCTGCTTATCGGCCCAGCTATTCGTTCTTCTTGAAGTTGATTTTTTGGCGATGGTTCTTATTATTGTTTATGTTGGCGCCATTGCTGTGTTATTCCTTTTTATTGTTATGATGCTTAATATCAGGGTTGTTGAACTTAGTCAGGTGTTAAACAGATATTTTCCGTTGGCCGTGATTGTGGGTTCAATCATATTTTTTGAAATTATTTTTTCTTTATACTATTCTTTAGGTTATTCCGCTGGTACTATTTTTTTTCTAGATTGGTATAAAAGTTTTTTAAGCCATTCGAATGTTGTTTCATTAGGTTTGGTTTTATACACTTATTTTAGTCCGTTTTTAATTATTTCAGGAATTCTCTTGTTATTAGCCATGATAAGTAGTATAATGTTGACGTTAGATTTATCAAACACTTTTGAACCAGACTATACTAATATATCTAGAAAACAATTAATTGCAGATCAAGTAGATCGTCCTATAAATGATCTCAATTTTTGAAAATTTTACTAATTAATTTAAGTTAAGCTCGCTTGGTGTAATTGGTAGACACGATAGGCTCAAAACTTATTTCTTTTGGAAGAGTATCGGTTCAAGTCCGATAGCGAGCAATTAAAAAATAAATTTTTATAATAAAAAGTAATTAACTGTTTATGTTTAATATAAAATATTTATATAATGTCTTTATTTACTTTTTTGCGTTCTCCAATTTAGAGTACATATTTGTGATTGGGTTTTATTACTTAATTCAAGATTATTTTATTCTTCTTATGTCGAATTTTAAAGAATTTGTAACTTTAGATTTTTTAGCTAAAGAAGATTTAAAATTTTTATTGTTTTTTCTTATATTTATTTCTTGTTTATTTTAAGGTTATTTTAAGGCGGGGTAGAGCAGCCCGGTTAGCTCGCCATGCTCATAACTTGGAGGTCGGTGGTTCAAATCCATTCCCCCGTCATAACGTTAACCGAATCGGTGGTTTATAAACTTGATTCAACAATGAAAAAGCTATTGAAGGATGCCTAGGAACTTATTCTTGGACGATACTAATATCGAAAAAATGAATTTAGCTTTAAATAGTCAATGAAATTCATTTCTCCAATTTTTGCAAACAAAAAGAATATATTTTTGACTGTAGGGAAGTGAAACATCTCAGTACCTACAGCTTTGAAATCAATCGAGAATTCGTTAGTAGTGGTGAGCGAACGCGAACTAAGCCTTTTATTACCGTGTTAAGATTATAAGAATACCTACTTGGAAATTATAGGAGCTGTAAAGGGTGAGTGCCCCGTATTATAAATTCTTGGTAATATATGAGTATAGCGGAGCCTGTGAAACTTTGCTTGAATATAGTAGAACCACCTACTAAGCTTTTAAAATTAAGTTACCGATAGCGAACTAGTACCGTGAGGGAAATGGTTAAAAAGAACTTCATAAAGAAAATTTAAAAGATACTGAAATTAATAGCTAATTAGCAGTCGGAGCTTATAGTGACGGCGTACCTTTTGCATAATGGGTCAGCGACTTAATTTATCTAGCAAACTTAAATAGTTAATAAAAAGTGTAGCGAAAGCAAGTCTTAATAGGGCGTTTAGTTAGATAAATTAGACCCGAAGCCAAGTGATCTAACCATGAGCAGGTTGAAGGTAGCGTAATAAACTATTGGAGGACCGAACCGACGTCTGTTGAAAGAGGCGCGGATGACTTGTGGTTAGGAGTGAAAGGCTAAACAAACTTGGTGATAGCTGGTTTTCTACGAAATCTATTTAGGTAGAGTGGAGTATTATAAATTTAGCAGGTAGAGCACTAAATAAGCTAGGGATTTCGATAAGAATATTTTGACCTTATTGAAACTCCGAATGGTTAAATTTTTAATTTACTCTAATCAGACCACGAGTGCGAAGATTCGTCGGTCGAAAGGGGAACAGCCCCGCTTGTAAGTTAAGGTCCCAAAGTTAATTCTAAATAAATAAGATTGCTTTTTTACGGTTAATGTTAGCAGGTTGGCTTAGAGGCAGCCATCCTTTAAAGAGTGCGTAACAGCTCACNNAAAGAAAGCGTAACAGCTCACTAACAGTTTGTTTTAGAGTTTCAACAATAATTGGTTTTATAGATTTACACCGAAACTGCAGACTAATTGTAGTAGTAGAATGAATTGTATACGTTGATGTTAAAATGTGAGTTTTAATTGAGTTTTCTGTTTTAAGTATGCTGACATGAGTAGCGCAAATAATGTTTTAATAATCATTATCACCGAATAGCTAAGGTTTTCTTCGCTAGGTTCGACCACGAAGAGTTAGTCGGCCCCTAAGTACTATATGATAATTTAGTATAATGGGTTTTGTAATTAATATTTGCAAACTAGTTTTAGTGACAGGATAATTTATTGACCTATATAAATATAGGTATTTATATAGGTCAATAAATTATCTTTATAAAATAACTAAAATTTTTTACTTAAAGGTAATTTTAACCGTACTGTAAACCGACACAGGTAGCTAAGTAGAGTATACTAAGGTGACTGAGAGAAGGGTATTGAAGGAACTCGGCAAAATGACTCTGTAACTTCGGGAGAAAGAGTACC
>DEHS01000001.1 GCA_002352055.1 Legionellaceae bacterium UBA2794
AATGCAGCGAAACCGGTATTTTTAATCGTTCCGACCCAAAAAGCTCCAGCTATTATCTATGCCGGTGAAATAGCAACCGCCACATATCAGGTGACTAATAATACCCCTTTTACCTTAAATGCTAATGGGTTACGCAGACTCCCTCAGGGCATTGTTCAAAGTGGGGGAACTTGCGCCCAACCGTTTAACCTCGCACCAAAAGCGAGNNGGTCAGGAATTAAATATTAAAAAAAGTAATACATTTCCCCCTTCCGAGTCTTCCTATACTGTTGGTGGAACAATTTCGGGCCTGACTTCAACAGGATTGATTCTCCAAAACAATGGAACTGATGCGCTGTACATTCCAGCTGGCGCGACCTCATTTACATTTCCCACGGCTATTCCTGCCGGAGGAGCATATTATGTCACGGCCTCCTCACAACCTGCGGGCTTAACCTGTACGGTGAGCAATAATGAGGGTATTAACATAAACCATGACATTACTGATATTAAAGTGGTTTGCAGTGCCATCACATATACGGTTGGGGGTACTATATCAGGTCTAAGTGCGAATGGATTAGTATTGCAAAACAATGGCGTTGACAATTTATCTTTAACATCCGGAGATACCACATTTACCTTCAACACACCCGTCGCTGCAGGCTCGGATTATAATGTCACCGTGTTAACCCAGCCCACAGGTCTTACTTGTACCGTATCCAATGGCTATGGAACTAACGTTAATGCAAACATAACGAATATAAGCATTGTATGTAGTGCAACGACTTATACCATTAGTGGTACTATCAGCAACCTAACTACTTCGGGTCTTGTGTTACAAAACAATGAGTCGGATGATCTGGCAATTCCTGCAGGAAGTACTAACTTTACATTCCCAACTCCGGTCGCTTTAGGTGGCGGCTACAACGTAACTATTGCCCAACAACCTTTAAACTCTTTTTGCACCGTGACCAATGGTACAGGTACCAATGTGAATGCGAATGTTAATAACGTGCAATTGCAATGTTACTCAGCGGGAGATGCCTTCGGCGGTGGTGCTATTTATCAAATTACAGCTAATACAGTGTATGTAATCAGTTTAACCGATGTTCCCACTACGAACACATTACTCACCTGGAGTACGGTTTATACTAACATGGCCACCACTGATGATGATGGTGACTTAAATACGTACATTATTTTAGCAGGAAGCAATTTCCCTGCTGCTGAAGCATGTAGAAATTATGATTCTGCAAACCACTGGTTTTTACCTTCCAGAGCTCAGTATGCCACAATAGGTACTAAGGCAGCATTAACGGCACTTTACTCTAAAGCTGCCACCACTGGTTTTATTGGATTTGCTCTTAATACAGGATACTATAGTTCAACTCAGGGTAATTTGATTTTAGCTTTTGTTCGTTTTTTCACTCCCCCAACCCCCCCAGATAGCGGTGAAGGACTTCTGAACAAAGTCACTCGTGTTCCAGTCAGATGTGTTCGCGCAATACCTTATTAATTGGAACTTCATTCTTCAGACCAACCAATGGTCTGAAGAATTTTAAGATTTGATACGTCATAATGTATTCTTTCCCGGTTTTAATAGAGCCGTGGATTCTTTAATTTCTTTACTATAATCAGAGATATCAAAATATAAATTTGATAATCATTTGATTCTATTATGAGGATTAAAGGATGCATTTCTTTCTTAATTACGGTGGACCGGGAGGATATTGGTTATCCGATAATAATACAGGACTGACCCACAAACTTCAGTCATCCTGTAAGTCTTATTATGGTCCCCCATACACATGTCAAACTATATCGGCACATGGGCTAAGCATAATTGTATATAGTTATGGAATCCATCGTGCTTTAAAGGTTTCTATTGAACCAAATCCAACTGATGAGACAATTTCGCTATTTGAAGAAGCCAGAACTCAAGCTCAAAATTTTTGTGATAAAAATTATGCCTTCCTTAAAAATAACTGTGTCACTGCAGTAGGTATGATTTTGAACAGTATTGATCCGAATTTTTGTACTGCTAATATGATAATCCCGGCAAGCTTTGATCAACAAATTAAAAAATATTGTGGAAGTTATAATAGTGGAACCTGGGTAGATCTCTTCGTACAACAATATCAGAACAAAGTTCATTCCGAACCGTTTTCATTTTTTAGAAAAGTAAGTTGGGCAGAAAAACGAATAAACTCCGCTACTGACATATTTTCTCATGCTTATGGTCACAACGGTTTAAGCGGAAAACGAACGAAATCAATTCTTCTCAAATTAAATTGGATAACTGTTGAAAAAGATGGCGAATTAAAACCCACATCAATGGCGCCGGAAGATTTTAGTAAAGCACTTCTGGAGTTTAACAATCAGACCCACAGTCCTCGTCTGAATAATTAATTTCTGTTACTACGCAACAATATCTTTACTCTATTCCTTAACAAATTTAAACTCCTGCCAGTGGTTTAATGCAGTATTATTACGCAGGTATTTATGCCCGAGATAAAGTCTATTGAAACATATTTAAAAGAACTTGAAGAAAAAAATATATCAGTAGTTTTTTGTAAGGGATTCAGACCTCTAAAATATAAAGGACAAGTATGTAAACTAGTAGCTGGGTTAGCAGTTCAGCATTACCTTTATGATATACATGCGCACTCACAGGAACCTTTGCCTTTACATAAAGATAAAGGCAAGAAGGGTATTTTTTTTAATGTATCACTAAGACAAAGAGCAAAAAAGGAAATTAACTCTCAAGTCGGAGAGGTATATGGACCTGGTCAAATGAAAAAGGTATTTGACTATAATGAATTTAAAACTGATTCGTATTATATAAAAGATGAAGCAGCTTATAAGAAATTTCTCTTAACGGCACTGAAACAATATCAACCTGTAATCTGTTATTTCGATGTTACTGCCCGTAAGGACATTCCATCCAGGGGAGAGCCTGATACATTCGATGGAGAGTTCGAGCATGCAGCCATCATTGTAGGTTACTATTATAAATTGGAGGAGTTGCATTTAATCGCAGCTCAATTCGAGCAATTTTTTGACATATTAGCGGATAGATTGTTTCTCTCTTCGTCGCAATTAAACCCTATTAAACGGCCCGAACGTTATAAGAAATATTATCCTATCCCTGGTTACATCACCAGCAAAACCTGGATGGAAACAAAACAATTAAATCTATTAATAAGACAAATGTACAAAGGAAATCCATTTAAACAATTTATCTATTTAATTGCAAATTTTTTATGGTTGAAAGATGGAGAGCGAATTTCAAATCCTCCAAAGGGAATTGAGGGTGGATTAGTTAATACTTTAACCATAATCAGCGGTGATAAAAGACCGATTAATCTTTATGATTTTAATAAATATCTCATTAATATAAATGAAGAGTTGTCTTAATCATTTTAGGTTGATATCCCTAAATTTATATGCGGGTAGTAATATCTGATATCCGCGAGCGTGGGTATCCCCTCAAAATTTTAAATGTGCAATAACGTGTTGATTAAATAGTTGTCTTCTCCACGCAGGTGGAGATCCATCCAATAAATTGGCATTTTTCTAGATATTTGGATGCTTCCCCACCTGCGGGGGAACGACAAAAAATACATTATGTATGATGAAAGCGAATAAAATTTTGAAGGGATAATCTAGTCCGCGCAGACGGGGATCCATCCAATGAATTGGCATTTTATTAAATATTTGTCTGGATCCATGCCATCGAGGGATGACAAAAAAAACTGTGCATGATAAAGCGCATAAAGTTTGAGGGATACCAAGACCGCGGTATTTGCCATCGGATTCGAATGTGGGAAAATCCTAAAGGCATTTGAAGGTGCGATTTTCATAAAATCGAGTTAATAAGACTCTCTAAATTTATACATTATTTTTCCAGTAAACGTACTACGTAAATAAAATCCTCTGGGAAGTGTCTTGATTTTATTTCCACACGAATCAAATCCATAACACAAAGATTTTCCATTTGCTGCTTTGGGTCTCACTTGTAAATAATCACCTACTCTCGCATCTAATGTTTCGAGTTGACCTGTACTAATTAGCTCAACCAGATGATTCCAGTCTGCTTCCAGGCCAGAAAGCTCTTCTGCATCCGGTGACCAGATGAATCCCTGGCCAATTCTTCTTTGAGAATAAATGATATCCGTATCTCCCTCCACAGGTATCCATAAAACACGCTTTAGCTTGGAATAACATTGTGATGTAAGCCACTCTTGTTGATGAATGGTAAGTAGCGGAATAGAAGTCACAAAAGTTGATTCTGTTGGTTTACCAGATGATCCAATTGGTAAAGTTTTAAGCTCTACTCCCAAGTCCATAAAATCGGGGGCTGATTTATTTTGGGCATCACACCCAAGAGCAAGTTCCAAAACTTGCCCTATCCAGCCTTTTCTATGATCACGATTATCAGGAATTGACACATTCAAACCAAGGCATAACTGAGCAAAGCTTAATCCTTTTATTGCCTCACAGCGCTCCAGTAATTCCTGTTCAGTTTTCGGTGGTTTGTTTTTTAAAGAAATCACCATGTCCTTCCTTAAATTCAATTGACACTGGTTCTATCGGGGGTTTGATTCCGGCTGCCTTAAATTGAGCGGTAATAGCAAACAGAACTTTTGATCGCACTTCAAATCGCGTATAAGTCTGTACATTTATAAAATATCGCGCTTCAAATTCAATGAGCGCTTCATCGATTTTCTTCAAAAAGACCTGAGCTGGAGGCTCTGGGACAATTTCAGGAATTATTGCTAAGACATCAAGGATAAGCTGCTGGATCATCACCGGATCGTCAGCCCTGCTTACTTTGATTGGTACCACTGTTCTTACAATACTGTCCTGATGAGTCCAGTTGGTAAACGGCTTATTAAACGTTTCCGCGTTGGGTATCAAAACTTCCATGTTATCCCAGGATGATACTCGCATAGAGCGAATTCCTATATGAGCTACCCTGCCCTCATACTCCCCTAAGGTAATCAAGTCACCCTCACGTACAGGTCGCTCAATCAAAAGCATAATCCCACCAACAATGTTACTTGCGAAATCCCTTAATCCAAAACCCATCCCCACCGCAAGTCCACCAAGAATCATTGACATGCCACTAAAATCAAGTCCTAAAACATGCAACGTGATAAATGTACCAAATAATATAACTGCGTATTGCGTAAATACGGAGAGACTGTTACGTATTCCAACATCCTTTGCATTTTTATAGAGCCATCGGTAACAGAACTCTCGAGTCCATTTTGATGCCCACACAAAAATTGCCAGTAATATGAAGAACTCAATAATACTAAAGACGGTAATATGAACTCCGGTAAAGTTTACGATACTGTATCGAGCAAATTTAGCCAGATTAATCATAACCAAGGAATCAGAATGCCAATCAAATAACTGAAATAAAATTAAAATACTTAGTAAAAATAATACAATACGTAAAATTTTATCCAGGGGTTTTAAAAACACTTCAATCCACAGCCAGCCATTTTTTAATGCAGAAATCATCCATTCCGAAAAAAGCTCCAAAGCATCAAAGACTAGTCCTCTGGCTAATATATATCCCACAATAACCAATAATATATACACCTGATAACGGCTCATGGTCCATGCCAAATTGACAAAGCCCAACAATCCGATGATGGCTGTCGTAAATAAGGTAATCGGAACTACTATGACGAGTAATGAAATTGCATTTTTGAAATATCTTTTCTTCGTTTTCAGCAATGGTCTTAATAAGTAGGGAATAACGTCTTTACTTTTCCAGGCCACAAGAGATACGGCCAGAATAAAGAGCATAAATAATCGATTGAAAATATCCTGCAGCAATAGAGACAAAGGCAAAAGATGACTAAAAACCATTAAAGCCGTGGTCCAACCACCAAACAACAACAGCCATTTTAATCGATAATAAAGCTTGACGTCTTTACCCGAAGAGTCGGTTATTCGTTCTAATAAAACCAGGCGAGCGATTAAAATTAATATTTTAAAAGTAAACCAGACCATGATGAGCTGAAATAATAGTTGGTAGTTGGCATAAGAAATACTGGTAAAATATAACAACATCCAAATCATCGAAAAAAGACAGAAGTATGGAAGGTTCCTCTGTACAATCGTCAAGGCCCCATCATAAAGATATCCTGTCAGACGTGATCGCTCTTTATCTCCTGATACAGATTTTAATAGTTTACTAAAGATTGTGAACAAGATGACGGTTAGACTTAAAAGTATCCATAAGACGGTGGCAGGGATGGTGTCAAGCCAGGTATAACTGTCATACACTTTTAAACTTAATGTTTTAAGGTATTTATAAAATAAATTAGGTATGGCAATTAATTTATTAATTATGATCGGCCAGCTGTCAATATTATATTGAGCAAGGCTCTGACGGGAAGAAATTAATTTTTTTAATTGATTTTGATAAGTGGCTAATTTATTGATTAAAATTTGTTTGTCTGTCTTAACATGGGTGAGTTGTTCCTGCAATCTAGTTTGCAGTGCTGTAAATGGCTTTTTTAAAGCAGGATCTGATAAAAAATTAGCCTCTTTATCAATAGAAATCAGTAATTGTTGCAACGATTTATGAATATTATCATTTTGAATGATTGACTCTTTATATGAATCAGCAACTGACTGTAATGTCTTGGAATCAAAATTGTTTAATAACAGCATGTCTGCCTTAATGGCATTTTTTTGTATATTCAGCGCATTTAATTTATGATTAATCAATGCAATATACTGATTGTTAATTAACAATGTTGCTTCGCGGTCAATTTGTTCTGTCGAACTGTTTACCTTAATTTTATTGGACTCATGATTTATTATATTTTTATGATAAATGGATCCCAGCTCCTGATTAAGTTTGTTTTTTTCCAGTTTTATCAGTTCGAGTTTCTGCTCGAGATCAAAAATTGCTTTCCAATGCTGCAGTTTTTTAATTTCATCATTGAGTAGCTCTTTAAATTCAAGAGCAAGCTCGATATTTTCATTAATTAAATCAGAGACTGTTGCGTTAACAGTCAATAAGGTTTCAACTTTTGCCACCTGCTCCTGAATGGATAATTCACCACTTGCCAGAGGCAATTGTTGTAAATGCTTTAACCGTTGAGTGAGATCAATTTGTTGCTTATTCTGATTGTCGAGAAATCCTTTAAAACTATCAATTTTTGCCGTGGTCATCATAAGCATTGCAGTCACCTGAGCGGTTTTAGCATTATATTGCTGCTCATCTTTAGGTGGTATGAACTGTTTTTCATTATTAATGGCAATGGTAAGATTGGTTTTTTCCTGAGCTAAATATTCAATGAGAGTAGCGTGAGCAGGCTTATCAGCAAGCGCGGGTTTCTTTACAGATGCTGATTGAACTGAAGTATTTGAAAAAATTAATATAAAAATGGCCAGACACCATCCGCTAATGAAGCAGATGGTGTTTTTAAACCCTTTATTTTGTTGGTGCTGGTGCAAGTCTGATTCCCAATTCATTAAGTTGTGCCGTTCCTGTTGGAGACGGCGCACTGGTTAGAAGGCAGGAGGCTGTTTGCGTTTTGGGGAAAGCGATCACATCTCTAATGGATGTTGAATCTGTTAACAACATAGCCAGTCGATCAATTCCCAAAGCAATACCACCATGCGGTGGTGCGCCATACTGTAAGGCGTCAAGTAAGAATCCAAATTTTTCCTGGGCTTCCTGATCATTAATACCTAGTAATTCAAATACTGTCTGTTGCAGTTCTGGTTGATGGATGCGAATGGAACCACCTCCAATCTCATAACCATTAATTACAATGTCATATGCTTTAGCTAGAGCACGGCCAGGCTCTGCACGCAGTGTTTCAGCTGATAATTGTTGCGGTGATGTAAAAGGATGGTGCATGGATTGTAAGCGATTATTTTGATGATCCATTTCAAACATGGGCCAATCTACAATCCATAATAATTGCCAATCAGAACTTAGTAATTTCCGATCATGTCCCAATTTAATGCGTAATGCGCCCATAGCCTCATTGACCACATGAGCTTTATCAGCACCAAAGAAAATAACATCACCTGTTTTCGCATCAACGCGCTCTAAAATTGCTTTTATTGCATCTTCTGAGAGAAACTTAAGGATTGGAGATTGTAAACCAGAAATTCCGGCATTTAAATCATTCACTTTAATGTAGGCCAGCCCTTTAGCACCGTAGATACCAACAAATTGACCGTAACCATCCAGATCTTTACGACTCAAATCGCATCCATTAGGTAGTTTCAAAGCGGCAACTCTGCCATTTGTATCATTAGCTGCTGTGGAAAATACATTGAAATCACAATTTTTAACCAGATCTGCGACATCAATTAACTCTAAAGGATTTCGCATGTCGGGCTTATCACTGCCGAACCGTCGCATCGCTTCTGCATAGGACATTCGAGGTAACGTATCAGGTATTGTGACATCAAGAATTTGTTTAAATACTACTTTCAACAAACCTTCAATAAGCTGCAAGATGTTTTCTTCATCTATGAAGGCCATCTCGATATCAAGCTGCGTAAACTCAGGCTGTCGGTCAGCCCGTAAATCCTCGTCTCTAAAGCAACGTACAATTTGATAGTATTTATCAAATCCTGACATCATCAGCATTTGTTTGAACAGCTGTGGCGACTGGGGTAATGCATAGAACTGGCCAGGATGTACTCGGGATGGAACCAGATAATCTCGTGCCCCTTCCGGTGTTGCTTTGGTTAGCATAGGAGTTTCAATATCCAGAAAATCCTGATTATTTAAAAAATCCCGAATGCAACGAGTGAGTTTATGCCTTAAAGTGATTTTATTTTGCATCACGGTACGTCGTAAATCGATGTATCGATACTTATATCGCAAGTCTTCGTTAACTATTTGATGATCATCTGGCAAAAAGGGTGGCGTTGGTGATTGATTTAAAATTTCGAGTTTGGTTCCGATCACTTCAACCATCCCCGTAGCCATTTTATCATTAACCATTCCCTCTGGCCTTCTGCGGACTTTACCTGTCACTCGAACCACAAATTCTGATCTTAATTTTTCAGCTACTGTAAATGTTTCATGATTTTCTGGTTCATAAACTACCTGCAATAATCCTGAGCGATCGCGAATATCTAAAAAAACTACACCACCGTGATCTCGTCTGTTATGGACCCAGCCGCATACAGTAATTTCTTTGTCTAAACTTGTCTCATTTACGGTCGAACAGTAGTGTGTACGCATAAAGCCACCTATTTAATTTTTATTGTGTTGTTGGTTAATGCAGCTGGAGTACTTTGTTGCATTACACCTAAAGAGAGAATAAATTTTAATGCTTCATCAATACTCATATCCAATTCAATAGCATCCTTTTTGGGGAGCATGATTAAAAAACCTGAAGTAGGATTAGGTGTGGTAGGAATAAATAAAGAGACCATTTCCTCGCTGGTATGAGCAGAAATTTCATCGCTGACTGCTCCCGTTTGAAATGCTATAGTCCATGAGTCTTTTCGAGGATACTCAACCAGCATTACCTTTCGGAATGCCTCGCTGTTTGTGGACAATAAAGTGTTCAAAACTTGCTTGACAGCACTGTATATAGAACGAACCAAAGGAATTCTTGATAAAATTAACTCCCCCCACCCTACAATTCTCTGTCCTAAATAATTGGTCGCAAGCATTCCCGTTGCCAATAATAAGGCCAATGATAATAAAACCCCAAGGCCTGGGATATGAAATCCAATCAGGTAATCGGGTTGATAGGTTTGAGGTATTAGAGATAACGTGCTGTCCAATAAATCAACAATAAATCGAATCACTACGATGGTAACTAAAATGGGGAGCCATACCACAAGACCTGCTAACAGGTAGCTTCGCAATAATAATGGTTTCACTCAGAGTCACCCTTTTTGGTTTTAGTGGTTTCTGTTTTTTTAGGGGGAACTACATCCGTCTTGGCCGGTGTTTCACTGCTTTTGGCAGAAGCATTGGCGTTCGCTTTTTCGTCGGAGTTTACCGGTTTTTTTGTTTTAAAATCAGTGGCATACCACCCTGTTCCCTTCAATTGAAATCCTGCGGCTGAAATCAGCTTGATAACAGTATGCTCAAAGCAAACCGGACATTGTTTTGCTGGCTCATCACTGATTTTTTGCATCAAATCAAAATGGTGATGACAACTTGTGCACTGATATTCATAAATTGGCATCTTTTAGGGCTCCATTAACTTAAAAAGGAAAATAATTCAAGTATGGATTATAACGAAGTCGCCCCTGATGAACAACAGATGTTCTTATATAATCCTTGTATTTATTCTGCTATCAACCCTCTTAATTAAAATATAAAAATCAAGAATAACTGTTTTGAAAATATGTTCGATGAGGAGTCTCTAAAATTTCATTGGTAAAAATAGTAGGAGTTGGTCGAATATTTTACATTTTTGGTATTTATAAATATAAAGACCATTAATATGTCCTATAATAATAAAATTGAAATTCTACAGCACTATAAATAGCTAATTTTATATTAATATCTAACTTATAAAGCAGGAATTCTTATGGAAATAAGTTCAGATGGTAAAATTCTTTTAAAAATTGAAGATAAAGACCTGTCTTCAGATGGGACATTTGAAGTACCCGAGCAGATTAAAACGATTGCTTCAGGTGTTGTTAACAACGGTACTTTAATTAAAAAACTCTCTATTAAAGTTCCCGTTGATATAAATAATGCTGCATTTAAAAATTGTCCAAGCCTACAACATATTTCCATTGAAAATAGTACAATTGGTTCAGGTGCTTTTGAAAACTGCGCAAATCTGGAAACTGTAACCCTCAAGAACTGCTCCAAAATAGATCAATATGCTTTTGAAAAATGCGCTAAACTACAAAAAATAGAAATGGATCGGTGCCATACTAGATACAACTCTATTAGAAACTGTAAAAACTTAAATAAGCTCATTTTAAAAGGAGAAACCACTCTAAGCTATGGGACCTTTGGTGATAGCCCAGAACTTCACGAGATTTTGGTGGATAATCCTACATTAGATCCCGAAACATTCGCTCCAAATCCGCCTGAAAATTTAAAAGCACTTTTTATCAACCAGAGAGATCACAGTTTATTTGAAAAAGTAGCTGCCTCTTTACCTGAAACGCTTAAAAGTAAAATTCTTCCTTTTGAACTAACAATTGATATATTAGATTTAAAAAAACAACACACAACGCGACTGATAAATGCCTTTACTGAACCCCAGAGTCATCCATTATTCCCATTTTTCAGTATCACCAAAGGAAAAATCAACCCTACCCTACCGACTGAAATTTTTAAACACTTAAATGAGTCTCGAATTAACGATCCTCTTTATCAGAAAAGAATTCTGGAAGGTATTAAGGAAATCGAAGAGCTTCCGCTTCCCACTTCACTAAAAGAATTAGACGAATATGCTTCTTTACTTCGCGTTACCTCCGACACATATATTAGAGAAGCTACAAAACTTCAAAAAATGATTGCGAAAGATTCGTCGGAAGAACAGAATCAGTCCGAACAAAACTCCCCTAAAATTTGACTCAGTATTTTATCTGTTCCACCGATACGACACCGGCACTCTCTTTGGTGGTTCAGATTTATTCTCACCAGATTTATTCTCTTGTACGGCTACGGNNGCTACGGGTGGGGGTTTGACATCAGTTTTCACCTCTTTTTTACCCACATTTGCAGGTAACACTTCTAACGAATTGCAAATGAGTTGATTAGAAGAATAAAACATTTTACTCTTATTTGACTCTGCTTTGGCATCAGAATTTTTAACCTCTGTGGGTTTCTCTTCTACAGAGCTGGTGTCTGGCTTTCCGTAACCAAACAAAAACTGACCAAAACTTATATGTCCGTTCCAAAAGGCGCGCAAGTTGGGAAATAAAATCCCATGCCCCTCTCTCCAAGCTCTAAAATCAGCAAATAATCTTCGCTCTCCTTTAAATAATGCTCTTAATTTTTCAAAAGGTCTGCTATATACCACCGCCAATCCATCATGAGCTGGATCATATTTATCATAAATTTTGACCTTGTGCGTTACCAATCTATTTACGTCAAACCCATTAATTAATTGCGTCGTTTTATTATCCAGCTTTAGTTCACCTACTTCTTTACGAGGAAGCTTAGCTAAATTTGTATCAGATTTATTTGGGCCTTTATTGAGCTGCTCTGAGATTTCACGGCTTAAATCATCCCATAACTCTTGCGTTTTTCTTTGATGACTCGCTAAATGTTTATTAATTAATTCTGATTCTGGATTCGTTTTATCCATTTCTTTAATAATTTGCTTCCACACAGAATTCCAATGCTGATCTTTTTCTTTAACAAATTTTATCCACGCCGGCCTTAATTCTTTACGTTGATTTGGTTCTATGTTTACTAAAAAATCTTTAAAAAAGTTATCGGTGACTTTTTTACTAAAATCACTAATTGTATTTTTAATTAATCGCTCACATTGATTTTTTCTATCCATCAATGCTTGCTGCTGGCGAATATAGGTTTCTGGAGCGGTATAAAATCCTTCATTCAAAGTAGTTTTACCTAAAGTAGCTTTAAGCTCCACTTTATTCAAAACAATCCGTGTATCACCACGAGCACCAAATCGTCCACTTCGACCCAGTATTTGCATCATGTCACGTTCACGAGGGAGATGAGCGAGTAAAACCTTAAGGCCATATGTTTTTGCTTCATCTTGCAAGTGAATGTCAGTTCCTCGCCCCACCATACCAGTAGATACGGTTACCATCCCCGGCTTGCCTGCATTCTTTATAAGCTCAGCTTCCGCTTTTAATGACAATTGACTGTCGATACGCTGCATTTCCCCTATAGGCTCCTTATCCTGCAAAGCCTTACTCAGTTCAATTTGCATTGTCTCACTGGCAATATCATCCCTACAAATCACGAGTACCGGTTGATTATTACGTCTGGCTTCCTGGATGTATTCAACCAATACCTTAATGTAATCTTTTTTATCTGCGGTCAAACGTATTGGTCTGTCTTCCCTGTTTAGTCCGCTATGTCTCGGAACAGATACAAACTTCATATTGCTATATAAACTAGTGGCTTCCTGTTGCTCAATGAGGGATCCAGCCGTACCTGTAACTGCGGTTACACCTCCCTGAGAATATTCATCTAACAAACTTTTACTTGTTGAAGAGTAAATAATCTGTTTTTCGGCATCAACATGAAAAAACGTTTTACAACCTTCCAATTTTTCTAATAAGGATTTGTCTGCCGATTCTTCTGATTTTGGATTTTGCTTTAATTTGTTTAAACGAGCGTGAAGGCATTGATGCACGCCAAATGAAAATTTAGAATGTTTAGAGCCCCTTTTATCTGCTATCAATTGAGCTTCACTTGCTATTTTCGGACCAAAAGGCGTACTAATAACCGCGTCGGCATTTATATTAAAATGCTTTTTAAATTTTAAAGCGCGAGCGGTTATTGCAGCCTCTTGCCANNGCAAATTTAAAAAACGCCTTATTGCATCCATCAATATCCTGATAATATAAATCCTGAAACTCCGTATTTTTATTAGCATCATCCTGAGCAAAAAAATCAATCATTAAGGGATATATCCACTCTAATCCTTTAAGAGACTCATCTCCTTCAGTAGAATAATTAAAGCGAGTATCAGCAACATCAAAATAGGTTTTATCCGCTTCATCTAACATAAGACTTCGATTTTCTGCTTTTGGATCAATTACATGCTGACCTAAACCGGTACTGGCTGCTTTATTACGGAATAAACTCAAATTAGATGCATCAGAATAGTTAATGCCACCAATACAATATTGAGCAGCAGGTGTATCAGCCAAAATAATGTTGGTATGTGCCCCCAACAGACTGTAAAATGATTGAAATTCCAAATAATCGCGGGTCGCCAATTGCACATCACTGGTAACGAAATCTACTGTTTTACCCAAACCAAATTGACACGCATTACATAAAGCCATAATACGAGACTTCCCTTCCCCGGTGCCGATTTGGCTAGTATTATGACTTCCGGAGTTTAACGTTCCTAATACTGCAAGATATTGAGTTGTATTGATCTCGAAGGAACTGCCAATAGCTCCGTCTTTGCCTTTACTGCGATAGAGTAATTCTGCTGTGATTGCTACCAGTTTAACATGGGTTAACTCAGGATCTCGGGGTGATATACTGAATTTTTTAAATTCTTTAAGTAACACTGCTGTTGATAAGCCACGGGCCTTTACGCACTCATTCGCCATGTCCTGTAGATCTGCTTCTAAAAATTCAATGCCTTTAAATTGTCCAGCTTTTTCCTTGGCTTTATCAAGTTCAAAACCATTCCCTTTTTTAGTGTCGAGCTTCCCCCCAATCTCTCTGGAGCACGGACGTAGATCGAATGATGCATATTTTTCACTTAAGGCTTGGGAATAATCTGCTGAGTTTTTTTCAACTTCATGCCATTGAATCAGTTGAGCAAGGGAGGGATAAGGTGCGTTATTATAAAACTCTTCTAGTTTGCTTAAAAATACAGCCCCTAATTCTTTATCTCCACATAGGGATATGATTTTATTGATTTCATCCCTTTCAAAATATTTTTCATTATTGAGCAAAACGGACACCATCTTGAGTATTAACCTTTTATTATTAGTTAATGCGCGATAATCATTATGTTGCATCAATTCAAGAAGCTTTTGCGGTGTAAAATTTCCCTCAACCCCGGAATAATGATAACAGAGGGAACGAACAGTATCGGAATCATTTAAATGTTCAAACTCCTCTTGGAGTTTCATCACACCATCCCAAACATTCACTGTCAAGGTTGCAGGATTTGGTTCATTCACTATATACTTTTGAAGAAACTCAATTATTAAATCCTTTGCTCCTGGATATTGCTCAACCACTTTATAAATGTTCTTGATTAAATCCTGAAGAATACCTGGATAATAAGTTCTTCTTAGTTCCTCGGTAGTGATATCTTTTAAAACTGAGTTTAAGTATTCGTTATCAAGCATTTGTGGTGGCTTTACTTCTATAGATTCTATCTTAGGGAACGGTTTTAAAGTTTCTGTTGGTTTTTTTCTAGTAAAAAAATTTCGAACCTTATTTCCTAAAGATTTAAACGCCTCATTAATACCTTTACTATCTTTTTGACTCGCCGTTTCTTTGGGTTGTTGTAATTCACGAACTTCAGGTTTGATTTTCAATTTGATTTGATCAAGCAACCTATCAATCGAATTAAACTCTTTAGAAAAATTTTGTTTAAAGTACTCTACCGCAGTTTGCAATGCTTCCAAATTGATCTTTTTATCTTTATTTAACCAAGAGCTAATGAATATTTTAAAAAAAGTTAATATATTTTCATCTTTTCTATGAATTTTATGGGTAGAATTTAAAACTTCTACGGGACTTTTCAACAAAAACTCTGTCACTAGCGGTAATATTTCCATCTTGAATACCACATCGCTGGGATTCTTTTCTACGTCAGGCAAAATAGTTGATAAATACAGACTTGCTTTTTGGACTAGTCCATCACTGTTTAGTGATTCAGGCTGCGCCAATAAATAGATGAAATCATTTACATGTCCACGGGTCATCATTGAATCCAATAATCCATCAAACTGCTCAATTGGCAATTTTTCATCATTTTTGGAGGGATTAGGATGAAATAATTCTTTCCTCTGTAATTCTTTTAAAAAAATTCTCCTTTCATTGGGGAGCATGGGACCAACAATTATTGCAATTTTTTTAACCATAATATAAAAATTCGAACTTTCCCCGGGCTCATTAAATTGTTTTAACACAGCAAGAATGAGTTCTTTGTCTTCCATTATGGGGAATTCTTTATCAATCAGACCAAGCACTTGTGCTGAAATTTCCTGCATTTTTAATTTTTTAAAAAAACCCTGTGGAAAACAGGGTTCCAATCGTTCTTTAATTATATTTTCTATGTGACTTTTATTAATTGAATGATCTGCAGCATAGTGATCGGTGCATTCGAACAGTATTGAGTTAAGATACTGAAAGGTCAATTTAGTGGTATTCTTAACATTTGTTTCCATTTGAGTTAATAATTGCAATGTATATTCAGCAGCTTTACGCTTTGATGGGTTATTCTCAAATCTGCTTAATTTTTCCGAAATAAAAGCGGCATCATCTTTTTTGATTTGAAATGTACTTATAAGGCGAAAAAGCAACTTTATTAGCTCGGTTGGGGCTCCAATTGATTGTTGATTGTGTTTATAGTCTGCAAGCTTTGCTGCAGCCTCCAAATGAGAGTGAAATATGGAATTTTGACCCGACTGTGCAAAATCATTAGCATTATAGAATTTCATTCCTTCATAAATGGCATCACCATATTGAACGTCATAACCATCATATTTTCGAGTTAAACCTTCCAGTGTTTTACACATACGATTTAATGAATCGACTTTACCTTCCAGCTCTGCTTTAATTTTAAACGGACTATAAGTTTCCATTTTTAGTGAATTGCAGATTAGTTTAAACAGCTGGTCTAAAACCGGTAAAGAGGGCACCTGAGAGAGTACAAAAAGGCTATTAACCATGTCACGTCGAGTTTTATTTTCTAAACTGGGAATTGACTTAATAATTGAGGGCAAAGGCAATTTATCTAATACAGATAAGATATTATCCCAATCATTTAATGACTCCGCTTCATTTTTTAAAAATAATTCGTTTTTTACTCCTGTAGTTGAGGAATAGAGCAATGCTACTAACTTGACTTGTATTAAAGGTTCAAAATTTTTAGCTCGAATTTTTTCAAAAGCTTTATCATAAAATGATATCGGTAAGCGATGTTTTTGATGGGCGATACCCTTATAAAACTCTACCTTAGCTTCGTTGAGAGTTGTCTTTTTACCCAAATCATGCCAGTCATCAGTAGCTTTTTTATATCCCTTAAGATCACTATAATGAGTAGCATTCATTTCAGGGATAACAAAAAGACATTTGTTATCCTGATTTTCGCAATCTTTAATGGCACGGATGGCACCGGTTGGCCCCAGAGATAAACGACTGATGTTGTTCCATTGAGCCTTCAAATCCCTGGTTTGACAATTGTTGAGAATAGTTAGCATTCTGGTTAAAGCAACGGGCATACTCTCTGTATCCTGAAAACTGTCTGCTGAAAGTTTGTAAAAATTCAATCTTTTAGCATCAATCTCTTTACTAAACGCCTTAAATGACTCAACGAGAAAAGGGAGTTCGTCATAACCAACAGCTTTACCATGTTGTTTGAGTAATCTATCCCACCAAATTTTTTGAGCACCGCTAAAACCCTCGACCGCAGCCAAAGCCTCTTGATATCCCTTATCCATGAACGGTACATAACTTTCTCCATTGACAAACAAAGTGTCTAATGTAGACTGTAAAACATCCAATCGAATATCATTCCAATGAGAGAATAGTTGATATAAACCCACCTCACCCACCTGACTGTATGTTTGTAATAATGCATCAGCATTGACGGAGGGTAATTTTTTGCACCATATATGGCATTGATCAAGGAAACCTGGCTTTTCTGCTAACAATTGATTAAGCAATGCACTTTGCACCACGGGAGGATTTTGGTTAAGGGATTTAGCCAGTGCTACAACCTCAAGAACTTTTTGGTTCGACCCAAATAATTCAACCAGTCTTTGCCCATAAGGATTATTTAGGCTCATTGACGTGGCAAATAAATCAGCAATAACGGATGTTTGATTGATAATTAAATCCCATTGCTCTTTATTAATATGATTATGTTCAAAAGTGAGACTAAAATGCTGTTCTAGCTGTTCTTTATTATACGTCATCAATTTAGGCAGATAAGCTGCAAAGAGAAAATTTGCTTCTCGATCATACGGATTACTCTGCAATTGTTGCCATTTAGCTGCTATCAACCGATCCCGTTCTGATCCTTGATTCAACCCATCCATTACTGTTACCAATAATGGATGAGGTAAAGGCTTGGGTCTAGGGGGTTCGGTAATAACTACAGCAACAGGGTTGCGTTTATTCTGTAGTGCAAAACTCAATGCATCGTAATGTAATACTTTTTTTCCAGTTCCAGCAGGATATTCTAAAACCGCAAAACCCTGAGGCAAATGATTAATATCAACGCCCATTTTAAACTGTCTGGGGTGATCAAGGAGCTGTTCACACGCTTGAATCGTGATCCCATATAATTGCTGACTTTGAATTTCCCTTCCCTCTTTATCAACATGACCGAACCAACTTTGCCATCTTTTTTGTGCATTTGATTCAGATATTAGATAGCTTTTTCTGGAAACTTTAAAACTACCCTTATTGAGTTGTGAGTAAAACTGGGAAAACAAAGCTGCTGGAAGGACTTCTAATTCGCCTACATCAGAATTACCTCCCTGTGCACTTATTTTTTGACTTGCAAAAGCTACTTCAGCTTGTTGCTCTTGTTGCAGTTCAATATCTACCGTAATATTTTCTGCAGGATCCTGACGCGGTCTGGTTCGTTTATTTCCATTGGGTAGATGGTGATTCTCGGTATCATGTTTTTGTGGGTAGCCTTGCGAGGGATTCATGAAGTGGTTAGTTGATACAGCCTGATCTATTTCACGTTGAAGATTAGTGGAACTAAATTTTTCTGGCAAAAGTATATCAACTTTAATTTCGCGTGTTTTAATTACATCAACTATTACCTGCCAGAGTTCCGCATTAATCTTGTTGTTATTGTCTAAAATAGTCAGTTTACTTAAATTCTTTTCTGACATATTGATAAGGAGTGTCTTGAGTTTTTCTACAAAACCCGCCACGGATTCATTTGGAATATCCGCTATATCAATAACTAATTCTTTGATTTTTAAGCTTACGTCATTTGCAGAGAAAAAATTTAATCCATCGAGGGACACGGTAGTACAAGGCACTATAAATAGTTTTTCAAGAACCTTATTGTTTTCATTTAATTTAACATGCGTATTTAATAAAAATTCATCATAATCTTCTGGTGTAAGCTCTTTATCATCTGTACCAGGAAAGCTAATAATATCTTTTAAAATACTAAATTCATTTAATTTTTTAACTACTATTGGATTTAGTTGTGATAATGGCTCAACAGCTCCTGTTGTCTTTAGTGGTGTAGTGTTAATCTGATTAAGATAACGTGCAACTTGTTCTGGATAAAGCTGAACTTTATCCTTTTGACCTAATGAAGATTGAAAATCAGAACTTCTTTGTAAGTGGCTTACAATTTCTTTATCAACAATCAGGTTATTTATTTGCTCCTGATAAAAATACCTCACTAAAGAGTGGCTGGAGGAAGTGCAATCAGCATAATTTTTTGCTTTAGTATTGGAATTAACCATCGAGGCCAAAGAAGGGTCATTTAATAAAGAGTGTAATGCTCTATAACCGCAAGAATAAGAATCCTTCTGAGTAGCTTGGCCGTTAATGTGACACGATTGATTATCAATCAATAAATTGGGGTATGCCTCAAAGGTTGTTTCAACCCCGGAACTAATTGATTTCTCAGAAAACCTAATCCCTTCGTCTATAACCTGGGCAATTTCTTTTTTCTGATTATCACTTAGTCTGAAACTGTCTTTTATTTGGTATGAAACAGTGTTGGTGTTTGGATCCACTGTGATGACCGCAGCAAACCAATGACACCCTGATTGACGTCCTTCGCTTCCCTTATTTAGCAATAAAGGAATAGAGTAAGGCTCTAAACCAGTATTTTTTTCCCGAGCAAAGTGCAGCTGCATCCCAATATCAGTGGGATTAAAACGGGTAATATGAATTTTATCTCTTAGCTCCATTGACTCAAGGGACCTTTCCAAATCAAGGTCAATTAACCATTCCTGACTTCCTAGTATATTTTTAAGATATTTTTCACGAATCCCAAAATTAGAACTGTGGCTGTATAGGCTTCGAGTATCTCTCACGTCGAGTTTCCTGCGGATAACACACGAACTTGCAACAGCATCAATATTACTAAAACTAAAGTGATGATTCTTCTCGTCGTAATTGAGAGATTTATCTAAAAAGGCATGGAAAAGAATTCTTTCGCGATCAAACTCTGAATTCCCACTTGCGATAGCTTCTACATTGAGTAAGTCACCAAACTCATTTTCAAAAAAGCTTACGGCCTCTTTAAAAGCTGTTTGATCCGATATCTTGGCTATTTTTTTTGTTTTAAGATATCCATCGATTAAGGAATTAAGTTGCTCGACTGTTGGCATTTTATAATCCTCACCCTGTAAAGCAGGATATTTACGATTAATTGCGTCTTTTTATATAAAATAAATAATTTTCAGTATATCAAGGTTATATTAAGTTAATATTAAATCATTTAGTTCATTTTAGATGCAAAAAGGATTTTATGTACGCATATGAGACTACAATGATATAATAAGCTCATAATGAGCAAATATTTACTTTATGCCAAGGATCGATTTATGACTATTCCCTTTTCTAAAATATACTTAAATTACAATTTCAATGGCGAAAATCTGCTGATTAAATTAGCTTATGAACATCATTGTGATGAAGTTAATTTCTTAATTAGAGAGGGTAGCAATATAAAAGACGCCATATATGGGTACGCCTGGGGAGGACATTTTAAAGAAGTGGAACATCTTTATAAGGAGAATCCAGAGCTAATTCCCTTTGCCATTGCCGGGTATTGTCGAGGAGGTTTTTCCGACAAAATAATGCTTTTAATCTCTTCTTATAAGGATATGGAAGAGGAAATAAAGAAAAATGCAGTCTATGGATATGCGCAAGCAGGAAATAAAAGGCAAGTACTTATGGCTCTTAAATCTTCTCCTAAATATATTTTGATGGCTATTTTGGGCGCCGCTTCTACTAATCAAAAAGAATGGTTAACCGACTTACTGACAGGTTCTAAATATTATTCCCAAGCTATTCAGGAAGCTGCAAAAAATGGCCATTTTTCTCTTTACAAGGATTTGATTAACTCTCTTGGTATCCAAATTCACCCCTCTTTTACTGTTAATCAGATGAAAGTGGATTGCCTGAAATATATGAACATTGCCTTGAAAGGCTGTATTAACGGTGGTCATTTAGAGGAGGCGGCTCACTTGATAAATCTGGGTGCTAACCCTGCGTACGCAGTTACCGAATTAATTACAGAGGGTACTATTACCCAAGAAGATGCAACCCTTTTGCTGGCTCATATAAACTCTGATGAAATACGAAAAAAAGTGTTATCAATTATATTAAATACGGATCGGCAATTAAACTCAGAATTATTGGATGAGCAAGAAATCCTGCAACTCAATTTTAAAATCTTTAATGGCAACAATTATTTTGAATCTATCATTGCTGATGAAATAGTTAATACCTTAAATCCATATGCTGCTCTTACAGTTCAAACCTTGAAACAAATAATAGTCAGAGATCAGCAAGACCACCTGAGTCAAAAAATGAAATAAACGCCAACTCTATCAGGATGATAATGATAATTTAATTTTTAATTTAACTCTCTTATTTTTTACTGATAATCGCCCTGAATTCCGTTTCACTGAAATCTAAGGGTCTTCATTTAAACTGATTGAGCAATTGAAAAACATTACATTTTCTTGTATCATTACACACCATGTAATTAGGGATAATTTATTATGCCCCAAAACCTTACCTCAATTTTCCCACAAAGTTTTCTGCATAAGTTAATAAATTTCCCTCTGAACACTTTGGCAAATTTGTACCATGAATGCCGACACGCAGCTTGGCTTTTTGTTAATCAGAAACTACATGCCCTAGACCCATTAGTCTGCGAAAATGCCTGCCATATTAGATCATTTATACTGTGGCAAATGGTTCAAAAATACCAAAGTAAAAAAGCATTGCAGCAATGGACTCTGTTTATCAAATCATTAGATGATCTTATACAAAAAATTTATTCACTGCCTCCAATAAATGAATCCACCAAACAAACTATTGAGGAATATATTACTGAACAGGGTCTGCAACTAGAGATTGAGGAAGAATTTCTTTTCGATATCAAATTTGTTTTTTTGTCACATCTATTGACCTTAACAAAAAAAGAATATCCCTCGGTGACCTTTATGCTCCATGAAAAAACCTGTCTTGAAGCCTTAAGCCATACAGGATTGGTTCACAATAAAGTGAAGTCATTAGTCTCCAGTGCTCAGAAAGAACTATCTATCATGTCATGCGATTTTATTCAAATTCAAAGTATGCGTCTACAAAACTCAAGTCTGAATCTACTTTTGATAACTCGCTATGATGACCATAAACGAAGTTATCTTCCTCAGTACCCTACCGCAAAAGTTATATTTTTGAGGGCCTTGGAATTAAACATACCAATAATCATCAAGCTTTCCCGTTACATACGTAACCAATTTCATGAAGAACTTATTTTAGGCTGCATGCCCTCTGACGATAAATCAGACTTTAAACTAACTTCAAACATTGATAACGATATCCAGGCCGCTATTATATGTGGAGGAGTGATTAATCAGGAAGAGAGAACAACAAATGAAGATTATATCCACCGTTTAAGTCGCTATTCATTGCTTCAGGTTTTGTTATCTAATTTTGCAGCACACCCACAATTTTCTGGTAATTTACGTGAGACACCTTGTATTTATGAAGAAGCATTCAATAATCAGGAAAACTCTCAATCTCAAATAGCTCAGGAATGGGACGAATATATTAACAATATTAATTTTGCAAAAAAAGAAGGATGCTCATTAGAAAACCCTACCCTTTTATTTATAAACCATGTATTTTGCGATTTGGTGAGGTCATATAAATTAGATCACTTATCCAATAAGATGTCTCAAATTTCATTAATAGATAAAATTAACCTATAATTAATCATGATTCAAACGAGTCTTACTAATCATAAAAATGACCAAAAAAATTAATAAAACCAAAGGTATGCTTAAAAAGCAACTCCAAGAGCTTGAAGAAGAGTTGTCCTTTTATCATGACATAATGAATTACATCCCAGGTCATGTATACTGGCTAGACAAAAAAAACCGCTACCTGGGCTGCAATTTGGAACACGCTAAAAATATTGGTCTTGAAAATCGATTAGACATCGTCGGTAAAACCAATAAAGATATGCCATGGAAGGATTCAGCAGCGACAGTGGATCACACGAATCAGGAAGTGATGAAAACCGGAAATCCCGTAACTATAAAGGAAACAGGAGTTATAAATGGAATAGAGTCCACTTTTTTATCACAAAAAGTTCCTCTAAAAAATAAACATAATGACGTAGTTGGGATTTTAGGAATTTCCATCGATATAACTGAAATAGAGCAATTACAAAAATCTCTTATCGATGCTAAAAAGGCTGCTGAAGCAGCAAGTCAAGCTAAAACTGAATTTTTGGAACATATGCGGCATGATATACGCACTCCATTAACAGGTATTGTGGGCTTTTCCGAATTACTCATGGCGGAAGCAAATAATCCTTATATTAAAGAATATTCAGAGAATTTAGTTGCATCAAGCCATGCCTTGTTAAAATTACTCGATGAAGTTCTTGAGGCAATTCGCATCAGTTCGGGTGATATTCCTAAACTGAAGAAAAAATTTAATCTTGAGCGTACTCTCACTCATATTATTAACCTAAATCGAGCTAAAGCTGCCCAAAAAAAAATTGCTCTTTCACTCCAGTTTGATAAAAAATTACCGGAACATGTCATCGGAGATAAAATGCGCCTTCATCGGGTTGCATTAGAACTGATAGCCAATGCTTTAAAATTTACTGACGCAGGATTCGTAACGCTTACAGCTATCCTTGCCAAACATAATCAACGACAGCTGGTTTTAAAACTGATTGTCGAAGATTCAGGCATAGGAATACCTAAAGACAAACAACAGGAAATATATGTACAGTTTAAACGGTTAACGCCTTCTTATCAGGGAATCTATAAAGGAACAGGGTTAGGACTTTCTGTTGTAAAGCAATTTATTGATGAATTAGATGGTGAAATTTATGTGGAAAGCGAAGCTGCGAAAGGATCACGATTCACCTGCCTGATCCCATTACAAGAACCACTTTTGAATGATGATTTAGGGCTTAGTGAAGAACAAGAATCCAGCCTAAACAGTAGTTTTGACTCCACTTTGAAAGAAATTACCTCAGGAAGGCAAAATTTGGCATCATCTCAACTTGAAGTACTTGTTGTTGAGGATAATCTGATTGCCCAAACGGTTGCCAAATCTATTATTATTAAATTAGGATGTATTGTTGACATAGCCGAAACTGGAAAGGCAGCTGTAGATTTAGCCAAAACCAAACATTACGATTTGATATTCTTGGACATTGGTCTGCCCGATATAGATGGTTACCAGGTAGCACAACTTATTCGAGTTAATGAATTAACTTTAAAAACCCACTGCCCCATTATTGCGCTAACTGCTCATGCTGGGGAAGGAAATAAAAAGCGCTGCACTGAAGCGGGAATGGACGCAGTATTGACTAAGCCATTAACCTTCAATAATTGCATGAAAATAATGAACACATACCTTCCAATAGCCGAAAATCATTTAAATCAATATCAATCTGGTTGCCCTGATGCTGACCTGCCGCTCCACAATGAAGAGATGTTTGATATATTATCTTTTCCCATTTTGGACCCTGACGAAGGAATTAAAACAACAGGAACACTAACTGTGCTAGCAGAAATGCTTCGGTTTATGATTTACGAATCACTTCCAAAAGACCTGGCTCTCATGAAAGAAGCCTATAGTCAATTTGACTGGGATAAAACCCAGCAACTCGCCCATAAAATAAAAGGGGGCGCAGTATATGTTGGAACAGTAAGAATTAAAATGGCCTGCCAATATCTGGAGCGCTATTGGAAATCAGGGCAACGGGACTTATTAGAGCCCTTATATTTACAAAACGTGTTTGTTATTGAAGAAAGTATTGAGTACATATCCAATTGGCTCATTCAGCAGACTGAGGCGAGTTAATAGTAAAGAAAGCAAACTAATCCGAATAGCTTTTTAAATACTCCATGATATATGATGGTGACTGGGATGTTTCATTAATTCAATGCATTAAAATGGAGAGATCATGTCCTTTTTCACAATACGGGCCCTTTTAAGCACTGTTTTTCTTTTAAATATGACCTATTCTTACGCTACAGAATTAGCAATCAATTCATCTTTAAAGAAAAGCATTGAACAACTTGAGAGGCACGACCAGTTATATATAAAAACAAAAGGAAAGGCATTTTTTAAACACATTAGTGATGGTCAAAAACCCCTGTTTACCATTTTAACCTGCTCTGATTCACGAGTTCAAAGTAATATAATTGATGATCATCCCGAGGGTAATTTTTTTACAGTGAGAAACATTGGCAATCAAATACAGACCTCTATGGGATCTGTTGATTATGGTATTTCGCATTTAAACACACAAATACTTTTAATCATCGGTCATTCAGAATGTGGTGCGATAGATGCAGTATTGGGCGATTATAAGAAAATGGAACCGGATATTGTAAAAGAATTAGACACTATCAAAATTGATTCGGGAGTTTCAAACATTGTGGGCGTTCAACAAAATATCCATAACCAGGTAAATCTCGTGTTGAATAAATATCCGGAAAAAATAAAAAAAGAACAATTAATTGTGGTGGGGGCTGTCTATGATTTTGCGAATGAAATGCACAAGGGAGCGGGTGAGCTACTTATCATCAATATTAATGGGGAGACAAACCCTGCCCAATTAAAGAAAATCATTAATATGAAAATTAATAATTAGGGTGTGTTGCCAATTCAAACTTCAAAAAATGTATTCTATTCAGATTTTTAGGTAGATTGACAATTAGTTTGCTGTTATTATTTCATTGTATTTCAAGATCAGCTCAAGCAAACCATTACATCACTTAAATGTATCAGATTGCATCTAACCAGCATCTGCATATGTGTAAACCCTAATATCATTCGTAATTCGAATCAATAAATGAAACATATTAATTTATCAATCATGAAAAGAATGACTTGACTCCTAGCCGTATATAGGGTGGTATATTGGTAAAATGAGCGTTTATTTTTCATCCTGGTCACTACGAAATCGTAGACTAAATAAAAGCAGGATATAACCAGTACATTTAATTTGAAGGCTAATACTATGGCTGAACCACTTATTTCTATCACACGCAGGCATGCAATAGTATTTGCATGCTTTTTAGTGTTGTATGAATTTCTAACTTACATCGCTAATGACATGATTATGCCAGGGATGATCCATGTAGTGCGTTCATTTAACGCTCCCGAATCCATTGTGGCTACATCCCTCACAATCTATATTTTAGGCGGAGCCAGCTTACAGCTCATTCTGGGCCCCGTTTCAGACACATATGGTCGAAGGCCAATGATGTTGCTTGGAGCCACTTTATTTGTACTGTTTACCCTGCTTATTGCCTGCTCAAATTCTATGACGCAATTTTTAATAGCCCGCTTTTTTCAGGGAATGGGATTATGTTTCATAGGTGTCATTGGTTATGCAACGATACAGGAAATATTTGAAGAAATGGACGCCATTCGAATTATAGCGATCATGGCTAATGCGGCAATCCTGGCACCATTATTAGGCCCCCTGTTAGGTGCAATCGTAATTCACTACACTTCCTGGCGAATCATTTTCCTTATTATTGCCTTTTTTGCTATTTTTGCATTATGGGGATTATGGCGCTATATGCCAGAACCCATTGGTCAATCAAAGAAAGACGGGACGGTGATACCTAAAGGCTCTTTTTCTTTAAGACATATTTTTAGCAACTATCTGGCATTATTTCTTAACCCTGTTTTTTGTTTCAGTGCATTAGCGATTGGAGTAGTTGGAATCCCGTGTTTGGCCTGGATTGCTCTCGCACCAATTATTTTAATCATTGAAGGAAAACTTACGGTAATACAGTACGGTTTATGGCAGCTCCCCATTTTTGGTGCGACTATATTAGGCAATTGGTTTTTACACCGCCTTACTCGAAACCACTCTATCAAATATATTATTTATTTGGGATGTATTATCTTTACTTTGGGCGTTTTATTAATGGCATTACTCCCGTATTTGTATGGCAATAATTATTACTACTTAATCCCTGGTACAATTCTTTATTTCTTTTCCTTGAGCATTATAAACGCCCCTTTAAACAGATTTTGTTTATATATCACTTCAGTAAGCAAAGGCACGGCATCAGCAGTTATAAGCTTAAGCGTAATGATCATTGGTGCAATTGGAATTGAAATGGCAAACTTGTTCTATAGAAGTCATAGCAATCTGGATTTTGGTATTTTCAGTGGGATCGTGGGACTATTGTTCTNNTTAATTTTAATTAGCTTAACTTTTATGGTCGACAAAAAGTCACCCGCAATAAGATGAATGGCGTGTGTGTCAAACACTACGCCACCATTTCGATTGTGCCGGATTATGAGGCACGTTGCGCTGGATGCGATTCCTTAAGCAGGAATGAAGCGATTATCAGACTCCCCAAAAAACACAATGGCATAACTAATAGAGCGGTCTGATAATTGGCAATACTGTAAACATGTACCCCATTAACCAAACGCCAAGAATCGTTATGCTGCAACATATATCCTACTAAAGGTTGAAATATGGCACCACCGATCAATACGGAAAGATTATTAAACCCTGACGCAGTACCAACCAGCTCGGGTGAGTTATTTTCCTTCACTACGGCAAAACTTACCGTTTGACCACCGGCTCCCAGTCCAAGCACGAAAAGAATAAAATAAGTCCAGCCATAAGTAAGACCTGGCAAATAAAGAAGGACCAGAGTAGCACTTAAACCTAATACAGCACTGATGATCAAAGCTACTCTTCTGCTTTCCATGCAATCACTAAACCAGCCTAATAAAGGACTTCCAATACCAATTCCAAGCCAAATCATGCTACACAGGCCAGAGGCTGCTACGACAGAAATTTGAAATTTCTCTTGTAAAAATGGCACACCCCAAAGTGCTGCAAACACAGCAATTGGTGTCCATATAGCAAATGCATACCCACCTATTATCCATGTATGGGAATGTTTACACACTGCAACCAATCTTTTCCATTCATCTCTAAGATAATGATTAGGTATGGTCTGGTTTTGCTGATGAGGGAAATCCCTGATAAAAATCCAAAAAAAACCAGCAAGAACAAATCCCACAGCAGCAAGAATAAAGCTCGCATTGCGCCAACCGACATGATTGATTAGTGAAGCCAGTGGCATTTCGCCGAACATAGCACCCACAGAGCTCATTAATTGTGCGATACCCGCTAAAATTGCAAAATAATGTGGCGGAAACCAGCGTGAAATTAATACTAAAACACCAATGAATGAAAAAGCAGATCCTATTCCAATCAGAAATCGGCCAATACAGGCCGTAAACACACTATCTGTGGATGCAAAAAACGCAGAACCGAGAGCACAAAGTACAATTGCAAAAGTCATTAGTTTTCTTGGACCATAACGATCGTATAAAACGCCCGCTGGTAATTGGGTGGGTGCATATGCATAAAAATAAAATGCAGATATAAATCCAAACCCAGCTCCGGTTACACCAAATGTTTTCATCATAGACTCTGCCATGACACTAGGAGCTACTTGCAGGATAAATTCGTATAAGTAAAAGGAGGCTGCAAGGAAAAAAATAAAATAGGAAGCAGCAAGGCTTTCACCTGGTTTTTTAGTGTAATGTGCGCTCAATTTAAAATCACTCCGTGGGTAATCAGCCATTAAAACTTATGGGCAATTAGTTTGTCAATGGTTTTGTAGCTGGATATAGTGCACCGAGTATCGCAGGTGTTCTTGAGCCAGTAATCGCCGATAAATCCACGGCTTTTTTATTAATGGTCTTTGCCCCTAGCCATGCAAACATCATGGCCTCGACATAATCAGGACTTACTCCTGCATCAGCAGTGCTAGCAACCATTAATCCCGGCAATAGCCTTTGTAGGTATTCAACTAAATAAGAGTTATGAACTCCACCTCCGCAAAGATAAAGATGATCCATTTTTTGGTGGTCTTTAATGGTGTTGGCAATTGAATGGGCGGTCAGGGCAACTAAAGTACTCTGAACATCAGCTGGCGCAAATTCTTTTTTTAAAAATCGCTCCAACCAAAGTAAAGAAAAATACTCTTTACCAATACTTTTAGGCGTGGGCTTATTGAAAAAAGAGTCATTTAACATTTGATTTAATAAAGAGTCAATAATTGTGCCCTTCTGCGCCCATTGGCCGCTTTCATCATATGATTTCCGCAAATGACGATATATCCAGCCATCTATCAGACAATTACCAGGGCCTACATCCCACCCTTTGGTAGGTTGATCAGGACAAACGAAAGTCACGTTAGAAATTCCGCCAATATTAACAACAGCTGTGTTTTTACCAGATTTGGAAAATAATTCGTGATGATATAAAGGAGCAAATGGAGCACCCTGCCCTCCATTTACCAAATCTCGGGTCCTGAAATCGGCAACCACATCGATACCGGTCCTGGTGGAAATAGTGTGCGCGCATCCTAATTGCAAAGTATATGGAATACTATCCGTGGAGTCATGACAAACCGTTTGTNNCTACCAATAGCCCTGACTTGTTCGGGTTTAACATTCGCCTCTTGTAATAAATCGTTAACTGCATCAGCAAACTCGCGTCCAATCAAAGTATTTATTTGGCTTAAAGTACCCAGATTAACTATTTGCTTTTGCACCATTAGTTCAAGACGGTTATGCAAATCAGCACTGTATTTTTTAGTAATTCCATAAACCAACCTATTTGAAGGAATTTCAGTTAATGCAGCGTCAATGCCATCCATGCTGGTACCTGACATCAAACCGACATATAAAGCCATGGAATACTCAAAAATAAAACAATATATAATATACTACTAAAAACATATATTTTAGGCAAAGCTATTGAGATATATCCCTAAATTGAGGGATTAATTTTAAAGCAATTATAAAAATTCTCCGTGGTACTCATTGCGATTTGGTCATACCCTACACCCCGCAATTGAGCGATAGCTTCCGCTACATGCTTTACCAGTGCAGGATGATTCTGTTTCCCTCTGAAAGGTACCGGAGCAAGATATGGGGAATCTGTTTCAATCAGTATTCGATTTAATGGAATTTTCCTTGCTACTTCCTGCAATATTGTTGCGCTCTTAAAAGTTACTATGCCTGAAAAAGAAATGTAAAATCCTAATTCAATAGCACGCATGGCAATATCGAGATTTTCAGCGAAACAGTGCATAACACCTCCAACTTGCTCTGCATTCTCCTCTGCCATCACCTTTAAAGTGTCTTCAGCTGCCTGACGGGTATGAATAATCAAGGGTTTATTTGTTTGCAACGATGCTTTAATGTGCTCACGAAACATATTTCTCTGGGCATGTTGTGCTTCATCAGTCAACGTTCTGTAATAATCTAACCCTGTTTCACCTATTGCAATACACGCTGGATTTGCAGCAAGATCGCAAAGCATTTTGGCGGTAACAGGTACTTCAAGTTCTGTATTAGGGTGAACACCAACTGAAATGTTTATATTAGGATAAAGCGATGCTAACTGTTCTAAGGCAGGATAATCACTTAACTCCACACAAACACATAAAAAATGCGTTACATCGTTTTTATATGCTTGATTTAAGAGCACTCCCATATCATTGTTGAAATCGGTTAGATCAATAAAATTTAAGTGACAGTGTGAATCAACCAGCATGTTTTCCTCTTCCGAATAATGACCTTATATATTCATTTTAATAACTATACCTTACAGGAATTCATATCAGAGATCAGGTTTGCATCTAATCTGATATTAATGAACAAAGCAAAGTTTCTAAGGCCAAAGTTTGATTTATAGTTATATTCTGGCTTAATTTTTTAAGCAACGACGTTATTTTATCCAGCTGAGAATATAAAGTCAGTGGATTTACTAAAAGGACCAGATCCTGCAGTTGCTTGATAGCAGGCCCCTTGCTAACACTCTTAACCAAATGTATTAAATGCAATTGAGAATAGACCAGGTATAAAAACCATAATATGGAGTCAATTTCAAACTCATTCAATTGAGCAGCTAGATCGCAAGGATTTTCCTGCCCCTTAAGTAACGCGATAAATGAATCTAAAATCGCATCTGCCTGGTTGATAAGGGTTGCGCGTTCAGTCCCCTCGGGATAAAGCGAGCCCAAAAGTAACAAGTTATCCTCACAATGATTATCACGCAAATAAAAAGGCGTTATGTGACAGCGACTTAATACTGTAGGTAAAACGGTACTTAATTGATTTGCTAATAAAATAAAAATCGTATGTTTGGCAGGTTCTTCCAAAATTTTTAACACTGCATTGGCTGAGGCGGTATTCATTCGATCTGCTGCCTCAATAATAATGAAACGATGTTTTGACCGCTGAGGGGTTAAATAGGCGGATTGTTGCAGATCTCTAATCTGATCAATTTTAATGATCCCACCATTTTTTTCAGGTAGCACCCACTGCGCATCAGGGTGTTCATTACGGGAAATCATGAAACAATCCGGGCAGGTCAGACAGGGCTTATTGGTGTCACTTTTACAAAGCATTAACTGAATTAATTGAGTTACGAAGTCTGTTAAAACACAATATGGAGGCCCAACAAATAGCATGGCTTGTGGTACCCGATCATTTAACCACGCATTTTTAAGTTGATTCCATTGAGTTAAAAACTGATTCATTCCATGCGCTCGTAGACAAATTCGTTCAGTACAGTACTAATCGCACTTTGCACCTTATCTATAGCGCATGACGCATCAATAATCCGGATGTCATTGCTATTTTTAATTTGTTGTAAATACATCTCATGAGTGCGCTTGAAAAAATCAGAATTCTGCTGCTCAATTCGATCAAAAGATCCTCGTGATTGTACTCTTTGCATCCCTAACTCAGGACTCAAATCCAGATATAAAGTCAAATCAGGTTTAAAACCGTTTAAACAAAAATGGGATAGCTGTTTAATCCTTACCATATCGAGTTGCCGTCCTCCACCCTGATAGGCTAACGTAGAAAGCTCAAATCGATCAGCAACTACCCAAATACCCTGTTTTAAAGCAGGTTTGATAATCTGCTCAATTAATTGAATCCTTGCAGTGTAAAGTAATAATAATTCGCTCTTATCATCAAGAATTTCTTTATAATCGGGATTTTTTATAATACTGCGAATTTGCTCTCCAATTGCCGTTCCACCAGGTTCACGTGTGGTTATTGCAGTAATATTTTTGCGGGCAAGAAAATCCATTACCGTATTGATGGCTGTTGATTTACCTGCTCCCTCGAGTCCTTCAATTACAATTAGTTTACCCGATGCCATTAGTATCCCTTATTGCGATAATGTTCTATTGCCTGCTTTTGTTGCTGATAAGATTCAGAAAACTGATGAGAGCCATCACCTCTGGCTACGAAATATAAATATTTGGATATTTGAGGATGAGCAGCTGCATCAATAGACTCTTTTCCTACCATGGCGATAGGTGTTGGCGGTAATCCGCGATAGCGATAGGTATTATAAGGAGAATCAACCTGCATATCGCTATGGGCTAATTTTCCTCGATACTGATCCCCTAGGCCATAAATTACTGTGGGATCCATTTGTAAAGGCATATTCACCTTCAAGCGGTTTAAAATTACTCCTGATATTAATTTTTTTTCTTGGGAAATTGCCGATTCCTTTTCGATAATCGATGCTGCAATTAATAATTCATAAGGAGATTTGTAAGGCAACCCGGTACTGCGTGTAGCCCAGGAATTATTTAAATAGAGAAGCAAATTACGATGAGCATGCTGTAACAAAGACTTACTATTACTGCCGCCACCGTATTGATAGGTATCTGCGAGTAAGAGCCCTTCTGCATTGGGATAGTTACCTTTTATAGTCTCCCAAACTAGTGGGTCATATTCCAGATATGGAGCCTTTTGTAAATCCTGACTAATTTTTTGTTGCGTGGTTCCCTCAATAATAGAAAAATTTAACTGAATCACATCCCCTGCAACAACTCTTTTAATGAGCTGCATGGCAGATTCACCAGGATGAATTTCATAAGCACCTGCTTTTAATTGATGCGAAAATCCTTGATAACGAATAATTAACTGCAATAATTTTGTGGAGTAAATTAAGTGATTTTCTTTTAATTTATTTACAAATTGATTGGCAGACGTCGCTTTATCCAAAGTTAAAATCATGGGGGGATTCTGTAAGGATATCAATGGCGTATTAAGCAGATTATATACAAATACGCTTAAAGCAACACAAAACATAAAAACCAGGATAATGAAATAACGTGCCCGCTTTTTATGTTTTGATGAGGTCATTTAAATTCGCTTAAATATTAAGCTGCCGTTAGTTCCACCAAAACCCAATGAATTGCTTAGTACATAGTTGATTGTTCTTTTTTGAGGCTTATGCGCCACATAATTAAGATCACAGCCTTCATCAGGATTATCAAGATTTATGGTAGGAGGTGCTATTTGGTCTCTTATAGCAAGTATACTAAATATGGCTTCTATAGCTCCTGCAGCACCCAATAAATGACCAGTCATTGATTTGGTTGAACTTACTGCTAATTTATATGCATGTTCTTTAAAAACACGTTTGATTGCTTTTGTTTCACCAATATCATTAAGATAAGTTGAAGTACCATGTGCATTTATATAATCAACCTGTTCGGGATTAATACCTGCATCATGAATTGCTGCTTCCATGGAACGGGATGCACCATCAGCGTCCTCATCAGGAGCTGTTATATGATATGCATCACCAGACATTCCAAAACCTACTAATTCTGCATAAATTTTGGCTCCACGAGCCAATGCATGTTCGTATTCTTCTAAAACTAAAACACCAGCACCCTCACCCATGACAAATCCGTCTCTGTCTTTATCCCAAGGTCTTGAGGCTTGCTGCGGATTTTCATTGTTTTTGGATAAAGAGCGGGCAGCGATAAAACCTGCCAAACAAAGTGGTGAAGTAGTCACTTCTGCTCCGCCGCATACCATGACGTCTGCATCACCATAAGCAATTAAACGACCTGCAAGACCGATATTATGAGTTCCAGTAGTACATGCGGTAACTACCGAAATATTAGGTCCTTTAAGATTATGCTTTATAGAAATCTGTCCGGCTACCATATTAATGATGCCAGAAGGGATAAAGAAAGGAGAGACTTTTCGAGGTCCACCCTGAATTAATTTATCCTGATTATTTGTTATCGTTTGAATTCCACCTATACCGGCACCCACAGCAACACCGATACGACGAGAAAGCTTCTCATCAATTTCGAGGCCAGAGTCTATCATTGCCTCAGCTGCTGCTGCGATACCATATTGAGTAAACACATCCATTTTACGAGCATCTTTGAGCGACACATAGTCCTCAATGTTAAAGTTTTTAATTTTAGCCCATATTTTGGTAGAGTATTCAGTGACATCAAAATCCTCAACTAAACCAACACCACTTACTCCGGCCAAAATATTTTGCCAAGTGTCTTTCACATTAAGTCCGACTGGAGTTAACATCCCCATGCCGGTAATAACTACACGTCGCTTGCTCAATTCCAAGTACCTCTAAAAATTATGCTTCTTCTTTATTCATATTTGATTCAATGTAATCAATTGCTTCTTGAATCGTGGTGATTTTTTCAGCTTTTTCATCAGGAATTTCAGTTTCGAACTCTTCTTCCAGAGCCATAACCAGCTCCACAGTATCCAGTGAGTCTGCGCCCAAATCATCAACAAATGATGCATCGTTTTTTAGTTCTTCTTCTTTAACACCTAATTGTTCAACAACAATTTTACGAACTCGATCTTCAACTGTACTCATAACTTGATTTTCCTCTTCGATTAATAGAATTTAAAACCCAGACGGCTAGTTTATTGGATTATACAGATAACGCAAGTGCATTAATTCATATACATTCCGCCATTGACATGAATTGTTTCACCTGTAATATAATTAGCACTGTCTGATGCTAAAAAAACAACTGCATTAGCTACATCTTCTGCCTGTCCCAGCTTTCGCATAGGAATTTTTTTTAACAACTCTTCTTTAACTATATCAGGTAATCCTGAAGTCATATCGGTTTCCATAAAACCAGGTGCGACAACATTGACTGTAATACCCCTGCTACCGATTTCCATAGCCAAAGATTTTGAGAAGCCAACAACTCCTGCTTTCGCAGCAGTATAATTAACCTGACCAGAGTTTCCAGCCGATCCCACAACAGATCCCACAGAAATGATCCGACCCCAACGTGCTCTAAACATCGGTTTTAAACAGGCTTTAGTCAAACGATAAATAGAATTTAAATTGGTTTCAATAACTTTGTACCACTCATCATCATCCATGCGCAATAATAAGTTATCAGCAGTAATGCCTGCGTTATTAACTAAGATAGAAGGGCATTGATTTTGATCACTCAATGAGGACATTAATGACTCAACCTGTTCTGCATTCGTAACATCTAGCACAATTCCCTTACCCTGTAATTTTTCTTTTTCAAAATAAGAGTCTAAAGCTAAAGCGCCTTCTTTTGTAGTTGCTGTCCCTAAAACATAAGCACCGTTTTGTGCGAGTTTCGTAGCAATTGCGTGCCCTATTCCCCGTGAAGCACCTGTGACCAAGGCAATTTTGCCTTCTAAATTTATCATTTAAAATCCTCTTAAGCTGGAATCTGAAACAGTTCAACTATTTGATCAAGGTTAATGGTGTCATAAACGCTTATAGCATTTAAACTTCTATCAATTCTTTTGGTGAGTCCGCTTAATACCTTGCCTGGGCCACATTCTATAATGTAATTCACATTGTTGTTTTTAAATGTTTGAATAATCTCAACCCATCTAACCGGACTATACAACTGCTCCTTCAATTTTTCTCTGATATGTTGTGCTGATTGATAAATACTTAAATCAACATTGCTAATTACCTTAAAGTCAGGTGTTTTAAAAGGAGTTTGTGCGAGTTTATCAGCGAATAACTCAGCAGCATCTTTTAATAAAGGACAGTGGCATGGAACGCTAACTGGAATTATTTTAGCAAGACGGGCACCATGCTCCTCGGCTAAAACAATTAGCCTGTCCACTGCGCTGGAATGACCTGCAACTACTACCTGACCTATAGCATTATAATTAGCCGGTGTTACTATTTGGGTTTCCAGACACGCTTTGTTACATAAATCTTCTACCTGCTCGTCACTTAAGCCTACTATGGCAGCCATTGCCCCCAATCCAGAAGGTATTGCATCTTGCATTATTTGCCCTCTGAACGCCACAAGACGAGCAGCTTCAGCGACTGATAATGAATTAGCACAAACCAAAGCAGCGTACTCGCCCAAACTATGACCAGCCATAAAAGAAGGCGATGGAATACCTTGCTGCATCAAAAGGTTATAAATCGCAACATCTGCAGTAAGCATGGCCACTTGTGTGTATTCAGTTTGATTCAGTTGTTCTTCAGGGCCCTTCTGAATTAATTGCCAAAGATCATAGCCTACGACATCAGAAACCTCGGAAAATATATCGGTTACCAAAGAGTATTGAGGTAAAAAATCGGAAAGCATACCTACCGATTGAGATCCCTGTCCTGGAAATACAAACGCTGTTTTAACCATAAAAACCTTTACTCAAATATGAAACTGTTAATAACGAATAACCATTGCGCCCCAAGTCATACCCGCCCCAAATGACTCAATAAGTAATACCTCATCTTTCTTAATATGGTTATTTCTAATCGAATAATCAAGTGCCAAAGGAATAGAAGCTGCAGAGGTATTACCCTGATTTCCAATAGTAACGATAACCTGGGACATAGGAAGATCAAGTTTTTTTGCTATTGCATTGATTATCCGGATGTTGGCTTGATGAGGTATTAACCAATTAATATCAGAACGTTGTAATCGGCTAATTTCCAACACTTCATCAACTACATCACCCATGATATTTACTGCGAGCTTGAACACTTCATTACCGTGCATAGACACAGTAGCGGAGCGTTCCTCAAAGGATGAGTTTGCCAAAGATAAATGCAGATTTGAGTCATAAGAAGAATGCAATACACTCCCCAATACACCTTGTCGACCACTCGCACTAAGAACTACTGCACCAGCACCATCACCAAATAGCACACAGGTTGATCGGTCAGTCCAATCAAGCGTTTTAGACATTCGTTCACTACCGATCACCAGTACATGATTGGCAGCTCCCGATAAAATATATTGTTTGGCGATATCCATAACGTATACAAAGCCACTACAAGCTGCGCCCACATCAAAAGCGGGTATGGGTCGTTTCATCTTTAAATAATGTTGCACGTGGCATGCGACACCGGGGAAAAAATTATCGGGTGTACAGGTTGCGACTACAATCAAATCGATATCATCGACACTCAGACCAGAGGCAGTGAGCGCTTGTTCAGCAGCTTTTGATGCCATGTAGGAAGTCGTTTCATGACCTTCAGCAATATTACGACTGCTAATACCGGTACGTGAAACAATCCATTCGTCACTAGTGTCCAGCGTTAATCCCAACTCATCATTAGTAACCTGTCTCTTGGGTAAATAACTCCCCGTCCCACTAATTACTGCATGTTTCATAACAATAATCCCTGGTTAATAAAGTCATTTATTTGCTCACGTACCAAGTCAATAACATTACTTTTTACTTCAAGAACTGCTTGTTCGATAGCATGCTGAAAGCCTAGTTCATTTGCGCCACCATGACTTTTAATGACTATGCCATTTAAACCTAACATGCTTGCCCCATTGTATCGAGAGGGATCGAGGCGTTTTTTTAAATATTTTAAGGCCGGGAGGGAAATGAAACCGGCCACTTTAGTAAACCAGTTTTTATTAAAGGACTCTTTTAAGACAGTTAATAATAGTTGAGCCAATCCCTCGCTTGCCTTTAATGCCACGTTCCCAACAAAACCATCACATACCACAAGATCGACTTCGCCTGTATAAAAGTGATTTCCCTCTACATACCCTACATAATTCATCAGAGTGCTTTCAGCAAGCATATGCGCCGTACGCTTTACCTGGTCATTACCCTTAATTTCTTCTACACCAATATTAAGCAGGGCAATTTTAGGTTTTGGTTTGTTTTCTATAGCCTGAATAAGAGCCGAACCCATAACTGCAAATTGAAATAGGTGCTCGGCACAAGAATCAACATTTGCCCCTAAATCTATAACCCATGTTTTACCTTTGATAGTAGGTAATTGAGATATGATTGCAGGTCGATCAATTCCGGGAAGTGTTTTCAAAACATAACGCGCAGTTGCCATCAAAGCACCGGTATTACCTGCGCTAACGCAAGCCTGCGCCCTACCCTCTTTAACAAGGTTAATAGCAACTCTTATTGATGAGTCCTTTTTGTTACGTAAAGCATGTGATGGCAATTCATCCATGGCAACCATTTCAGATGCATGCACTATCGAAAATTGGTTTGATCCCAAAACGCCATGTTTTTTTAAAGCTGCACTGACTTTGTCTTGCGCACCAACAAGTATCAGCCTTAAATCCGGATTTCGTTTTGCCGCGTTAATACAGGCAGGAACCACTACACTTAAACCATGATCCCCACCCATCGCATCAACTGCAATGGTAATGTTTTTCAAGAATATTACTCTTGTTCGTAAGCAGTATCAGTATCTATAATTTTTTTACCACGATAAAAACCATCTGGGGTCATATGATGACGAAGATGGGTTTCCCCAGTAGTTTGATCCACAGAAAGAGTGGGTTTTGTTAACGAATCATGTGATCGGCGCATATCGCGTCTTGATCGTGATTTTTTGTTTTGTTGTACGGCCATTGTATTACTCCTAAACAATTTGCATTCATAAAGCGGGAATATTACCGATATTTTAGCTTCAATCCAAGTGTTAATTATAAAATATCAATAAGTTTCTATTTGTTTTTTTAAAATTTTGGTTACTTCTTCATCACAGTCTTCGATTTGTGAGTGAAATTGGTCAACATAAAGGTGAAGTTCATCAATCACCAAATCATTCAAATCAACCTGCCAATTTGAGGCAGCAATGCATTCATATTGCTCTAAAAGCTGTTCCGCCCTATCCTCATCCCGACAAACAGCAATTATTGTTGAATTATCGTAAGGAAGATTGAATTCCAGCATACAACGCTGGCAGATTACCGTTAAATCCCCAACCACCTGTAGATGAATCAAATAAAAATCATCTTTCGCTTCTACTGTGTATTGTGCAGTCAAATGACAGGGAGGAGAAATAAAGCCAGGCAAACGCTCCAAAAGTGTGATGGTTTTAGTCTGGTGATTTTGTTTTGCTAAATCTTGTACGTTGAGCATTAGATCATAAATCCTGAGGTCACATTTGCCAATTGAGCCAAAATTAAGCATATTGTGACAAATAAAGATAATTATAGACTTCTATCTGATGATTTTACCACAAAATCGTTATTAAACTAAGTAAAGTTTAGCTCCATATTTTTCTCAATTTATGAGATAATAGACAGAGTGCTTCTTTTTATCCCCTGTTTGCGGTAATCCTATTTATGAAAGCAAAAGTTATTATTGGAATGTCTGGTGGCGTTGATTCATCTGTTGCAGCCTGGTTACTAAAGGAGCAAGGCTATCAGGTAGAAGGGCTTTTTATGAAAAACTGGGAGCAGGATGATAGTGAGGGANNAGGGATACTGCCCCGCAGCTCAAGACTTGGCTGATGCGCAATCCGTTTGCAATCAATTAGACATTCCCCTCCATAGCGTCAATTTCTCCGAACAATACTGGGAGCGTGTGTTTACTCATTTTTTAAATGAGTACCAACAAGGCAGGACCCCTAATCCCGATGTATTGTGTAACAAGGAAATTAAATTTAACGCTTTTTTAAATCATGCTTTAGAGCTGGGGGCTGATTTCATCGCAACCGGGCATTATGCAAAGAACAAAGTTGAAAACGGTTTAGGTTTTCTATATAAAGCTAAAGATCGAGAGAAGGATCAAACTTATTTCTTGCATGCTGTTGAACCCGCAGCCCTGGCAAAAACATTATTTCCTATTGGNNGAGTTTGCTCAACAATTAGGTTTAATGACTCACGCTAAAAAAGATTCTACCGGTATCTGTTTTATTGGTGAGAAAAGGTTTAAAACCTTTTTAAATGAATTTATTCTGGCGCAACCGGGCGTCATTAAAGATATGGAAGGTCAGTCATTAGGGACTCATGATGGCTTAATGTTTTACACCATTGGACAACGTCAAGGACTGGGAATTGGGGGATTGCAAAATTCCGGTGACGAGCCATGGTATGTTGTGGAAAAAGATGTTTCAACCAACACATTGTACATTGCGCAAGGCAAAAACCACCCCATGCTTTATGCTCAAGGTTTAATATGCAGCCCCATACATTGGCTAATTGAACATCAGGATATACTGCCCCTCACCTGTTATGCTAAAACAAGATACAGACAAACAGAACAAGGATGTATGATTTCACCATTAAACGAAAATCAGCATTATGTCATGTTCTCCACCCCACAACGAGCAGTTACCCCAGGACAGTATGTGGTTTTTTACAATAAAAATCAGTGTCTGGGTGGTGCGGTAATAGAACAAATTATTAGATAATTGAGGTATACTTAATGATATCCTGGACTTTTTAATAATGTATTTAAAGTTCATTCTGAATTTACGTTAAACCGGAGTAAATATGATGCCTATAGATAGTTCCCCTACTGTTGCGGACGATCTGATTTTTTCAGTGAGTGCTGCAGATAAAGTAGCTGAATTGATTAAAGAAGAAGACAATCCTCAATTAAATTTACGTGTATCGATAACTGGCGGAGGTTGCTCTGGATTTCAATACGGATTTAGTTTTGATGAAGAGATTAATGAAGACGATACTATTATTGAGCAAAATTGTTCCAATGGTGAAGATTCTGTCAAATTATTAGTTGACTCAATGAGTTATCAATATTTACATGACGCAGAGATTGATTATGTGGAAGGAATTCAAGGTGCGCAATTTGTAATTCGTAATCCTAATGCTAAAACAACCTGTGGCTGTGGCTCATCCTTTAGTATGGATGATGAAGATTAATGACAAGCCACTTTGAACTCTAGTGGCTTGTTTGTTACGGATTAACTACAGATGATGACTGCGAATTTTATCAATAAGGTTTAATCACAACACGTGTTCCTATTCTGATGAAATTTTTACTTAACCAATTAGCATCGCCCGGTTTCACCCGAACACACCCATGACTGGCGTTATAATTGGGAACATCATAGGAACCATGAATAGCATAGTATTTGCTAAAAAACATACAATAGGGCATAGGTGCTCCTCCGCGTCCGACTGGATAACGGCTTGAGCGACATCCAGCCCCTCCTTTGCTTATTATTCTATAGCTTCCGGCTGGAGTTTTACACCCTCTCCTAATATCCGAACAATACCCCTTGCCACCAGAACCTCTTCCGGTCCTAATTACCTTGCCATTTTCATTAATCGCTTTCCAGGAAAGTGTATTGGGATTAAAAATGAAAGTATTTCCAGCTGAATAAGCAGGGCTGAAAATCAATGCCGTCAAAGATATAAATAAAAAGCGAATAAAAAATTTGAAGCAGAGATTGGACTTTTCCATAATTTTTCCTATTTTGGTTCCATCACCTTCATTTTAGTTTAAATTTTAATCAAATCAAATTTAATTTAATCAATCAAGCTCCAATCAAAGCTTAAATAAAAAGAATTAAATTAAATAATTACAGAAAATTGCATATTTCAGGGCAAATTCTTTTCTTTTGTCCTACTATATAACTGACCACCAAAATTTCGAGTTGAAAAAGGATATTAATCATGTCAAGGAAACTACTTATAGCGTCTGCAATTGCGATTAGTACTACAATTCTTTCGGGTTTAGCCAGCGCATTAGATACGTCAGCACCCGCCGCAAACACTACCGCTGAAATGACTAAAGACAGTTGGTTAAGCGCAATGACACCTCAACTGCCTGATCTTATTTGCAAAGGTTTTATGCAGGATGCAGATTTGAAAAAAAGATTTGATGAAATAAAAATGACTTATGAACAGTGTGCCAGTTTAATTCCTGAAAGCACAACTAAATGTCAAAATGAAATTTATGCAAATATTCCAGCTAAAATCAACAGCGAAAGTGCCGCTGTATGGGGTAAAGCCTTAGGTGAATGTATTGGTAAAGATTTTGCTATGAAACATCTGGTACCAAAATCTTAAACGATCTTTTTTTATTTAGAGCATTACTCGTGCATCGAGTGAAGCGATGATCTCCAACTGGAAAACTTCGCTTCACTGATTAAAGGCATTAAACTCTATACTATGCTCAAACGAACCGCTTAATATAAAGATTCGAGCATTAAGTAGCATTGGAAAAAATATTAAAGTTCCTCAGGTAATGACATCAGACTTGCATTTCCTCCTGCAGCAGTCGTATCCACAGTATACGTACGTTCGTGACATAAACGAATCAAATAATTAGGCCCTCCCGCTTTAGGACCTGTTCCAGATAAACCTTCCCCACCAAAAGGCTGAAGCCCGACAACTGCGCCAATCATATTTCTGTTTACATAGCAATTGCCTGCATGGATTCGCTTTCTAATGTATTCTACCGTCTCATTAATACGACTATGAATTCCTAATGTTAAACCATATCCTGTTTGATTTATCTCATTAATGATTTTATCAAGATTCTTCATTTTATATTTAATTATATGTAATACCGGGCCAAATACCTCTTTTTCCAGTGCATTAATACTGTCAATAGCTATTGCGGTGGGAGGCATATAATGACCACTGGTGTATTCTTCACTGATGGAACATTGATACAATACTTCATGATTTTTTTTCATTTTATCAACATGAGCTTTTAAGTTTGTAAGAGCATCTTTATCGATAACAGGGCCAACATCAGTTGCTAACCACTGAGGATCCCCAACTTGCAGCTCCGCCATGGCTCCTTTTAGTAACTCAATGGTACGGGGATAAACTTCTTCCTGGACATATAAAACGCGCAAAGCGGAACATCTTTGCCCCGCACTTCCAAAGGCCGAGCCTACAGCATCAACTACCACCTGCTCCAACAATGCAGATGAATCAACAATCATGGCATTTTGACCACCTGTCTCTGCTATTAATGGAATAATTTCACCGCCCCTGGTAGCCAGAGTGCGATTAATAAGGTTGGCTGTATCCGTTGAACCTGTAAATAAAACCCCCTTGATGCGTTTATCCGCAACCAACGCAGCACCAATAGTATCACCGGCACCAGGAAGCAATTGAACAGCTCCTGCTGGTATACCTGCCTGTTGCATCAAATTAACAGCATACGCTGCAATTAAAGGTGTTTGTTCAGCTGGTTTTGCTATAACGCAATTGCCGGTTACCAGGCCTGCGATAACTTGCCCGGTAAAAATAGCTAGAGGGAAATTCCAGGGGCTGATACAAAGAATAGTTCCTCGAGGATGCAGGCTAAGTTCATTTAATTCTCCAGTATAACCATTAAGGCGCGTGGGTTTAGCCATTAATTTAATAGCCATATCCGCATAGTAGCGACAAAAGTCAATAGCCTCCCTAACTTCAGCCACGCCATCGCTCCATGTTTTTCCAGCTTCAAAACATGCCAAAGCCATTAATTCTGCCTCATTCTCCTGCATTAAATCAGCAAAACGCAGCACGGATCCAGCCCTTAGTTCTACCGGGGTTTTGCTCCAGACTTTAAATGTTAAGTAGGCTTGTGTTAGCGCTTGCTCCACATCATCCAAAGAGGCATTATGTACGGTGCCTACCTGAAAATGAGATGTCTGAGGGGCATAAACCAGGCTTCCTTCCCCAAAATTCGATTTACCTTTTACCAGGGGCGTTGCTGTCCACTTACCTGTTTCTAGAGCAGCAATTTTTTGTTGGAGTACCGCACGCTCATGCCTGTTACTGAAATCAAAACCTCTGGAATTCTTTCTTCCTGGGAATAAATCCTCAGGTAAAGGGATATTTTTATTCATATTGTTAAATAGAGAATTTGCTTTGGTAATGGGATCCTCTACTAACTCACTGATTGGTGCACTATCGTCCACGATGCGGTTTACAAAGGATGAATTAGCCCCATTTTCCAAGAGGCGACGAACAAGATAAGGGAGTAAATCTTCATGACTACCAACTGGCGCATAAATACGACATGGAATTCCATAATACTCTTTTGGTACTACATGCTCATATAGCTCATTACCCATCCCATGTAAGCATTGAAATTCAAAATCGCGATAATCACCTACGATATTCAGAACCATTGCCACTGAATAAGCATTATGGGTAGCGAATTGAGGATATATCGCATCAGTCATGGTTAATATTTTTTTCGCGCAGGCCTGAAAAGAGACATCAGTAAAAACTTTACGTGTAAAAACCGGATATTCTGTCAATCCTTGCATTTGGGTTTTTTTGATTTCACTATCCCAATAAGCGCCTTTGATTAAACGAACCATCATACGACGTTGCTTGCTTCGAGCTAATGCTGCAATCCAGTCCAGGACATAAAAAGCACGCTTTTGATAGGATTGTACAGCCAGACCAAACCCGTTCCAACCGTTAAGACTGTTATCTACAAATACTTTTTCGATCACATCAAGAGACAAATCCAGACGCTCAGATTCCTCAGCATCAACAGTTAGAGCAATATCATATTGTTTGGCGAGTTGAGCGAGAATAAGCAATTTTGCAGGTAATTCTGCCATCACGCGTGCATGCTGGCTTTCATTATAGCGTGGATGAAGAGCCGATAATTTTATTGAAATACCGGGTCGACGATAAACATCAGAATTTTTATCGGCTTTTTGACCAATAGATTCTATCGCTTCTTTATAAGCTTCAAAATAACGGGATGCATCGATTGAAGTTAATGCAGCCTCCCCTAACATGTCATAAGAATAACGATATCCTTTAGCCTCTTTCTTTTTGGCTCGGGTTAACGCTTCATTTATGGTGCGTCCCATAACAAACTGCTTACTCATTATTCGCATCGCTTTATCGACGGCGGTACGAACAACGGCTTCACTACTCCGATTTACCAATTTGAGTAAGGCTTTAGTCAGGGTATTTTCTGCTTTTTCTGGAGTTAAAACCTTTCCCGTAAGCATCAAAGCCCAGGTGGTGGCGTTAACAAAAAAAGACTCACTCTGTCCACGATGTGCTTTCCAATCACCACCCGCCAGCTTATCTTTAATCAAATTATCTATGGTTGCATTATCGGGCACGCGTAATAATGCTTCTGCCAGACACATTAACGCAATGCCTTCATCACTGGATAAAGCATATTGAGTTAGAAAAGAGTCAATCCCCGTAGTTTTTTTGCGCTCAAATCGCACTGCTTCGACTAGTTTTGTAGCACTTATATTTATAGCGGCCATTTGATGTGAGTCTAGAGCTGCTTTGTTACATAGTTCACTTATTAAAGACAATTCATCCGTACGATAGGCATCATTTATAGCAGCACGTAAACCCTGGGGTAAAGAAAGAGCCTGCTTTTCCAGCATAATATATACTCCGAAATCTAAAAAGTGTCATGATAAAAGAACTTCGCTTACAATGAATTAATTGAAAAGACATCAGCTCCAGAATAGTGCATATTATAAGCGTTCTCGTTTATCTGATAAAGCTAAAAAGCACATTAAATTGAGCTTTTTTAGAACTAAATAATCCCACACAATACAAAGTTTGCACATAAAGTTAACACAATAAACATGAAAAATGTATAAATTTTCACCAAAATGTGTTACCATGGCTCCATTCAATTAAGTCAGTTGATTTAAGTTGATGAATTGAATAATAATTTACCCTGATGAGCAAGTATAGCTCTGATAATTTTACAATTACTTTTTTTGGCAATATAATCACCATCTTTTTAAAGACCAATATCGGTGATTAACAAGAAGAAAGGAGCAGTATGAATACCTTATTAACTCTAATATCAACCGTCCTATTGACAAGTAATATCACATCGAGCGCACCAATATTTGCTCAGCCCGGCCCAGATTTAAATACCCAAGTACAGCACTTAGGTAATAAAGCACATGGGTTAAACAAAAACGTACTTAAACTCGCCCTAACTGCATATACAAATGCCAATAAGCGCGGCGCAGTTAAAAAACCTGTACTTACTGTTATTGATTATTCATTACCCTCAAACAAACAACGCATGTGGGTTTTTGACGTACGAAATGAGCGCCTGTTATATAATACTTATGTCGCCCATGGTAAAAATTCAGGAATAGTGGCCAATCATTTCTCTAATAGAGAGTCAAGTAAAGAATCAAGCCTGGGAACTTACATTACTAAAGACACGTACATCGGTCATAAAGGATATTCATTGAATTTGCAGGGGCTGGATAAAGGATTTAATGATCATGCGTATAACAGACGAGTTGTGATTCATGGTGCCTGGTATGTAGAACCTGATTTTATCAAAAGAGCAGGTCGTGCTGGTTTATCTTGGGGATGTCCTGCTATTGCACAAACATTAGCCAAGCCGGTGATTAATACGATTAAAAATGGATCAGTGGTATTTGCCTATTTCCCCGATAAAAACTTCTTATCTCATTCAGGTTATCTCGTAGCTTAATCTTTTAAATTTATAGAAGCTAAAATAAGAAAGCCAGGGCTAGCCTGGCTTTTCGCAGTCATCCGTATAAGAACATCCCGTTCTTATGGTCATCCTGACAAATCAGTTCCATCTGATTACAAATCCTTTTGTCTGACCCATATCCATACAAGTCATACTTACAATTTAGCAATTCATGAGGCGAAGCGCAAGCCCTATAATGAGCACTTCCCTATCAGTTTAATCAAATTATAAACTGCCACTTAAAAAATATATGTTATTTTTCAATGAGTTAAAATTTAACCCCTCTTTCGACCAGTGCAACACCTGCCATTCTCTCTCGACCTATTGAGAGATCTCTTACATCAAATCGAGCAAATTAGTAATCAAATAAATAAGTGATTTAAGCACATTCAAAAACGAGTTTTTTAAATCATGTAATGTCAGATATCGGTTTATTTGTTACAATATACTCAATTTAAACTCAAAGTGTTACTTATGTATTACTCATATAATGAAATCCAGGATCAATTTATTTCAACGAATCAACCCATATCTTCACTCGCTGTAGAGCTTGCAGTGAGTCAATTGAAGATGCAGGCTGAATCAAAAGGGGAGCAGTTTAACTGTGTTGTATTAAACCGACATGAATCTTTTGATGAATTATTAAACTTTATAAATCTTTTAAAAGAGAATATTCAGACCAATCAACGCGTTCAAATTATTTACCGAGTAAAAAATCATTGGTCTACTATGGATGTCGAAATTCATAACGGTCATATTAATATGCTTATGGTAGACCACACCAATGAAGGATCTGCATTAGGTGATACCATTAAAGCAATAAATCAGACTTTACCGGAAATAAGTATAAAATGCATCCGTTTCAAACCCAAAATAGATAGAGGAAATTGTGCCTATATGGCAATAAACGATGCGTTGTGCCTCTCGAAATATGACTCTCTTCACCAAGATATTCATTTAAATTCAAGAGATAGCGACTCGGGAACAATTCAGACAGGTACAATACACCATATGAAACAGATCTCGAAGCAGATCGATTTCATATCATTATCTGAATGGCCGGATAAATATGGTTCATTGTTCACTAACTACTTCCCTTCCCTTTCATCCAATCAACTTAGACCTCTTGAAAATAGTGATTCAGTTACGACATCGACCGGTTCTGCTCAAGAAGATAAAGCAGTTTCAAATATAAAAGTACACTTAATTAAAAACACATTAAAATATATCAAGGATCATCAAAACGATCATAAGATAAAACTCTTATTCTCCCTGCATAACCTGGATGCGGCTATTAAAAATATGCGTACTTATGCAGATATTGTAATGCCAGAGTCCAGTAATAAAAGGCAACAGATTAAGCTACTGGTAAATAAACTTGAATCATTAGCCGGTAAATTCATTTTTGCATCCAAATTCAATAAGCCAACGATACATGATTTTTTTCAATTTAAGAACGAGATTGCTCATGAAATAAATCAAAGCCAAGATGCCATGCAAGAGCATCGTCAATACTGGAAAGTAATATTAGCGAATGTAGCTTTGGCCTTAACCGGTATTGGTGCTATATTCCTTTTAGCTAAATGTTTATCTGAAAAAAAACCCACATTTTTCTTTAAGCACACTCAGCGAGAGGAAAATTTAAATAAAGTAAAATCACAACTTGAAGAGTTAGATAATCTTGTAGCGGAAAATAAAACAATTGCCTCGCAACACGCTTCTCTGTAAGAGTTGCTTGATTATAATTCAAGATATGTTAGTTTATTCTAGTTATAAATAGATACGAGCAGGATTATGAATCAACAAATGAATGCAACAGTTAAAAAAGATAAGCTTGAAATCATTGATTGGCTGATAGAGCATTTTCCCAGTGCATTTTTCAAAAAGGGTAACCAGGTAAAACCGCTTAAAATTGGCATATTTGATGATATTATCGATTTTTACGAGCGTCTGGATAGCCCCCCGTTTAGTAAGAAATCACTAAGAGAGGCTTTGAGTTATTACAGTGCTTCCCCTGCTTATTTAAGCTGTCAAAAAGCTGATGTGGCGCGAGTTGATATTTATGGCAATGAAATTGATGTAGTAACTCCTGATCAGGCTAAATACGCATACCAGCGCTTCCAAGAACGCTACGCGAAAAAGAAAGAACAACATTAAATAATGGCAAGATCCTCTTGATAAATACTTTCTATCAGAGGATCTCACTGAACTGATTGATATTAATCTTGAAATTTTGTAGCACACCAAAAAATTAATACAAATGCCGTAATGACTTGAGTTACATTAGATTTTGGTTAGCAGACAAGTTGTTACCTGTCATTAGGGCAAGACGCAAATTATTAACGTAAGGCAATAAGATAATTTACGCTCACATCCTGACTCAACGAAGCCACTCGAGTTAATGGGTTGTAATAAATCCCGTTCATACCCTCTAAATGTAAATCAAATAAACGAGCCATCGCTACAAGCTCACTGGGTTTGATAAATTTATTATAATCATGTGTTTGCCGAGGTAGGATTTTTAAAATATATTCAGCGGCAATGATCGCACTGGCATATGCTTTTAACGTTCGGCTAATCGTTGATAAAAACAAAAAACCATTTGGTTTTAGCAGACGCTTACAATGTTTCAATACCAGTTCCGGATTTTGCACATGCTCCAGCATCTCCATGCAGGTGATAACATCAAAAGGCTCACCTTCATAATCTTCAATGGGGGCACACTGATAATCAATTAAAAGATTATTTGATATGGCATGTTCTTTAGCAACATCAATTGCGTCACATTCTGCATCAAGTCCAGTTACCTGAGCGTCACATCTGGCCATAGCTTCACACAGAATCCCACCACCACATCCCACATCTAAAACACGAGCATTGGTAAGATTGGTATATTTTTTTACAAACTCAAGACGGGTTTCATTTATATCATGCAAGGTTTTGAGGGGCCCCTGTTTATCCCACCAGTGAGTTGCGTGTTGAGCAAATTTATTAACTTCCTGATTATCAATGGTCGAATCATAATTATTCATTTGATAGCAAATCCAATGGTTGAAAAAACTGTATTACTTCTGAGTTACTAATAAAGCTTAAATTGAAGGGGTGTTCAGCACTTAATGCAATAGGTAGCTTATTAGGTACCAATGTTTTTGCAATTCGGCCAAATAAGATAAGTTCAATATCTGCCCTTGTTGTCGCTAACTGTTTCAGAAGTTCCTGCATGAATGGCATCCAGTGTCTTGCATGGTAAGGCACTTTGCCTTCGCTGTAAACCAGACTCGCATTTAGCAGCAGTATGCCCTTCTTCATCATCCCTGAAAAAAAATCCGTGGCAGTCTGCACCAGCGTACTCTTATCAAGAGCTGCGATAGCAGGTTGGGACGTATCCGTGCTTAACGAACCACGGGCTACAAGTAACATTTTAATCCAGTTACGTAAAGAAGTAGCTCTATTGACGGGCTTGCTTAATCCTTGAGCAGACCATAAACTCTCTACAGATTGATCCCAAAACGCATAGCCATTCGCGGAGACAGCTCGGGGATAGGGAGATTCGCCAAATAAAATATATTGTGTTTGAGATAGGGGCAAACTAAATGCTGCAAATAACTGACTGATCCCCGGAAGCCAATGACTTTCCTGCGTTAATTGTTTTAAATAATCTTTATCCATGACTGATAAAGCGTTATTAATAAGATCATGCCACTCAGGATGAAATCCTGAAAAATTAATCTTAGTCACATCCCATACTCATAGTTAAATACGATTGATTATAAAGGTTAAGACCTTAATACACTAGAAACAGCTATTTTTATTTAAGCAAATAATTTTATTATCGCTGCCATAATAAGCACATAGACAAAACTGATATATACAAATGTACTGATGTACCCGACGATAATAAACACTCCATCCTTTTCAATAAGTCCCAGACTAAATACGATAAGAATGAATGCCAAAATAAAATTACTAAACGGTATAGGAAGCATCAGCAAAATCGATAAACAAAAGATAATAAATCCGTTTAATATTTCGAAAAATCGAGAATTCATCACGGGCAAACGCGGTTTTAACAGATACTCCATTTTTTTCAGGTATGGAACAGACGTATGGATCACTTTGGCAATGGTCCCCTTATTCACAGTACGATTCGCAACCGATTTGGGCAACCATAAGGTTTTTCTGCCGATGATTAATTGCAATGCAAATAGCGCAATTGGAATACTAAAGAAAAATGAAATACCGGGTATTGCTGCAAAAGGTAAGGCACTGGGTAATGCAAAAAATAAGAGGGCAATCCCAAATGCGCTCTCACCCAAGCGATCCAGAATAGACTGGTAGGTTAACTGTCCCGATTTTTTGTCGTTGGCTATTTCCAGTAATGTATCTGAAGCACGTGCAGGCGTTTTTTTCATAAGTTACTTCCTTACATCATAATCTATTAAATACAAACAACATATCAAGTCTTGTCTTTCAAAACCAGTTAATAATACGGAATGAGCTTAGAGCATATCAATCACCCTATATGACTCATTAAAAGTGAGAGTGATTTAAACTGTTTTCATTTAAATCAATTCTTTGCTAGTATTATCTAAATTTATACAGAAATTATGGAATAAACCTAAATGTCTCATTTTGATACAATCTATGAAGCTGCAATAAAACGTGACGCAAGATTAATTTCGCTTCTTTTAATGAGTGAAGGAATTTCAATTGATGTAATGCAAGGACTGGCACTTACTCCAGCAGGATTACTGGCCCAAAATGGTGAGTGGGAAAGTGCTCGCTGGTTAATGCAAGAGTTTGGTGCAAAGGTGGGCAATATTTTATATGGCGCAATTATTGGTGGCCATATTAAATACTACGAACCCGAACCCACTCAGGATGATGAGCCAGGCGAGAACACTAAAAATACCGCAATGCACCTTATATGGAGTAAATACTCCAAATGTAATGATCACGAAATGACTATAGCATTTGCCCAGCTTGGCTTAGTTCATTGGGAGCGACTTCAGGAAAATATTGAATTGATTAATTTCGCTATTTTGGGTGCAGCGTACACAAACAATAGAGATTTAATAGATACCTTATTCACTCTCGAGCAACCCAATAAATCTGAAGCATTGGCTAATGGAATCATAGGCGCGGCCTGTGGTAATCATAGAGTATTAATGTATGAATACATAAAAATGTATGAACGACATTATTCCCATCATAAAAATTATAAAATTCAGGTTAAAAATTATGCTTTAAAAGGAGCAGCTCAGGGCGAACAGCTCGCTCTTATAATTGAAATTGGTAAAAATTTTATTGAGACTGCCTATAGCATGAATATAGATGCAGCTATATATGAATTAATCTCTGGGAATAATAATCAATTTTTATTAAAGCTTCTCAATAAGCTCGATAAAAACCATGATCTTTACGCTGCCCAAATAACGGCAACTCGGCTTAATAAACCAAAAATGCTTGAAACATTAATTCATCATAATTTAAATAATATAATTGATTACGAGACAATCGCATATGAAATTACACTTTGTGCAAAACAAAGTGATGATTTGTTGCGCTATTTAGCTCAATTTAATTCGCAAAATTTCGTTAAAAGTATCTGTGCCTGTTTTCGTACTAGTCCAATTTTTAATTTGCCTGAGGAAATAAATCAGAAACTTCCAGCAATTCAAAATAAAGCTCTGGCTATTATTGAGTTAAAACAAAAATATGATCTGGAGACTATTCAGGCCCTCTTTTATCAAAAATACCAACACCAGGAAAATAATTCAAATCGCCCCTCTTCCTTTCCCAATAAAGAAGAATTAAGTTTAAACAAATGGCAATTAAATGATCTAATAAAAAAAATTGGAAAGAAGATTGAATCAAATGAGGTTAAAGAGAAACTTATTAAACGACTTCAAACCTATATGAGTAATTTATCCTTTTGGAAAAGTAACCATGGCGAACGATGTAAGAGTTTTCTGCTTGCATTAAAAGGCACACCAGGTAGCAAAGAAGCTACCGAACTTGTATCTACTCAATATAACCTGTTTCACAATCGAGAGAATCAAAATCAAACAAAAGACCCTAATCCACCGAAGCATCACCAAAAACTAAAAAACAACACACAAGATGAATTCTATGACGCTTTAAAAGAGTATTATGATACTATGGCCACAGATAATATGATTGTTGAAATAGATCAAAAATCAGAGACTTTTACTTTAATTAATTATTAATCCGTATGAAATAATGCTGATTCTTAAAAGAGCCGCTTTACTATCCCTGTAGAGTCAACAATCAGTTGGAGTGTTTCTGTATCTTTTTACCATGTTGTCGATTGATAAAAAATCGGATAGCCTTTTTCTCTACACAATATTCCTATATGATGCATCTTCACCAGTTAAGGATGAACATAATGAGTGAAAAGGATTCCCCCCCTCCCAAAACCCCTTTCCCATTTTTTAAAGCAGGTTTATTCGGGATGTCTCTCGCAGGCTATGCTGTAACCCGTAAGAATTACAGTGCTTCCTTACGGTTTTATCAAAAAACCGGTGGCGGTGGTATTAATATTTATAAGAAAAAAGACGGACAACCCAAACGCTTTTTCGCCATTGACTATCACCCCTTCTGGGATCCAGCAAAAAAAGAAAGTTCGTGGAAGTTACATTACCACCGCGGAGGAAACTCTAACCAAATGAAAAAACATAGGCCTTACCAAGGCTGGTAGTTTTTAAGCACAATAACACATTACAATTTCTGGGCATTTGCTATACTAGCCTGATTATAATTAAATCTGATGTACAATGCAGTCAAAACATAATTTTTTTTGCTCATTACCCATTGAAAGAATTCTCGAATGCTTGAGTAATTTATCCCTGCAACAATTAAATAATGGAGGGAGACCATGGGTAAATCATTATATTAATAATCTGGCGCAAACTTCATTATTTACTAATAAGGGTGCCGAATATAGTGCTTTTCGTAATGAATATTTAAAAAGATGTACTATTACCGATAATCTGGACTGGGAACATGTTTCTAGCTTCCCAACAAATGAAATGCTTTATTCAGCATTAAAAACTTTTAATGTCCCAAATAATCCTTTGTTTTACGTTCAGAGAGTACTCTATTGGCTAAGTGTTATCATACATAGAAATCAAACAGGCAATATAGACTTTGCTCTTGAAATAAGTTTACATTTTCACAATGAATTTGAGAATTTATTTAAGAGGAATGTTCATTTAGCACTAATAAAACTGAGTGCCTATGGTGAGAGTCTTAGTTTAAATCAAAAAATTAGAATTTTATCTATAGTTCTAGACCAGAAAAATCAATATGACGATTCTGAGCTAGAGCTGGTGAAGCAATACCTTACTCTATTGGCACCTACCCTACCTGATCTGAATCGGAATCAAATCGTATTAACAGCCTTCAAAAGGCTGACCCTTCAAGGGCCACACGATAAAAAATATTTTAAACTTCCTTTATTAATAGTGACGACCTTCTATAACTGGTTAAATAATTCGCAGAAAGAAAAAGCTGTTGCTATTATTTTAAGAAAACTACACTACACTGAACATGAATTGGTCAAATATGCTTTGATAAACCTCCATGCATTAGTAAAAACAATCATCTTTTCAAAATCAGAATGGGCAAAAACAACAATTAATTCAATAATTGAACGCGTTATTAATTCTATTTTAGGAAACGTGAAACATTACGAATTTGAATTAATTAAATATACATTTCCAATCTTAACTACTTTGATAAAAGAATTAAATAATAAGCAAATAGAGCGAATCATTGAAATTTCATTAAATTCAACCAATGACTTTAAGGATAATGTTCTATTATTTTTGCAGAGAGTCAACTATTTAAATCCACAATTTTTAATTCAAAGTGCAATCCTGGAGAGATTAAAAGAAAATATTAATAATCCCCAATTATCTAAAAACAGTTTCCCATTAACCATTCATGCGATTAAAATTTTAAAAATCTTTAATGAGCCTTTTGAGTTAAACAAAGATCTTTTAAATATAGATAAATTAATTGAGAATCAGGTGGCTGTATACCCGTATTTAGAAGTGGTTTTAGAGAACCTTAACCTTGATAGAATTAATTCTTTTATACAAAAATTAATAAAATTTTCATGTACTAAAACAATTACACAGGCACATATCCAGATGATAGCCCTTCTGTTCTCGAAGCTGGATAATGAAATAATTAATAGTTATTTCAATAATCATACTAAAGCACCGATATTCTATCTGGCCTATAAATCCTTTAAATTGACAGATAATAATTACGCCATAATCGGAAACTGGATACATGAAACTGCAAATAATTGGTCTGATAAGCAAGTAATCGACGAATCTGAGGCTACTCTTTTCATTAATATTTCGTCTGGTTATTACAATAAGCTGACTCATAAAGTACAACAATTATGTTTTGATATACTATTGAATAAATTATTACTAAACAGTGGGATAGTAATTTTTTATCAGGCTCTTGAGGCTTTGACCTCTAACTTTCATCATTTTAATAAGCAGCAAAGAGAGCAATTTTTGGAACTATTAATCAACCAGTGTAGTTTGTCTATTGACCATTTTTCCTATACCTTGAGATCTATAGCTCTGCTTGGAAAACAATTAAATTCATCTGAATGCAGTGATTTACTCATTAAATTAAAAACATTTATGGATAGTCCTGTTACTATCATCAGACAATGGACTCTCGCTGCGCAAATCTCATTAGTTCTAAATAGCAAATTGGTCCCTGATTCTCCAGTCATTCTCCAACTAAAGAACAAAAAATCACATTACTTAGAATCACAAACTATCAATTTTTTTATCTACCAATATTCATTAATATATCCTTTGATTTATCTCCTAAAGAATAATAATAAAATAGGCCTGGATACGCATATCCGGTTGTAACTTAATGACTATTTGTACTTAAATAAATTTGGGGAGAGCGAAGATACAATACATACAAGTGCATCTTCGGATTGCTTCGTCGCGACGCTCCTCGCAACGACAAGGAATATTGCATATCCCTGAGAAATCATAAGTGAGATGTAAAAATGTATTCACTCACACAGTGCGATTATTTGTCATTGAGAGAAGCATCGCGACGAAGCAAAACTGTACGCTCTAAGTCACTCTCACTTATCTTTTAACGACACATCCGATTAAATAATAATCAATTTCAAAATTTCATGAGGAACACTAAAAGACAAGGCAAGGTACTTGGGTTGCGTGGCGTGCAGCAATTGTAGTCATTTTGCTTTCATGAAGAGCTTAGAAGAAAATAGCAAAAGATGATTAAAACTAGATATATCCCGCTCAAAGTAAACGGGATATACAAAATATCTACTAAATCAGGCCACTATAGATTTCAGTTTGCTAGGACAGGAATCTTAATCAAACAAATTTCTAACAATTTCCAAACGACCTGATTTCTACATAGTCAGTTTTAAACATTTCGACACTCTGATTACTCAATTGCTTTAAAAATTCATTTGGAATATTTACTTTATTAGCTTGAACCCAATTCCTTATATCAGCTAATTCCCATTTAAAAGGATCTAATATAATACCGTTTTCATGCCGTTGAACAATAAGCTCTGGTGGTAGATCAAAAGGTAAATTAGCCTCATTAAGAACTAACATAATAACAAACCATTTAATTGAATCAAATGAAGGGCGAAAATCACCGCTTTTATTATTTATTGCTAATAATTGTGTAAAATCCTCATTAAAAAATAAATTACCCGCAGTAATACAAGCCGCGTCTTTTTGAGTTTTTCCTGTCATTTGATAATGAGCTGGGGAAGCAAACTGTTTGTTATGCTCTCTCGCAAACCTGGCTTGACCGTTTTCTGATAGCAAGTAACGAAAATAAGTATCATCCTTTTTACCAGCTTCGATGTTTTTTATTTTCTCGTCGAATAATTCTTTAACATCATTTATAGAATAAATATTAAAATTACGATTAACAGCAGATTTCCTTTTATTATCATTTGTGATACGAGGTGGTTTCTCATTTGCAGCTATTTTAAAAGAGTCTGCCACCGATTGATGAGAAATATTCTCTTTGTCTTCATAAAGTTCTTTTAAGGATTTTGATTTATAAGATTCTGTAAAGGTATCATTACTATCATTGAAATGTGGCACTGGAAAATTAAAAAAATTGGGTACGGGTCTAGGTAGGTCTCCAGCGTGCTCTTTCATTTTATTGACAGCCTCTACAGCTGCAGTTAAATTTGAATCTTCTTCAATTTCACCAAAAAATAACCCTCTAGCTGTTTTAGGACGTTTGTTTGGTTTATTATCACTTTTCCACGCCTCTCCTTTCCTGGCACCCTTTTTACTAGGGCTATCTGCTTCCGTTTCACTAAAAAGTGAGCCTCTAGCTATTTCAGGTTTATTATCCCTTTTCGTAGCCCCCTCCAAAACAGGATCTATAATAATGTTGGAAATTTTAAAAGGTTTATTTATTTTAGTTTGCATAGCAATTGTCTTCTTTTTAGTATATATGAATCTAATTTGCGCATTATAACAGATAAGGCACGGTAAATAAAGGCATTTTTTGCTCACCAGGATCTTAAAATGGTCTTTTTCGTTATTTTTAATACTTATTGTAATTATATCTCCTTGATATATATATAAAAATTTTACAATTGCAATAATTGTTACCCAATAGACATTCAATTATAATTTTAATTATAAACTCAACGAATTCCCTACCATTTATAAAAAAAGTAACCTAAAATTAAAGTCCACTGTTGCTAGAGAGCATAAGGGTTTCAGAAGTTTTTTCACCAGGATATCGAACAGTTTCAGAAGGTTCTACTAAGTATAAAGGGATTATTATGACCAGAAAAATTATAAGCTTGACTTTGTGGATAGTGCTATTTCAAGCGATTGCTTTTGGTTTAGGTCAAATTAGTCAATCGGGAATGGGAGCTTGGTATCAATCACTGGAAAAATCCGCTTTAAATCCTCCCTCTATTGTATTTCCAGTTGTCTGGACTATTTTATACATCATGATTGCCACAGCAGGCTGGTGGCTATGGCAGCACCGTCATGAAAAACAAGCCCGAGCACCATTATTTTTCTACGGTGTCCAGTTAATTATGAATTGGTCATGGACCCCCCTTTTCTTTTACTATCATTATATCGGCACAAGTTTTATATTAATTTTGCTTATCGCTCTCTTTACCCTAATGACCATTATTGCGTCCAAAACCCATTTCAGATTTACCAATATCCTGTTAATCCCATATTTTTTATGGCTATTATTTGCGGCTTATTTAAATGGGGTAATTTGGCTCTTAAACTAACACCCGATTTCTTATAAATCACATCATTGACGGTTAGATGGCTTTGAGCTATTGTTAAGCCTTTGTTTTTACGCCAGGATGCTATGTTCAAGCTATATAAAGAACTTATCGAAACAGTGAAGTCCAGACAAAAAGTTATGGTAGAAGAACTACATCAGTTATGTCATATAAATTCGGGTACAACCAATTTGCCTGGATTATCCACAATGGCTTCTGCCCTTCATCTGGCTTATAAACCTATAGCTGATGAGATTGAATTAAAAAAGCTGCAACCTGTACCCATTATTAATATGGCAGGTGAATCTAAACTCCATACATGCGGTGATGCATTATTTATTCGTAAACGCCCTCACCTAAAACGCCGAATTTTATTGAGCGGGCATATGGATACTGTTTATTCTGAAGCCAGTTCCTTTCAAAGATTAACCTACATTGATGATAATTACGTTAATGGTCCTGGTGTTGCAGACATGAAAGGAGGGCTTCTTGTTATGCTTCATGCATTAAAGGCCTTTGAAGAATCTGATCTTGCGCCTCAAATGGGCTGGGATGTACTCATCAATGCAGATGAAGAAATTGGCTCTCCAGCTTCACGTGTTCTTTTTGATGAGCTTGCTCCCAAATATGAGGCAGCCCTAGTCTATGAACCTGCGATGACACCAACAGGAACTTTTGCAAAAAACCGCAAAGGCAGTGGTAAGTTAACGGTTATAGCAACAGGAAAAGCTGCGCACGCGGGACGTGCTTTTGATGAAGGGCGTAATGCAATATGNNTGCAATATGTTATCTGGCTGAAGCCATAACCTTAATACACGCTCTCAATGGAAAACGCGATGGGGTGACTATTAATGTGGGTAAAATAGCAGGTGGCGATGCTTTAAATGTAGTTCCTGATAAGGCAGTGGCTCAGCTTGATATCCGTATCAGCTTTCCTGAAGATGAATTTTGGGTCAGAGAAAAACTGGGTGAGATTTTCGAAAGCTTGAAACGTGATGAATATAATTTAAATCTTGAAGGTGGATTTGGCCGCCCCGTAAAACGGGTTTGTTCAGGAACTGAACGTCTTTTTAATCGAGTGCAACTCATTGGGTCAGAATTAGGCCTGGCTATTGATTGGAAAGACAGTGGAGGGTGTTGCGATGGTAATAATTTGGCGCACCATGGATTGGCCGNNGGCCGTGTTAGATACCTTGGGAGTAAGGGGTGGGAATATTCACAGTCCTGAGGAATATATTTTACTGGATAGCCTGACGGAGCGAGCCTCTTTAAGTACCTTATTACTTATTGATTTGGCTAGTGGGGGATTAGAGGATCTAAAACGATGATGCTCTTTCGCAGCGCAAAAAATACGGATTTGACAGCAATACATGAGCTCGCGGAACAATGCGGTATAGGGATGACCACCCTACCGAAAGATAAAGCACTGTTAAAATCGCGTCTGCATTGGTCTACAGAGTCTTACTCTAAAAAAATAACCAAACCTGCCAGTGAGTACTATTTATTTGTTCTGGAAGATCAGACTAATAATAAAATAGTGGGCACCTCAGCGATTGAATCCAGAACCGGAAGCGAAACACCTTTTTACTCCTATAAAATATCAAAACGAACGAGAGTTTGTCATTCACTTGATATCCGAAGCGATTATGAAGTTTTAAGCCTGGTAAATGACAATCAGGACCGTACTGAAATCTGCACCTTATTTTTATCTCCAGACTATCGTAAGAACAATAATGGCCTATTGCTCTCTAAAGCACGGTTTTTATTCATGGCTCATTATCCCGAACGATTTGCCCCCATAGTTATTGCAGAAATGCGCGGTATATCAAACACAAAGGGGCAATCCCCCTTCTGGGATAACATCGGCACCCATTTTTTCCACATGCCATTTGCAGAAGCGGACCGATTGACTCTAGCAACTAACAAGCAATTTATTGCAGACCTCATGCCGCGGAATCCGGTCTACGTAAAACTATTAAGTGAACAAGCACAGGCAGTTATTGGGAAGCCACATGACTCTACTATTCCCGCGATGAATATATTGTTAAAAGAAGGATTTCGTTACAACAACTACATTGACATTTTTGATGGTGGCCCCACAATTGAAGCGCCATTAAGTGAAATCAAAACAGTTGAGTCAAGCCAGCTGATGGTGATTAATAACATTAGTGATGAAGTCAGCAGTAAAGAGTTTCTCCTGTCGAACACCCATACAGACTTTCGTGCGACCATTAACTTTGCAGTGGTAAATTATCAGAAGAAAACCTGTATTATCAGTAAAAAAACCGCTCAATTATTAAAGGTCAAATGTGGTGATACCATTCGTGTAGCGCCAATGCGTTTATAACAAGTGCCTTTTAAGGAAATGACGATGTCAAAAAATTCATCCCCAATACTTCAGGGCAAAGGACAATATATAAATGGTCAGTGGATAAAGGGCCATGGGACAGTCCTTGAGTCTATTAATCCAGCTTACGGCACACTCTTTTGGCAAGGTACCAATGCTACCCATGATGAAGTTCTGATGGCCAATAATGCAGCGAGACATGAATTGAAAAATTGGTCCTCTTTAAATTTTACCGATCGCGCTAAATTCACCCAGGAATTTGCGCAAACAATCGACAAAAATCGCAATCATCTGGCGGAACTCATTTCGCAGGAAACAGGAAAGCCTTTATGGGAATCAAAAACTGAAGTAGCAGCTGTCATTGGTAAAATTAACTTATCGATTCAAGCATATCAGGAGCGAACGTTTCCAAAAATAACTCAAACACCTGACGCGAATGCCTGTTTACGTTTCAAACCTCAAGGAATTGTTGCAGTCTTAGGCGCTTTTAATTTTCCCGCACATTTAAGTAATGGTCATATCGTACCCGCTTTACTAGCCGGGAATACTGTATTGTACAAGCCTAGTGAACACACCCCTGCGGTCGCAGAATTTATTATACAGTGCTGGCATGATGCAGGAATTCCACCGGGAGTAATTAACTGCCTGCAAGGCGATGTAACCGCAGGCAAACAAATTCTTGATCAGAATATACAAGGGGTTTATTTCACTGGTAGTTATTCTACAGGATTAAAAATTCACCAGCAGTTTAGTGATCGTCCAGAAGTAATTTTAGCCCTGGAAATGGGTGGAAATAATCCCTTGGTAATTGATGAAATCACCAATCTCGATGCTGCTGTTTATCAAACTGTGCTTTCAACGTTAATCACATCCGGTCAACGTTGCACGTGTGCCAGAAGACTCATCATACCGGATTCAGGCCTGGGTGATGAATTCCTTAAACGATTCATTAAAGCGTGCACCATGATAAAAATTGGACCCTATGATTCAGAAATGGAACCCTTTATGGGTCCGGTTATCAGTCATATTCAGGCTCTTAAACATTTGCACGCCCAACAGCAATTAATTAACGCCGGTGGAGAATCCCTTTTGACGATGAATCTTCTGGAAAAATATACCGGCTTTTTATCTCCTGGGATTATCGAAATGTCACAGGTAGCTAATCCTCCGGATGAAGAAATTTTTGCACCTTTCGTCCAAGTCTACCGTTATAACGATTTTGAACAAGCAATTACCCTTGCAAATCAAACCCGTTACGGTTTAGCTGCAGGACTATTAAGTGACAGTGAACCCCGCTATCAGAAATTTTATCAAGAGATACGTGCCGGATTAATTAACTGGAATAAGCCTACGACCGGCGCTGCAAGCAGCTTACCTTTTGGTGGAGTTGGGCTAAGTGGTAATCATCGCCCTAGTGCCTATTTTGCTGCANNATTATTACCGGGTATCATTTTGGAGTAATTCATGAATACTTTTGAATTAAATATGGATGGTCTGGTTGGACCAACCCATCATTATGCTGGATTAGCTGCTGGAAATATAGCATCAACTACTAACGCTTTAAGTATCTCAAATCCCCAGGCCGCGGCCCGTCAAGGACTGGAAAAAATGCGCCTGCTATTTAATATGGGTATAAAACAGGCTGTATTACCCCCTCACCAAAGGCCTAACCTTACTCTTTTAAGACAACTTGGCTTTCAGGGAAATACTGAGAAACTGCTTTATAATGCGCATAAAAATGCTCCTGAATTACTAAGCGCCTGTTATTCTGCATCGAGTATGTGGACTGCAAATGCAGCAACGGTCTCTGCAAGTGCGGATACTCAAGACCAGAAAGTCCATTTTACTGCAGCCAATTTAATTAGTAATTTACATCGTCATCAAGAGGCTGAGTTTTCTCAAACACTTTTAAAATATATATATTCTAATGAAGATTATTTTAGGCACCATGAAGTTTTGCCTCGTTCCAGCGTTACTGGTGACGAAGGTGCTGCAAATCATAATCGAATATGCAAAAGTCATAATGAGCCTGCAATCAATCTGTTTGTTTATGGCAAACAGGCTTTACACAGGGGCAGCCAGGTTCTAGAGCCCGTCAAATATCCTGCGCGACAAACCAAAGAGGCTTCAGAAGCAATTGCTCGCAGTCACCTGCTCCATTCTGAGCAAGTAATTTTTGCCTGTCAAAATCCGGCTGCGATTGATCAGGGGGTGTTTCATAATGATGTTATTTCAGTAGCCAATGAGTCTGTATTTTTTACTCATGAAAACGCTTTCTACAATCAACGAGCGGTTTTGGATGATTTACGTAATAAGGCCCTTTTTCCTATTACTATTATTGAGTTAACCAAAGATCAATTAAGTATCACCGATGCTGTTTCGTCTTATTTATTTAATTCACAATTAATAACCATGCCCAATCAAGAAATGGTATTAATTGCTCCTGCTGAGTGTCAAAATAACCCTCGAGTTAAACGATGCATTGATGATGTCCTTAGTAACAACACCAATCCCATTACCCAAGTCTTTTATCTCGACTTAAAACAGAGCATGAGAAATGGTGGTGGACCTGCCTGTCTGAGGTTACGTGTCCCATTAACCGATAATGAGCTTCAAGCAATGCACCAGGGGATTTTAATTGATAATCAACTTCTTGATACTTTAGATGCCTGGGTGTTAAAACATTATCGAACCGAGTTAAGTAGTGCTGATTTACCCGATCCAGAATTGATGTATAGTAGTTTTCGCGCTCTGGATGAATTGACCCAGATTCTAAAACTGGGATCCATATACCCTTTCCAAAACTGATTGATCTTTATGTGGAAGACCAAACTGGGAAGATGTATTTATGTTTCTGCATCTGGGTATAAAGTGTTTCAAAATCCCGGCTATCGCTGGTTGACTATGGGTAGTACGGCACTGCAAAGTGTCCTTAACAGGTGGCAACCGCAAAAACCAATTTTACGTTATCTGCCTGCTTTAAGTTTAATGGCGCGGCATAAGCCGGAAAATTGCTGTATTTTAGGACTTGGTGGAGGAGCAATTGCTCATCTACTAGCATTTAAAACCCCCGAGCAGCAACTGACAATTATAGAAAACAGTCAGGAAGTAATAGAGCTCGCCAAAAAGTTTTTCTGGATTGATAAAATTGCTAATTTAACCATTATTAATCAGAATGCTGAAGCTTTTGTTAGGGAAGACGGTCCTTCATTTACTCATCTTATAGTGGATCTGTACAATGCCTCCAGTTTTCCAGCTGAGTGTCATACTGATGAATTTTTTTTAAATTGTAAAAGAAAAATAGCTGATGGTGGTTTCTTTGCAGTAAACCTGGCTAATTTGATGGAGCAAGGCCCAATATTTCAATTAATAAAAAAATATTTTAAAAATACGATAGTTCTCCCGGTCAAGAATACTGCCAATATGGTTATAATCGCCTCTGATCATTCTGAACCTGATGTCTTTATTAGCGAGTTGAATAAAACGCAAGAAATTAAAAAAATAATGCTTGTTGCTAACTGGGGATATGTGGGCAAATTTAGGGGATAACCGCCCTTCATTCCTGAGTGTTCCCCTCAAAATTTAAAAGTGCATAACCTTGTTGACTAAATAGTTGTCATCTCCACGCAGTTGGAGATCCATCCAATAAATTGGNNCTTCTCCCACATGTGGGAGAAGGACTGGATGAGGCTAAATTTTAATAAATTTTCATTAAAAAGTTACTTATTCCTAGACAAGCATAATGGAACATAACATGTTAAAATAATCCACTACAAAAACTCCCTTCTCCCACATGTGGGAAAAGGGCTGGGAATGAGGGCTGAGATATCCCCTCATAATTTTAAATGCACATAATGCTGTTAATTAATGAGTTTCTTCCCCACGCAGGTGGGGATCNNATTAAAGAACATAAAATTTTGAGGGGATACCTCACAGATGAAGGTGTGGTCAATAGCAACTTCCTCCATCTATTAATGGCATAGTTGAATTAGATGGCAAAAAGGTTAGGGTTGAACGTAATAAAAGTATTTAAATAAAATAAGATAAATAAATGCAAATCAAACAAAATGCTCTTACTCAATACTTGCAAAGAAAAACTGCTCCTGTGTTCATTCTTATTGGTCAGGACAATTATCTTCTTGAAGACTCTTTAAACAGTATAAAATCCAATATAAAAAAAACCGCAGATTATGAAGAAAAAATAATCACTATCCAATCTCCTGATGATTGGAATACAGTGGCTGAAGAGGCCAATAGCTATTCTTTATTTTCTGATATTGTTTTATTAAACATCTTTTTAGATAAAAAAACGATCGATGCTGCTGGGAAGAAAATATTGACTCAATATCTTAATTCCATTAACGACAAATGCTTTATAATACTAAGAGCACCGAATGTCCCAGCACGACAACTGTCCTGGTTAGCAAGTCATGATCAGGCGCTACTTATTGTGGCATACCCCTTAAATTCAGAGGCAATGAAAAATTGGATTGCAAGCAAACTAACCCAACACTCATTAAATTTTGAACAAAACATACCGGGGTTAATCCATCACTATACTCAAGGAAACATGCTTGCCTGCGCACAAGTTATTGAAAAAATATCCTTAACTCATGAACCCAATACTCTTATTAATACGCAACAAGCCCTGGAACATCTTTCAAATCAATGCGATCACTCCCTATTTGAATTAGCGGATGCCTGTCTCTTGGGGCAGGCTGATAAAGCAATTCAAATAATCCGCCACGCTGCTAATAATAAAACGGAAGCAATTCTGGTTTTATGGATGATCACCCAGGAGATACGCAACCTGCTCCAGTTATTTCATAAAATCCAACATCAAAACGATATAAAAAATGCATGCAGTCAATTAAAAATTTGGCCTCAACGTATTTCTTTATATCAAGCCAGCATTAAAAAATTAAATCCTGTCATGTTACAGCAACTTCTACACTATTGTTATGCCATCGACGAGCGAATTAAATCCAATTTAAATACTCAAATATGGAATGCATTAGAGAAAGTCGCGCTGGCAATTAGCATAGGTCATTTTTCAGGAGATATATGCGCAGTATAGCAATTTATGGCGGGACATTTGACCCCATTCATAATGGCCATATTCAAACAAGTATAACCATACAAAATTATTTTAATTTCGATCATTATTATTTTCTTCCATGCAAATCACCCGCAATAAAACCGCCTACGTCAGCAGACGGAGATGACCGAGTCAAAATGCTCCAGTTAGGACTAAAAGAGTTTAAAAATTTCACAATTGATCTACGGGAAATGAACAGAGACTCCCCTTCTTACATGTCTGATACATTACAAAGTTTTAGAGAAGAATATAATACATCGTCACTCACATTAATATTAGGATACGATGCATTTATATCACTACCACAATGGCACCATTGGGAGAAGATAATCACTTTAGCTAATTTACTCGTGATGGAGCGAAATAAGTACACCAACAGCCCTCTTCCTGAATCGCTAAAAAAACTGCTTGCAGAACATCAAACCAATAATAAATCCGATCTCATCACTAATAAATCAGGGAAAATCTATTTGTTCAATGCGGGCCATTATGAAGTATCCTCTACCCTAATTCGCAGTCTATTAAAAAAAGGACATGCAGCTCAGAATGAAGTTCCCAAGACAGTATTAGAATACATTAAGAAGAAGGGACTGTATCAATAATGTTTTCAGTTTTATCGACAGTTTTTATCTGTTTAATAACTTCGGGCAAATGACCATAAACTAATGCTACAACTGGGTCAAATCGAGAATACAGAACGGATTCTTTAGCATATTCCTCGTAAGGTAAAGAGGTCATTTTTATTGCAACCATAATTAGAGCCACGNNAGCCACAATAAATACGCCACGCAAAAAACCAAAACCCATGCCCAATGTTCTATCGGTGCCACTTAAACCAGCACGCTTTAAAATAAAACTCAATATAGCGTTAACTACTCCACCAACAAATAAAGTGGCAAACAGTATAATGATAAAGGCAACTGCGGTGCGCGCGGACTGCTCTTTAATATAGGTTTGTAACCAGGGATCCAGGTTTTGTGAATAATTAAATCCCAGCCATATTGCCAGAACCCAAACGCAAAGAGCAACTAATTCCTTCACAAAACCACGAAATAATCCAGTTAAAACTGAAAGACCAATTACCGAGATGATCCCAATATCTACCCATTGCAATTGCATAACTAGCTAACCCCGGTATTCACAACAAATCCATTGATCTGCATGGAAGAAGCTAATTGAGATTTAAGCTTTAACGCAACATCTTTTCGAGGTGAGTGACCAACAAATACTTTGTATACTGGACCTTGCTTTCCTGCAACTTTCGTCAAATTAGCTTTATATCCTTTTCCACGTAATTTATTTACCAATGTTTGGGCATTGTTTAATTTAGAAAATGAGGCTAACTGAACGGCATAAATTTCAGATTTAGGCGATGGCTTATTTGTTTCTTTAATAGCCAGCTTGGGTTGTACAGTATTATGTTTTGCAATAATTGGAGTTTTGGATGTAGGATGAATCGCTGCAACCCGAACTGTATTTTTGGCTGTATCGCGCGCAGCCTGATTTAATGCCAGTTTTACCGAAGCAGCTGTAACTGTCGGTTGCACCTGATGAGCTACTGTTGAAGGCTTACTGGATACTAGATCGGATTTTATAGGCGCAGCTTTGGCAAGTTCTGGGAGTTGATTCTCAGCTGAGACGGCTGGAATTTCTACTTTCGCAACTTTAATCGTTTTAAACAATTCCTTTTCATCATTCATAACCACGTCCGGTGCTAATGGCTTTGGTGGTAATTTTACATTCACGCTAAAGTTATTCTCATGCGTTTGACTCGATTTTTTCATCACTGCAGGTGCAAATATTGCACCCAATGAAATAATAACGGCCAAACCTATTAAACGATGTTTCAGTTTCTCATCCATTACCAGTTTCATTGAATCTCCTTTGATCCAAGAGGTTATATTGGGTGGTCATTACCTCACCTACCGTATGAAATGACCCAAAAACAACAACTAAATCACCAGTATCCGCAGATTTTAATGCTTCTTCAAAAGCGAGTAGCGGGCTAGTATAACAAATTTCCACACAAATTTCTGCTTTAACAAATAGTGAGCTAAGTAAATCCGCGCTTGCGGCACGTTTATTATCTAATTGTGCAGGATACCACCGATCAACACAATGCTTTAACGGAAATATTAAGCCAGAAATATCTTTATCTTTTAAAGCTGAAAATACAGCGTGAATTTTACCCTTTATATTTAAGGATTTGATATGTTCGGCCAGCAAACGAGCTGACTGAGGATTGTGCGAAACATCAAATAGCAGATCAATATTTCCTGGTATAAGTTGTAATCTTCCTGGAATAAATACGTCACGCATTGCCGGATAGATATGCCCAACGTTCACTGGCAATCGATAGGACAATAATAAACTTGCCAAAATAGCTGCCGCAGCAGATTTTAATTGAATGTGTGGCCTAGGAAGATGAGGGATATGTAACTTTTGAAAATAAAACTCCCAATCAGAACCCTCACTAAGCAAATTATAGTGAGATCCAAACAAATAAGTGGGGCAATTTAATTGCTGCGCTTTGTTCAATATAGTAGAAGGTGGATTCAAATCCGCATAAATTAGAGGCTTACCCTGTCTTAATATTCCAGCTTTTTCCTCGCCAATTTTTTCAAGCGTAGTACCTAGATAATCCTGATGATCATAGTCAATAGTTGTAATTACTGCCAACTCAGCATCTATTAAATTAGTGGCATCCAGGCGCCCGCCCAGACCAACCTCTAAAATAACAACATCCAATGGTTGCTGCTGAAAATACCACAAAGCAGCGAGGGTTGTTATTTCGAAATAAGTCAGAACGATTTCATCGCGAGCCTCATCGATTAGTCTAAAGGCCTGACACAATTGATTATCACTAATAGAATTTAAATTAATTTTTATACGATCATTAAATTGAATCAAATGAGGAGAAGTATAAACGCCAACATTATACCCTGCGGAACAGTAGATTTGCTCCAGTGCAGCAACAGTTGATCCCTTCCCATTAGTTCCTGCAACCGTAATTACCGGGTAGGAAGGGTTTAGTAAGTTTAACTTTTGCGCAACGGCTTTTATTCGGGTTAAACCAAGCTGTATCTCCTGAACAGGTCTGTGCTCGAGATAATACAGCCATTGATTTAAATCCCAATCATTCGATAGTTTGGACAAATAGGGTCTCCGAACCTCTGCGAGTTAATTTGGAAATTAACTCAGAAACCGTTGCTCGCAAATCTTTTCGCTCAACAATCATATCAATATGGCCATGTTCAAGCAAAAATTCGCTACGCTGAAATCCTTCCGGAAGAGTCTGTCGTACTGTTTGCTCAATAACTCTTGGACCTGCAAAGCCAATTAACGCATCGGGCTCTGCTAAAATGATATCACCAAGGCTGGCAAAGCTCGCAGAAACACCGCCCATGGTAGGATCCGTCAAAACTACAATAAAAGGTAATCCGGTTTCTGAGAATTTGGCTAAAGCTGCTGAAGTTTTCGCCATTTGCATTAGAGAAAATAATCCCTCCTGCATACGCGCACCACCACTTGCGGTAAAACAAACATAAGCACAGTGATGTTCAGTTGCCGCAGTAACAGCGCGAACAAATTTCTCACCTACCGTGGCTCCCATAGAACCGCCCATAAAGCCAAATTCAAACGCGCTTACAACCACAGGTTGTTGATTTAATGTACCTTTCACAATAATCAGGGCTTCTTTCTCACCGGTGGCTTTTTGAGCTTGTGAAATTCTATCTTTATATTTTTTAGAATCTCTGAATTTCAGCCGATCAACAGGCTCGAGGGATGCTGCGATCTCTTCCTGTCCTGGCTCATCCAGAAATTGGCCAATCCGAACTCGAGCAGAAACCCGATGATGAAAATTGCACGAAGGACAGACCATTAAATTTTTGGCAAGTTCAGTACTGTAAAGAACTTCATTACAACCTGTACATTTTACCCATAATCCTTCAGGAACTCCCTTTTTTTGGGATGTTTCTGTTCTTATTCTAGATGGTAGTAGTTTTTTAAACCAGCTCATAAATTAGAACCTATATTAATTATTAGTTATTAATGCCGAACTGTTTCTGGCAAAATAAATAACCCAGTGGAATAACAACCTATCATTATACACTGAAAATTCATATTCCTGAATAAATCTGGAAATAACAATGATGTTATGCTGTAGCGAGCTTTAAAATAAAAGTAATTTTATTTTCAGTTCTCTACTATAATTATGGATATGTAGATTTGATCTACATACCTGATATCAATTATCTCTGCGATTACAAATTACATAATATGAATTTCACCTGATATATCAGTGATTCATTATTTTGAACATAAATCTTCTACCCATAATTGATTGCAATATGCACAAAATTTGTTTTTTTAAAACTTTAGCTTCTTAAATCGAAAGATCGATTTTTTTTCAATAATAAAAGGAATTATTATGCAAAGTCGCGCTTTTAACACTGTATTAGTCGATAGCTTAAATAAAAAAATAACGAAATCTTCAGTAAATAAAAAAAAACTGAAAGATGAGATTAATTTTTACCTGGCTTTACCCAAGTCATTAAATAGTTTTTTTCCCGAGTTATTGAATTATTCCTCTGATTACTCAATGTATACTATGGAGTATTATCCAAGTAACAATCTGGCTGATTTGATTTTAAACTCAGGAGTATCGTTAAATGATGGTACCGATATTCTTACCAGATTATTAGTGATTGCCGACCAAATCCACAGCATTAAACCGGAACCAAATCTTGAGCTCTCGATATCATCATTTTATATCAAAAAAACTATTGAACGTTTGGGCTTGATGCAAAATAATTCAGGTTTTTCTGAACTGGCTCGCACTTCGTGTCTCTCTATCAATGGCATTATTTATCATAATTTTAATACTCTAAAGTCAGATTTTATCGACTTAATTGAGGATTATTCAAAAGATTGCTCTTTGACGGGCATGCATGGGGATTTTTGCTTTAGTAACATATTATACTCACCAAATGGCCAAATTATTAAACTTATTGACCCTCGAGGATCTTTCGGTTTAAGTGGAATCTATGGAGACAAGCATTATGATTTTGCTAAAATAATGCACTGTTTACATGGTAAATATGATTATCTGGTAAATGACGTATTTTATCTCGAAGAAACTGAGCCTTTGACTTATAAATTTGACATGCCAAGAAATCTTTTACTTAATGGGCTTCACGAATTCTATGTAGATACGCTTATTAAAAAAGGACTGAATCTTGATTATATTTACCTCATCGAGGCATCTATATTTCTTAGCATGGTTCCCTTGCATTACGAAAATAAAATGAGACAAAAAGCATTATATTTGAATGGGTTGATTATTTTAAATCAAGTTCTAAATGGGCATTATCATAATTAAATATGGAGAAATTAAAAATCGGAACTTTACCTTTACATCCCTGGCAGAAAAATATAATACTGTTTTAAATTTATATTTATCAACTCTGACTCAGGGATGGGAATTATGCGGATTTGTATTGATATTGATGGCACAATTTGTAATATACGCGAGCCTCAGGAAGCATATTGCGATGTAAAACCACTCGAAGGAGCTGCAGAAAAAATCAAACAGTTCAAAGAACAGGGACACTATATCATTTTATGCACCGCACGCCACATGAAAACATGCGACTCTAATGTAGGGCTGGTGGTTGCCAGAGAAGGCTTAACCCTTTTGGAATGGCTAAAAAAACATGAATTTGTTTATGATGAAATCTGGTTTGGTAAACCTTATGCTCATGTTTACATTGATGATCGTGCGTTAAAATTTGAAGGTTTATGGTCAGATGTTAAGGAAAATACCTTAAATGAATATTTATAAGGATGAGGATGAACCTTATTATTCCCATGGCGGGACTTGGAACCCGATTTAGCCAGTCAGGATTTATTCTCCCCAAGCCATTAATTATGGTAGATGATAAACCAATGTATCGCTATGCTGTTGATAGTATGCCGATACATCTTGCAAGTAAGTTGATTTTTATTATGCGATCCAATGAATTTACGAATGCGATCAAATCCGATATCGAGAAACATTACGGTCACTTGGCAAACTGTTCCATTGTAGTACTTGATTATGAAACACAAGGTCAGGCAGAAACTGTATTAAAAAGTGCCGCCCTGCTTAACCTTGACCAGCCTGCCCTCATTCATAATTGCGATACCTACATCAAGCCCTTATTTGACTGGAGCAGTTTGATTGAATCGCCAATTGATGGAGCTGTTGTATTATTTCCTTCAAACGAACAAAGATGGAGTTATGCAAAGCTTGGTGATAATAATACTCGAGTAATAGAGTTTAAAGAAAAGCAGGTGATATCATCACATGCTTCCACCGGAACCTATTTTTTTAATAATACCAAAAAATTACTCACTAATATTGAACACATAATGGCAAAAGATTTACGGGAAAATAATGAATTTTATTTATCCACTATCTATCAGAAAATGTTAATCGAAAAAGAATTGATAATTCCTTTGTGGACTAAAGAAATGTTATGTTTTGGTACGCCACAGGATCTGGTTCATTCTTTAAACTACCTGTTAAAAAAGCGAAATAAGAATGATAGATGATAAGGACATATCCATTGTAGTCCAGGGTCCGATTATAAAAAAATCAGCCTTTAACATCACTGACGAAACCACAAAGCTCGCTTGTCTGAGACTGAAGCAACTATTTCCACAAGCAGAAATTATCTTATCTACCTGGATGGGCGAAGATGTACTGGGGATTNNGTGTGTACTGGGGATTCCTTATGATCAGGTTCTTTTTAATCAGGATCCTGGTGCAACCTGGTTTAATTATGAAGATTATAATTTATTAAATAATTGTAATAGGTTAATTGTTTCAACGTTAGCAGGTATAAAAGCCGCTACTCGCAAATATGTTTTTAAAGTACGTTCGGACTTATTTCTGGTATCAAAAAATTTTTTATCATACTTTTACAAATTTCCTCTTTTTAACAATGAGTATAAATTTGTCACCAATCGTATTATAGCATTTAGTCTTTACAGTACCACCGGCCATAAAACCTGTTTATTTACTATGAAAAGACCATTTCACATCAGTGATTGGGCCTATTTCGGATATAAGGAAGATTTACTCGATTTATTTGATATTCCATTAACCGAGGAGCCGGAATTTTCTCAATGGTTTTTACACCGCTGCAAAGATTTTTTTGATATAGAACCACATCGACTGTGGAAAATGCCTCCTGAACAATACGTTACTTTATCTTTCCTGCAAAAACATTGCGATGTGCGGTTAAAGCATACTGCAGATATTAGTGATAATAACATGGAACGTTCAGCTCGTTTATTGGTAAATAATTTTCTTGTTCTTGATCAAACCCAATTCTCTTTAATCTCAATGAAATATTTGAATTTTCAACTTTTATTTGACTCATATTTGTCCCATACTGCCATTTTTTATAGCACTTTTTTACAAAATTATTGTCATTACATGCCTGTTTCTAAATCTCTTTTATTTAAGTATAAAATTATTGTTTTCTGGCGTAAGGTAATTTATCGGATTTTAAATATTCCTTTACGATTAATTAATGGTAAATCACGCAGAATAAGCCGATTAGTCAGTTATTTTATTAAACAAAGCCAGATTGAAACCAAACAATCTCAATTAATTAAAAATCCTGAATGAAAACCCGCTTCTTTCGAGTTATCTACTATAATTAAGAGTACAGTGAACGGTTCACTGGGCAATTAATGGATTCATGGATGACCCATATGATTTATATGACTCCATTGGGTGATAAATAAAGCCAGATTGCGCCTATTAATTACTTTAAGGAGCAGCAATGAATGAGTTTGATAAAAGTTCAAATAAAGCAGATGAGCTTTATAAACAAGGTAAATTGAAAGCCACCGAAGCTTATAATGACTTACATGCAAGTACTGAATCATTAATTTCTCATGCTAAGGATAAAGCAAATGAAGTTTATGAGGGAAGTAAAGATAAAATTAATGAACTACAAAAAAGTGTACATGAACACTCGGATGAATTAGTCCGAACCATCAGACAGAAACCTTTAAAATCTGTTCTGATTGCTGGTGGAATTGGATTTTTAATATCTTTACTAGTAAGAAAATAATATATTTCAAGCATTTTTACAGCAGGTCTTTAGGACCTGCTCCTATTCTCTACATAATAATGTCTTTTTTATAACAGTTCGCTTGAAATCTATAAACGCAATCAAGGAGCGATAATGAAAGCTATTTGTTGGCATGGCAAAAAAGATGTCCAGGTTAACCACGTTCCAGATCCGCGAATTATTAATAAGCATGATGCGATTATACGAGTAACTGCAAGCGCAATATGTGGATCAGATATCCATCTTTATAATAATTTAATGCCTACTATGGAATCTGGAGATATTCTTGGTCATGAGTTTATGGGCGAAGTTGTAGAACTCGGTTCTGAAAATAAGAAATTAAAAATTGGTGATAAAGTAGTTGTCCCATTTACCATATCCTGTGGTAAGTGCATGTTTTGTAAAAATAAATTATTTTCTTTATGTGACAGTTCGAATCCTAATGCCGAAATGGCAATACAACAGTTAGGCCACTCCCCTGCCGGATTATTTGGTTATTCCCATATGTTAGGCGGTTTTTCTGGAGGACAGGCAGAGTATGTTCGGGTACCTTTTGCAGATATAGGCCCCATAGTTGTTCCCAATGAAATTCCTGATGAAAAGGTTTTATTCCTAAGTGATATTTTCCCAACCGGATATATGGCCGCAGAAAATTGTAACATACAAGAAGGTGATACTGTCGCTGTTTGGGGTTGTGGTCCTGTTGGTCAATTTGCCATACAAAGTGCCTGGATGTTAGGTGCAGGACGAGTAATTGCTATTGATTGCATTCCCGAGCGGCTAAAATTAGCTGAACGATTAGGATCTGCAGAAACAGTCAATTTCAAAGAAGAAAATGTTTATGATGCACTAATGGCCATGACGAAAGGAAAAGGCCCTGAAGCCTGTATCGATGCGGTAGGCTGTGAAGCACATGTTGGACCTTCGCTTGACTCAATAGTAGATCGGGTGAAACAGGCAACTTTTCTGACCTCTGATAGAGCACATGTACTACGGGAAGCCATTCAATGTTGTGCCAAAGGTGGAACCGTCTCTATACCCGGTGTTTATATAAGTCATCTAGACAATATTCCCTTAGGTGCCGCTATGAATAAAGGGCTAACGTTTAAAATGGGGCAAACTCATGTTCCCCGTTATCTTGACTTATTACTAAAAAAAATTACGGATGGATTAATTGATCCCTCAAAAATCATCACTCATCGAATAAAAATAGATGAAGCACCAGATGCATACAAGACTTTTGTTGAACGTGAACATGGATGCATCAAAGTGGTTATGACACCCTAATTTCAGGAGAGCCTATCGTGGATATATACGATTATTTAAAAATGGATCATGATAAAGTAGCCCGTTTATTTAAACAGTTTAACAAAACTGAAATCAATGTGCGCAAACAACAAATAATGGAATGGATAGCGCAAGAGCTGTTAGTCCATGCAAAATCGGAACAAGATACGTTTTACAAGGCATTACTAAGTCATTCCCTGAGTAAAGAGGATGCATCACATGGTAAAAAAGAACACAAGGAAATTGAAGATCAAATACACGCCATAATGAACTCTAAAGATCATGGCGCCTCCTGGATTAAGAAGGTCGAAAAACTTCAGGAAATCGTGGAGCACCATGTGAAAGAAGAAGAACATAAGCTATTCAAAGAGGCTAAAAAAGTATTATCTGAAGAAGAAGCTTACAATTTAAAAGAGCACATGCATTATCTTAAACAGGATTTGCTAAGAGCTAAAAATGCTAAATAATTAGAGAGTTTCCTCAGAAAATCTAGACATAGATTATTATCAATCGATGGCGTATGCCAGGATAAGAAAGTGATTTACTGGTTTGCTTCGTCGCGATGCNNACAGGATATCCCAAATGAGTACTAATTAAGATCCAAGAAATCACACTCAAATTGTTAGATTTAATCTGTCAATTGCGACAAACATTTCGACGAAGTAATTCAAAGATACTTTGTATATACCGTATTGGTCCTTGCGAGAAGCATCGCGACGAAG
>DEHS01000007.1 GCA_002352055.1 Legionellaceae bacterium UBA2794
GCGTCTACCAATTCCGCCACCCCGGCACACGCGGCCATTATAACAAAGAAATTAATTCAAACAATGGGTTTCATGAATTATTATTAATATAACTTAGGTACATTTCTCAATCTGATTTAAAATAAAGGAAATGGTAGTATTGGAGGAATAATGAGTCTTGTTCAAAGTGCCCTGTTGATTTTTTTATTGATTCTAATCAGTGGATTCTTTTCAATTTCAGAAATTGCCTTGGCATCTGCTCGTAAATTGAAACTTGAGCAACTTCTCAATGAGGGAGAAAGTCGCGCTGCATTGGTTTTGGATTTGCAAGCTCATCCAGGAATTTTTTTTACTGCAGTCCAAATAGGACTTAACACCGTTGCCATACTAGCAGGGGTTATCGGGGAAGGTGCCTTTGCAAGCCCTATCACCAACTTGCTTCTTCCCTTTATAGACCCTCATACTGCTAAATTTTTAGGAGTGTTGTTATCATTTTTACTAGTAACCTCATTGTTTATTTTATTTGCTGATCTGATTCCAAAACGAATTGGCATGGTACTTCCTGAAAAAATTGCGGTACATGTAGTCAAGCCAATAAAGCGCAGTGTGCAATTATTGAAACCTTTTATCTGGATATTTAACGGATTGGCTAATTTATTTTTCCTGCTGTTTCATTTACCAGCAGCACGAGTGGATGAAGTGACTCTTGAGGATATCGTAGCATTAGCTCATGCAGGTACGCAGGCAGGGGTTCTCGACAAAGCGGAGCAACAGGTAATCGAAAATCTACTGGAGCTCGAATTACGTACGGCTCCCTCTACGATGACTGCGCGCGAGAATATTGTCTGGATAGATCGGCAAGACAGTGCCGAGATTATTAAAGCTAAAATCACAAGCAATCCGCATGCTAAATACCCGCTTTGTATTGGTAATATTGATCAAGTAGTCGGATATGTGGACTCCAAAGATATTTTAAGTCAAGTCTTAAACGGCGAAACGTATTCACCTCGAACAGATAGTTTGCTACGTAATGTACTTATTCTTCCTGAAACGCTCACGCTTTCCGAAATTCTGGCTCATTTTAAATCAAGCAGGGAAGACTTTGCACTTATACTCAATGAATATGCTTTGGTGGTAGGGCTAATAACTCTTAATGATGTTACAGGCACTTTGATGGGGGATATGGTCAGTCCGCAAATTGAAGAACAAATTGTTCAACGAGAAGATGGTTCATGGCTTGTGGATGGTATTACCACGATTGGAGATGTGATGCAGGTTTTGGGAATTGATTCATTTCCTGAAGATGAAAACTATGAAACTATTGCCGGCTTTATGATGTATGCTTTGCGTAAGGTGCCCAAGCGGACGGATTTTACTCTCCACGGAGGTTATAAATTTGAAGTAGTGGATATAGATAATTTTAAAATTGATCAGTTATTGGTTACGCGACTGGAAAAAAATTAATTAACTAGAGGTTTAGAAATGGTTAAATATAAGACTCTTATTGGTGGGCTGGTTTTGTTACAGGCGTCGACTTTTGCTATGGCGACTAATTGTCCGGATCCGGAAACCACGTCTTTAAAATGGGGGGTTCCTCCTTCGCCATGGATAGAAAATCCGTACTCACCCAATCCCCCTCAAGGCGAGGAAAATACACGTTTCATACGTGCCAATATCTTAGTTGCCATTTATGGGAAGGGAATAACTTGCACCTACCGGAACTCTCTGGGTGAATATTCAATCTGGTGGCCTGTGCTCACTAAAATTCCAGCGCGAACGGAGTCGATGTGGATTGATACTATAGGTGGATTTGTATGTTCTCAAGGTCTGATTCAATGTCAATTTGAAGTATTAAATCTTGATAAATAATTTATGCTCATAATTGTCATTTTTTGCTCTTGTTGGTTTGTATTATTTACAACCCCAAACTATACTTTTATCAAATAAAATCGAATGCTCAAAAAATAATAATGAAAAACTAATTGAGGTGGGGAAATTTAAGTTTAAAATTAATTAAGGTGATATGATGATATTTTTCTCCTCCAAAAAAAATTCAAGTGATGAAGTGATGCAACCTTTAGATCAATTTAAACGAATGATATTGGGAAAACTGTGGAAGATGAAAGAGGCACTTCATCCTCATATATGTGATCTTCCACGACCTGCACGACAACAGATTGTGGCCAAGGATGATTTTTTATATGCCCTCATGTCAGAAATAAAACTTAACTTAAAAACTCCCGAAGACGTTTTAATTTATGCAACACATCTTGAATCCAGATATCCTCTGGCCACAGAAACTTTAAATCAGATTAAAAACCTACCCGAACTGCAAGGTTCGTCTGGATTAGGTGTTGCAAACCCGGGGCAGTCTGCTAGTCCTTCCAGTTAGATACGATCTTCAGTAATATTAATCATCATTTGTAACGATTTCTTGGCATTATCAATTACCCACTGCTGATCATTGACTGGAAGTCTGTTTCTAATGCCGGTAAATTCGTTCACTACATCACCAGCCTTAACTTCATTGTATGACATGGTTTTACCTTGTCGAAGCAAATCAAGCAGTGCCACCAAATGGGGTGGATCATTGCGAGACATGGTAGCGCACCCGCAACCCACTCCTTTCTCATCATCCTTTTTTGGTGCTTCGGCAAGGTTTACCACATCGATACCAATACCTTTACAATACTGCTTGAGATTTTCCACCATATGGTTTTCGGTGCCAATGGCATACTGTTTGGTTCCNNGGTTCCGGCCCGATCATTGACGACATAATCCCATATAAAAGCAGTTGAACCAGCGTGTTGTGCTACACGAATCACTTCGTTGCGACATTCAGGATGAACAATTGTTGTATAACCTTTGCTCTGCCAATAGTCACACATCTCGGGTTGGTAGTGGGTATGAACAGCACATTGGCTGGCAAAAAGAATCATTTCTGCTTTATCAAATTGCTCCAGAGTTTTATTATCCTGCGCAGGTAAAGAATATTGTGCTCCAGCAGTTCCACCGGGCCAATAAGCAAGATTTTTAATTCCTAACCAATAAGCCACATTTTCACCCATGTGTTGATCGGGGATAAACAGAATTTTTTTCTTTTGTTTTTGTGCCCACTGTACTATTTTTTTTACATTAGAACTCGTGCATACAGCACCACCTTGTGCGCCGGTCATCGCTTTTACCCGCCCCGAAGTATTCATATAACAAACGGGCAGAATGTGTTCTGCAGCGTATCGCTCATTTAAATCAATGAAGGCAGGCTCAACCATAAAATCTTTAGCGAGCATCTCCATAGTACATCCTGATTTTGGATTGGTTATGTAAACCTGCTGATCCTTGTTGGCTAAAATACTTATAGACTCTGCCATGAAATGTACTGCCGATTCGATGATTACTGACTTTTCAGGATGGTCAGCCGCCATTAAAGCCAGTTGATATGAATCGCCAATTTTACCACCAAACTGTTCAATCAAACGGACAATGTCTCCACCCATATAGTAATGTGCCAGTAACAGCAGTTTATCGCCAAAATGATCTTGCGCTTTACTGATATAGGGCTTCATCCATTCAACAACCGTTGTTAGCTTGCGATCTGGCAGTGCCTGATATTCTTCAGCATAAGGAATAAAATCTTCCTGATACCAATCTAGAGGGTAATCACTTTGACAGATGCTCATGTCATTACGAATATGCATGAGAGTGGATTCTGGTTGGTATATGGTGGACTCTTTAAACATCAGGTGTACCTCAAATAAATGGGAGTGCAGAACAAATTAACCCAGGGAATTATCCACCGGTCCAAGTTTAGCAATACTTTCTTCAGCATGAGCATTCTTTTGTGGAAAATCCTCACGGTAATGACCACCCCGTGACTCTCTTCTGGATAAAGCCGCTCGAACAATCAACTCAGCATTGAGAATAATATTTCTAAGCTCGATAAAGTCTCGGGTGATGCAATGTTTCCAATAATATTCTTCTATAATTTTTTTACGCTTTGTTATTAATTGTAGTAGATCTTGCAGGCCTGCTTCAGTGCGAACTATACCCGCGTATGAAGTCATCTCACCCCGTAAGCCACGCCATTGAGCATTAATTTGACTGGCGCGTCGCGCATTGACTTCTCCAGGGGAACTCCAGTTAGGAATATTATCCATAGATTTAATGGGAGTCGCTATATCTTTTAAAGTACATCGGGCCGCATTAGAGCCCATTACCAATGCTTCCAGCAATGAATTACTTGCTAGACGGTTCGCTCCATGTAATCCGGTAAATGCTACTTCACCAATAGCATACAATCTTTTTAGATCCGTTCTGCCATCAACATCGGTAAGGACACCACCACATTGATAATGAGCGGCAGGTACCACAGGAATCATATCCTGGCTCATATCGATATTAATGGAAGCCAAGGTTGCATAAATTTGGGGAAATCTTTTTTGAAGAAAGTTTTTGCTCTGATGGGTAATATCAAGGTGTACATAAGGCGTCTGACTGTTTTCAATTTCATTGAAAATTGCGCGAGCTACAACATCACGGGTGGCAAGTTCTAATTGATCAGGTGCATAACGTTTCATAAATCGCTCACCGGTATCGGGATTTTTGAGCAGTGCCCCTTCACCACGCACCGCTTCTGAAATTAAAAAATTATTCAGTGAGTGATGATGCAACAGAGTAGGGTGGAATTGATAAAATTCCATGTTGCCCACCCGTGACCCTGCGCGATAGGCCATAGCGACTCCATCACCTGTCGCGACCATGGGGTTAGTCGTATATCGGTAGGTTTTTCCTGCGCCACCTGTTGCAAGAATGACGCAATTAGCTAAAAAGGTATGGATACGGTTATGTTGGCAGTCGAGAATATAGGCTCCCAATACTTCACCCTGATTATCGGTTCGGTGAGGGTGATAATGAGTGATAAGATTTACTGCCGTATGATTTTCGAAAAAAGTAATTTGCGGGTGCTGTCTTGCTAATTGATTCAGAGTTTGGGTAACTGTTAAACCAGTCTGATCACCACAATTAAAAATTCGCCGATGGGAGTGCCCACCTTCCTTTGCAAGATTAAAACTCCCGTGGTTATCACGTTTGAATTGAACAGTATAGTGTTCCAACTGTTTAATTATCTCAGGCCCTTGACGAACAATGAATTCGACGGCGGGTTCAAAACACAAGCCATCTCCCGCAAGGAGGGTATCTGCCACATGAGATTCTACAGAATCCTCTGATGAAAATGCAGCTGCAATGCCCCCTTGAGCATAGCGACTGTTGCATTCCATGGACTCATCTTTACTGATTAAGGCGATTTTAATACGGGGCTGAATATCGAGTAACTGCAAACAATAATGCAAACCTGCTAAACCTGTGCCAATGACCAGTACATCGAAATGAACGGCATGTCCTTGTTGGGAGAGTATGTTACTCATGAGAAGGCCTTGACCAATTGGGTCGCTAATCCGGTATAAGTTTCTGGGGTAAGGTCCGTTAAATGCCGCTTTGCTTCCTCTGGTATGGATAAATTATTTATAAATTGCTTCAAGCTTGTGCCATCAATGCCTTGACCGCGAGTCAAAGCCTTTAATTGTTCATAAGCATCGGGCACGTTATATCGACGCATGACGGTTTGCACTGCTTCGGCAAGCACTTCCCAGTTTTCTTTTAAATCAGCCTCCAAGGCGCGTTTATTGATCTGAAGTTTGTCATTGCCTTTACTGATAGAAAGATACGCAATCAGACTATAGGAAAAGGCTACACCTATGTTACGCAATACGGTTGAGTCTGATAAGTCACGTTGGAGACGAGAGTGGGTTAGTTTGTTGGCAAAATGAATAAATAAAGCATTAGCCATTCCCAGATTTCCTTCAGCATTCTCAAAATCAATAGGATTAACTTTGTGAGGCATGGTGGAAGAACCTACTTCAGCCTCTACCGTTTTTTGTTTGAAGTATCCCAGAGAAATATAACTCCAGATATCTTGCGTGTAATCTAGAAGGATATTATTGATTCTTACCATGATTTGCGATACTTCAGCAATGCCATCATGAGGTTCAATTTGAGTTGTATAAGGATTGAAAGAAAGCCCGAGCGAGGTTACGAAGTTGGCACAGTGCTTTCGCCAATCCACTTCGGGATAAGCTATGATATGAGCATTGTAATTGCCAACGGCACCATTAAATTTTGCTGGAATTAACACTTCTGCCAATTGTTGTTGGGGCCTTTTTAGTCGTGCTACAAAATTAACGAGCTCTTTACCAATGGTAGTAGGAGTAGCAGGCTGGCCGTGAGTCCTTGAAAGCATGGGAATGTCGCAATGTTGTTTGCCCAGTAACGTGATGCCGCCCATTATTTCTGCTAAGGTTGGTTGAATAACCTGAGCTATAGCCTGTTTGACCATTAATGCGTAAGCCACGTTATTAATGTCTTCTGAGGTACAAGCAAAATGAATAAACCCCACTACCTCTTTCAGATTTTTTTCGGATTGAAACTTATCTTTAAGGTAATACTCGATAGCTTTGACGTCATGATTGGTTTGTCTTTCAAATTCTTTGATTTTTTCTGCTTCTGCTTCATCAAAATTGGTGATTAAATCGGCAAGAAATTTTTTCGAGTGCGCATCCAGTTTTGGAACTTCGGGAATCGCTTCATTAGCAGCCAGAGATTCTAGCCACCGAATTTCTACCATGAGGCGATAGTAAGTAAGAGCAAATTCACTGAAATATTGGCTTAATGTTCTGGTTTTATGTAGATAACGACCGTCTATGGGGGAGATGGCGCTTAAAGCAGTAAGTGTCATAAGAGAGCTAATCCGAGTAGTAAAGTATATATGATATTAGATGCGAGGCAAGATGTGAATTAAAGTGAGAAATTTTATAACGAAATTAATATAATATTACTCTTCCTGGGTTTAATATCGGCAAAAATAAAATATTTAAGGTTCATCTAATTATGAAAACTATCATTGAATCCTATCAAGCAGGTTTGTTTCAAAAAAAATATTGGATTATGAATTTGGTTTCGGGAGTCATTGTTGGTGTGGTGGCCACTGGCTATGGCTTTTGCAATAGCATCAGGCGCTAAACCGGAGCAAGGACTTTATACTGCCATAATCACAGGATTTATTGTTGCACTATTTGGAGGCAGCCGTTTCCAAATTGCAGGCCCTACGGGAGCCTTTATCGTAGTACTGTCGGGAATCACTGCTAAATATGGAATATCCGGGCTACAGCTTGCCACGTTAATGGCGGGCTTTATGTTACTGTTTTTTGGCCTTGCTCGCTTGGGAGGAATCATAAAATTTATACCTATGCCTGTGATTGTCGGCTTTACTACAGGAATAGCCCTAGTTATATGGGTGGGGCAGTGGGAGTATTTTTTTGGGTTACCGGCTTCCTCCAGCGGTCATTTTCATGAAAAATTAGGGCACCTGATTCAATCATTCCCCCAACTTAATCTATCTATTACCTTACTTGCCCTGGGTTCTTTATTCACTGTGATTTATTCTAATAAAGTTCCTGGTTTAAAACGAGTTCCTGGTCCCTTGGTTGCTTTAGTATTAGCAACCCTATTGCAATCTGTTTTTCATTTTCAGGGAATTGCAACGATTGGAAGTGTATTTGGCGGGATTCCACAAGGCTTACCTGAGTTTTCTTTGCCGTCATTCACTATGGACCAAATGACAGAATTGCTCGGCCCCGCTTTTACGATTGCTATGTTAGGTGCTATTGAGTCACTTTTATCGGCAGTTGTAGCCGATGGTATGACGGGCACTGCGCATGATTCGAATCAGGAATTAATCGGACAAGGATTGGCCAATATACTCACTCCTCTTTTTGGTGGATTTGCTGCTACTGGAGCTATCGCGCGAACAGCTACTAATGTTCGAAATGGGGGTAATAGCCCATTATCTGGAATAATCCACTCAGTTACTTTAGTCTTGGTTATTTTATGTCTTGCCCCTTTGGCGGTTAATGTTCCATTGGCCGCTTTAGCTGCTATTCTCTTTGTAGTCGCCTGGAATATGAGCGAAGTCAAACACTTTATGCTGCTCCTTAAGACAGCACCTATCTCTGATATTATCGTCTTGCTGGTCACTTTTTTTCTAACGGTTTTTGTTGATTTGGTCATGGCGGTAAATGTAGGCGTAATTATCGCAATTCTTCACTTTTTACGGCGAATGGCCTCTTCAGTAGCTATACACCAAATGAGTCCGGAAGAATTATCCGAGGAATTAAAACTTAAAAAAATTGCCGCTGTTACTCGTAATGTACTGGTTTATACCGTAGATGGTCCCTTCTTTTTTGGCGCGATAGAAATATTCGAGCGTGCTTTGGCTTTAACGCATACCGATCCCGCCATACTGATAATTCGATTGCGATGGGTTCCATTTATAGATTTCACCGGAATTCAAACATTAAGCCGGGCAATAACCAAGTTACATCAGCGTAATATTCGCGTAATGATTAGCGGTGCTAATTCATTAGTAGAAAAGAAATTACGTAAAGCGGGAGTTATTCATTTAATCGGGGAACAAAATTTTCATAAAGAGTTTGCTCAATCTCTGACTCTTAGCCACGAGTCATCAGATATTAATGCTAGGGGAGAAATTGTTTTTAGTGAATAACTGGAGTTTAAAGTGGTTGGCATTGCCAACCACTGACTAAAATTACTTTTGAGGTGGTAATAAAACGCCGTTAATTACATGAATAACGCCGTTAGATGCTTCAACATCAGCTTTAACCACTTCGATATCATTGACGTATACTTTGCCATCACGAGTCGTAATGTTTATCGCTTGACCCTCAACAGTATTAACTGCACCTGGTTGTATTTTACTGGAAGGAACATTACCACTTACTACATGATAAAGTAACACTGCTTTTAATTTTTCAGGATCAGCAGCCAGCGCGTCCAGTTTATCTTTTGGAATTGCTTCAAATGCTGCGTTAGTTGGTGCGAATACAGTAAACGGTCCGCTACCTTGTAATGTACTAACTAAATCAGCTTTTTTGAGCAATGAGACCAGAGTTGAAAACTCAGGATTACCCGATGCTACATCGACAATTGTCATATCAGCAGCATAAGAAGATACCCAGACTAACGAAGCAGCTAAAACTGCTGTCAATTTTTTAAATCCTTTCATAAATAGTTCCTTTTTCAGTTATGTTGTTAAACCTTTTGCAGTATAGTTCATTTATTTAATTTTTAAATGTTTTTTATCTGAAAATTTTCGAATTAAAAACACCTGCCTGGTATCATTCCCATAAGCGGACATTTTAAGTAGAATGACAATCATTTTACGGATTTGGGGTAGTTATGGCAGGCATGAAACACACTGTTGATTTAGCACACATTGGCATGCAGGATCTGGAACAGGTAGGTGGAAAAAATGCATCGCTTGGTGAGATGATAACTCACCTGTCTTCTTTAGGGGTGGCAGTTCCAGGTGGCTTTGCGACAACAGCAGATTCCTTTAAAGAGTTTCTGGCGCAAAATGGACTTGATAAAAAAATTCATGCCAGGTTAACTTCATTGGACGTCGATGATGTACGTCAATTGGCTGCCGTGGGTAAAGAAATTCGGGAGCTTATCATTAGTACTCCGTTTACTCCTGCTTTTGAAGAAGCGGTGAAAGCAGGGTATGAGCGACTCTCAAATCAAATTGGCCATGAGAATTTCAGTGTTGCTGTCCGTTCTTCAGCCACTGCCGAAGATTTACCTGATGCCTCTTTTGCCGGTCAACAGGAAACTTTTTTGAATATAAAGGGCATCGATTCAGTATTGGTATCTATTAAGCAGGTATTTGCTTCACTTTATAATGATAGGGCTATTGCCTACAGAGTGCATCATAATTTTGACCATCATGAAGTCGCTCTATCTGCTGGTGTTCAGCAAATGATCCGCAGTGACCTGGCAGCCAGTGGTGTGATGTTTACCATGGATACTGAGTCAGGGTTCGATGATGTGGTATTTATCACTTCTTCTTACGGATTGGGTGAAATGGTCGTACAGGGTGCGGTAAATCCAGATGAATTTTATGTTCATAAACCAGGGCTTCGCGCCGGAAAACCCGCAATAATACGCAGAAATCTGGGTGGTAAAGCACTGAAAATGGTTTATTGTGAGGATCCAGCTCATGATGAACGGGTGAAAACAGTTGAAGTTGCTCCATCTGACAGATTGTTATTTTCCTTAAATCAAAACGAAGTAGCTCAATTAGCGCAGCATGCCCTTACCATTGAAAAACATTATGGTCGTCCCATGGATATTGAATGGGCAAAAGATGGAGTAGATGGAGCATTATATATTCTTCAGGCTCGACCAGAAACAGTCAAAAGTCGAGATAACAAACAGGTGCTGGAGAGATACACCCTGAAGCAAAAAGGCACAGTTTTAGCTGAGGGAAGAAGTATAGGACAGAGAATAGGGCAGGGTAAGGCTAAAATAATTAAAGACATCAGTGAAATGGACAAAGTTCAGCCCGGTGATGTACTCATTTCCGACATGACTGACCCTGATTGGGAACCCGTTATGAAACGTGCATCAGCAATTGTCACCAACCGTGGCGGTCGTACCTGTCATGCAGCGATTATAGCTCGGGAATTAGGTATACCAGCAGTAGTTGGTTGCGGTGATGCCACTAAAACCATTCGTGATGGGGATGATGTAACTGTCAGTTGTGCTGAAGGAGATTCTGGTTTTGTTTATGAAGGTATATTGCCTTTTGAGCGTGCTTACCTGGATGTAGAAACCATGCCGGAATTACCGTTGAAGGTGATGCTTAATGTAGGTAATCCTGAGCGTGCTTTTGCATTTCAATCCATTCCTAATTCTGGAGTGGGATTGGCACGGCTAGAGTTTTTGATTTCGAATACTATCGGTATTCACCCCAAGGCCTTGCTCGAATTCGATACTCTTAAGGATAAAGATTTAAGAAAATTAATCAGTGAGAAAACTGCTGCTTATGATTCACCCGTTGAATTTTATATTGAGCGATTAAAAGAGGGGATTGCAACAATTGCAGCGGCGTTTTATCCAAAACCTGTAATTGTCCGATTATCCGATTTTAAATCGAATGAGTATGCTAACCTTGCCGGAGGAACATTATACGAACCTCATGAGGAAAATCCTATGCTTGGGTTTAGAGGTGCATCTCGGTATGTATCTCCTTCATTTGCTGATTGTTTTGCGCTTGAATGTAGTGCTGTTAAACGCGTTCGTGAGGATATGGGACTAACAAATGTTGAAGTCATGATTCCTTTTGTTCGTACAGTATCAGAAGCAAGCAACGTAATAGATGTGCTAAAGGAGCAAGGACTGGAGCGAGGAAAGCATGGCTTGCGCGTCATTATGATGTGCGAATTGCCTTCGAATGCTTTACTAGCTGATGCATTCCTGGAGTATTTTGACGGATTTTCGATAGGTTCTAATGATTTAACTCAATTAACATTAGGCCTGGATAGAGATTCAGGTTTAGTGGCAGCTCAATTTGATGAGAGAAATGACGCGGTTAAAGCGCTGCTACATATGGCTATTATTGCTTGTAAAAAGGCGGGTAAGTACATTGGAATTTGTGGTCAGGGTCCTTCTGATCATCAGGATTTTGCTCAATGGCTGATGAACGAAGGGATAGATAGTGTCTCGTTAAATCCTGATTCCGTATTAGAAACCTGTTTGTTCCTGGNNTCCTGGCGAAACATTAATGTTGCGGCATGAGGCTGAATTCGTGCGCTTTTCAAAATGGTGGCTATTAGTTTTTGCTATGCATCCGGTTATTGCTCATGCATCGGATGCTGTAGATCATTCTGATCCTATAGCCTCCGTCATTCTCGGTGTTACTTTTATTTTTTTCTTTGCCATTATTGGACGTTATATTGCAAGACGTTTTAATCAGCCCGGTGTCATGGGTGAATTATTAATGGGCGTCTTGGTAGGAAATCTGTGTTATTTTTTGGGATCACCCCTTGCGGTTCTGCTGCGAGAAGGCTCATCCATTTTTACCATTATGAAAGAATTATTAAGTGGTGATTCATTAAGTCTTGCGGTCACCTCAGCTATACCCAACCCGATTTATGCGGAACAGATCGTTCAGGCATTAAGTGGTCCACAAGGAACAGAGTATCTTAAAATTGCTTATATAGTTGATATTTTTTCCAGATATGGGGTAATTTTTCTTCTTTTCATGGTGGGGTTGGAGAGCTCGGTAGAAGAATTAAAAAATACAGGACGTGCATCTGTTTTTGTTGCTCTCATCGGGGTAATTGCACCTATGATTCTGGGATTTGGTGTTGCGTATTTTTTAATGCCACGTGAATCATACCATGCCGACTTATTCATAGCAGCAACCTTAAGTGCAACAAGTATCGGTATTACCGCCAGAGTTTTGGCTGAAATGAATAAACTTCGAACTCGGGAGGCACGTACGATTTTAGGCGCAGCGATGTTAGACGATATTTTGGGTTTAATTCTCCTTGCCGTTGTTAGCAGTGTGGTAACTAGTGGTGCTGTAGATTTCCTGATGGTTGTGCGTATTATTATTTCATCAATACTCTTTTTTGCAGGCGCTTTATTTTTAGGTCCTTATATTTTACGTAAAGCGATTTACTTTTTTCGTTTCCTCGAGCCTTGGGAATCAAAACTGTTTATTTCATTTTTATTTGTAATGGTACTTGCATGGCTCGCTTCGTTTGTGCAGTTGGCAGCAATAATTGGTGCTTTTGCGGCCGGGGTAATTCTTCATGATGGGTATTTCAAATCTAAAGCCGAGCCTTACCTGACTGAAGCGCGCAGTATCCGACATTTAATATCCCCTCTGGAATCTATTTTAGCTCCTATGTTTTTTATGGTAATTGGAATTCAGGTAAAGCTTGAAACTTTTTTTAATTGGAATGTGCTGATTTTGGCCAGTGGCTTAATCGTTGCGGCCATATTGGGTAAATTGGTTAGCGGCCTTGGAGCAAATCCCAAAGATGATCGCCTGTTAATTGGGATTGGAATGCTGCCCAGGGGTGAAGTAGGTTTGGTATTTGCATCTATCGGACGTACTTTGGGCGTTATATCCGATGATTTATTTTCAGCAATTGTTTTAATGGTAATAATAACTACCTTTATAGCCCCTCCTTTGTTAAAGGCGCGGTATGCCAGTCGAAATAAAAGGAAATTAACACATGAATATTGAGTCATCCCAGATCGTATCTGATGTAAAACATGCATTATTCGAAGATGTTGGTAACGGTGATGTGACGGCCGCTTTATTATCACCTCAGTTGGTGGTTGAAGCTGAAATTATTTCTCGTGAGCCAATGTTATGTTGCGGACAGCCATGGGTTAATGAAGTGTTTGCCCAGATTGATAATAAAATAGAAATTGAATGGCAGGTTAATGAGGGGGACTGGCTTACATCACCTCAAAGTCTTTGTATTTTACACGGAACTGCCAGTAGTATTCTGACCGCAGAACGCACAGCGTTAAATTTTTTACAAACTCTCTCAGCTACAGCCACCCAGACTTATCATTACGTGCAAAAATTAAAAGGAACCCAGACTCGTTTGCTAGATACTCGTAAAACCTTGCCCGGTTTGCGACGTGCGCAAAAATATGCGGTGCGCTGTGGGGGTGGAGTGAATCATCGTATGGGTCTGTATGATGCCTTTTTAATAAAAGAAAACCATATTAAGGCCTGCGGTTCTGTGGCTCATGCAATTAATCTTGCGCGTCAGACTGCCAAACATTTATTGGTTGAAATTGAGGTGGAAACTTTAGAAGAGTTACGTGATGCACTGGATGCTCACCCAGATCGAATATTGCTGGATAATTTTAATCCAGTTTTATTAGCTGAAGCCGTTAAAATGAATCATCCAAAATATTGTGAGTTAGAAGCATCCGGGGGTGTTAACATCGAGAATATTGCCGAGATTGCCAATACCGGGGTTGATTTTATTTCGGTTGGAGCTATTACCAAATCGATTAAAGCAATTGATTTAAGTCTGTTAATTCGGGAAATATTATGAGTCGCATAGTTTTTACTGGTGGTGGTACTGCGGGTCATGTAACACCTAATCTTGCTTTGATTAAAGAGTTTAAACGGGATGGATGGGATGTCGATTATATAGGCTCAGCAGAGGGAATTGAATTTGGGATGATCTCCCCTTTGGGCATTCCATTTCATTCGGTGAGTAGTGGGAAGTTACGACGTTATTTTAGCTTTAAAAATTTTATCGATCCCTTAAAAATTTTATGCGGAATAATTCAATCAAGTTGGTTATTTTATAAATTAAAGCCAGACGTAGTCTTCTCTAAAGGAGGGTTCGTAGCGTTTCCAGTAGTGGTAGGCGCATGGTTAAATCGTATTCCAATTGTTGCTCATGAGTCGGATATGAGTCCAGGCCTTGCCAACAAACTCTCCTTTCCCTTTGTAAATAAGATATGCCTCACATTTGCAGCTGGAAAAAAGCATTTTAAAAATCAGGATAAGATAGAGGTAACCGGTACTCCAATTCGTGAGCAGTTATTTAGTGGTACTAAAGCAAAAGGGTTCGCTTTATGCGGGTTCACTTCAGAAAAGCCATGTGTTTTAGTTATTGGAGGAAGCTTAGGTTCAGGCTCAATAAATTCAAGTATTCGAAATGCGCTTCAAGAGCTGCTGGTTCGATTTCAGGTGATACATATTTGTGGTAAGGGGAAGATAGACTCAACCTTGACCAATATTCCCGGATACCATCAGTTTGAATACGTTAATGAAGAGTTAAGCGATTTATTTGCCGCTGCTGATGTAGTGATTTCGCGGGCCGGAGCCAATTCACTTTATGAGATATTAGCTCTAGGTAAACCACACATATTAATTCCACTTTCTGCTCAAGTCAGCCGAGGTGATCAAATACAGAACGCGCGTTATTTTAAAGACCTGGGCATTAGCGTTGTGGTACAAGATAAAGATTTAAATGCTCAAACATTAATAGAGTCATTAAACAGTGTTATCCATCAAAAGGATATTATTGAAGCGAAAATTAAGGATTTGAAGATAGAGTCGGCTGCCAACAGTATAGTAGCCATTATCAAGGAGCAAGCACATGTTCAATCCCCAAGAACTGTATGATTATATTTGCCAGGAATGGCGAAATGAAATACTCCCAAGCCTGTCTGATTATATCAAAATACCCAATAAGTCCCCCCATTTTGATGCTCAATGGCAGGAACATGGTTATATGGAACAAGCAGTAACTCATATTGCTAACTGGTGCCGGGATCATGCGCCATCTGCTATGACGCTTGAGATTATAAGACTGGAAAATCGCACTCCTTTAATTTTTATGGAAATACCCGGTCATACAAATGACACGGTTTTGCTCTATGGTCATCTCGACAAACAACCCGAAATGACCGGTTGGGATGAAGATCTTCACCCGTGGACGCCGGTCTTAAAGGACGGAAAATTATACGGACGAGGTGGGGCAGATGATGGCTATTCGGCCTACGCATCGTTAACCGCAATTCGTGCTTTAGAGCAGCAAGGTCTTGCCTATCCTCGTTGTGTATTAATTATCGAGGCATGTGAGGAAAGCGGTAGTTATGATTTGCCTTATTACATTGAATTATTAAAAGACAGGATTGGTAGTCCGTCTTTGGTCATCTGTCTGGATTCAGGCGCAGGGAATTATGACCAATTATGGATGACCACTTCGTTACGCGGAAATGTGGTTGGAGAATTAAGTGTAGAGTTAATTAGCGAGGGGGTCCATTCTGGGAATGCCAGTGGAATCGTTGCTGACAGTTTTAGAGTAGCAAGGGAATTAATTAGCCGCATCGAGGATGATCTTTCAGGTACAATCAAGCTGCCGGAATTGTTTTGTGACATACCTCAAGAACGGATTAATCAGGCAATACATTGTGCAGAGGCTTTAGGGGATAAAGTTTATAGTGAATTTCCTTGGCATCACGGTGTAGAACCAGTATCGATTGAAAGACACGAACTCATATTAAATCGGACCTGGCGCCCTGCGTTAACGGTGACTGGTGCAGATGGTTTTCCTTCGATTGCAGATGCAGGTAATGTTATGCGTCCGATTACTTCCTTGAAATTATCCATGCGTATCCCACCTTTAGTTAATCCACTCGATGCGGCAGCTGTGTTGCAGAAAGTTTTAACGACAAATCCTTTATACAATGCCAAAGTCTCATTTCAGGTTGATGATGGTTCAAAAGGTTGGAATGCCCCTGAGTCATCCCAATGGTTAATCAAAGCCGTTGACGAAGCCTCAATGACTTATTACGACAAACCCGCTGCCTACATGGGGGAGGGAGGTACTATTCCTTTTATGGGAATGTTGGGAGAACGATTTCCTCAAGCTCAATTTATGATAACTGGTGTATTGGGGCCCCATTCTAATGCTCATGGGCCTAATGAATTTTTACACCTGGATATGGTTGAGAAAGTAACAGCTTGTGTTTCTTACGTTCTTTATAAATGTGGTCAGCAAAAATAATTAAAAATATCATCGACAGTTTCCCTTTTTATTGGGATACTCACAGCGGCTCTGGAACGAGCCGTTTTAGTCCAACAATTAGGAGAAAATTTATGAAAGCAAAACTTATTGCAGTATTATTGTCGTTATTAGTTTCATCTATCTCGGCACAAGCTGATACATCAACGAAAACCAAAAAGCCCCTGGAAAAACCTTCAGTTACTAATAAAATTGATTTAAATAAAGCAGATTTATCCGCTTTGACGGGATCATTTAAAGGTATTGGGAAAAAACGAGCAGAGGCTATCATCGAATATAGAAGCAGTCATCATGGGTTTAAATCTTTGGAAGAGCTTGGCGATATCAAGGGTTTTGGACATCATTTTGTTGAAGCTAATCGTGAGAAATTAAAAGAAGTGTTTCTAGTTGGTTAGATATATTGATTAACACAATGGGTGCTTGCATCAGAGAGCTGTTACATCTAATACTCATGGTGTAAGCATCCGTCTCGAATGATTGATATGACGCAAAGATTTGGCACTTTAAGAAATCCAGACTGAGTTAAATTCAGGCTTGGCTTAGCATGTGCAGGTTCAGTCAAATTATTCATTTAATCAAAGAGAGCATCTGATAATCACTCAAATTTTATCCAGTTATTTAAAAATACTTCTCGCTGAACTGTCGATTTTTATCCAAATATAGGATAAAGTAGCACACAAAAAGAAGAACGAGGTAGTGCAGTATATGTTCAGAAAATTAAGGGGCGTGTTCTCTAACGATTTATCAATCGATTTAGGCACAGCTAACACATTGATTTATGTAAGAGATAAAGGAATCGTTCTTAATGAACCTTCTGTAGTTGCTCTGCGTAATGAATCGGGGCAAAAACGTGTTGCTGCAGTGGGAATTGAGGCCAAGCGTATGTTAGGTCGAACCCCTGGTAATATTAATGCGATTAGGCCGATGAAAGATGGTGTGATTGCCGATTTCTTCGTCACCGAAAAAATGCTGCAGCATTTTATCCACAAAGTTCATGAAAATAAATTTTTAAGACCCAGTCCTCGCGTTCTGGTATGTGTTCCTTGTGGTTCTACTCAAGTGGAGCGTCGTGCTATTCGTGAGTCGGCTATGGGTGCGGGTGCGCGCGAAGTATTCCTGATTGAGGAACCTATGGCTGCTGCTTTGGGATCTGGAATGCCGGTTGAAGAAGCCAGTGGTTCTATGGTCGTTGATATTGGCGGTGGTACTACTGAAGTTGCCATTATCTCCCTGAGTGGTATTGTTTATCATCAGTCCGTCCGTATTGGTGGTGATAANNTGACGCAATTGTTTCATACGTTCGCCGTAATTACGGTACTTTGATCGGTGAAACGACTGCTGAACGAATTAAACACGAAATTGGTTCTGCTTTTCCAAGTCGTGATTTATTCGAAATTGAAGTGCGCGGCAGGAATCTTGCGGAAGGTGTTCCACGGAGTTTTACTTTAACCAGTGCAGAAATTTTAGAAGCGTTACAAGAGCCTTTATCAGGTATAGTTGGGGCAGTAAGAGCTGCTTTGGAATTAGCACCTCCTGAATTGGCAGCCGATATAGCGGAGCGTGGTATGGTTCTTACCGGTGGCGGAGCCTTGTTAAAGAACATTGATACGTTGCTTATGGAAGAGACCGGATTNNCTCGCGGTGGTGGTAAAGCTTTAGAAACCATGGATTTGCGTGGCGGTGATTTCCTCTCAACAGAATAATACTCACAGTAGACTATTTATTAAAAGCGGCCACAGCTCCATTGGATTTGTGTTCGCTCTTATTTTATCTATTTTTTTAATGTTTTCCGATTATCACTATCGCTATTTAGGTAGTGTGCGAAGTGGTTTTTCTCTAGTTGTCTCTCCATTACAATATGCTGTGGACTATCCTGTTCGAGTGGTAGGATGGGTTCAATCTTTAGTCAGTGCTAAAAAGTCATTAATTGATGAGAATATTAGATTAAAGTATCAGCAAACAATGCTCGAAGCGGAATTACAAAAACTGTTAGTCATTCAACAGGAAAATTCGCAATTAAAAGAACTATTGCTTACCTCAACCAAAGCCGATATGCAGGTTATGGCAGCGCAAATCCTTGCTGTCGATACCAGTAATGCGCGTCAAATCGTAGTTTTGAATAAAGGCACTCGTGATGGGGTGTATAGTGGTCAACCCGTACTTGATGCTAAAGGGGTAATGGGACAGGTAATTGATGTAGGACCAATGACCAGCACCGTTCTTTTGATCTCCGACTCAAAAAGTGCAGTGCCGGTTAGGAATAACAGGACGGGTGAGCGTGCCATTCTTGTTGGAACGAATAGTATTGATCAGCTGTCATTGATTAATTTACCAAAAACCTCATCTATTCATCCTGGTGATGTTTTAGTTACCTCAGGTTTGGGGAGACGTTATCCAGAAGGCTATCCTGTAGGACGCGTGGAAAAGGTTAGCAGTATACCCGGAGAAGATTTTGTTAAAGTAATAGTCAGCCCGATAGCTCTACTGAATCGTAATCGTTTGGTTCTTTTAATTTGGGCTGATTACGAACAGGAACAATTGACTACTCAAATAAACGAACGATTAAATGCAGGGGAGATTATTGGATGAAAAATCTTCACCTTCGTTTGTGGATGGGATTTGTAGGTGCTTTGGTTTTATCCATATTACCTATGCCTGAATTATTAACTGCTTTTCGACCTCCATGGATGTTATTACTGGTTTTATATATTGAGTATTATTTACCAGGTAAATTTAATCTTGCCATTTTGTTACTCATGGGGCTCATGCTGGATGTCTTGCTGTCAACAGTTATAGGGGAGCATTCTTTTGCTTTATTATTAGTGACCTGGATAGCTTCTGGTAAATCAAGGCGCTTTCAGTTTTTTTCAATGGTGCAACAAATTTGTCTCATCGGATTTTTCTGTCTGCTGTATCAGGCTGTTATTTCGTTAACTGATGGATTATTAGGATTTAATTATAATTTACTCATGCCTTTAGGTAGCGCCTTGACAGGAATGTTCATCTGGCCATGGATTCGCTTATTGGGCGATAGCTCGTTGCTGAANNATCGTTAAGCTGTTTTTATATTTATATATCTATAATGTGAAACTCACCCGGCTGCAAGCGCCCCAATTTCCATTCCCCTATTTGATGTCTTATCAAACGTAATGTCGGAAAGCCGATAGCTGCAGTCATCCGTCTCACTTGATGGTTTTTCCCTTCTTTTATTATAATTTCAATCCAGCTGGTAGGGATATTCGCCCTGAATCTAATAGGAGGATTTCGAGGCCATATAGCGGGTTCATTAATTACTCGGGCGTTAGCTGGTAAAAAAGTAACATCATTAATATTCAGTCCATCGCGAAGCGGTTGGAGTTGTGCTTCTGTAGGGGTGCCTTCTATCTGGACCCAATAATATTTATTTTTATTGAATTTGGGATGACTCAATTGATGTTGTACTCTGCCATCATCGGTCAGAATTAATAACCCCTCACTATTTTTATCCAATCGTCCGGCCGCATAAAATCCCGGCTTTGTAATATATGCAGCAAGGGTTACATCCCCTGATTCACCACTAAACTGCGTAAGAACGCCGTAGGGTTTATTGAATAAAATTAATTGACTCACCAATTTTCTCTTTAAATCCAGGTTGTCCATATTAGTTACAATGAGTTTTAAATGCAAATGATGTGGCTCAAAAATTATAGGGGTTTGCTATTTCATGAAGAAATAACGATCGTATTGTTGCATTTTTATCTCGCCTTGTTAAAATAGGAGCTAAGTCAATCAGTCAGAATACTCATGTACCCCTATAAACCAGAAAGTATCTTTTCTTTTGCTAAAAATATATTAAAAGCAGCTAAAATAAACTTGAGTGAGAATGATAGTAATCCTCCTTCGATTAAAGCTTGGAAAGACTGCTTAAAATTGTTAGGGTTGAAGGATGGATTAAAAAGTACTCCTGATAATGCTAAGACTATTCTGCTATTAGTAAGATATTTGCTGGCTCTGGTTTTGGTCGAACGTTATTTAATTAAAAAAAGTTCGGAACATAAATCACCGAGGGTAAAAGATGAATTGCGATATAAGGTTTTAGAGAGACATATTGATATCGCTCTCTCTTTTTTTAAAGAATTGCAAAATAAGATGCCACAGCTCAATATGGTAGAGCTCCCCGAGCACTGTAATGCAATAACTCCAATAAAAGATGCTCAAAAAGTAAATATCACAGCTGGAGAATCTTCGATATTATCTCCAGAAAGCCACTCCCCCGTTGCTCTAAAAACTGATTTAGCTAATAATGCAATAAAAAAACTGACTCAATATAAACAGATCAGATTATATGAAAATCATGTTAATTCATTTTTCGCCTATTTTAACGGAATGAACCGGAAGGTAAAACTTGATGCGGTTGAAAAAGTTATTAAACTATTGAAAGGCGAAGAATTTACTAAATTAACATCAACAGAATTGCGTGCCTTAAAAGATGCGCGATTAGGTGCTTTGATTCAAAAATGTGTGGAAGACAATGTAAATCCAGAATTAAGTTGTTTGATTCGTAATAAATGATTCACTCAAGAAAAATATAATGGATTTACAATGTTGTCTAAAAATACAGTAATTAAAGCACTACTTGATTGTGAAATTGTTGAGTTATATCTATAGACTCCTAAACTTTTTCGAACGAGCATCAAACAGGTATTTGATAGGCAGCGATAAACCCGCATCACTTTAATCTACCTTTATTGTTTGTTTCATTTTAGTTTTATACAATGTTCGACTAAATCATTATGGTGACATTATTGATGAGATATTTTATTCTTTTTATCCTGTTTCTGATTCAGACCGGATGCGCTATAAATCATGCAGTTATGGTGGGTGATGAGAAGGTCATTATTCAGCAAATAAAAGGAAAAGGGAAAACATACGTTCATGTTCACCATAATGAACAAACCGCATTGCGTGCCGCTAAAATAGCAATTAATAAACAGGGTGGGAGTCTGATCACTTTGATTCATTCGGGCGGACGTAATATTGTATTTCATTTGAATAATCACCGCTATGAATTCGATCCCAATCGTATTTATACGGATACTGGTATCAAAAAAACGCTAACTCAATACAGCTCCTACTCGCCCGAAGCGCATCATGAAGTTAAGAAATTGGCAAATAATATCAAACAAATCCTACCACCTGGAAAAGTAATTGCGGTTCATAATAATTCCTCTTATTCTCTTAAAGATTACTTACCAGGACATCAACTGGCGCATGATGCTAAAGCTATGTACATGAGTCCCGATAATTATTATCGAAATTTTTATCTGGTGACTAAAATAAAAGATTATCTGCGTTTAAAAATGGAAGGATTTAATGGAATATTGCAAAAGCCCGCTGCTACAGACGATGGTTCATTATCAATCTATTTAGCAAAACGTGAGTATATTAACGTGGAAGCAGGGTACGATCAATTGCAAGCGCAAATTAATATGCTATTACATGCTTAATTACTGACAACTTAAAAATTGCGGGAATTAATTTTCTCTAAAGACACTATATATCCTAAATTGAGTTTGGGATCCTAAGTGTCACATGTTATGATTGGCCGTTATAAATTCTTGGAGTGGTCAATGACTTACGATAAAATTAAAGTGCCTTCTCAGGGCGAAGCTATTACAGTCGCCCCTGATCTTTCTCTTCGTGTACCCAATTATCCAATTATTCCTTTTATTGAAGGAGATGGTATTGGCGTTGACGTAACCCCACCCATGATTCATGTTGTTGATGCTGCAGTTGAAAAAGCTTATGGCTCCAAACGAAAAATATACTGGATGGAAGTATACGCCGGTGAAAAAGCAACTAAAGTATATGGTAGCGGTCAATGGTTACCACAAGAAACCATTGATGCAATGAAAAAATTTGTTATATCCATAAAAGGGCCATTAACAACTCCTGTTGGCGGAGGAATTCGATCATTAAATGTTGCCATTCGTCAGTTGATGGATCTTTATACCTGCTTACGTCCCATTCGTTATTTCAATGGCGTACCCAGTCCGCTTAAAGAGCCTTGGAAAACGAACATGGTCATTTTTCGAGAGAATTCAGAAGATATATATGCAGGAGTCGAATGGCAGGCTGATACCCCCGATGCTAAAAAAATGATTAGCTTTTTGCAAAATGAAATGGGTGTTAAAAAAATTCGCTTCCCTGATCATTGTGGAATAGGCATAAAACCTGTTTCTAAAGAAGGTACCGTGCGTCTTGTTAAAGCTGCAATACAATATGCCATTGATAATGATTTGCCCACAGTTACCCTGGTTCATAAAGGTAACATTATGAAATTCACCGAGGGTGCTTTCAAAGACTGGGGATATGAAGTGGCGCGTAATGTTTTTGGTGCTACAGAGTATCAAGGTGGACCCTGGTTGGAGCTTAAAAACCCTAAAACCGGCAAACAAATCATTATTAACGATGTTATTGCTGATGCGTTTTTACAGCAAATTCTCTTAAGACCTGAAGAATACAGTGTTATCGCAACCTTAAACCTGAACGGCGATTACATATCTGATGCTCTTGCCGCTCAGGTAGGGGGTATAGGAATTGCTCCTGGCGCTAATATGAGTGATGATGTATCGGTTTTTGAAGCAACTCATGGTACCGCTCCCAAATATGCCGGACAGAATAAAGTAAATCCAGGTTCGATTATACTTTCTGCAGAAATGATGCTGAGGCATATGGGCTGGACTGAAGCTGCAGACCTTATTATTAAAGGTATGGAAGGTGCTATTGAGGCGAAAACCGTTACCTATGATTTTGAGCGTGGAATGGAAGGAGCAACGTTAGTCACTAGCTCAGGATTTGCAGATGCTATAATTAAGCATATGCAAAAATTATAAAGTAGTGATTGTGAGACAGAACTCACCTTAAGGTAACAGAAACATCCTTATGAACATGTCAGGAATCAAATCCTGGCATGCTCAGCACAGGATAACGACCAAAAATACCATTGATGAACAAAACGGATTTTATCCTACTTGAGCTTAGAAATAATTTGCAATTGAATGATTTGGATCTAATCAATTTGCTATGGATTATTTCACAGCACAATTATTTATTCAAAAATAATTGTTTTTACTGGCCAAATGCGTGTAGGGAGTCTATAAAAATAGTAAGAGGTTGTATGTTATGAGCGGGCAAAATTTAGAAGAAATTGTAAGGCATCAGGTAGCAGGAACCAAAATAAGTACTGATATCAAACTGCCAAGAAAATTTAAAGTGGTATTGCTCAATGATGACTATACGCCAATGGATTTNNGTTCAGGTGATGTTACAGGTTCATCTTCAAGGGAAGGGCGTGTGTGGGGTATTTACCCGAGACATAGCAGAAACTAAAGTCGCCCTGGTTAACGAATACGCAAGATTGAATCAGCATCCATTGCTATCTAGCATGGAACCCGCGTAACTGGTGGTGGGTTAGAAAGGAGCAACGACAATGTTAAACAAAGAACTAGAATTCACTTTGAATTTGGCCTTCAAGGAGGCAAAAGAAAAGCGTCATGAATTTATGACCGTCGAACATTTACTGTTATCCTTGCTTGATAATCCTGCAGCCGGCAATGTTTTGCAAGCGTGTGACGCTAATATCGATGCCTTAAGAATTAAGCTGATTGAATTTATTGATCAGACAACCCCAAGATTACCCGAAGATGATCTGGATCGAGAAACTCAACCCACTTTAGGATTTCAACGCGTTCTTCAACGCGCAGTTTTTCATGTTCAATCGGCTGGGAAAACTGAAGTAACTGGAGCTAATGTCCTTGCCGCGATTTTTAGCGAGCAAGAAAGTCAGGCTGTTTACTTTTTGCGCCAGGAAGATATAACTCGATTGGATGTTATCAATTATATTTCCCATGGTGTTTCTCGTTATCAAAACAATGATATGCACGAAAACATGAATTCTGCTATGGACGAAGAGATGATGTCTTCTGAGGGCAACGAATCCCCTCTAGAAAGCTATTGCATGAACTTAAACAGACGAGCCAAACAAGGGAAAATTGATCCGTTAATCGGTCGTCATGAAGAAATTCAACGTACTATTCAGGTTTTATGTCGACGTCGAAAAAACAATCCACTACTGGTCGGAGAGGCTGGTGTAGGCAAAACTGCGATTGCTGAAGGTTTGGCAAGAAGAATAGTCGATGGAGAAATTCCTGAAGCAATTCGCGGTTGTGTGGTCTACTCCCTGGATCTGGGAGCTTTATTAGCCGGAACCAAGTACCGTGGTGACTTCGAAAAGAGACTTAAGGCAGTCCTAAAACAATTAGGTCAGCAGGAAGGTGCCGTTTTATTTATCGATGAAATTCATACCATAATAGGAGCTGGTGCAGCATCAGGTGGTGTTATGGATGCTTCGAATCTTATCAAACCGTTACTCGCTAATGGAGAATTAAAATGTATTGGTTCAACCACTTATCAGGAATATCGCGGAATATTTGAAAAAGACCGTGCTTTGGCAAGACGTTTCCAAAAAATTGATATTGCTGAGCCTACCGTGGATGAAACCTTTGAAATTCTAAAAGGCTTAAAAGGTCGTCTTGAAGAACATCATGGCGTCAAATTCTCTATCCCATCCTTAAAGGCAGCTGCAGAATTATCTGCAAAATATATTAATGACCGATTCTTACCGGATAAAGCGATTGACGTGGTCGATGAGGCTGGCGCTTATCAAAATTTACTCACAGCGAATAAACGCAGAAAAATAATAAGTGTCACTGAAATTGAAAGTGTAGTAGCTAAAATCGCACGCATACCGATCAAAAAGGTTTCTGCACGCGATAAAGATACTTTACGAAACCTTGAACGAGATTTAAAACTATTAGTTTATGGACAGGATCAGGCAATAACAGCTTTAGCTTCGGCAATCAAATTAGGCCGTTCTGGTTTACGAGAACCTCAAAAACCAGTGGGTTGTTTCCTCTTTGCAGGTCCAACCGGAGTGGGTAAAACTGAGGTCACACGGCAATTGGCGAACGTTCTGGGTATCGAGTTGCTGCGTTTTGATATGTCAGAATATATGGAAAAGCATACTGT
>DEHS01000047.1 GCA_002352055.1 Legionellaceae bacterium UBA2794
TTCAAAATTGTCATATCGCAGACTGGTAATCCATCGTTAATATGATTTTTCTTTTTCGCTGGTTAAACCAGCTGGTATTCGCAGTTTTCATCCCAATGAGCAAAACGAGGCCTGGTTCTCCCTTCATTTAAATCCAAATCCTGATTTTAATTGTTCCAACAAATATTGGGAGCGCTCTATATCACTATCTTTCAAGGCTTGCTCCAATTCATTTATATTGGATCGTATCGCTTTGAGATCGATTCTTCTCATGCCACGAATCAGAAAACCGATGCATGTAAATACAAGCATGCTAAAAAAAGGATGCTCGCATACCATAGTNNTTGTGCTATAATTTATAAGCCAGTCATAAATAAGGATATTCCATGAATGATTTATTAAATCTAATTGCTCTTATTGTGGTGTTCGGGGTGGTTCTCTGGTTGATTAATGCGTTTGTGCCTATGCCATCTGCGATTAAAAGTTTACTGAATGTATTGGTACTTATTGTATTAATTATTTATATTTTACAGTTTTTTGATATTATTCAGACCATTTTACCAATGGTTCGGATTTTAAAGTGATGTAAGTTATAATAAGGGTAATTCAGTTTACCCTTATCTATTTAGATCCCATTTTCTTAAATACTACCAAAGGTAACCGCGTTATAATTCCCATAATTCCTCGCCAAAAGAAAGGGTAGAAAATTAATTTTTTTCTTTTATTCAACGCCTTCCAGCATGCTTTTGCACACTTTTGTGGTGGGGCCGCATAAAATATTCCAGACGCACCATAAGTTTGGCGAGTATCAATAAAGCCAAGACGTGCAATGGTGATCTGAGTAGTGGGGGAAGCTGATTGTTGTAATCCTTGAAGGTAAACCTCTATCGCAGCTTTAGATCCGCCGTAAAGGCTGTTTTTTGCACGGCCTCTGCAGGCCGCTACTGAGCTTAAATAAAGCAGATTATGTTGTTCTTGAGGTAGCTTTAAATAGTGATTAATCAGCAGGGCACTCGCAACAATATTTGTTTCAATAAGCTTAATTATTGATTGCTCATTTAAATGTTCGTTTTCGGTAAAATCACTCTGAGCAATTAATAAATCGAGTTCATTTTCTTCACCAGAGAGTGCCGCCAGCAGCTGTTGAGGAGGTGCCGTCAAGTCAATAACAAGGAAATCACAAGGAATCTTAAACCGCAGGGTAATGTCCTGAGCTATAATCCCCAATTGTGTTTTATCTCTTCCCACCAGACGAATATTATTCCCTGACTGGGCAGCACAGTGCGCAATGTATTTCGCAATAATGGATGTGGCACCGATAATTACCCAGGTCCTTGGTTTCATACAATTCCTAATCGCTGTGCCATATCAGAATGCATCGGGGATTGATTTGCAGTAAGTAATTTTGTAAACGCTTGGTGTTGGGGATACATTTTTTGAAATTGCTCACGGGTTAAAAACCTGTCTTTAGCAAGATAGATACGACCATGGGATTCTTCGATCATTTGATTCATTGCCTTAATAGTATCTCGGGCCTTTTCGGTATTACAAAAATCAATGGCCAAAGTAAATCCAGGCTGACAAAATGATAAAGGCCCTATTCCTGATTGGGTAAACAGTTTAAGTACTGCAAGAGTAGGGGACACCTTATGCTGTCTTATTATTTGAATAAGACCCTCAATGATTGCAAGCGCATTAACTGTATCAAATACTGCTTGAAACTGAAGCAAGCCTTTAGGACCATACAGACGGTTCCAGTTTTTTATTTTGTCTAACGGATTATTAAACTGCTCTAATGAGACATATTCTTCACTCCTGACCGTCTCAAACAAATAGGTGTTTATTAATTTCGTGTTCCAGGAGCGTAGTACGTTAAAAGGTAGCCAGGGGATTGTATGGGGTTCTTTAGCCCGGGATGAATCAGTCCTTTCACAATGATTTGCAAAAGACAAAACGCCACGAGGTGATGGATTTAATAAATCCAGCCAGGCTACTTGATAATCAAAATCCTGACCCTTATTTTGCATTTGTTTCAAAATCGAGCTTAAAGAGTCACATTTCAGATTCGTTACAATCACATTGGATGATGCTTTCTTCAATTTTAAAGCAATTCGGGTGATAACACCTGTTAGCCCCAAGCCACCGATGGTTGCTTTAAAAAGTTCATAATGATCCTCAGGACTGCAGCGAATAAGATTATTTTTGACGAGCAAATCAAACCATACTATATGGTTGCCCAGACTTCCCGCTCTATGATTGTTTTTTCCATGAACATCATGTGCAATTGCGCCACCCAACGTAACGTTAAGAGTTCCAGGAATAACAGGAGGAATAAATTGTGAATTTAACGAAAATAAATCTTTAAAAGTAACACCAGCCTGACATAAGACAATCCCTGATTGATGATCAAATTCCATTAAATGATTTAGCCGTTGTGTCTCAATAATTAATCCATCCTGATTGAAGCAGCTGTCGTTGTAGCTTAAACCTGCCCCACGCGCGAGAGTTGGCTGTTTGTGTTGGCAAATGAAATCAAGTAATTCTTGCTCTGTTTCGGGTCGGACACAAGATGATTGACTGCTTAGAGCGCGACTGAAATTACGTAGGACTTTCTTGGTACTGCGCATGGTCTTTGCTCATTAGGAAGTGGCAATCTAGTTTCTCACACTCTATTTGCAAAATAAATATGAATAAAAAGAGCTTCTAAGCGAATAAATCAGGAGATAAGGTAAAATAAGTGTAAATACCTCGATAAAAACAGATAAGAATGTTACTTTTTGTTAGGATGTCAGTTAATGAAAAATGAATTCCAAGAGGTTCTTGAAATGACTATCGAAAATTCCGAAACAATCAACCAGGATCAAAATACTGCTACCGAAGAAAAAAAGGATCCCATGCTTCAATATCTCGAAGAGTTGCGTCAAATGGTTTCCAGCTCTTTTGGATTAACAGCAGGTAATTCTCTGGATGCTACTGCGTCATCTATTGATACCAATGAAAAAGAAGCTGAGCCAAATCAATCAGATCGTGCAGCAAAGCAACCCGCAGAAACCCAAGCTGCTACTTTATCCCCTATGCCTGATGCACCGTCACCCACCTCGTTATTAAACAACATCCAATTTGGTCCTCAACCCCAAGCCTCAAAAGATCAGGAAGAACCAGAAAATACACATTCCAATCAACTTACTTCTGCATAATAGATTGTCTGTCAACGGATTGACGGAGTATGTATCTAGGTGTCAATAAGAGATTTCTTTTAAGTAAACAATTATCTGTTATATCGACCTTTACTACTCGCAGAGGATGATGACGCACTAAGCCCAAATTAATGCGCGCAATATGAAATAATCTATTGATTATAAATATACTTTTTCATATGGCACACACTTTGCATAATGAAGTAAATTAAGAATAATTTCCGTTTGTTGTTAAGGACGCACTAGCCAGACTCATTTGAGCTGGATAATTTTATAATCAATGGATTGTTACATGGCCGAAAAAGATGTGTTATCACAAGAAGAAATTGATGCACTCNNTCCTAGAATCAGTAGATGATTCCCATGAGGATGAATCCGTGAAGGAGGACGATGCGCCCTCCAGCAAAAAATCGGCCAGTAAAAAAACGAAGACACCAGACGAAAAAATAACCATACCCAATGCCGAATTTATACCGGATGAATCGGGTCATGAAGGGATTAAAACACTTAAATTTACGGGTCAAGAGCGAATAGTTAAAGGTCAATTACCCGTATTAGACAAGATTTATGACCGAGCTGTTCGATTGTTTGCTACGGACATATATCAATTAACTGCTAAAGACTTTGAAATCAAACAAGAGCCCTTATTAATCGTGAAACATCGCGATTTCATGGGAACCCTCCCCAATCCCAGTCTGATGGGTATTTATAAATTTAAACCCTTGCGTGGTAAAGGAATTGTACTTTTTGACAGTACCTTTGTTTATGACCTGGTGGATTATTATTTCGGGGGAAGTACTCAGTTTTATGCGCAAAAGGATAAAACCGATTTCACTGCAACCGAATTAAGGGTAATGGATGTGGTTACCAGGAAATTAACTGCCAATCTGGTACTTGCCTGGAGCCCCATTATAAATCTTGAAATTATGAAATTTAATGATGAAACCAACCCCCAACTGGTGAATATTACTGAACCTGAAGAAATGCTTTTGGTTGCACGATTTAATCTGAATTTTGGCAAAGAATGGGGTTCTTTTTATTTTATTATTCCCTACTCAATGGTCGAGCCTATTAAGCAACAATTGGAATTAGGTGCATCAAGACCGGATGATGAAATCGATCCCAACTGGATTAAATCCTTAAAAGAAGAATTAATGGATGTGGAGTTGACTGTAAGTTCCTCTATGGCTCATGCCATGAGTACTCTCGGTAAGGTTATGTCTTGGCAAGCAGGGGATTTTGTTCCATTGGAAATGAGTGAAATTGTCACTCTGGATATTGAAGGCACGCCCAGTTTCACTGCTACCCTAGGGAGTGCAAATGAAAAACGGGCATTAAAAATAATAAAAAATATTAGTTATAGGGGATAGGAATGGGGCAAGCGAACGAAACAGTAATTGATCAAGCACCAGAAGCTACTGTGCCACAAGATGCAGAAAGTGAAAAAATGGAATTGATTTTAGATATCCCAGTGTCAGTTACCGTAGAAATCGGACGTACCAAGATGACTATTCGTAATTTATTACAATTAAATCAGGGTGGTATTGTGGCTTTGGATAGACTGGCCGGCGATCCCCTTGATGTTCTGGTTAATGGGACCTTGGTTGCGCATGGTGAAGTGGTCGTGGTGAATGATAAGTTTGGGGTGAGACTGACTGATATTGTCAGTAAAGCAGAACGAATCAAGCGACTCAAATGAGTATTAGAGAACGCTTAATATCAATCTTTATATTATCGAGTGTAAGTCGCTTTTCATTTGCGATTTCAAGCGAACCTGCTAGCGCGATTAGTAAAGGGGAGTTAATTCGCGTAATGGTTGGATTGGGGCTGGTTTTATTAATTATTATGGGATTATCCTGGGTCACCAAGCGATTGCATTTGGTCAATTTAAGTTCTGCTAAAGGGTTTCATAATATCGGCAGTATGACTCTAGGTCCTAAGGAAAAAATCATGCTCATCAAAGCCGGTGAGCACTTTTTGTTACTGGGTGTTGGGGGTGGGGCTGTTAATTTATTACATGATTTTGGCACAGAATTACCAAAAGGGTTTGAAACAGGCGAGAAAAATTCTTTTGCAGAGATACTAAAGTCAGCAGTGCGGAAAGACACGAAATGAAAAACCGACTTAACTTAAGATTGATGAGCTTTATCTTACTCTTTTGTTTACCTTTTATAACTGCAGCAGCGCCCTTATCATTACCTGCTGTGACGGTCCAATCGGGAGTAGTAGGGGCACAAACCTACAGCGTCAATTTGCAAATATTGATATTTATGACCCTGCTCAGTGTGCTGCCAGGTTTGCTTATGGCGATGACAGCGTTCACCCGTATTATTATTGTCTTATCGATTTTACGTCAGGCAATTGGAATGGCACAAACGCCAACCAATCAGATATTAATTGGTATCGCCTTGTTTATGACCTATTTTGTAATGTCTCCGGTGTTTAATAAAATTAATGACACCGCGTTACAGCCTTATCTGGCAGAAACGATGGAATTTCCTCAAGCCTTGGCAAATGCGCAAATACCTTTGCGCGAGTTTATGTTGAATCAGACCCGAAAAAATGATTTATCCCTATTTGAGAAATTTGCAAAATCAAATCCAGCCACGCTCAATGATGTGCCTATGAACGTTATTATTCCTGCGTTTATTACCAGTGAATTGAAAACAGCATTTCAGATTGGATTTATTTTATTCTTGCCTTTTTTAATTATCGATCTTGTGGTGTCCAGCGTGCTCATGGCAATGGGTATGATGATGTTGTCACCACTGATCATCTCGTTACCTTTTAAAATTATGTTATTTGTCATGGTTGATGGCTGGACTTTAGTATTAGGTTCTCTTGCCTCAAGTTTTGCTATGACTTAGGAGACGCTATGACCCCGGAAATCGTTGTCTCTTTGTTTAGTGAAAGTGTTTATGTGGTTCTTTTACTCTTGACCGTTCTGATCGTACCAGGGCTGGTCGTAGGTTTGGTGGTGGCTATGTTTCAAGCAGCCACCCAAATCAATGAATCGAGTTTAAGTTTTATCCCTAAACTTTTTGTTACGTTTCTGGTGCTTGTATTTGCAGGCCCATGGTTACTTAAAACACTGGTTAATTATACTGATTCATTAATCAGTAATATCCCTTATCTCATAGGTTAGGTTAAAAATGACTCTTGATTACCAAACCATGATTCGACTGTTTAGCCAGGTAATTTGGCCAATGGGACGTGTCGGTGGACTCATTCTGGTCGCTCCGTTATTTTCCTCAAATTTATTACCGGGCAGGGTTAAGGTTTTTTTGGTGATGGCTTTAAGTTGGGTTTGCGCGTCTTTTGTTTCACCGCAACTGTCTTTTTTAAATTTTAACGGCTTGTATTTGGTATACATCACTCAGGAATTATTTTTTGGGTTATTGATGGGTTTTGTTCTGCAACTGGTGTTTCAGGTATTTATATTGGGCGGGCAAATTATATCCATGCAGGCCGGTCTGGGCTTTGCCATTATGGTTGATCCGGCCAGCAAGGCGAGTGTTCCTTTAGTCAGTCAATTTTACTTAATGATGACTACCCTGGTTTTTTTGTCATTAAATGGACATTTGGCTTTACTCGAGGCATTGATGCATAGTTTTCAGGTGATGCCCGTTGGCCAGTTACATTTGGATAATTCAGTAGTCTGGCAGGTTATTTTATTTTCGGGATGGATGTTTAAGGAGGCCTTGTTAATCTCCATACCTGCCATTTTGTCTTTATTGATTGTTAGTCTGTCGTTTGGAATCATGACCCGGGTTGCACCTCAGTTAAACATTTTCTCATTAGGTTTCCCCATCACTTTGTTAATGGCTTTTGTCATTATCAAAATTGGGTTACCCACGCTTGGCTCACAGATAACTGAAAGTATTGAACAAGGGATGCAGTTTATTTTAGGGATGATTCGCTGATGTCAGAAGAAGACCAGGCCCAGGAAAAGACCGAGGAACCCTCAGCCAAGCGACTGAAAGAGTCGCGAGATAAAGGGCAGGTTGCTCGATCAAAAGATTTTAATGCCACGGTAATTTTATTATTTAGTGGCGTAGGATTTCTAATGTTCGGTAAAAAATTATCCACTCATCTGGCTGACATGATGCGTCAGGCTTTTGAGTTTGATGCGCAAATAGTTGCCACTCCTTTAGTGGTGCTTGAACACATGTATGTTTTGGCAAAATCAGGGATGTGGGCATTGGTTCCCATTCTGGTCGTTATATTTTTATTATCATTAGGTGCTCCCTTGTTGATGGGTGGGTGGGTGTTTAGTGGTCAGGCATTGCAACCTAAATTTTCCCGCTTAAGTCTGTTAAAAGGGCTCAAACGGATGGTATCGCTAAAAGGTCTGGTTGAGATGATCAAATCTTTTTTAAAATTCACCGTGGTCGCCGTTGTTGCCGTATTAGTCCTCAAACTACAAATTCCCATGTTATTGGCTTTAGGCAATGCCACAGTGGATACCGCAATGAGCAGCGGTGGTTTTATTATTATCAAATCTTTTGTATTTATTTCGGCTAGCTTAATTTTGATTGCGGCTGTGGACGTACCCTTCCAGCTTTATGAGCACAGCAAGCAAATGAAAATGACCAAACAGGAACTCCGTGATGAGTATAAGGAAACCGAAGGAAAACCAGAAGTAAAAAGTGCTATTCGCCGTGCGCAGCAAGAAATGGCACGACGACGAATGATGACTGAGGTCCCGAAGGCAGATGTTATTTTAACGAATCCTACTCACTATGCAGTAGCGATTAGTTATAAAAGAAAAGGGAAAAAAGCGCCTATAGTCATTGCCAAAGGTAAAAATTTGATTGCTTTTCAGATTAGCAAGATTGCTAAAAGTCACAAAATTCCAATTATATCGGTACCCCCATTGGCACGGGCGGTATTTTTTTCGACTAAGTTAAATGCCGAAGTACCGCGTGGCCTTTATGTTGCTGTGGCGCAGGTGTTGGCTTATATCTATCAGCTTCAAGATAAACAAAACTATGATTACAAACCATCAATTTTACAAAATGTGCCTATCCCTCCTGATTTGGCACGTGACGCAGATGAGGAAACAGAATGACTAACGCATTGCATTATTTGAATTACTGGATGCGCCAGGGTTTAGGTACACCTTTGATGCTTATTATTATGCTCAGCATGATGATGCTTCCCCTGCCTACTTTTTTACTGGATGTGTTTTTTACTTTTAANNATCACTGGTCGTGTTACTGGCGGTAATTTACAGCGAAAGGCCCTTGGATTTTGCAGTATTTCCTACGGTCATTTTGCTTGCCACTTTATTAAGACTGGCATTGAATGTTGCTTCAACGCGTGTGGTATTGCTAAACGGTCATAATGGAACGGATGCCGCCGGACAGGTTATTGAGTCTTTTGGTGAAGTTGTTATTGGGGGAAATTATACGGTAGGTCTGGTGGTATTTATTATTTTGGTGGTTATTAATTTTGTGGTAGTCACCAAAGGCGCGGGAAGAGTATCGGAGGTAAGTGCTCGGTTTACTCTTGATTCCTTACCCGGTAAGCAAATGGCAATTGATGCGGATCTTAACGCCGGTTTAATCAATCAGGAGCAGGCAGTCAAACGCCGAACCGATGTGGCTCAAGAGGCGGATTTTTATGGCTCCATGGATGGAGCAAGTAAATTTGTCCGTGGTGATGCGGTGGCGGGAATATTGGTTTTGGTCATTAACATTGTTGGTGGTTTGATTATTGGTGTTTTACAGCATGATATGAGTTTAAGTGATGCGCTGCATAATTACATTTTGTTAACCATAGGGGATGGATTGGTTGCTCAGGTTCCTTCATTAGTTTTATCCACTGCTGCAGCAATTATTGTTACGCGGGTCTCAAGTGCTCAAAATATGGGTGAGGCTGTGTTGACTCAAATATTTGCTAACCCTCGGTCATTAATTATTGCTGCTGCCATTATAGGGCTAATCGGTATTATCCCTGGAATGCCTCATATTGCCTTTTTATTGCTGGCATCTGGATTGGGCGGGATAGCCTATCTGTTTATTAATCAGGAAAAAAAGAAAAGCACTTTGTTAGCTGATAAAGAGATGACTGCTAATCAGACCACCGATCCTGCGATTACGGAGTTGTCCTGGGATGATGTAAATCCGGTTGATGTTATTAGTCTGGAAGTGGGTTATCGACTTATTCCTTTAGTAGACAGTGCTCAGGGAGGGGTTCTTTTATCGCGAATTAAGGGTGTTCGAAAGAAAATATCCCAAGAGCTTGGATTTCTTATTCCTTCGGTTCATATACGCGATAATCTTGATTTAAAACCTAATCATTATCGTATTAGTCTAGCGGGGGTGATTATGGGGGAATCTGCTATTCATACGGATAGATGGTTAGCTATAAATCCTGGACAAGTATTTGGAGAGTTAGAAGGAATACAGGGTCGTGATCCGGCCTTTGGGATGGAAGCGGTGTGGATTACTGAGGGTCAGAAGGAGCAGGCACACACATTTGGTTTTACGGTAGTGGATGCATCAACGGTTATAGCAACGCATTTAAGCCATATTCTTGAGCAAAACAGTCAACAACTATTGGGCTATGAAGAAACACAACAATTACTGGATAAGCTTTCAGTAAACTCTCCTAAACTGGTTAAAGAGTTAATTCCTGATGGGTTGTCCTTAGGTATGGTCAGTAAAATATTACAAGGTTTACTGTTGGAACACATTCCGTTAACTGATATTCGCACCATCGTCGAAACTTTGGCGGAAAATGCGCCAAAATCTAAAGATCCGGAATATTTAATCGCTCAGGTGCGTATTTCATTATCTCGACTTATCACTCAGAAGATCAGTGGACTGAATGAAGAATTACCGATTATCACCTTAAAACCTGAGTTGGAACAATTATTGCAAAATACAATTCAGGCGAGTGGAACAAGTGGGGTAAGTTTTGAGCCCGGGATGGCTGATCGAATTCAGCAATCATTAACTCAGTTTGCGATGTCGCAACAATCAAAACAAGAGTCTTCGGTTTTAGTAGTTCAACCGGGGATCCGGGCAGTGTTGGCACGTTTTGTGCGTAATATATCAAATGATTTCCATGTTTTGTCTTATCAGGAAATTCCTGATAATAAACAGATTAGGATTATAGGTACGGTTGGGTAAGGTGAAGTGTGTGTCTTTTGGTTAATAATTGAACCAACGACCTTTTTCCTACGTCCCTCGGCTTGACCGAGGGATCCAGAAATCTGGTGCCAGGATCGAAATCCCTGGATCCCTCGGACGAGCCGAGGGACGTAGGGGCTTTTAAGTAAAAGCGCAGCAAGAACGAGGGCAGGAAGAAAGAGGGGCTGTAAGAAAGAGGGATGTAAGAACGAGCGTTGCATGAAAGAGGGTTGCAAGCAATGCTGAGACCTTTTTCTTACGTCCCTCGGCTTGACCGAGGGGTCCAGGAATCTGGTGTCAGGATTGAAATCCCTGGATCCCTCGGACGAGCAGGGGGACGTAGAGGCCTTTAAGCATTTAAAGTGAGTGGTGAAGTTTATGAAGCAGGAGGCTTTATGAAACTGAAACGTTTTATCGCCGCGGATACCCGGGCGGCCATGCAACAAATAAAAGCGACCTTTGGTCCAGACGCCGTTATTTTATCCAGCCATCATGTTGAAGGCGGTGTTGAAATCGTTGCTGCCATTGATTTTGATGAGTCAGTGTTGTCTGCAAGTGCTGCCGTGGCATCAGCGGAACCTGCCACTCAGGTTGAAAAATATCCTGCGCAAACACCTTTAGACGACATGCGCCTTGAAATTCAAACATTAAGAGGGATGCTGGAAGCTCAGCTCAGAGGTAATTTGGGTGGGAGTAATGAACCACTACATACTGTTTTATTGCAAAAACTTCTCTACCTAGGTGTTAGCCACAATACCGCGGCGACCTGGGTTCGACTGGTCAGTCCGGGGCTGAATCAGCAACGTGGGTGGCAGCATATTTTGACCCACATCACCGATATAGTGCCTATCAAAGATAATCGCCGCATTGAGGAAGGGGGTATTTATGCCTTTGTCGGGCCAACTGGTGTTGGTAAAACAACAACACTTGCCAAAATTGCAGCACGTTTCACACTGCGATTTGGAGCTGATAAATTAGGTCTGGTGACTATGGACTCTTTTCGCATCGCAGCGCAAGAGCAATTAATCTTGTACGGAAAAATTCTGGGCGTAAAAGTTTGTGTCGCGCAGGATGAAGTGTCATTAACTCGAGTGCTTCGTCAGTTAAGTGATAAAAAATTAATTCTTATCGATACTGCGGGAATGAATCCTGCAGATGATCGAGTCGCTCAGCAAATGCAGGTATTGAGCACTCATATGCAATCCATTTCTAAAGTACTTATTCTTCCTGCAACCAGTCATTATCAAGTATTAATAGATGCGATTAAACGGTATCAGACTAATGATGTGGATCAATGTATTTTGACCAAATTAGACGAGTCATTAGCTATCGGTGGTGCTTTAAGTGCGGTGATTGAATCGGGATTAGGCGTCAGTTATTTAACGCATGGACAGCGGGTACCCGAAGACATCAAAATGGCGACACGTCATCAACTTGTTGCGTTATTTGCGCAACAGGAACTTGACCTGTTTCCCACTGATGTGGGCCATGAGCAGCCGCGGGTCAGGAGCGAATACTATGTCTAAGTCAAATAAAAGCATTAAGGATCAAGCAGCAGGGCTTAGAACCATGTCGCGCAGCAAGCCCGTTAAAGTAATTGCTGTAACTGCAGGCAAAGGGGGCGTGGGTAAAAGTAATGTTTCGGTCAATCTGGCTGTTGCGTTAGCTAAATTAAATAAAAACGTGATGCTCCTGGATGCTGACTTAGGACTTGCAAACGTGGATATCATGTTAGGGCTTCATACTAAATACAACTTATCACACGTGATTCAGGGAGTGTGTCACTTAAGTGACATTATTTTACAAGGTCCAAACGGTATCAGAGTTATTCCCGCAGCATCCGGTACTGAATTTATGACGCAACTGACTCATGCCGAACATGCAGGCATAATTGATGCATTCAATGAATTAACCGATGATTTGGATTATATGATTATTGATACTGCAGCAGGAATTTCCGATACAGTTTTAAGTTTTACCAGGTCCTCACAGGAACTAATTGTGGTCGTTTGTGATGAACCTACCTCATTAACTGATGCTTACGCATTAATCAAAGTGATGAGTAAACGTTATGAATGGACTCACTTTCATATTTTGGCAAATATGGTACGACATTTAAAAGATGGAAGAGATTTGTTTAATAAATTGTTTCGGGTTTCCGAGCAATTTCTTGATGTTCATCTAGACTATTTAGGTGCAATACCGTTTGATGAACATGTACATAAGGCGGTAAAAAAACAAAAACCGGTGTTATTAGCTTATCCTGATTCGCCGGCATCAGCTTCATTGACTGAACTGGCAGAGGATGTGAATAATTGGCCTTACAAGCTAATTTTAGGGGGTAATACCAGTTTCTTTTTAGAACGTTTTGTAGCAGGTGAATTTTAAAATATTCACTATACTTAAAATAGTTTTTGTGATTGGGTTGTAATAATAATACATCGTGCTGTTATTGTAAGGAGAGTGTCGTGGATGCTTTAGCTGCATACAGCAAAATAAAAGAACAAACCCAGGAAGCGTTAGTAAAAAGTCATGCGGTTTTGGTAAAACGAATAGCACACCATTTATTGGGACGTTTGCCGCAGAGTGTGCAACTCGATGACTTGATACAGGCGGGTATGCTTGGTTTACTGGAAGCTGCAAGACATTATGATTCTTCCAAGGGTGCTTCTTTTGAAACCTATGCTGGAATAAGAATTCGAGGGCATATGCTTGATGAGGTCAGGAGAAACGACTGGGTTCCTCGATCGGTATATCGCAATTCTCGAATGATTTCCGAAGCAGTGCGTCATTTGGAACATCGTCTAGGCCGTGAAGCTAAAGATGCAGAAGTGGCTAGTGAACTGGGACTTCCAATCAATGAATATCATGACATGTTGCAGGATTCGGCAAGTAGTCATTTATACGGATTTGATGATTTGGGAGTTACTGATGATGTATTACAAGGTGGGGAGGGTGGCATTTCAACCGAACCTCATGTTAGTGTATTACATAATGACTTGATGAGTCGCTTAACGCACGTTATTGATGGGTTACCCCATAAAGAGCGTTTGGTTTTATCGTTATACTACGAACAGGATTTGAATTTGAAGGAGATAGGAGATGTTTTAAGCGTCAGCGAATCACGTATCTCGCAAATTCTTAGTCAGGCAACTATCCGCATAAAATCGCGATTACCGGAATAAATAATACGATATGGATGCATTAACATTTATAGGTCTTTTAACGGGTTTCCTTGCCATTATTATTGGCCAGGTTTTTGAGGGAGGGGATATTCATTCTCTAATGAATTTTCCTGCATTACTCATCGTTATGGGGGGTACTCTTGGAGCGGTTATGGTTCAATCGCCATTTGCCACCTTTAAGCGTGCTTTTCGTATACTTCCCTGGATTTTTAAACCACCGCGCCTTGATTTTGAAACATGCCGAACCCTCTTGATTGATTTATCAAAGAAAGCACGTCAAATGGGATTACTTTCTCTTGAAGATCACCTGGAAGTTGAAAAAAATCCGCTCATAAGCAAAGGATTGGAATTGCTAGTTCTTGGCGTTGATAAAACCACCATACGTCAGGTTTTGGAAGCCGAAATTGATCGTATTGAATATCAAAACCTGCGCGCGGCAAATGTATTTGAAAGTATGGGCGGGTATAGCCCAACTATCGGCATCATGGGTGCTGTTTTAGGGTTAATTCAGGTCATGCGAAACCTTGCTGATCCCGGAGCTTTAGGAGTTGGTATCGCTGTGGCGTTTGTTGCCACAATTTATGGAGTCGGACTGGCTAATCTTTTGTTTTTACCGGTAGCTAATAAACTAAAAAGCTGTGCGGCTCGTCAAGTGCATTATGATGAAATGATTGTTGAGGGATTAGTGGCTATTGCCAGTGGTGAAAGCCCTAATATGCTGCAGTTGAAATTAAATAATTTTGGACAGCAAAGACATCATGCGATCACGGCGCAATAAAGAGGAAGAACATGTAGATAATCATCGTTGGGTAATATCTTACGCTGATTTCATCACTCTGTTGTTTGCTTTCTTTGTAGTGATGTACGCGATATCCTCGCTTAATATTTCAAAATATAAATCCCTTACTGAAGGGATGAAATCTGCTTTTAATAATAACAAAGTCAGTAAATCAACTGCCGATAAAATGGATGGTCCACAAATAAAGGAAACCACCGGAGCGCATAATGACGGCATGGATAATTTAAACGATTCCCTTTCAGAATTAGCGGATGGGAATTTTAAAGTAAACAGGCAAGAGGGTTGGATTGAACTGGATATAAAAGCAGGCTCATTATTTGCAGCAGGCGAAAATGATCTCAAACCTGAAGCATTAATTAAACTCATGCAGTTAGCAACTAAAATTAAAGATTTGCCATATACGGTGGTGGTTGAAGGGTATACTGATAATACACCCATTGAAACCCCACAATATCCCTCAAATTGGGAGCTTTCCGCATCGCGAGCGGCTACTGTTGGAAGAATTTTAAATGGTTATGGAATTGCTAACTACCGAATATTAGTGATGGGATATGGTGATCAATTTCCAATTGCCAATAATTTGACTGAAGAGGGGCGAGGACAGAATCGTCGCGTAAGCATCATTATTGCAAAAGATAGGAAAATTGACAGGGTTTCTAATCCTGAAATTGGCCAAACTCATAACGCTGTATTAGGAACTGTTCAGCCTGTACCCTATAAAGCGGATTCTAAAACAGACAAAGATACTAAAAATAAGAAAAAAAACACGTCAAAGAATGTCATAAAAGGAAATTAAATGATTCTGCTGATACTTGGTTTAAATTTTATGCTTTTATTAGGTTGTGCCAATTACTTGTTAATGCAACGTAGGCAAATCAATAGCTTAGTAGCCAAAGTTGCGGCGTTTGAAAAGGCATCCCAGCAGATCTTGCAAGATCATCCTATGCTTATCAATGCGGATTTGATTTTTTCCCGTCAATTAGCTGAGATAAACCGGCAGTTAATCAGTATGGATAATCAACTGCAAAACCTGGAAAATCAACGTGATAATGATGGCGGTTACCAACATGCATTAAAAATACTGGAAATGGGTGGCAACCGGGAAGAAATTGTCGGTAGCTGTCATTTATCCAGCGCTGAGGCTGACCTATTAATGAATCTGCAAGCTTATCGCTCTGCAATGAAGGCAACCTAGCCTGACACTTTATTGGAACATATCAATCGCTAAAACTAGCTTGAATCGGACTTTCCCTGTAAAATATTTACTTTATTTTTGCAAGAGATGCAGATGCTGGAAGTCAATCATATCAATTTAACTCTGACAGACCTTGATAAGCGTATTGAATCGCTTAGGGGGTATCTTTGACTTTGACACCAAAAGTGAACGTTTGGAAGAGGTCATTCGCGAGTTAGAATCATCCACAATTTGGAATAATCCCGAACAAGCTCAGGCATTAGGGCGTGAAAGAACTCAGTTAGAGGGGGTAGTCCTCTCATTGACCAAATTAAGTCAATCGGTTATTGATTTGCGCGAGTTATTTGATATGGCGCGTGAAGAGGATGATGAGCAAACTATTAATGATGTAGGCAATGAGTTACATTCTATAGAGCAACAGGTCGCAGGTTTAGAATTCAGGCGGATGTTTTCTGGAAAAATGGATGATTCCAATGCTTACCTTGATATTCAATCGGGCTCGGGTGGTACTGAGGCTCAGGATTGGGCGGAAATGTTATTGCGAATGTTTTTACGCTGGGGTGAACAACACGGATTCACAACGGAATTAATCGAATGTTCACCAGGGGAGGTTGCGGGTATAAAAAGTGCGACTATCCATTTTAGTGGTGAATATGCGTTCGGATGGTTGCGAACCGAAACAGGGGTGCACCGTTTGGTGCGTAAATCTCCTTTTGATTCTGGAAATCGTCGCCATACCTCTTTTGCTGCAGTTTTTGTATCGCCTGAGGTGGATGATGATATAGAAATTGAAATTAACCCTGCAGACTTGCGGATTGATACGTATCGCGCTTCTGGCGCAGGGGGGCAGCACGTTAACCGTACTGATTCGGCAGTTCGAATAACTCATGGACCTAGTGGCATTGTGGTTCAATGTCAAAATGACAGAAGCCAGCATAAAAACAAAGATCAGGCGATGAAACAATTGCGTGCCAAATTATATGAATTGGAAATGCAAAAGAAAAATGCCGAACAGCAGGCTTTGGAAGCTACTAAGTCTGATATTGGTTGGGGTTCACAAATTCGTTCTTATGTTCTTGATCAATCACGAGTTAAAGATTTACGTACCGGTGTTGAAACATCAAATACTCAGGCGGTATTGGATGGGGCACTGGATCAATTTATTGAAGCCAGTTTAAAGGCGGGAGTAGGGGCAGCATGATAGAAGAACAATTAGATGAAAGTGAAGTATACCAGATTCGTAAACAAAAATTAGTGGATTTACGTAGTAACGGCTTTGATTTCCCCAATGCTTTTCGTCGGGAGCATTTAGCTGCTGATTTAATGAATGATTATGCAGAGATTGATAAAGAAACCTTGGCACAACAGCGAGTAAAAGCAGTTGTAGCGGGTCGTATTGTGTTACGACGCATTATGGGGAAGGCCAGTTTTTTTCATATTCAGGATGTTTCAGGCAGAATGCAGGTTTATATTCGTGCCAATGATTTACCCGAAGTTTATGAACAGTTTAAACATTGGGACTTGGGAGATATAGTCGGGGTTAAAGGGGAGTTATTTATCACGAATACAGGTGAATTAACTATTAATGCTGAATATGTTGAGTTATTAACCAAATCATTGCGCCCCTTACCTGACAAGTTTCATGGTTTGGCGGATCAGGAAGTCAAATATCGCAAAAGATATGTGGATTTAATTGCTAATGAAGACAGTCGCCGCACGTTTTTGATTCGTTCAAAATTGATTCAGGCGGTTAGACAGTTTATGGACAAAAATGCTTATTTGGAAGTTGAAACGCCAATGATGCATCCTATACCTGGCGGAGCGGTTGCCCGTCCATTTGTTACCCATCATAACAGTCTGGACATGACAATGTATCTTCGAATTGCTCCGGAATTGTATTTAAAGCGATTAGTTGTGGGTGGGTTTGAGCGGGTATATGAAATTAATCGAAATTTTCGTAATGAAGGAATATCTACTCGCCATAATCCTGAGTTTACTATGATTGAGTTTTATCAGGCTTATGCTGATTATAATGATTTGATGACCCTAACGGAGCAATTACTGCAGTTTATTTGTGATTCAGTTTTAGGAAATCGTCACATTGAATATCAAGGCCAGGTTATTGATTTTAACCAACCTTTTGCCCGTATGAGTGTTAAAGAAGCGATTCTTAAATATCATCCCAATGTCCCTGCAGCTCAATTGGAAAATATTGAAGGATGCAGGTCATTACTTGATGCGTTAAAGCTTGAATATAAACCGTCATATGGTCTTGGCAAACTCCAGATGATAGCTTTTGAAGAGACGGTGGAGCATCAATTATTCCAGCCTACGTTTATTACCGCATATCCAACAGAAATTTCTCCTTTGGCAAGACGAAGTGATGCTGATCCTGACGTAACAGATCGGTTTGAGTTTTTTATTGCCGGTCGAGAAATTGCTAATGGTTTTTCTGAATTAAATGATGCGGAAGACCAGGCAGAGCGATTTAAAAAGCAAGTAGAGGAGAAAGATGCGGGTGATCTTGAAGCAATGCACTTTGATAGTGATTATATTGAGGCATTGGAATACGGATTACCTCCAACAGCGGGCGAGGGAATTGGTATTGATCGGTTAGTGATGTTATTTACAAACTCACAATCTATCCGTGATGTCATTCTGTTTCCCCATTTACGTCAGTAAACAATGAGGTAAGTATGTCGCTTAATATGTTTCGAAAAGCGTTGTTATATAGTAAGGACATACAGGAAGTAGGTTTATTTGCCACCATGACCAATTCAAAATGGTTTGTTGCGTTTGGTGGCTCTCCCCTTTATTTTGTTATGTTACCATTAATAGGACTCTTGCTTACCTTAATGGCCATTGTGAATGGCTATGAATTGGCTAAGGCGAGCAATAAAAATTTTGATAAATGGTTTGATTTTATTATCTCTGGATTGTGCGCGACTTTAGCCAGCATTTCATTATATGGTGCTGTCATTTCTACTGTTTTAAACATTCCTTTTGCGATAGGCCCCTGGTTTTTCTTAGGTAGTCTGGTTGCAGCATTTGTTCATCAATTAACTTCATTCTCGCTACTGATAGCGCGGGCTTTTCAATCACCCAAAGATTCCTCAGAACAGATTCATCACCTGCAAAAAGCATTTTCAAGTTTATATACCCTGGCTTTGTTGTCTGCCATAACAGGCGCGGTACTTTTTGTCATGTTAACTCCGATTGCAGGCACTCTGGGAGCCTCTTGTGCAATAGCTGCCACGGCTTTGACGGCAATTAATATTCTGTGGCGCCTTACGCCTCCTGATTGGAAGTTAAAATTTAAAAGAGTTTTGGGATTGGAAAAAGATGTTGTGTTGAATCATCCCAAGGAGAAACCTCAGTTAAAATCAGTGCCTTTAATAGAAGAGATTGAGGAGGACCATATTGTTCATCATCGTTTATTTCAATCTTTGAATTTCAATATTTCAAAAGATGATCTTATTCGATTAATTAATCTTAAATTACCTATTCTTGCTAAATCCGGAAATGAAAAGAATTTACAAAAAATAAAGGTCTTAACAGCAGTTCGAAGTGCATTAACTGAAGGGGGGGGTATTAATAAAATGACTCTATTTAAAGAGAACCCTTTAGTTTTTCAAAGCTTCTGGAATGAAACAGGCGAGGTGGAACGAATTGTTAATGCGGCGATCACGGTTAATCGCCTTTCCAAATTAAAAGTTTTATCAGAGGCAAAAATGAATTTATAGAGGATTATGAATTATCACGCGGGGTGGGTATTCAGAATCATGAGAATAGGGGGCTTGGTTACCATGATTATGAAATCGATAGTGCGTTTCATTTCTATTCAATTCAGAGTTGTTACATCCACTACAAATTAAAATCAATGAAAATAAAACCAGGGCACTAAGTATTAACGTCATGGCAGCAATCCCTCCCAATACTCCAGCAGCCACAGAGGTTGTCATAAGACCTGCGGTTACCAGGGGCGCTGATTTCAAGGAAATAATAGTCAGAGCAGCAGCGGCAATTAATGCGGCGGTTGCTAAAGCTGCCAGACATTTAAATAAAAAATTATAATTTGCTTTTTCATCGCTTTTTTTAACTGCATTTGAACTTCCAATGACATACGATCGCATGGTTCCCTCTACATTCTGGTGTTAATAATTATTATTGTTAATTAAGTGATTACTATTAATTGATTTTTAATAGAAAATTTTAATTTTTTAATTCTACCTTAACTTTGTTAAATGTCATGTGATATTTTTTTGGTAAGTTAGTTTGCATTTAAATTCGATGCTTAGGGATTCTTTTGGGACATTCTTATATGTATTGTCATTGCGAGGAGCATCGCGACGAAGCAAACCAGTGCAATCTAAATAACGTTCACTTATTCCTAAAAATCACACCGATAAATAATATTCAATATCAAAATTTTCTGCGGAACTCAATTTTGCACGCAGTAAAGACTTTTTTAGAGTCAGCATGGAATCCTGTCTGAGAACTCCTTGCCTATCAAAATGGCGTAGTTAGTTTTATCGATAAGGGTTCAGATTTTTTTAATTCATAGTTCTTCATATACTTATTCATTACTACGGTTTTAAAAAAAATTTGAAAAAATAGGTGCTCATGAATAACTCTTAATAAATTACTAAGGTTTTATAGTTATAATGGCGCCTCTGGTTACCTAATAATTAAAATATGACCATTAGCTCACTTAAGCCTTTTTTTTATTTAAATGAGCCTGCTTCTCGTTCAAAAGCGAAGTATCAAACCGGATTTTTCTTAAGGCGGTTTCAACCTTATATTAAACAAAGGCAGATTATAGCGGCACAAGAAGGTCGAGGGGCTGTAATTATAGGCCAGATTCCAATAGCTAATGAGCAGTGTAATTTAATTAATCTGATTAAAAAAAATGGTATGGTGGTTTCGTGTGCTGATTATTCCGAGCTTTTTAGTCTAGGAAACTCTCTGAATATAATCCCCTCTTCACGATGGTCTGATTTTAATATAATGCATCATCAACTTCCATCTACAGATTCAAATATTCCTCATGCGGATTTAGTATGTCACACCTTGCAGAAAATGTTGGACATATATCATCAAGGTGGAAATATTTACATCCATTGCACACCTGGAGCTACGCGAAGTAATTTAATAGCTATTCTATTTAAATGCATTACTCACCCATTAAATAGTCATGATGATTTTAATGTTGCCGATATTTTTAATTTGACCATTAATGAGCTTCAGTTAGCGGTAAATAATCAACAGCGCTTATTTGGAATTACACTTTTAAATAAATTTAAAGGATCTTATTATATCTCCCCTCCCAAAACTGAAGAAGTTCATGCAGATTTTAAAGATGAAGAGAGGGTGTATAGCACGGAAGAATGTTTAAAAGAAATAGCTCAGGAGCCTTGTTTTAAATTTTTGTGTCAGCAAGCTTACCAAAATCCTCATGCCTTTCCCATTATTAATAAATTTACTCAGAGTCTTTATGAGTTTGCAGAAAACAATGTAACAGATGTCAGCAGCGATGAAATTTATCAGGTGGCGTTTAACAACTTAACATCAGAGGAGAGAACTCTCATCGTTAATGTTATGAAACTTTACGAGAAATGCCAATATTTGACGAATACAGTTAAAAATCATATTCCTATACTCAGTCCAACTCTGGATTTTAACGAAAAAATTATAAACTCTTTTTTGTCTTATGAAGAAAAGATATTTTGGGTTAAAACAATTACTAACTATTTAGATGAACCGGATAATGAAGGTCATTCTCTTGAATATAAAAAACTTTATGATCACGCTATAACCAGCGGTAACCCAGCTTTGAGAAAGCTTGGAATCTCTATGATGGTATTAGGGATCGCGATTGTTTCCATTTCTTTGATTACTATATCCATCGCAGTAGGTGGGCCGTGGAGTGTTGGGTTCCTGTTATTAGCCAGCAGTTGTCTTGGGGGACTTGGAATAGGAATGGGTAAGTTAATGCATTCTGTTGGGAGACCTGATGAGTTGTGCTCTGCCTTTTTAGAATGGGATACGGGGGTTAAAAAATGTGATGATTTTCCATATCAAGCCCCACAGGAAGCCGGATATGGAAATAAGTAATTATTGTTTAGTTCTCATCTTCCCAACTTAGAGTCCCGCCTGCCTGGTATTCGATGACGCGAGTTTCAAAGAAATTCTTTTCCTTTTTCAAATCCATCATTTCACTCATCCACGGGAAAGGGTTTTCTGCACCAGGATATTGATCCGGTAACCCGATTTGATTGAGACGACGATTTGCAATGAAATGTAAATATTCTTCAAACATTTCCGCATTCATACCTAAAATACCATGCGGCATGGTGTCTTTTGCATATTGGTATTCCATAGCAACACCATCTTTAACCAGCTGGATAATCTCAGCTTTAAATTCAGGAGTCCATAAGTGGGGGTTTTCAATTTTGATTTGATTGATTACATCAATACCAAAATTCATATGCATGGATTCATCACGTAAAATGTATTGGAATTGCTCGGATGTACCCACCATTTTATTACGTCGACCCATGGATAGAATCTGAGTAAATCCTACATAGAAAAATATACCTTCGAAGATTACATAAAAGGCAATTAAATCGCGTAATAGACGTTGATCATTTTCTGGAGTTCCAGTATGAAACGTCTCGTCTCCCAGGCTTTCTGTAAAAGGAAGCGCCCATGCTGCTTTAGTAGCTACTGAGGGAATTTCCCGATACATATTAAATACTTCTGCTTCATCAAGCCCCAGGCTTTCTATGACGTATTGATACGCATGGGTATGTAACGCCTCTTCAAATGCCTGTCGTAACAGGTATTGTCTGCATTCGGGATTAGTAATATGGCGATAAACGGCAAGAACCAGATTATTGGCAACTAACGAATCCGCTGTGGAGAAAAAGCCAAGATTACGTTTGATAATCATACGCTCTGCATCAGTTAATCCATTAGGATCTTTCCATAGCGCCACATCCGCACTCATGCTGATTTCATTAGGCATCCAATGATTTGCGCATGCGGTTAAATATTTGTCCCAGGCCCAACGGTATTTGAAGGGAACTAATTGGTTCAAATCAGCCCTGCAATTGATGATTTGTTTGTCATCAACATGAATTCGGCGTGCGCCCATTTCCGGAATTTCAAGACCGGTTGCGCCCATTATCTGGGACGCTATGATTTGTTCTGTATGTGGCATTTAGTTCTCCTTTATTGGCATGCTTCGCAGTCAGGATCAATGATAGAACAGACTTTGGGCTCGTCATTAACTAATTTCACTGCGTTTAACGCGCCATCTGTAACGGTAGATTTTTCGGCATTACTGGCACCCAGACTTCTTAAGTAATAAGTGGTTTTTAATCCACGAATCCAGGCGTGTGTGTACAGTTCATCCAGTTTTTTACCGGATGGTTGTGCCATATAAATATTTAATGATTGTGCCTGATCAATCCACTTTTGTCGACGAGAAGCAGCCTCAATTAACCACATGGGATCAATTTCAAAAGAGGTTGCATAACGTTTTTTCAACTCGGTGGGAATACGGCTTATGGGCTGAACACTGCCGTTAAAGTATTTCAGATCATTAACCATGACTTCATCCCATAAGTTCAGCGCTTTTAAATCGGCAACCAAATAAGGATTGACGACGGTAAATTCACCGGACAAATTGGACTTCACATAAAGATTTTGATACGTAGGCTCAATGGATTGTGACACCCCACAAATATTTGAGATGGTTGCTGTAGGTGCAATAGCCATCACGTTAGAGTTTCGCATTCCCTGAGTACGAACTTTGATCCGCAAGTGTTCCCAATCGAGACGTTGCGATCTGTCTTGTTCCAAATATTTACTACGAGCTTCCTGTAGTAAATTAATTGAATCAATAGGCAGAATACCTTTGCTCCATAAAGATCCTTCATAGCTTGAATAACTGCCCCGCTCTTTGGCTAAATCACACGATGCTTCTATTGCGTAGTAGCTGATTAGCTCCATTGACGCGTCTGCAAATTCAACAGCTTCTTTGGATGTGTAATCAATTTTAAGCTCATATAATGCATCTTGAAAGCCCATGATTCCCATGCCAATAGGACGATGTTTTAAATTAGAATTACGTGCTTGCGGAACAGAGTAATAGTTAATATCAATCACGTTATCTAACATACGAATGGCGGTAGTAATAGTTCGTTTTAGTTTGTCTTTATCCAAAGCACCATTGGTAATATGAGCTGGAAGATTAACACTGCCCAGATTACATACAGCAATTTCTTCTTCTGAGGTGTTTAATGTAATTTCTGTACACAGATTTGAGCTGTGAATAACACCCGCATGTTGCTGAGGAGAGCGTAAATTACAGGGATCTTTAAATGTGAGCCATGGATGACCTGTTTCAAACAACATGGATAGCATTTTGCGCCATAATTTAACTGCAGGAACCGTTTTGGCATTTTGAATCAGACCTTGACGTGCTTTTTCTTCATACTCAAGGTACGTTTTTTCAAACGTTTTACCATATTGATCATGAAGCTCTGGTACTTCATCGGGTGAGAATAAAGTCCAGTCACCTTCTTCACGTACTCGAATCATAAATAAATCAGGTATCCACAGTGCGGTGTTCATATCATGAGTACGACGTCGGTCATCACCGGTATTTTTTCTCAGCTCCAGGAATTCTTCTACATCACGATGCCAACATTCAAGGTAAGCACAAACAGCCCCTTTACGTTTACCACCCTGGTTCACTGCGACAGCCGTAGCATCAGCAACGTTTAAAAAGGGAACAACACCTTGTGACTTGCCATTAGTCCCTTTAATGTGCGAACCCATAGCGCGAACCGAGGTCCAGTCGTTACCTAATCCACCGGCAAACTTGGAGAGTAGGGCATTATCTTTTATGGCACTGTAAATACCATCCAGATGATCGGGAACCGTGGTCAAATAACAGCTTGATAGTTGTGGTCTGACTGTTCCTGAATTAAACAGAGTAGGAGTGGACGACATGTAATCAAAAGATGAAATTAACTGATAAAATTCAATAGCCTTAGCTTCTTTATTTTTTTCACGCATGGCAAGGCCCATGGCTACGCGCATGAAAAAGGCTTGAGGTAATTCATATCGTACACCGCGATCATGAATAAAATAACGATCGTATAAAGTTTGCAAGCTTAAATAGGTAAATTGCATATCCCGTTCAGGTAATAAAGCATTCCCCAGTTTTTCCAAATCAAAATCAGCCATTTTGGTATCAAGCATTCCTTGAGCGATACCGTGCGCTATATAGGATTTAAAGTATGCAGGATATAAGGCACTCATCTCATCAAATGTGGCGTCAGATTGAATTTTAAGTTTACTTAAAGCTTCCATACGCAGGCTGTCTAGTAACAGGCGAGCACTGACGAATGTGTAGTTGGGCTCTTTTTCTACCAGTGCACGAGCGGCCATGATTAATGATTTATGAACGTCTTCAAATTTAGCCTGATTATACAAATTACGCATGGCATCTTTGATTACGGGTTCTGCTTTTACGTGCTCGAGATTACGACAGGATTCGTTAACAATAGTGTTTACTCGTTCCATGTCTAAAGGTTGTAATTCGCCATCCGGCATGACAATTAATAATACTTTAGGATCTGCGGGTTGTTGTTTTAATTCTTTTTGACGGGCTTTGCGATGTTCTTCACGATACAATACATAGGAGCGGGCAACTTTGTAATGGCCGCTGCGCATTAATGCAAGTTCTACTTGATCTTGAATGTCTTCAATATGAATTGCGCCACCACTGGGTAAACGACGTTTAAATACCTGAGAAATCTGGCGGGTTAACTCTTCAATTTGTTGATGAATGCGGTCAGAGGTAGGGGCAGTGCCACCTTCATCAGCTATAAACGCTTTGGTTATTGCAATTTTGATTTTAGTATCATCGTAATTTACAACCTTACCATTACGCTTGATCGTTTTAAGTAAACCTGGAGTATTTGCTGTCAATTCCAATTGACTCGTTTGCGGCACATCTTTTACCGGCTCAAGAATTTCAGACATTTTATCCCCACTCATATGATTGTGGTAACAGAGTGAATAATTTATTCACTGTTACTAATATTATAGTTGTTATTTTTTACTAGTTGTAATACATAAAACCCAATATATAGGGTTTTTTAAGGCTAGACTTACAAGATAGTGTGTTTTTTAATGTGGGTCAAGAGAATAAAGTGGGAGTATATTGTGGATAACTTGTGGGTTAAAAGTTATAACTCTTTTAACTCTGGGTAAACAATTGTTTTACATCAGTTTTTAAGACCGAAATAAAATTAACAGAACATCCCTTTATTTCCCGGGTAAGTTCAATCAGCGCTTGATGAATAGGTCACCCCGGGCTATAACTTTTTAACTACAATGGCGTCACTTACATTAGAGAATCCATGAACATTGAGTTGAAATGAATTAATATGCGCATAGAGTTGGCTTGAACTGCCCCCATCCAAATTAATAGCATCCGTACAATTTAGGGGCGGGGATTTTAATAAATTGGCTAATTCACCCGTAGTCATCGCGGCATTGGTTGATACCAGAATAATCACTTTTCCTTCAGCAGTGATTCCTAAAGCTGAGCGATCTGCGACCCCATCTTTTAGTGATGGGATTTTTCCCTTTATTAATAATCTCGGCCCACTCTGAATGGCGAAATCGATTTCATCATCATCCTGTCTAAAGTGTCGAACATGTGAAATGAAAGGGGTATTATTTTTAACATAAAATATTCCCCACCAGCTAATTTTTTTTAGTGGGTTTTCCAGTTTTTTATTGTTAATTCTTAAACCCAGAGGTTTAAAGTCCTGGTCAAAAAATCCACCGTTAATACTGACTAATGCCTTGGATTGTTCTGCAAATTGATCGGCGGATGCATTTTTTACGGCAAGATTTTTTGCGGTAACCAAAGCCAATTTATTTTGTTTTAAATCAATTCGAAACACATGAACATGAGACCATGGAGTTAATAAACCACCCTCAAGATCCTGATATTCTATACCTGGAGTGAGTTCATGCCAGCGATCCGCAGCATAATTATTAAAGCTTAAACTGGTTAGCAGAATAAAATATAAATAAAGCAAAAAAGTTTTGTTTGCAGGATAAACATTGGTTTGCGAAGACATGTTATTGTATCCTTATGTACATCATTCAACACCACGGATCTCTTATGCAAATTAAAAAGCAACATAACAATAGTGAACTACATAAGTCAACAACAGAATTAACCCAATTAATGAAAGATGTTTTGGATCTTGCAAAAGCTGAAGGGGCTACTGATGCTGCTGTTGCAGTAAATAATGATCGCGGTTTTTCAGTAGATGTACGAATGGGGGAGGTTGAAACAGTTGCTTTTAGTGAGGATAAGGGAGTCGGGTTGACGGTTTATATTGGAAAGCGCAAAGGGGGGGCCNNCTTTGAAATCTTTAGTGAAGGCAGCCTGTGATATTGCACGGGTAAGCGCAGAAGATCCGTGTTTTGGTTTGGCAGATAAAGAGTTGATGGCTAAAAACCATCCGGATTTGGATTTATACCATCCATGGGACATCAAGCCGGAACAAGCGATTAAAATGGCAATTGATTGTGAATCCCATGCTTTATCTTTGGACAAGCGAATTACGAATTCTGATGGGGTGAGTGTCTCTTCCTATGAATCTCATCATGGATATGCCAATACTCATGGTGGATCAGGCTTTACGCATAGTACGCGTCATAGCATAAGTTGTTCTTTAATAGCTACTGATGGTCAGAAAATGCAAAGAGATTATGATTACAGTACGGTACGCAATGCAGATAATTTGGAACCTATCTCGTCTATTGCCAAAAATGCAGTGGAACGTGCGATAAGCCGTTTGGGAGCGAGGCAAATCAGTACACAAATGATACCGGTAATTTTTTCATCACGCGTGTCGAGCGGTTTGTTTGGCAGCTTTATTAATGCTATTAGTGGATCTAATCTGTATCGAAAGAATTCATTCCTATTAGATTCTGTAGGGCAACAACTATTTCCCGAGTTTATCCAGGTATATGAACAACCCCATCTGCAAGGAGCTTTAGGAAGTGCCGCTTTTGATAGCGAGGGTGTGACTACTCGGCCCAATTTAATTGTTGATAAAGGTCGGTTGATGCATTATCTCTTGGGTAGTTATTCAGCACGGCGAATGGGATTAATAACTACAGGAAATAGTGATGGTGTTCATAATTTAACAATTGATCCCACTGCGGGGGATTTAAATGAGTTGTTGCACACAATGGGTACAGGTTTATTGGTTACAGAGTTAATGGGGCAAGGAGTAAATATAATTACTGGAGATTACTCTCGCGGCGCCAGTGGTTATTGGGTAGAAAACGGTGAGATTCAATTTCCCGTTGATGAAGTCACCATCGCTGGAAATTTAAAAGAAATATTTCAAATGATTCGCGCTGTAGGTAATGATATTAACCCCAATATTTCCACGCGCTGCGGCTCAATCCTGATTGATAAAATGATGGTGGCTGGTAAATAGCGGCTAATTTATCTCTTTAAGGGAAAATTCTGTATTTTCCCTTATACAAAGCCGTAATACGGGGATTTCCTGCTACTGAATCAGGCGTTACTCCCTGTATTACGCTTCGCTAATACAGGCTACAAAATATGCGTAGCCCGTATTAGACGAAGTCGTAATACGGGGAATACAGGATAAGGAATCAGCGCGTGACTTTCTGTATTAAATCACGTTAACACAGATCACCAGGAGGAAAGCTATATTCGCTAAACGAGTGAATTAATTTTTATCACGAAATATGATACGACCTTTAGATAAGTCATAGGGAGTAAGTTCTACTTTAACCTTATCGCCAGTTAAAATTCTAATGTAATTTTTACGCATACGACCTGAAATGTGTGCAGTAACCACATGTCCATTTTCCAATTCAACGCGAAACATTGTGTTTGGTAATGTGTCTACAACGGTACCAGCCATTTCAATATGATCTTCTTTTGCCATAGGTCTCTCAATGATGTATCAAATTTATAAAAGTGAAATAGTGCACTAAAATAAGCAAAATGGCAATCAGGTCGTATCTATTTTAGCTTATTAAGGCCTTACTTATTTTTTACAACAGGATATCCCATCTTTTCCCAGCCCTGCGATCCCGATTCGAGGGAGTATACTTCTTTATAGCCCATTTTTTGTAAACTATCGGCCACTAATGCTCATCGAAACCCGCCACTGCAATAAACAACAATAGGGGTTGCAGGATCGGAAATCGCTTTTTCAATATCTCGCTCAATAATTCCTTTAGGTAAATGAATTGCCCCAGGGATGTGACCAGAAGAATTCCACTCGCTTTCCTCACGAACATCGATAAGTTCTATGGGTTCTTTTCGATCAAGCTTTTCTTTTAAATGGGTTGGGCTAATTTCTTTAATATTTTTTTTTGATTCTGCAACGAGGTCAAGGAATTTGGAGGTATGTTGTTTCATTAATTAGAGTCCTTTACTTGAATACTATCTCATCTTGACTGATTCTTAAGATCAAGTCGAGAGGGAATTGTGCCATAATCCCAATTTATTTTCATGTTGCAGAGTAAGTTCCAGAAGATGAAGAAATTCATTTCTTCCTATAACTTTGGCTCCCAAACGCAACAAATGAGGTGTCGGCATTTGACAATCAATGAAGTCAAAACCCCATTCATTCATAGTATTGCATAAGTAATATAGGGCGACTTTCGAAGCATCCGTTACTTTATGAAACATGGACTCACCAAAAAATGCACGCCCAAGGCTTATACCGTAGAGCCCCCCAACTAATTCATTTTCCTGCCAAATTTCAAAGGAATGTGCATAGCCCATGCGATGTAACTCGGTATATGCTTCAATCATCTGAGGAGTAATCCAGGTTTTATCCAGTCGATCAGAGCAGGTTGCGCATGCTAAAATTACATCGCTAAAAGCAGAATCGATTGTAAAACGAAAAGGTTTTTTTAATGATTGTTTCAGGCTACGTGATATTTTAAATTCACTGGGTATCAAAATTAATCGTGGATTAGGTGACCACCAAAGGATAGGACAACCAGGCTCAAACCAGGGAAAAATTCCCTGTGAATAAGCCTGTACTATTCTCTCTGGCTTAAGATCCCCTCCCATTGCAAGCAATCCTTGCTTGTCACTGGTTCGGGGATCCGGAAATACGTACAATTCGTTAGCTGCCAAATGAAACCTCTATCCTTAAGGTATGCCCATCGCTTAACTTATCAGATCAAGGTATTTTTCCGCATCCAGTGCGGCCATGCAACCAAAACCCGCAGAAGTTATTGCTTGTCGGTAGACATGATCAGCAACATCACCACAAGCAAACACTCCAGGAATTGACGTACTGGTAGCCATCCCATCCAAACCGGATTTGATGGTAAGGTATCCATCACGCATTGCTAATTGATCTTTAAATAAACCTGTGTTAGGTGTATGGCCGATAGCTATAAATACGCCATCAACTGCCAGCTCTTCTTTTGCATCATTCAGTAGATTTCGAATGATGGCGCCGGTCACTTTCTTCCCGTCTCCTAATACTTCTTCCAAGGCACAATCCCAAACTATTCTGACATTACCACTGCGTGCTTTTTCAAAAAGTTTATCTTGCAGCATTTTTTCTGCCCGTAAACTGTCACGACGATGGACCAATGTGACTGTTGAGGCAATATTAGATAAATAAAGTGCTTCTTCTACAGCTGTATTTCCACCCCCAATGACACAAACGGCTTTATTACGGTAAAAAAAGCCATCGCAAGTCGCACAAGCGGATACCCCTCTGCCTTGATAGGCTGATTCAGATTCTAATCCTAAATAGCGAGCTGACGCGCCAGTGGCAATAATTAAAGCATCACAGGTATAAGTTTCAGAATCGCCTTGTAAGGTAAATGGTGCTTGCGTTAAATCAGCTTTGACAATATGATCGAAGATGATTTGCGTATCAAAGCGCTCCGCATGCTTTTGCATACGGTCCATAAGAGCAGGCCCCATTAATCCTTCGACATCTCCAGGCCAATTATCTACCTCGGTAGTTGTTGTTAATTGTCCGCCTGGCTCCATGCCGGTGATTAAAACAGGGTGTAGATTAGCTCGTGCGGCATAGACTGCGGCGGTATAACCTGCTGGACCTGAACCTAATATGATTAAGCGGTGGTGATTGCTTGAGCTCATCGTCTCTGCCTTCCTTATAATTTGTGGTAAGATGGCAAATATTATGACAAAAATGAAAATAATAAAATACCTATGGCAAAACATCACTCTGGGAAATCGGCTGGAACCCAAAAAAAGACCATGCCACTCTTTATTTTAAAACGCCTTACTGAAGGCAGTTTTATACTGGTTTTGACCGGTGCTCTTTTTGTGCTCTTGTCTTTATTTACTTATGATTTAAATGATCCAGGCTGGTCGCATGCATCACGCTCAGGGCGCAATATTCTTAATTCAGGTGGGCAGGTAGGTGCTTATTTGGCTGACGCCTTATATTTCGCCTTTGGTTATTTTGCCTATCTTCTCCCATTGGCTATTGTCTATGTTGCTTGGGCCATTCTCAAAGATTTTCATGCCCTGAGAAAAATAGATAAAATGGAATTACTGCTGAGATCAACAGGATTTATTTTAATGATTGCAGGGGGGTGTGGTTTATTAAGTCTCGAACCGCAAATTAAACCGCTGGACTCTATTCACAGTGCTGGGGGAATTATTGGCCAAGCCGTAAGCGGTGNNCGGTGGATGGTACCAAATGCTAAACTTACACGGCGCAACTCTGGTTTTGATGGCAATGCTATTGGTTGGTATCACCTGGCTCACGGGTCTATCCTGGGTTAAGGCTGTTGAAATGATTGGTTATTATACGTTATTAGCCTTCAATGCTTCATATTTTACGTTGAGAAAAATGTTTCACTTAAGCACGGCTGGGATGGAACATTTAAAAACACGGGAAATTACCATCTCCTCAACCCCTGATTCAAAGGCTGAGCCAGTTAAAGAAAGAGCATTACCAAAATTATTTGCTCCCAGGAAAGAAAAAGAGCGGGAAAGACCAGCCCCGGTTTTAATTGCTGCTGAAGAAAAAGTAAGTATTGAAGTAGTCAAACCGGTTATTAAAGAATTAAAGGAAATTCGCCCACCTAAAATGAATTCAATTCATACAAATTCTGGCGGTACATTACCGGGTTTGGATTTGTTAGATAAAGGCCAACCAGGGAAGCCTATGGGAGGCTATACGCATCAGGAACTTGAAAATGTGTCACGGGATGTGGAGCAGCATTTACTTGACTTTGGTATTCAGGCAGATGTAGTCGCGGTACATCCAGGACCAGTAGTAACTCGTTTTGAATTGCAACTTGCTGCGGGCATTAAAGTAAGTAAATTAACTGCATTGGCAAAAGATTTGGCACGCTCTTTGTCTGTTGTGTCCGTGCGCGTTGTAGAAGTAATCCCCGGTAAAACGGTTGTAGGACTCGAGTTACCAAATCACACTCGTGAAATTGTTCGCTTATCGGATGTACTATCTGCCGATGTTTATCAACAAGCTCATTCCCCAATTACCTTGGCCCTAGGAGTTGATATTGCCGGGCATCCTATGGTGGTAGATTTGGCTAAAATGCCTCATTTATTAGTTGCAGGAACTACTGGATCAGGTAAGTCAGTGGGTATTAACGCAATGATTTTGAGTATTTTATTTAAAGCTACTCCTGAGCAAGTACGGCTCATCATGGTTGATCCGAAAATGCTGGAGTTGTCTGTTTATGATGGCATTCCTCATTTATTAACTCCGGTAGTGACTGATATGAAAGAAGCGGCCAGTGCATTGCGCTGGTGTGTTGAAGAAATGGAACGTCGCTATAAATTGATGGCTGCATTAGGCGTAAGAAACCTTGCAGGCTACAACACTAAACTAGCTGAAGCGATTGCCAGTGGTGAACCCTTAGTGAATCCTTTATGGAAACCGGTTGATTCGATGGATCTCACTGCCCCTGAGTTACAGGCATTGCCTTTTGTTGTAGTGGTTATCGATGAGCTTGCTGATATGATGATGGTCGTTGGTAAAAAAGTGGAGCAACTCATTGCTCGTATCGCGCAAAAAGCTCGCGCTGCAGGAATTCATATGATTCTGGCTACCCAACGACCATCCGTAGATGTTTTAACTGGATTAATCAAATCCAATATTCCAACACGTATGTCATTTCAGGTTTCCTCAAAAATCGATTCACGTACTATACTTGACCAACAGGGTGCTGAGCAATTGCTGGGACATGGAGATATGTTATATCTTGCTCCTGGTAGTGGCGCTCCATTACGAGTGCATGGAGCATTCGTTGATGACAAAGAGGTACATCGTATTGCCGATGACTGGAGATCTCGCGGTCAACCGGATTATATTGATGATATCTTAAAAATGACTACTGATGGTGAGGGTGGTAGTGATGAAGAAGGCCAGTCGGTTGAGGATGATGATCCGTTATACGATCAGGCAGTAGAATTTGTCATTCAGACACGAAAAGCCAGTATTTCTTCAGTCCAAAGACGGTTGAAAATTGGTTATAATCGAGCAGCGCGAATGGTAGAGGAAATGGAACGGACCGGTATAGTGGGGCCTCTAGATGGGGGATATCGCGATGTTTTAGTTACATCAATTACTGAGGACTAGGTATGAAAAAAATTCTATGGATTATGTTATTTGGTTTTTCAAGTTGCCTGTTTAGTGAGTCTGCTGGAGAAGTGTTACAAGCTAAATTAAATGCCCTTCGTTCTATGACAGCTTCTTTTAATCAGGTTGTTAAAGCTAAAAAAAAGGAAGTTTCTCGTTCCGCAGGTACAATGGCTTTGGAAAGACCTGGCAAATTTCGCTGGCAAACTATAGATCCGATGGCGCAATTAATTGTGGCGGATGGCCAAAAAATGTGGGTGTACGATGAAGATTTGGAACAAGTTACAGTTAAAAAGCAACAGAAGGGATTAGGTGGTACTGCAGCATTATTTCTAAGCGGTTATGATGATACCGTCACTAAAGATTTTGAGGTGACTGAAAAAACTTCCGGTAATGTAATGACATTTGACCTCAGAGCAAAATCATCTAAAGAGAATTTTCAGCGGATTAAGCTTATATTCACCCAAAATAACTTAACCGGCCTTGAGTTGTATGATCAATTGGGACAAGTAACTACAGTTAAGTTAGGGCAAATAAAAGCGAATCCGAAATTAGCGTCAAAATTGTTTCAATTTAAACCACCTAAAGGTGTGGATGTGGTGAAACAGTAATAATAATGCAATTATCACTGCTGAATTTAATTTAATACCGCACAATAGATTCCTGGATCCCTCGGTCAAGCCCTGTCTCTTGATCACATCTTA
>DEHS01000022.1 GCA_002352055.1 Legionellaceae bacterium UBA2794
TCCGTTTTTTGTCCAGCACAAAGGCTTTTTTTTCAACGAACAAACTCAGTTAATGAAACCTTAATCATTACAAAGTATAATTTACAGCAATGAATCGCAAGAGGTATTTAGAATGAGTGTGGTATGTGATATTCGTAAATTTTTAATTGAATATAGTGGTGCAGCAGGACGGATCATTCAAAATCAAAGTAAACGTGATAAAAAAGAACCTGTTTTTTTTGCACCTTTGAAATCAAAAACGGATTTGTTAATAAAGCCTGCATATATTGCTACAGCACCGGTTTGTATGCTTTTTATTTCTATCGAATTAATTACATTAAGTGCACTTACCCTAATATCCGTAATAGTTGAATTTCCTATACAGGAAACTAAAATGAGTCAAAAAAATCTGGAGATGGTTGGCAAAACGTTATATTTAGGTTTGCTCTCTCTGGTGGTTGCAGTATTTAGTCCGATTTTGAATCTGGTTGATTGCATAGGTAGCTTGTTTGCTGAAGTTAAACCTAACTATGGATTAGATTCATCTTTAAATTATTATTAATTTACTAAATTTAAAAATATTATTTACGTTAAATAGATAATATTCATTTGTTTATGCAATCCCATGAAAAAGATATATGCTCAAAATTTAAGCCTGTATTTATTTCCATTTAATATTGCATCCAATGCTAGGTTTTTGCTCAAATTCAATTGGTTCCTTTTGAATTAGATGATCTAGGGCCATTCGTATAGAGCTTCCAGTAACGGGAATATTATTCCCCGGTCTTGAGTCGTCAAGCTGTCCGCGATAAACCAGTGATAATGATGTGTCAAATATATAAAAATCAGGAGTGCAAGCAGCGTTATACGCTTTTGCGACTTCCTGAGTCTCATCGTATAAGTAGGGAAACGGATAGTTTAGCTCTTTGGCAACTATTTTCATGTTTTGCGGCGAGTCAGCCGGGTAATTCTCTACATCATTGGAGCTGATTGCTAAAAAGCGTATTTTCTTAGGTATATATTCATTTGCAAGCAAAGTAAGTTGGCTGTTTACGTGCTTCACATAAGGGCAGTGATTGCAAATAAACATCAAAACAGTTGCTATATATTGATGATTATCCGCAAGCTTAACCAGCTCGCCACTGATTACATCTTTTAATACAAATTGTGGAGCAAGTGTGCCCAAAGGAAGCATATTAGACTCAATTCGACTCATATTTTACTCATATTAATTAAAAAAAGTTGGTATAAAGCCAGCACGGCAAATACCGTATTTAAAACTGCCCATATATAAGATGCATAGTACTCTTTATATCCACTATAGTAGGCATAAATGGCCACAAATAAACTACCGGAGAAAAAAATCCATTGATTATTATAAGCAAAGCCTAAGGATAAAAGAGCTATTCCAACCACACCAATTAACAAAAATATACTGTTGTCCTTACCTACCATTAAATAAAAAATAAGTAACTGGAAGCACAGTAAAACAGGTAACGCGGATTGGGTATATGGTCCTACCCCAAGTAATATAGCAGAGTGCCCTGCTGCGAGAATGAGTTCTAAAGCGATAAAATAAACCAGTTTATAATGTATGGCCGTTAACAGAAGGGAAAAGGAGCCGAATATATAATAAACTTGTGGGTAACTTTGAGCATGCCCGTATAAAATTATAAGAGCTCCCAGAACACCTAAGCCAGTATATCGGCTATCCACATCAGTTTTAGCCACTTATCACCATTTTAAATAGATGCCTTTCGCTACTGAATCCTGAATAACAGCCTGTTGTGATTTATTAGTGGAAATCCAATAATTACCCATATTGCTTAAAGCAAATCTCACTCTGGGATACTGACATACTTCCAATACCTCACTGCAATTTGTTTCAGTTGTATTATCCAATTCATGTTTATAACATTTAAAATTTACATTTTTTACATCAGAGGCAAAAGCACCCCAGTTTGCAGGATCAATCGATGCCTGTAATGGCGGGCTCATAAAAGCATCACCTGTTTCATGACGCTCCAGTTCTATTTTGGTGTTGGATCTGTTTTGAATGAGATAATAAGATTGGTCACCAGTCTCATTCAATACAAGATATCGGTCACTATAGCCAAAGCCTGTAACTTCGCATCCACGGGGAAAAGAAGAGTTCGCATGTGTTGCAGTTACTAGCAAACTACAAAGAATTAGAGACGAACCTACGAGATTTATTGGTGACATAATTTCCTCAAGAAACATACTTTAAGGCTATTTTAATCATAAAATAGCTAAAGTCTATCCTGGAATGAAAAAATAGAGCTATAAATCTCTATTTGCTGCTATTTTAGCTTTAATCATTGGATAGTAGGTTCGATAAAAGCTTAAAAATAGATACATACTTATATAACCCAGGGATAAAGTTAACCACAATTTATTGGTTTCAGGGTAATAAATTAATAAGCAGGCTGAACTTATACCGTAAATCACGGAACAACAGTGCATCAGAATCTTAAGGATTCTGGAGTCTGTTAAATAATCAAGTCTTGATGGGTAAACATATTTAACGGGTACGAAAATCAATACGCAAAACAAGGCGAGTAAGATGGCATTAAGAGTCATGGAGGTGTTAAATATAAACATATAAAAAACAGCAATATTCCAATAGCAGGGGAATCCTTTAAAAAAATGATCCGGTGTTTTTGCATCATCCTGACAAAATTGGTACGCTGAGGTTATTGTAATTGCAGATATTATTATCAGGGCATAATCTGATGGAAGCATATCTGGTTTGACTAGCAAAAAGAAACACGGCGTAATGACATAATTTAGATAGTCCATCATGTTATCAAGTAAAGCCCCATCAATTTTGGGCAATACTTCCTTCACTCTCACCAGTCGTGCAAGACTTCCATCGACAGCATCTATAAAAACAGCTATTGCCATAAGCCATAACGCAAAGACATAATCGTGCTGATAAATTTTAGCTAAGGTATATACTCCAACACAAGCCGCGCTTGCTGTAAAAATATGAACTCCCCAGGCCGCTAAATATCTGAGGGGATGAACATGATGTATCTGTTGCTTCATTAAATATCCTAAGGTTAATCATTTACAATTAACTTTTTGATTTAGTGCTGATCCTGATAAGAAAAAGCATGGAATATAAAAATAGTATCAACAATCAAAACTAAAGTGCAAGAGAGTTGTCAACTTTAACCAAAATAGTATGCTAAGGATAAGATAAACTACACTAATATATTTAAATAACTGGTGAATTGATGAAAATTCAAACGATAAATCCTGCAACGGAAATAATTCTGCGTTCTTATACCTGTTTAAATCAACAGACAATCAATCAAAAAATTGATGAAAGTCATGGAGCCTATTTATCCTGGAAGCATACTTCATTTACTAAAAGAAAAGGATTGATACTACAGCTGGCCTCTTTATTAGAAAAATATAAACAGGAACTGGCTCTTTTAATGTGTGACGAAATGGGTAAACCTGTAACAGCCGGCAAAGCAGAGATTGATAAGTGTGTGTGGTTGTGTGAACACTATGCAGAGCACGCTGAACTGTATCTTGAACCAAGATTGATTCAAACCGAGATGAAAAAAGCGAAAGTGTGCTATATCCCGTTAGGAATTGTATTTGGAATAATGCCCTGGAATTTTCCTTTCTGGCAAGTATTACGGTTTGCCATTCCAACTATCATGGCTGGAAATGCAGCTCTGTTAAAGCATGCAGCAATTACCACGGGTTGTGGCAATAGGATAGAAGAGCTTTTTAAACAGGCACAATTTCCTGAGCACCTTTTTCAGCACCTTATAATTGACAATGATGCAGCAGCTAAAATTATTGAACATCCTTATATTTCTGCAGTCACTCTTACTGGAAGTGAGCGAGCGGGCAGTAGTGTTGCCGCCCATGCAGGAAGTAATTTAAAAAAAACTGTCTTAGAGTTAGGCGGGTGCGATCCTTACCTTGTATTTGAAGATGCGGATTTGGATTTAGCCGCAGAAAGTATCGTTACCTCCCGTTTAAATAACTCAGGACAAGTCTGTATTGCAGCAAAGCGGGTTATTGCCCTAAAATCCATCGAAAAGAAACTGACTGAAAAAATTATTTATTACATGTCTTCGTTTAAGATGGGAGACCCTTTAGATCCCAAAATTAATCTGGGTCCTCTAGCACGACGTGATTTACGAGATACACTACAAATTCAAGTAGAAAAATCAATGAAACAAGGTGCTAAATTATTGAGTGGTGGTATAATTCCTGACAGTACGGGGTTTTATTATCCGCCAACATTACTAAGTGATGTAAAGCCAGGAATGCCTGCATTTGATGAGGAGTTATTCGGGCCTGTTATATCGTTATGTACGGTTGAAAGCGAGCAAGAAGCTATTGGTTGGGCAAATATGAGTCAATATGGTTTGGGTGCTGCTATTTTTACCCGTGATTTGGACAAGGGAGAGCGTATCGCTACTCATGAAATCGAGGCGGGGGCCTGTTTTGTTAACTCTTACGTAGCTTCAGATCCACGCCTGCCTTTTGGTGGGATTAAACGTTCTGGGTATGGACGAGAGTTATCTAAAGAGGGAATACTGGAATTCGTAAATATTAAAACAATTGCGATTAGTGATTCGTAAAATGAGCAATAAAATAATTATTGTTTCTGTACCACTACAGAAAATGACTTGTTATGAAAACGATGTCCAAAGGTTCGTTTTTGATGTCTCTACTGCTAAAAATGGCGTGGGTGAACGAATAAACAGCCAATGTACTCCTCGGGGCTGGCATAAGATTCATGCAGTAATTGGAATGGAACATGAAAAAAATAGTGTTTTCGTCGCGCGCGAGTGGACCGGTGAAATTTATAACGATGAACTGGCACGACAAAATCCGGACAGAGACTGGATTCTGACTCGAATTATACAATTGGATGGTTTAGAGCCTGGTCGTAACAGGGGTGGAGAGGTAGATAGTTTGAAAAGATATATTTATATTCACGGTACCCCTGATTCTACTCCATTAGGGAAGCCAGGATCTCATGGATGCATCAGGATGAACAATAAAGAAATTATTGACTTGGCTCAATGGGTTACTTCTGACACATTGGTATATATTCAATAGAATGAAAATTTAACCTTACACAGTAAAAGCAAACCTGACGGGGTAATGATGTCCTACAAATTTGAAGAAGGTAAAGACGTTTTAATCGAAGCGTTAGTAAATAAAATTAAACATTCTTTAACTGGTGATCAGACAGAATTTTGTGCTGAATTTGCCAAACAATTATATGGAACAGTTGCTTTAGAAGATCTTCGAGAGTGGGATTTGGATGATCTGTATGGTGCAGTTGTCAATTTTTGGTCATTAATCAGTGAACGCATGCCACATCAAACTAAAATTCGGATTTATAATCCTGAGTTTGAACGTCATGGCTGGCAAACCACCCATACGGTTGTAGAAATTATTTGTGACGATATGCCTTTTATCGTTGATTCTTTACGTATGGTTATTAATCGAATGGGCATTTCGTCACATCTCATTATCCATATGGGCGGAATTAAAGTGAAGCGTGATAAACATCATCGTGTCATTGAAATTTTACCACGAAATAGTCATGATAATGGCAAGGATATCGTTGAAGAAGCACCTATTTTTATAGAGATCGATCGTCAGACTGATCCGGTTATGCTTGAAGAGTTACATAAAAATTTTGAACGTGTTCTTGAAGACAATCGTGCAATTTATGAAGATTGGGAGAAGATGCGGGCTGAGGTTCGTGATGCTATTGTTGAATTAGACAATGTTTCAAAAGTCATAGATGCCAATGAGGTGCATGAAACCAAAGCATTTTTGAACTGGATTGAAGATCACCACTTTACCTTTTTGGGTATGCGTGATTATGAGCTCATTACACAAGGTAAAGAAACGCTTCTTCAGGCAATCCCACAAACTGGTTTGGGTGTTTTGCGTGAAACGCTCAGTAAATCAAGCGCGCGTAGTATTTCAGCGATGACACCTGAAGCTCGTGAATTAACATTATCCTCGCGAATACTGGCGATGTCTAAAACCAATACTTTAGCGTCGGTACATCGGGATGCATATACAGACTATATTGGGATTAAACGTTTCGACAAAAAAGGTAAAGTAATCGGCGAGCGCCGAATTATTGGTTTGTATACTTCTGCTGCCTATCACACCAATCCAAAACACATCCCGTTTTTAAGGCATAAAGTCGCCTTAATTATGGAAAATTCCAAACTCAATCCCCGCAGTCATGCAGGAAAAGTGCTTCTTAATATTCTGGAAACCTTGCCTCGTGATGATTTAATACAAGGTTCTGAGGATGAGTTACTTGAATTAAGTATGGGAATTTTTTACATGCAGGAACGTAAACGAATTCGTATGTTTACACGTGTCGATGTATATGGTCGATTTATTTCCTGTTTGGTTTATGTCCCTAAAGAGCGAATTAATACTGAACTTAGATTAGCAATGCAAAATATTCTAGCAGCAAGCTTTCATGCTGAAGAAATCAGTTTTTCTACCCAATTTTCAGAATCAGTACTGGCCCGGGTTCATTTTATTATAAAAGTAAATCCCAAAGATCATCCCGTTTATGATTTTAAAGCGATCGAGCAGAAACTAATTGAAGTAGGGCGATCCTGGACCGATGATTTACAGCACCATTTATCTGAAGCTTATGGAGAAGAGCAAGCTAACACTTTGTTTGATCATTATAAAAGTGCATTTCCTTTATCCTATACCGACAATTTTTCTCCACGAACCGCGGTATCAGATATAAAACATATGGAAATGTTAACGCCTGAGAATTCTCTTGGCATTAATTTTTACCGTCCGCTGAATGAGTCTGAAAATAATTTCCGTTTAAAAGTGTATCAACACGATAATACCATTCCATTATCTGATGTGTTACCCATACTTGAAAAATTAGGACTTCGAGCAATAAGTGAGCGTCCTTATATTCTTAAATTTGAAGACGGTAAAGTAACCTGGGTTAATGAATTTGCCATGCAGTATAATAAGGATATTGATTTTCACTTAGATGAAATCAAAGAGTTATTTCAAAATGCCTTTGCGCGTGTCTGGTTTGGTGATGCGGAAAATGACGGATTTAATCAGCTCGTTCTCGCTGCGGGTCTAGATTGGCGCGAGGTTGCAGTTTTAAGAACTTATGCCAAATATTTCAAACAAATTGGATTTACTTTTAGCCAGGACTATATGGAAATGGCTTTAAATAATAACGTTGTTATTGCGAAAAAACTGGTTCGATTATTTGAAATCAGGTTTAAGCCTGAAGACATTCCTGGTCGAGAAGAGAAATATACTGCTTTAACTACTGAAATATTGGAAGATCTTGAAAATGTAGCCAATCTTGATGAAGATAAGATAATTCGGCAATACGTCCATGCAATTAGTGCGACCTTGCGAACCAACTATTATCAAATGAATCATGAAGGGAAACCGAAAAATTATATTTCGTTAAAATTAAACAGTAAAATTATTCCTGGAGTTCCTAAACCCCAGCCCATGTTTGAAATTTTTGTTTATTCACCCCGATTTGAAGGAGTGCATTTACGATGTGGCAAGGTGGCTCGTGGCGGTTTGCGTTGGTCTGACAGACGAGAAGATTTTCGTACAGAAATTCTAGGCTTAATGAAAGCACAGCAGGTTAAAAATTCGGTAATCGTTCCTAGTGGTGCGAAAGGCGGTTTTGTACCAAAGCATCTTCCTGTAAATGGTACGCGAGAAGAAATATTGGCTGAAGGCATCAGTTGCTACCAGTTATTTATTCGTGGTTTGCTTGATATTACCGACAATTATAAAGATGGCCTCCTCGTCAAACCAGATAACATGATATTTTATGATGAAGATGATCCTTACCTGGTGGTTGCCGCGGATAAGGGTACAGCCACGTTTTCAGATATCGCTAATTCAATTTCCCTTGAATATGGTTTTTGGCTGGGTGACGCTTTTGCTTCCGGCGGTTCGGTGGGCTATGACCATAAGAAGATGGGTATTACCGCAAAAGGGGCTTGGGAATCGGTAAAAAGACACTTTTATGAGCTGGATTTTGACATTCAGAATAATGATTTTACTGTGGTCGGTATCGGTGATATGGCAGGGGATGTATTTGGTAACGGAATGTTACTATCCCGTCATATAAAACTAATTGGTGCATTCAATCATCTTCATATCTTTATTGATCCTAATCCAGATGCCGAAGAGAGCTTTAAAGAAAGAGAAAGACTCTTTAATTTGCCTCGTTCAAACTGGTCTGATTATGATAAAAAGCTTATCTCTAAAGGTGGTGGTGTCTTTAATCGAAGTGCTAAATCAATCCCAGTCAGTAGTGAGATGCAAAAAGCGTTTGATATAAAACAAACTGTCATTGAACCCAACGAATTGATTAAAGCTATTTTAAAAGCGAACGTGGATTTGCTATGGAGTGGCGGTATTGGGACTTATGTTAAAGCCAGCACTGAATCAAATTTAAGTGTGGGCGATAGAACGAACGATGTAACCCGAATTAATGCCAAACAATTAAGATGTAAAGTCGTAGGTGAGGGCGGTAACCTTGGCCTGACTCAACTCGCACGGGTTGAATACACGCTACAAGGTGGCATGGTATACACTGATTTTATTGATAATTCTGGCGGGGTAAATTGTTCTGATAAAGAAGTAAATATCAAAATCTTGTTGAATACCATTGTTACTGCCGGTGATTTAACACCCAAGCAAAGAAATGAGTTGTTAGGGGAGATGACTGAAGAGGTAGCCAAACTGGTACTGAGAGATAACTTTTTACAAACTCGCGCTATTAGCTTATCAGCCTCACAGCCAATACGTTCTCTTGAATTACAAAGTCGTTATATTAATGAGCTGGAACGAACAGGCAAGCTCGATCGTGGCCTTGAGTTTTTACCAGATGATAAAGCATTAATGGAACGTAAATTAATGGGACAAGGCCTGGGCCGACCAAGTATTGCGGTTTTAATGTGTTACAGTAAAACGTTGCTTAAAGAACAAATTTTGGCTTCTGATGTACCGGAAGAACAGTATTTAAATCAGATATTAATTAATTCCTTCCCTAAACCGTTACAAGATCGATTCAGTAAACAGATGCAGGATCATCCATTAAGAAGGGAAATTATAGCCACGCGTTTAAGTAATATCATCAATAATGAAATGGGCTTTACTTATGTGTATCGTCTGCAAGATGAAACAGGGGCTCCCGTTTCGGCCATTGTTCGCGCATATATGATTACGCGCAGTGTTCTTAATCTGGAATCAATCTGGAAGCAAATTGAAGAATTAGGAACGCAAATAAGTGCGCAGAGACAAATTGATATGATGATGTTGTACGTGAGACTTTCACGCAGGGTAACTCGTTGGTTCTTGCGTTCGCAACGAAGGAATCTGGATATATCTCAAACTGCAAAACTGTATTCTGAGGGAGTAACGGAGCTTAAAAAATCGATGCCAGATGTGTTTGGGCCCCATTATCGTTCTCATTATGATGAGCATTACCAGGAGCTCATCAACGAAGGTATTCCGGCTAACCTTGCTCATGAGTTGACCGTAACTCGTGGACTTTTTGCAGCTACAGATATCATTGAAATAGCTCAAGAGAGGAACTTAAAAATAGCTGCAGTTGCCGAAGTTTATTTTGGAATTGGTGCTTATCTGGATTTGGGCTGGATTAGATCAGAAATTATTGTTCATCCAACAGAAAATCATTGGGAGTCGCTGTCAAGAGAGGCTTTAAGAGATGATTTGGATTGGCAACAACGTCAATTAACTTCAGGTATTTTGGCTTATAACGGTTCTGAGAAAACACTGGAGGAACGTTTAGAATCATGGGGTAGAATGCATCATGCTTTGGTTGAACGATGGCAATTTATTCTTGCTGATCTTAAATCGAGCAGCGTGTTAACGTATACCATGTTTTTTGTGGCCATTAGAGAGCTTTTGGATTTAACTCAAACCACGTTACAAAAATACGTAACTGAGGAAGTAGCTGTATAAGTAATTCAAGTTGACTTACAAGACTGACTGGATCCTGCTAATCCTGAGATCCAGTCAGCTTTAATATTATCTGTTTACGAACATGAATAAAGTAATATAGGCATTCGTAATATGACGCTTGTAAATCAAAGTTAATGGATAATCCGTCTGAGACGGTATATGAGCATTTGAAAAAATGTATTTATCAAGGAGCGTATGATGAGTGTTACACCTGTTAATCAATATTCAACTAATACCCTGGATCCTGTAATGAATCAGTATCCGCCTATAAGCAAACTGTTTCATTGGGTACTGGCCTTTGCTGTTATCATCATGCTTTGTGTGGGATTTTTGCTTGATTCTATTCCCGACCAATTCAAAGGTACGGCGTATATGCTTCATAAGTCCACAGGTATCACGATTCTTTTTTTAATGATTTTACGTTTTATTTGGGTTCATGCTGCAGGTAAACCACCACTTCCTGAAACTGTAAAGACTTGGGAAAAAGTATTATCTCGATTTGTTCAGTATGGATTTTATATTTTATTATTAATAATGCCACTTAGCGGTTGGATTATGTCAGTTGCCGCGGATAAAGTTCCTGTTTACTTTGGTCTGTTTAAAGCACCTTTGCCCTGGATAAGCCCTGATAAATCTTTAGCGGGCTTAATGGCTGAATCACATGAAATTATTGCCTGGATCTTAATAGTTTTTATAGGATTACATGCTGCAGGTGCCTTTAAACATCATTTTATTAACAGGGATAATGTTTTAAGAAGAATGTTACCCGGCAAACAGGTCAATTGATACTTTTATCACTCCGTACCTAAATAAAGCTTATCTAAATAAAGCTTATTAGGTACGGAGTATTAAAAATTTCAAACTATAAATTAATTATTTTGTAATACTGTTGCTTCAGAATGGCCTTCGAATCGTACTCGAGTTATCGATTCTTTAATCATACTGACAGCTATAAGATAAACATCTTCATCTAAAAAAGAAAAATCGATAACTTCACCGGCCTCTATTTCTTCATCTACTTTAAATAATTTTTGACCGGAATAAACAGCCCCTTTAGTATTCACCCGAAATAATTTAAGTTCATGTTTTAAGGTGGCTCTATAATGAGTCCGCGCAATAATTTCTTGCCCTTTGTAACATCCTTTATCAAAACTAAGGTAAGGAGTCTGATGCAAGTCAATTCGGTGAGGTAAAAATAGCCCTCTTGATTCGGGGTAGATATTTAGCTGTTTTTGATTTAAGCGTAACGTATGCCAGGTTAAGGAACCTAGGAGGCGATTGTGATCTATAAAGGGTTTGATGAACTCTTGTACCAAATGTTCCCCCAGAATAAAAATATAGAAACCATTACCTAAATGATAATAACAATAATGTGGTCCTTGAGCTTGCGCGTAAGGGGCGTCAGGGAAATAGCCTGGTTCTGGTAAAAGATCATTTTTATCCTGGAGGTAAAACCCCCAAATTTTTAAATCTGAATTCTGTTGCAAGCGGACTCGCGACAACATAGCAGTTTTTGCCAGAGAAGACTGGGTGGCATCAATCAGATCTCTGGGCAAAATCAGTTTAATTCCATTCCACTTTAATACATCGAGTAAGGCTAAAACTCTTCCTTTTAAATTACATTGTGCTGCCTGCACCATTTGAATATCGGATATGAGTCGTAAATCTGCAGTTAATTGACCCTGAAGAAAATCCACAGATTTATCGCCCACAACATCAATCACTCCTAGATAGGATAAATCGAATAGATAATTATGTTTCTTATTAATGATTTGTTCTGAACTTATTTCACCATAGGTGATTAAGCTACGGGTGTTAATTGAGTGAGTTAAAGGGGCGTTCATCTTCAAGGTATAGTTTCCGTTATAATATAGAGTAGTGTATTATGTAGCGCTTCTACTAACAGGTTTGACCTGTTTCAGGTGAGTTGAATTATAAATCATTAAGAGATTATATCAATGTTGGATGTTCGAGAAAAAGCCAGATTAACTTGGCATTGTCGCCGAGGCATGTTGGAATTGGACCTTATTTTGCAACGATTTATGGATGCTAAAATTGATGAGCTTAATGAGCAGGAGCTAAACTCATTCGATCTTTTATTAAATTACACTGATCCGGAGTTGTTTTCCTGGCTAATGGGTCATACAGATCCCGAAGATAAAGCATTATATGACATCGTTACTCTCATCCGAACTAATTATTAAACCAAATCGATCTTCTATTTATCTCCGGTTCATTGCACTACTTTATTTTCTTAGTTTTGCTTTAATTGGTTATGCTCAGTTAAACGCCGGGTTAAAGATTGTCTTTATAATATTATTACTCCTGCCTTTAAAATCATCACTCAGGGAGCAAAGTGCATGTCCCTCTATTGATCAAATTCAATACCGTAATGATCTTTGGTATTTATGGATGAAGATGGGGAGTAACGTATCTTATGAAAATGCAACCATACTGATTCATAATGATTTTTTTCAACTCATATGCTTTTCAAATGAGAATCAAAAAAAAGTGATAGTTCTATTCAATGACCAACTCTCCACGCAACAGTTACGCTTGTTGCATATCAAAACACAATGAATCAACACGACCTATTTTTATTTATTCTGGGCCTCTAAGTAAATTAAAATGTAATTAAAATCATCTCTGACATAAGGGTGACTATTGAATAGTATTGAGTGCCTATTCAGATTCAAAGTAAGACTTAGTTTTAGAAGGTATGATGAAAATAATAGGGTTAAAACTGGTGTATAATAAATCATAATGGATAATATATGTAGCATGCGGCTTCTGGTAGCAAAATGGAATAATAAGGAAGTTTATGAACGCGAATGTTTTATGGAATGATGATTTGCTGGTTAAGGCAGCACAGAAAGGGGATAAGCGCTCTTATGAGCGTTTGTTTCAAAAATATCATTATAAAATCGAACGTATTATTTTATTTCTTGTCAATGACCCAGCTTGTGTCCACGATTTATCTCAGGATGTTTTTTTAAAGGTTTTTGAAAATTTACAGTCTTTTAAGGAAGAAAGCCAATTTTCAACCTGGTTATATCGAATTATTCAAAATACAGTCAAAAATTATTTCCGAGCTATTAATTCCCGTCATGCATCGGAATCTTCATTTGCCGATGAATTTGAATTCACATCTTATGTTTCACCCGAGTACCAGTTAATTAATTTAGAGTTAAATCAACAAGTTGAGTCGGGCATANNTGAATTACGGCTTTGTTACGGATTACACATATTTGAAGGGCAAACCTATAAAGAAATTGCTAAAGAAATGAGGTGCCCCATCGGAACGGTGAGATCCAGAATATTTCGGGCAAGAAAATTAATGATGGACTTTGTCAGACATAATATTTAAATTACACATAAGAGAGGATTATTTCCTTATTGGTAATTTAAGTTATGATTTAAAAGGAGTTTTGTATGGAGTCGAATCTTACCGAACGAATTAGTGCGATTATCCCTAATGAAGAAGAGCTCGAAAAAGCAGTCACTCAGTTATTAGCAGAATCAGTGGCTCGATCTGATATAAGCGTGCAAGGAAATCCGAAACAATTGAGTGAAAAATACGGGTTTTCAACGGTTAAGCCGGGGGATATTCAAAATAGCACGTATCCACCGGTTAAAGAGCCATTTCTAAATGATGATTTTGGCTGGGTGGTGGGATTATCCTTTGCGATTCCATTATTTATCTGTCTTATTATTGGTATTTTTGTTATTGGCGACATAAATTCGAATAGTGATATTATTATTTACGGCCTATTGGGCGCTATAATAGGATCCCTGATTGGTTATGGCATATCCAAAACAATCAAGAGTAACCGCGAGCAAAGTATTGATCTGCAAGAGGAAAGGGGCGGCTTTGTATTATGGGTTGTCACGCATTCCCCTGAACAACATCACCAGGTAATGAATATTCTAAAAGAACATCATCCTAAAAATATTCGAGGATAATTTACCGGAGCAAGGAGAGAATGATAACTCCTCGCTCCTTATTTTACTTACACCAGTGACCAAATAAATATATTAGAAATCGTTAGCAAAACTACTGTTATTAAAAAAACATATGTTAAAATGATCCAATTCGGGTAATTCTTATAAGACTCTTATGCTGGAAAGTGATCGCTTAATCAGTACCCAGAGTATTGTTTCGGAAGAGGCAATAGACCGTGCTATCAGACCATTAAGCCTTAGTGAATATATTGGTCAGGATGCGGTCAGTTCTCAGATGCAAATTTTTATAGACGCAGCTAAAAAAAGAAATGACCCTTTAGATCATGTTTTAATTTTTGGACCTCCTGGTCTGGGTAAAACTACCCTTGCCAATATCATTGCTCATGAAATGGGTGTTAATATTCGCCAGACATCCGGGCCAGTCATAGAGCGGGCAGGCGATATCGCTGCAATATTAACTAATCTGCAACAAAACGATGTGCTGTTTATTGATGAAATTCATCGGCTTAGTCCAGTAATTGAAGAAATTCTCTATCCCGCGATGGAAGACTACAAGTTGGATATTATGATTGGAGAAGGCCCTGGTGCTCGCTCTATAAAACTTGAGCTTCCTCCATTTACTTTGATTGGTGCAACTACCCGAGCGGGATTGTTAACTTCTCCTCTAAGAGATCGATTTGGTATTGTTCAGCGACTTGAATACTATTCGGTTGATTCTTTAACACAAATAGTGACCCGTTCTGCACAATTACTGAAAGTACCAGCCGAAGCTGAAGGTGCTAGAGAAATAGCCTGTCGTGCAAGAGGAACCCCCCGAATAGCCAACCGCCTGTTAAGACGTGTTCGCGATTTTGCTGAAGTTAAAGGACGAGGCATCATTTCTCTGGATATTGCGCAAAGAGCATTAGAAATGTTGGAAGTGGATAAAAATGGTTTCGACCTGATGGATAGAAAATTGTTAATGGCTGTCATCGAGCGATTTAATGGCGGTCCGGTGGGAGTTGACAGCATTGCAGCCGCTATTGGTGAGGAGAAAGGCACCATTGAAGACGTTTTGGAGCCTTTTTTAATACAACAAGGCTTCCTTATGCGCACTCCCAGAGGTAGAATGGCCACTCCACGGGCTTATCAGCATTTTGGTTTATCTGTTACCGAGGGATAGATAAGATGCAAAATAAACAAACATACCAACATATGATTCGAGTTTATGCTGAAGATGTTGATTTTATGGGAATTGTTTATCATGCGAACTATCTGTGTTATCTGGAGAGAGCACGCACCGAAATGTTACGACAAAATAACCTGATGTTAAGTGATTTGGCTCAATCCGAGGTACTTTTTGCAATAAATGAATTAAAAATAAAGTATTTATATCCCGCAAAGCTGGATGATTTACTCACTATAACCACGGAATATAAAATATTAAAACGGTGCAGTTTGGTTTTTAATCAATCCATTACAAACCAACAGGGTACTTTAATCGTTAACGCGGAAGTTAACGTGGTTTGTGTAAATAGGAACTTAAAACCAATAAAAGTTCCAAAACTAATTTAGCAGTTTGCTGAGACTTGACTTAAGGGTCCGTAGTCCTGACTCTTGTGTTAACAGCTGCGGTATAGGACGTAATTCAGTTGGTGATATTATTGGTGAAGAAAACGGGTTGATACGTATTCATGATGCGTATCACTCTTCATATTATATTGGAGATAAAATGAGTAGTCAGGCAAATGTATTGATGTATTTTATGCAAGCCGGTTTAGTTGTTAAATCAGTAATGATTTTATTAATGGCTGCTTCCATTATATCCTGGACCCTGATTTTCCAACGGGCATGGTTTTTTAAACAAAAAAAACAACTCTCTGAGGCATTTAATCGCAGATTTTGGGACAGTAATGATCTGAGTAAACTTTATGCAGATGTGGACAGCAATTCAGATGAGAGGCAAGGCATGGCAGCAATTTTCCATGCGGGATTTAAAGAGTTTGTTAGTTCGAGGAAGCAGGGCGTTGTTACCCTTGAGCCCATTCAGCGCGTAATGCAAATAAGCCATGCCAAAGAGGCAGAACAATTAGAACAACATTTACCTTTTTTTGCTTCAGTTGGTTCTATTTCTCCTTATGTGGGTTTATTTGGTACTGTTTGGGGTATAATGACTTCATTTCAGGCATTAGGTCATGCACAACAAGCGACAATTGCCATGGTAGCACCGGGGATTTCTGAGGCATTGGTAGCTACAGCACTAGGTTTATTCACTGCAATTCCTGCTGTAATTGCCTATAACCGCTACACAACCAGGGCTAATATTTTGTTAAACCAATACGACTTATTTCAAGAAGAATTAATCTCTCTAATTGAACAACAAACTTCCGGCACTGCAAGAGGATAACTCGTCATGATAAGAACCAAAACCAAGCGAGAGCGTCCTATTTCTGATATTAATGTCGTGCCTTACATTGATGTGATGCTGGTACTATTAGTCATTTTTATGATTACGGCTCCTATGCTAAGTCAGGGTGTTACTGTGGATTTACCTAAAGCTGCCAGTCAAAACCTACAGCCTACAGAGCGCGAACCGATTATCGTCTCGGTAAATCAACAAGGTACGTATTTTCTAAATATAAGCAGTACACCCGCAGATCCTATTGAGGCTCAGGCAATGGTGGTGCGTGTCGCTGCTGAATTGGAGTTAGCCAGACAATCCGGTCAGAAACTTAACGTGCTGGTTAAAGGTGATCAGGGTGTTGTTTATGGTAAGGTAGTTCAGGCTATGGCGTTATTAAAGCAGGCTGGAGCAGAACAAGTAGGTCTACTCACTGATTCCACCAATGATGAATCTGAGGTCCAAGCATGATAATTACTTCTGGTTACCGTAATGCTTTTATTTCAGCAATTAGTCTTCATCTATTTCTTATTATCATGTTGTTGAGTGATTCAAGCTCCGATCGACCGGTACTTACTAAAGAAATTCAAAATACCCCAGGTATGGAACAGCCACTTGCCGCAACCACTCCGCAACAAGAGATTGTTAAAGCGGTGAGTGTGGATAATAAAGAAATTATGGAGACAATGAACCGTATAAAGCAGGAGCGCGCCCAACAGCAGAAAGCGGAGATGAATCGGCAAAAGGAGCTAAATCATCAGGTAGAGCTTGCCAAACAACAACGCATCAAGGAACAGCAGGAATTGGCCAAATTAAAAGAGGAAGCCAATAAAATTGCTATTGCACGCAAAAAACAGATTGAAGAGGAAAAAAAGCACTTAAAAGAGCTGGCGGAACAAAAAGCACTTGAGGCAAAGAAAATTGAAGAATTAAAAAAACAAAAAGAACTCATGGTGAAACAGCAGCAACTCGAAGAAAAAAAGCGCGCTGAGCTGGCTCATAAAAAAGCAGAAGAAAAAGCAAAGGCTGATAAACTCAAAGCGGAGCAAGCATTGGCTGAAAAAACTCGGGCAGAAAAAGCGCGGGTGGCTAAAGCTCAGGCAGATTTGGAAAATAAACGGGCCGCAGACGCAGCCGCAGCCAATCAAGCTTCCCAGAATGCTGAGAGACAAGCCAGACTTGCTGGGGAAGTTGACAAATATAAAGCACTTATCGTTAATGCAATTGGGAGAAATTGGATATTGCCGGAGAATGTGGATAGCTCGATGTCCAGTCAATTTAGGATACGCCTTGCACCGGATGGCATGGTATTACAGGTATCTTTGACTCGAAGTAGCGGTGATCCGCTGCTCGATCGCTCAGCACAGACTGCCATTTATAAAGCATCACCACTTCCTGTACCAACAGACGCCGAAACGTTTAATTTGTTTCGTGATATCAGTTTAACCGTTCGTCCCGAACAAGTGAGGGGGTAACTCATGATCAATCGCATCGCTACACTTTTTTTATTACTGTTTAGTAATCAATTGCTTGCTCTGGATTTAGAGCTGACTCAGGGGATTAATTCTGCATTGCCAATAGCAATTAATTCTTTTGGTTCTGATAGTACTTCTCAGGAAATAGCACAAGTGCTACAAAACGATTTAACCCTTTCGGGGCAATTTAAAATTATCTCTGGCCCTCAGGGTCCCAATTCGCAATCTTCAGTTAGTACTTTAAAGCAATTAGGTGCGGATAGTGTGGTCACCGGGCGTGTAAACCAAATGGGTAATAATTATGAAGTACAATTTACTCTTGCGGACGCTGTGGCACACGGTAATATATTGTTAACCAAAACGTATAAGGTTAATGCACGACAGGTTCGTGCTTTAGCGCATCATATTAGTGATGAAGTCTATCAGAAATTAACAGGGGAGCGCGGGATATTTTCTACGCGAATTGCCTATATTTCAGTGCAACGAGGTGGTGGACGTTCACGCTATTCGCTGGAGGTGGCTGATGCAGACGGTCATAATCCTCAAAGTCTTTTAGTTTCGTCAGAGCCCATCATGTCTCCATCATGGGCGCCCGATGGAAAAGCAATTTCTTATGTTTCATTTGAAAAGAAAAAAGCACAAATTTTCACGGTTTCAGTGGAAACCGGTCAGCGTCGATTAATTACCAGCTTTCCAGGTATTAATGGAGCACCTGCATGGTCTCCTGATGGTCGAAATTTAGCTGTAGTATTATCGAAAAGCGGAACCCCCAAAATATATAATGTAGATTTAGCCAGTGGAACTATGAAGCAGTTAACATTTGGCGATGCGATTGATACTGAGCCCCGATTTGCACCCGATGGACGCAGTTTATTATTTACCTCGGGACGAGGCGGCTCACCGCAGGTTTATCGTTTGGTATTAGGTAATGGACAGGTTAGTCGCGTTACTTTTGAAGGAAATTACAATGCGCGTGCGTCATACACCCCTGACATGAAAAATATTGTGATGTTGCATCGAGAGGATCGAAACTTTAACATTGGTTTGCAAAGTGCCAGCGGTGGGCCGGTAGCGAGTTTAACCTTCTCAGGCCTTGATGAATCTCCTTCGGTTTCTCCTAATAGCCGATTAGTTCTTTACGCCACTCGTGTTCAGGATAAAGGGATGTTAGGGATTGTGTCTATTGACGGTCGTATTCGAATGAGATTGCCTGCTCGTGAAGGAGATGTTCAAGAACCAGCGTGGTCTCCCTATTTAGGATGAGCATGCAACGGTTCTTTGTTCACTTGTTAATTATATTTATATCGGTAAATAGTTATGCCTGGAATGCCTTGGGTCATCGATTGGTGGCTCAGATTGCTTATGATAATTTAACTTCGGAGAGTAAAGCTTTTTGCGATAAATACTCCAAAGGATATGGAAAAAGCTCCATCCATTCCAATTTTGTAGCTGGTGCAAGCTGGCTTGATGCCATTCGTAGAAAGGACATCCATTGGTATGATGCGTTACACTATATTGATATTCCTTTCTCCGATGATAGAAGTAAGCTTCCACCTGTTCCGCAAATAAATGCATTATGGGGTATAAACCAGGCTATCGCTGTGTTGTCCTCAAAAAAAAGCAGCACCTCCGACAAAAGATTGAGCTTACGTATTCTGTCACATCTCATTGGTGATATTCACCAACCACTCCATACGGTTATGAAGGTTAGTATCGAACATCCTAAAGGGGATATGGGTGGTAATTTATTTTTGTTAACGAATACTCCTGGAGGTAAAAATTTACATCAATTTTGGGACAATGGTGGTGGTGCATTTGTTGGGAATTATAAGAATCAAAGAATAAGCAAAACCGCCGCTAAGTTACAAAATAAATGGAAGTGCGACCAAGCTCTTAATAAAAAAAATCTCAGAGAGTGGGTTAATGATAGCCATAAAATCGCCCTAAACCAGGTTTATCGGTTAATGCAATATAAAATTCCATCAGAGCAATACAAACAGAGTGTGCAGCAGATTAGTGAGAGACAAATTGCATTAGCTGGATGTCGGTTAGCCTATTTATTAAATAATATAAATAAAAATAACACCCAAAATTATTCTTAATAAATAAGGGAGCTCCGATAAATAATATTAAGATAACGCAATAATCGTAATAGTTACGTCATCCCTACAGACCACAATTTCTCTATATGTTCATGGTGGGCGCAAAGCAAGAATATAATTACCGGTACGCTTTAGATGAGCAGGCTAAAGCGAACCGGAGAATCTACTTGCGAATTAACTTCTAGGATGTGATAAGCGAGATTCTATTACCGAGCGAGGAATGTTATTCATTATTGAAGAAACATCAAATTTTGATAAAGGAGTAGTGAGTAATGCTCTAAATTCAGAACTGGTAGTAAAGTATTTCAGGGACTTAAATAAGCCGTCTAAAACATCAATGTTCAGTTTTTTATTTTCAACATTAAATTTTAATAAATTAACAGGATTAAGTTGAGCTGAATCTTTGGTCGAACCAATTGAGGATACTTTATTTTTGATACTACTCCATAAGCCAGAGTTATTCTTCCAAACGATTATGTCCTCTTTTTCGCTTAACGGTGCAAGGAGTATGATCATACGTTGAATATCGGGGACTTGCAGTAATGTATCATGATGAATGTCCTTAACACTGTCAAAACACCAAGAGTATAATGCCTTCATTTCATCAAATCGTTCATAAAAGTCAGTCATACTGAATTCTTTTAAAATAAGACCAAAAGCTCCTATACAAAAGGTTGAAGTGAGTATAAATCCGGGTACTGGTATTAGAAATCCCATAATACCAAACCCCATCCATGCTTTAATAGTAGCTGCCATAGCCTGATAAAGATACATAAGATTACTACTTAACTCAAAATGATTAATATAACCATTTAACGCTTTGAGATGATCCTGGTTTTTAAGATCAAAGGGCGTGGAAATTAATCGATTCAAGTCATTTTTTCTTTTGATTCGTTCTTCTTTAACTTTGGCCATTGTTGCTGCATTTATTCCTGACATTATTCTCTCCATGAAACAAAAAACTAATTTATACTATAAATCACAGAGTTATTAAATTATATTTGAGCAATGTCTTTTGGTGTAAGTAAATTAACTCTAGGGATTAATAAATTATTTATGAAATACTCCACTTTATTAAAGTTAATGCGCTTTTGGCCTCCATTTTTAGGCTCTGGAATTAGCGTAAAAGAATTTACTCCGGATTATAAAAGAATTGTTGTTCAGATGAAGCTGAGATTTTGGAATCAAAATTATGTGGGTACCCATTTTGGTGGATCGCTTTACTCGATGACCGATCCTTTTTATATGCTTATGTTGTTAAAGTTATTGGGTAATAAATACATAGTGTGGGATAAATCAGCATCCATTCGCTATAAATTACCTGCCCAAGGGATAGTGAATGCTACTTTTGAAATTACAGATGATGTGCTTAAAAAAATTCTTGCTGATCTTGAAGAATCTTCCAAGGTTGAGCCTGAATTTCATATTCCAATCGTTAATAATGAGGGTATTGTAGTGGCGGAAGTACGAAAAGTTATCCATATTGCCAGAAAGAAAGCTAAGTAATTCAAATTGTTTGCTTATGGGGGGATGTTCAACTCCCTTGATTCATACTCAAATCCAAGCTTACAGAAGTAAGACCCCAATTAGCCTGATTTAAAATAGTCAAGATCTTATTCCTTCCAACGTGCTTTTTACGAAAATATTAAAATTTTTTTCACAAACATTATAAGTGTTTAATTTATGGGCTATATTATAAATAAGAGTTCTATCTGAACTGGTAATATTGTTTTTTTAACCTGAATTAATATTATCAAAGATTATGGACGATAATAACGCCTGCTTTTCATAAAATATGCTATAGGTGGATCAAAAGGAATTTCGTATTAATTTGGGGTGAAATATTTAAAAAAGGAATAGATCCTATGGCTATTTTGTTTACAATTGTTATTAGCTATTATTTTGCAGTTTTAGTGGGTTGGTTGATACATTTTTTTCTTCATTGCGAGATTTTCGGATTTAAAGTATATAAATATCACCTGTTTGCTCATCATAAGAATTTAAATATCGCGCATCATTCTGATATGAATCGATATAATATAATCGAACATTTAATCTGGATATTTTTTATTGGATTAGCCATCCTTCTTGTTGTGGTTATAATGCCTGCTCCGTATAACATGATTTTTGTAGGTGTGGCTGTTTTATATGCCGGCTTCTTTTATTATGTTCATGATAATGTTCATTTTAAAAAATCCTTTCTAAACCGATATAAGTGGTTTAGAAAACTCAAATCCAGGCACCTTATACATCATCGCTGGGGCGGAGTAATAACCTTTAAAAAACCAATACAGGAAGAATGTCCCAATATTGCTTTCGGAGGCCCTGTGGGTGGCGTCTTGCTCGATAAGCTCGTAAAAGCAGAGAAAAAAATATAACAGCATATATCAGGGAAGGGGAAAAGGAATGTTCTATAATAGCGAAACTTATCATGTAGTTAGAATTTGTATTGGAACTTTGTTTTTGATCTATGGGATTAATGATTTGTTTCATCTTAATTTATTACCCAAATCAGCAACATCAAATGATGGACAAAGTCTCTTAACCGCAATTTCAACTACCGGTTATCTTTTTACCCTCATGAAGATAGTCGAAATAACTATGGGGATTCTGTTTTTAAGCAACAGAGCAATACCTTTAATTGTTTTATGTCTACTAGTACCCTTTGTCATAAACTATCTATTATTTTCCTTATTTTTAAATCCTTGGGGCTTACCCATGGCATTTCTTGCCTTTTTAGGTACTTTATATTTTATCATCTGTTTTAGAGACCGATATAAGCCATTGCTAAAATCATAGGGATTATCAGGACGGGCTATGAATATATTAATAACAGGCTGTTCAACGGGAATTGGGTATCAAATGGCAATGTCCCTGGCAGATGAGGGGTATACTATTTTTGCTACAGTTCTTCACGAAGAAGAAAAAGAACAATTTAAAAATCCTAACATTCATACACTAATACTCAATCTTTTAGATAAAAATTCTATCAGTCAGTGTGTTGAAGAGGCCAAATTATTATCTGGTGGAAGAATTGATGTTCTGATTAATAATGCCGGTATCGCTGTTGCCGGGGCAATTGAAGATTTAAGTTATGATGTGGTTACCCATCAGTTCCAGGTTAATAATTTTGGTTTGTGTGAAATAACCCGGCTAATATTACCTTTGATGCATCAGGCAGGGCAGGGGAAAATAATTAATATCAGCTCCATGTTAGGACTGACCTCATTTCCTTATCGGGGCATATATAGCGCATCAAAACATGCACTAAGGGCTATTAATGATGCGTTGCGGCTCGAATTAAAGGCGATTAATAGTCCAATAAGTGTCACTCTTATCGAATGTGGGCCAATGAAGACCAATATTCGCGAGAATGCTATCCGATTGTCTACTCAATTTATCAATGTAAAGGACAGTCGATATAAAAATGATTATGAAGTGTTATTAGATGCGACCAAAAATGAGCAGAGCATGTTATTTATCAAGTCGCCAGTGGATATTATGAAGCTCATTAGCAAGATTATTAAATCTAAAAAACCCAAAGCGGTGTATCGATTTGGTTCCTTACCCAGGATACTTAATTTCCTTAAGATAGTCTTGCCAGTTAATGTATATGATAAAGTAATTTTATACATACTATCAATCGAATGATGGGTTGAGGATATGATGCTGACCAGGTCAGCATCATATTTAGTTTTATAATGAATCTCTGAATTTTTTAACTGCTTTTTCGGCTTCTTCTCTGCTATAGCCGTATGATTTTTGTAATTTTCCGTAGATTTCCTGTTGATTGCCTTCGATTTCTTTGAAATCATCATCAGTCAATTTTCCCCAGGCTTGTTTCATTTTACCTTTAATTTCTTCCCATTTCCCTTCAAAAATATCCTTATTCATTTACTATCTCCTTTGTTTATTAAATGTAATATTTATTTATAGAGTTGGAAATATCAGGCGATGTAAAGTTTGGCCAATGATCTTTATCAAATCCAGGTGCATTTTTAAAACGCTCTTTGTCCACATTCAGAATGAAGCAATCATCATCTTCATTGTATGAAAAAAGTTTCCATGGAACAGCAAAGAATTTATTGCCAAAACCCAATATGCCGCCAAAGTCTAAAACCAGGTAACTTACCGTACCATTTAGTTTATCAATTACCACTTCATTGATTTCACCCAGATTTTCACCAGCACCATTTTTTACATCTACGCCGGTTACTTCACTCGCTTTAACTACTTTTCTGTTAGTCATGATAATCACTCCTTTGATTGAACTGCTTTAACTTAAAAATTATAGTACATGTTTTAAGGAAGTGGTTTGAAATTGAAAAATCGAGGATTTATTTCTGCTTTGTACTAACAGAGTTTCGTTTTTAGTTAGTATTTAGTTAGGTAAAATTCGGTCCTGGTTAAAATTGTCGTGTTCACGAACTGAGTTATCCTCTCATATTTTTTAATGCATAATAATGTGGTGAATTAATAAGTTGTCTTCCCCACGCAGGTGAGGAACTATCCAATAAACTGGCATTTTGCTAAATATTTGGATGGTTCCCCACCTGCGTTGGGATGTTGAAAGAATTAATGCATAATAATGTTGTGAGTTAATAAGTTGTCTTCCCCGCGCAGGCGGGGATCTATCCAATAAAGTGGCATTTTGCTAAATATTTNNAAAATTTTGAGGGGATACCCAAGTTCACGAAGACTAACAACCATTTCCACTTTGGTTTTACGTTATAAATCAAAGATATAGTATCGATGGGTTGGTAAATGGTTGCCCACCTGGGTGGGCATGATAGTGAGTTATGCAGAATTAGTGAGGATAGAACGCATCCTCCTCAATCTTTGTTTTTTCAAACTAAAACGTTAAAACGGTCTACCAGGTCGCTGATTGGGTGCGATTTAACGTTAAGTGAGAGGTTGATTCATCTAAATATGCTGGATGAACTTTTCCCATGGCTTTTATTAATGCAGGTTCTTTAAGTATAAGAACGCCATGCTTATCAACCCAACCCAGGTTATTCAGTACGGTCATCGTTCGTTTACCTTCTTCATCTAAAGCATGTTTCAGGATAACTTCCAGGCTTGCATTTTTATAATCTAATGTTGATTTGGTATGTCCAATAAATCGATTATCATGCGTTTTTTGAGCTGAATAATGAAATCTAAAACACTGCAGAAGCGCATCCTCTGTAATAGGTGTTTTTACATTAGATTTAATTTGATTGGGTTCCAGAAGCTCGTATTTAAGAGGTAACTGATCATAAAAATAAGCAGCGAGGAGGGCATGAAGATCAGCTGAGGGGTGTAAATCATCATAAAACATATATCCCGTTGCGTGGGATGTGCCATCTGCAGGATCATCAAAATCAACTGACGTGTTATAGGGTATTGTCAATTTTTCTTTATCTAACAGATATTGTTCCGGATTGTTATAAATCATTTCAAACAGAAAATTAACGTCAAAGGCATTTACCTCACAATGGGGGAACTCCTTACTCATTTGCTCACAGGCTTCCTGTAATTTTGTATTAAAATAGTCGGAACATGTTTTTGCAAGGTTCTGATCCTCAACTGATTTAGCCTGATAACGGGGGGTTAACGCTAGATTGGGAAGGTTCATCACTATGAAATTTCGATAACCTGTTGCAATCATTTTCTTAATATTATCCATCCGGGCTATAATTGCTTTATCTACTTCTTCGATAGATGGTTTTGCATTAACCGTGACCAAATCATTAGCTCCAGACCATTCAATAACCAGAGTCTCTGCTTTTTGCTCATAGGGAACATGATTTTTTTTATCGTATTTCAATACTTTTTTCCGTAAATCATCGAGAGAAGCTACAATAAGGCGGGTAAAAAAACGAATAAGACTGGAACTGGCAACCCAACTGTAATCATGAGCCATTAAGCCGCCAACACAATAGCTGCGAACCCAAACTTTACCTGCGTAATTAACAAAATAATCATCATCGAGACTGTAGTTATCTCTTATTGCTGATACTATTCTTCGATCATGGCTAATAATAGCGTCCGATATATCCGTGTCATCCAAATGCCATTTTTTCTGTAATCGGTTAATCGTAAAATCACTGGCGATTTTAGCTGATACATGATCACTCCAGACCAGGCCATTGGTNNGCCATTTAGTGAAGACATGGGAATACAGCCTAACACCGTACTTTTATTAGAAGTCCCCCTATCTGACAGACTATCTCCCATCATGATAATGTGTTTTATTGATATTAATTTTTTGGTATTTTTTGCTTCATTAGAAGATGGCATAAACTACTCCCTGTTAGAAACGCTCCGTATTTAGAATAAATTATTTTTTAACATTCTGTAAATAAAAAGAAATGTCTGAATAATTATAGTAACTATTTGAGAAGAAGAATAATGAAAATATACTGCATTCCTAAACTAGGCTCTGATTTGCCCATCACCTAATACAATCCACTTATAACTGGTTAAGGCATCTAATCCCATGGGGCCTCGTGCATGCATTTTTTGAGTGCTGATTCCAATTTCCGCAGCCATACCAAATTGCCCACCGTCCGTAAACGCTGTTGACGCATTTGCGTACACCACCGCAGCATCCACTTGATTTAAGAAATAAGAAAAGGCATTTTCTTCCTCTGCAATAATGGCTTCGCTGTGCTTTGAGGAATATTTTTTAATGTGAGAAACAGCTTCCTCGATGGATTTTACGGTTTTTATCGACATTTTATAACTAAGAAACTCCTGGCCGTAATTCTCATCGCTTGCCTGATGCATCAAATGTCCTGGATAGTTTTTTTTCAGGGCTTGGTAACTGCTTTCATCAGCAAATAGGGTTACATTACTTTGCGAAAGCAATGACACTAATCGATGTAAATCCCTTAAACGATTTTTATGGATAATGAGAGTGTCCAAAGCGTTACATACACTGACCCTCCTAACTTTAGCATTATTAATAATTAAACTACCTTTTAATACATCACCACTTTCATGAAAATAAGTATGTACAATTCCTGCACCTGTCTCTATTACTGGGATTTTTGCGTTATTTCTAACGAAATCTATCAGTTCCTGGCTGCCTCGAGGAATACACACATCAATACAGTCAACAGCTTCTAATACAATGGCTAGGGCATCCCTTACAGGTGGCAGTAAATATATTGTATTTATATCAATTTGTTCTTTTTGTAGGACTTGATGTATTAATTTAATTAAAAACACATTCGTGTTATAGGCCTCTTTGCCTCCCTTTAACACGCAAGCGTTGCCCGTCTTAAAACAAAGGCTAAATACATCAACAGTCACATTAGGTCGTGATTCATAAACAACTGCAACCACTCGNNATTGGGTCTTATGGTTTCACTTAAATGACGATTTAAAGGATCAGACAGTGATGCAATTAATTCCAAATCATTGGCTATTTGATCAATGCGTTCATCAGTAAGTAATAACCTATCGTATTTAGGATCAACAGCATCCATCCGATCTAGGTCTTTTTGATTATTTAAACGTAATTCCTCTTTATTATTTCTTAAAGAATCAGCCAGTTTCGATAGAACCCTGTTTCGTCTTTCAATAGGCAGAAAGGCTAACTTACTTGCTGATTCTTTTACATTTTCTAATTGATTAATAATTGAATCGTGCATCAGATATCCTTAAAAAGATGTAACTGGTCATAATGAATAAATGCAGGTTTATTCTTTTCCCCAATAAATTCCTGCAGTTTTTTGCAATCATATCGTGCAATACCAACACCTAATTTTTTATTCTCAGAATTAATTATTTCGATCAAATCACCTTTCTTAAACTCGCCAGTAATATGTTCAATACCCACGGGTAATAAACTGATAACCCGGGCAGTATCTTGCAACAACTCTGATAGATCTTTATTTATTGAAATGACGCCCATTTTTTTACTGCTAAAGGCAATCCATCGTTTTATATTGGATAATTTCTTATGGGTTAAAACAGTGGTTCCTATTTCTCTGTGTGACATAATTTGGGCCAACACATCCTCTTTGTTTATATTGGCAATCGTTGTGGAAATACCAAGGACAGACATTTTTTTGGCTGTATTTAATTTGCTTAACATTCCACCACGGCCAAGCGAGGATTTAGCTGAAGATATTTGGGGCCAATTTTGGTTCGGATCCAGCACTTTAATTAATTGCGAGTTAGGATCCGCAGGAGGTCCGGTATAAACACCATCAACATTAGTCAAAATTATTAATTTATCTGCATTAACTTGGGCGGCAATAAGACCTGCTAATTCGTCATTATCTGAAAACATGAGTTCTTCAATAGCTACTGAATCATTTTCATTGATAATGGGGATAATATTATTATGTTTTGATAGTTCATTGAGTAGTCTTGTTATGTTGAGACAGTGTTGTCTTGTTTGTAGATCCTGTTTTGTTAACAAGATCTGAGAAACCAGCATGTGATGCACTTTAAAAAAAGAAGCGTAGAGTGACATAAGTTCATGTTGTCCAAGGGAGGCTAATAACTGTTTCTCACCGACACAATTGCGATGTTCTTTTTCAAGGTAATTTCGTGCTACTTTGCGGCCAGAGCCCACTGCCCCTGAGCTTACGAGGATTATCTGATGCCCGGATTTATGTAATTTTGCAATTTGTAACACCAAATTCTCAAAGACTGGCTCTATCGGCATGCCATTTGATTCTAAAATACTCTGAGTACCTACTTTAATAACAATTTTCATGTGAATTCACAAATTAAATCCTGGTTATATCTCTTGTCGCTCTTCAAGTATAGATGATGACGAGAATTCTTTGGTAGATAGTTAATATCTGCTTTAACGCTTTTGTAAAGTTAATTTATCGGCTTGGTGTAAAAAAAATGTTCTATACTCAGCAGTAAGTTATTTGTTATCTGGTTTCAAATGGCCACTAATAAAATAGATGATGTCAGCAAGAATTTTAACTCTGAGACAAATATTCAACCTATTGTAATTCCTCATTTGCCTCAAAATTTAAAATCTCAAACGTCTCAGGCCAGATTGATATCAAGTTTTACTCTAAGCCTTGAGCTGCAACAGAGGTTGTTGGAGCAATTTCCCAAATTATCAGTTAATGACTTCCTTTTTGCAGTTCTGTTCCTTTATTTATACCGAATGAGTCGACAGGAACCTTTTATCATTGATATTTCTTCGACCAATACAGACAATCAAGATGTCATGTATTCACCTTGGTCATTCCATTTTCAACCAAATGATTTTTCTCATTTTCTTCTGCAATTGTTTCGAAAATTTAACAAAAGAACAAAAAATGTTAATCTCCATATTGAAGCAGGGCAACAGAATGTGGTCATTTGTTTAATTGAAAAGTCCTTACCAAAAAAAGAGTATATTTCTAATCACGCAGTAACATTCGTTATTGATTGCAATGGTCTCTATATTCTCGTTGCTAATTCATTACTCACTGCTGAGCTTCATCATTTCATGAAACATATACCTGGCCACATTCAGATGTTGGTTCAGGGGATTATTGGCGATAAGTCGAAACTGATTACCCACTTTCCTTTATTAACTCCTAAAGAGTATAGAAAAATAGTAATAGACTGGAATCAAACTGCAAGATCCTATCCTGAAAGCACCCTAACACGATTGTATGAATTACGTGTTGAATCGATACCTGCACAGACTGCTGTGGTGTGTGGTTCTGATTCGCTGTCCTATGGGGCCCTTAATGAACGGGCGAATCAATTGGCACACTACCTGATAACGCGTGGAGTAGGGGCTGAGGTAAGTGTCGGGGTGTGTCTGGAGCGTTCTATTGAAATGGTGGTGTGTTTGCTGGGTATTTTAAAAGCGGGGGGTATTTACTTGCCCTTAGACGCGAGTTATCCGGTGGGGCGTTTGAAACATATCATTGCGGATGCCAAAGCCGACATTTGTCTGACGCAAGAGGGGTTGTTGGCCTCATTAGACGAGGTGTTCTGTACCTGTTCCGAGGTTCTGTTACTGGATGATGCACGCATACGCACTCAACCGGTGAGTAATCTTGCGACTATAGGCTCTGGTTTAGACCATACCGCCTATTTGATTTATACCTCAGGCTCTACGGGCCTGCCTAAAGAGGTAAGGGTTCCTCAACGCACCTTAGTGAATTTGATACACTGGGCGCAGGGTTATCATGAGTTGCCTGCGGGAGGAAAGACCACTCAATTGGCGAGTATTGGTTTTGATGTGTCCCTGGAAGAGATGATGTATGCATTGCTTAGTGGTTATGAGCTGCATGTTGTAGCGCAAGAATTAAAATATGACCTGCGTTTATTGAGCCAATACGTGCAACAGCAAGGCACCNNCCTACGGCCTTGTTAGATGCCTTTGTTCGTGAATGCACGGAGTCTTCCTTGGCGCTTTTAAAATTACAAGACATTACGGTTGCGGGAGAGGCATTAAAAATCAGCCACCATATGATTGAGTTTTTCCGCGCTCATCCGCACCTTCGTTTAAGCAATGAATACGGCCCCTCAGAAACTCATGTGGTGACTTGTTATCAGCCTGACTTTACCTCGGAGCACCCATTAAATCTGATTGGCTGGCCTATTGCTAATACCCAAACCTATATTTTGGATGAAGGGATGAATCCTGTGGTCGTGGGTGGTACCGGTGAGTTGTATCTTGGTGGGGATAATGTGGCTTTAGGTTACCTTAATCGTCCCGAGCTTAGTGCCGAGCGTTTTAGAGAAAATCCTTTTATTCCGGGAGGTCGTCTCTATAAGACTGGGGATTTATGCCGCTATCTTTCCGATGGGTCCATTGAGTATCTGGGACGAATCGACCAACAAGTTAAAATTAGAGGCTTTCGGATTGAGCCTGGTGAGATAGAGCATGCCTTGTTAACCTATGGTCCCATAAAACAGGTAAGCGTACAGGCTTTGGATGCACCTTCCGGGGGCAAGCAGTTGGTGGCTTACTGTGTCTCGGCAGAAGACCTCAATCAGCGCGCGTTAAAAGCATTCCTGGCAACGTGTCTGCCCGATTATATGATTCCTTCGGTCTTTGTGACCTTGGAAAAATTGCCCTTAAACGCCAATGGCAAATTAGACCGCGACGCATTGCCTGTTCCTGAGAATAATAGAAAGCATGCTGAGCTGGTACTTCCGCATAATCCACTTGAATTGGCTCTCATGCGGATTTGGAGTTCGATCTTAAAGATTGAGACTCTGGGCATAACTGATAATTTTTTTGAATTAGGTGGGCATTCTTTGCTCGCAGTAGAACTGGTAACTCTATTACGTCGTGACCTTAACATTGTGGTTCCGGTGGCTATGGTTTTCACCTATCCAACCATCGAAGCTTTAGCCAGTGCATTGCAAAAACAATGACATACCTTATTTGAATCATCCGTGGTAACCATTCGCGAGCAGGGGACAAAATTGCCGTTGTTTATCGTCCATCCAGTTGGCGGCAACGTCATGTGTTATATAGAATTATGTAAATGGATTGACGAAGATCGTCCCATTTACGGAGTCCAGCAAGCGGAGATTAATGAAGATATTTCTGAGCAATTTATAGCCCATATGGCAGCACATTATGTTAAGGAAATCCGACGTATCCAGACTAAAGGTCCATATTATTTGGCTGGATGGTCTTTAGGTGGGGTTTTGGCAGAAGAAATGGCGTATCAATTGGAACAACAGGGCGAAGAGATTAAATTTTTAGGCTTGATTGACAGTTATCCTAATTTAAGAAAATGGGTTGAAGAGCTAAATCAAGCTGAGTTGTTGCTTGGATTTGCGGATGATTTAAGTGGTCGTTACGGGGTGACCTTGGATATTGATAAAAATGTATTTAATCAAATGAATCAAGAGCAGCAATTGCATTATATTTTTGATAAAGTGAAAACACATCATCTGGTTTCGATGGACGATTCATTTAAGGATTTCTGTAAACTGGTTTTTCAAGCAGAGCAAAACATAAAGGCTGCTTTGCTACATCATCCTCATCAAGTCAACTGTAAGATAACTACTTTTCAGGTTAGAAAAACCATGCAAGCCTTGCAAAATGTTAACCCGTGGGAATCATATTCAAAAAACAAAATCCAGCTTTTTTTATTACCCGGGGATCATTATTCTATTTTGGCAAAGCATTATGCAAAAAAACTGGCACAAAAAATTAATAAAATATTAAAGTAACAGCTAAGGAGTTCTTAGATGTCTGATGAGCATATGATAGTTCTGGTAAATGCTAAGGGGCAATACTCACTTTGGGAGACGGGAAAAGCTATTCCTCTTGGTTGGGAATCATTGGGCCCTGCAGGACACAAAGATTATATTGAAGAGGTCTGGACAGATATGCGTCCTGCTAATTTACAGGCTACCAAGAAAGATTAATAAGAATATTATGAATGGACTAAAAATTTTATTGAGTTATTTAAAAAACCATCAATCTCTTTATTGGGTAATGCTTTTTGTGATTGTGTTCGATTCGTTATTTCAGGGAGTCATTCCGCTAATATATAAATTTATTTTTGATAAAGTATTTGTAGCCCATAGCAACGAAGTACCCGTAACTTTGCTGTGTTTATTAGGGATAAGCTTTATTTTTTTTGCAGGTCTTAACATTTTTGGTCGTTATCTTGCGGTTAAAGCAGGAGCTCATGTAATCAAAGACATTCGTATGCGATTAATGGATAAGTTTCAAAGGATGTCCACTCGTGCTCAACGAGGAATTAGCCACGGTGATATGAACAATCAATTTAATAATAACCTCATTATGGTGGAACAGGCTCTTGTTCTGCAACTTCCTTTTTTTATTCAATTTTTATTTCGATTAATAATCGGTATTGTTTTAATTTTATATTTGCAATGGATGCTGGCAATTATTCTGTTGCTGTTGATTCCTTTGCTTTTATTTGTTTCCAAATATGCATTAACGGGTTCTGCTCGAGTCGAGCAATTATTAAAAAAACAAGAAGTCAAAATGAATAATCAACTGCATGAACTTGTCACCTTAGCTCCAGTAATCAAAGCGTTTAATCTGCGTCAAAACAGAATGCGCAAATTCGAAAGCATTTTAGACAAAGTCCGTTCATTCTCTGAACGTGTCANNTTAAATTAGCCTTTTCCAGTAAAATTGCGGTCACTAATATTGACTTAATGGTATTGGTTACTATTTCTTTGGGAATCGTATTCGCTGTTAAAACGAATTTAAGTATAGGTGGTATCATCGCCTTTCTAGCGGCTATATTAATGATAGGAAATTCAATTGCGATGCTGGGAATGCAGTTTCCTTATATTGCTAATATGTTTACCGGTTTGAAACGAATTCAAGAGTTCTTAAACACAAAAGACGAGCAACATCGCCATCAATCAGATTCTGGTTATCCCAAAGAGATGAATCAACTCTCTTTTGACAAGGTGTGTTTTAGTTATAACGAGCATCGCCNNAATAATGTGTCGTTTACGATAAACCCTTATGAGTCTGTTGGGATTGTCGGGGTAAGTGGTGCGGGAAAAAGTAGCATCATTGCGCTCTTGTTGAAGCAGTATGACCCTGATAAGGGCTCGATTTTAATCAATGAATACCCGCTTGCTCATATAAATGATACGACTTGGTTAGGACGAGTTGGAGTTGTATTTCAAGACAGTTTGCTGTTTAGTACAACCATTTTTGAAAATATACGTATGGGGAATCTCAAAGCGAATAAAGAAGAGGTCATTTTATCAGCTAAAAAAGCACATATACATGAATTTATTATGTCATTGCCTCACCAGTATATGACTAAAATTGGTCCCACTGAACGATGTGATCTATCAGGCGGGCAGCGACAGCGCATCGCTATCGCTCGCGCTTTAATTCGGAAACCTGCACTTTTGATTTTAGATGAGGTTACCTCGTCACTGGATGCACAGAGCGAAGAAGCTATTTATCAGGTTGTTGAAGAGATTAAAAAAGAGTGTATGGTAATAATAATTGCTCACCGCTTCAGGAATTTAAAATTTTTGGATAAACTGTTACTGATTGATAAAGGTAATTTAGTAGCCAGTGGCAATCATGAACAACTTCTTTTAAACCATACGTTATACCGTACACTTTGGGAGAAACAGCAGTAAAACATGGCTTGTAATACTACTATTATTTAGGTAATTGATTCATAATTTAAAGTTACTGACTATACTTCAAAGCACGAAAATTTATTAACTTCAAATCAAGGAAAGATTATGTCTGAGACTTTAGGATATGCAGCTTATAAATCGGATGCACCTTTAGAACGATTCACATTTGAACGGAGAAAAGCAGGGGCAAAAGATGTAGCAATTGATATTTTATATTGCGGTATTTGTCACTTAGATCTTCACCAGGTAAAAAATGAATGGAAAACAACCGAATTTCCTATCGTTCCTGGGCATGAAATTATTGGCAGGGTGCGAGAAGTGGGGGCCGATGTTAAACGATTCAAAAAAGGGGATATTGTTGGTGTTGGGTGTTTAGTAGATTCGTGCAGAACGTGCTCCAGTTGTAAGGCCCATGAGGAGCAATTTTGCGAGAATGGCGGCACATTTACCTATAATAGCCCTGATAAAATATCGGGCGGAATAACTTATGGAGGTTATTCAAAAAACATCGTGGTAACGGAAGATTTTGTACTTAACATAGGTAAAAATCTGGATCCTGCTGCAGCTGCGCCTTTACTTNNAATCACCACTTATTCGCCTTTAAAAAGAGCCGGGGTTGGCAAAGGAAGTAAGGTGGGTATTGTCGGTTTAGGCGGACTTGGTCATATGGCTGTTAAAATTGCTCATACCATGGGCGCTGAAGTTACTGTTTTTACTACTTCTCCAAATAAAATAGAGGCCGCTAAAAAATTAGGTGCCTCTGATGTTATTTTATCCACCGACACTAAAGCCATGTCTGCTTTGAGCAATCAGTATGATTTCATTCTGGATACAGTTTCTGCAAAACATGATATGAATCCCTATTTAAACTGTCTCAAGCATGACGGAAAGCTAACTCAGGTCGGGGTTCCAGCAGATCCCATGGAAATATCCATGTCTCCCCTGATAATGAAACGTCTTAGCATCAGCGGCTCGCTAATTGGGGGTATTAAAGAAACGCAAGAGATGCTGGATTTTTGTGCTAAAAACAATATTGAAGCGGATATAGAGCGAATCAAAATCGATGAAATTAATTCTGCTTTTAAACGATTAGAAAAGGGCGATGTTAAATATCGGTTTGTGATTGATATGGAATCCCTTCAATAATATCTCTCCATTTTATCGTGCAGGAACTGTCCTGCACGCATTTAAAAGTCATTTTGTTCTTTTTTTAGTCTAAACTAAGAATAGGTTATGGATTAACAAAGGGATATAAGGTCTTTTAGTTCCAGGATCTGATTCATGAAGCTTACCTTAATCAGGCAGCTTGTTCATTATCAATCCCTCATAGGTTTTAATACCCCGGATTAGGAATATGAGAATCAATCAGGCTGATTTACAGAGTGTGAATTGGCTCAATTCATGAAATTTATGCACATGAATTGCTTAAAAGGAACAATTATGGCTAATTTAAAAACTGGTATTTCTTCTTTAGGTATTCATTTTCCCCCATTAGTAATGTCTGTTGAAGAGCTGGCCAAGCTCAGAAACATAGATCCTGACAAATATTTAATTGGCTTAGGCTGTAAAAAAATTGCCATGTGTCCGGAGGACTTTAGTGTTGTTGACCTAGCAGCTGAGGCAGCGTCCCGCGCCCTTGCTCGCTGGAAAGGAAACATAAAAGACATTGGCTTACTGGCTGTAGGTACCGAAAGTGCCGTGGATATGAGCAGGCCTTTAAGTGCATATGTTGCCGATCGCTTAGGAATCTATGGCAATGTGCGATCCTATGAAGTAAAGCATGCTTGTTATGGAGGGACACTTGCCCTGAGACAGGCCATGGAATGGAAACATTCCGGTATGGCTCCAGGTAAAGCTGCATTGATAATAGCTACAGACATATCGTTATATAAACCCGGTGATGCTGGCGAGCCTACACAAGGCGCAGGAGCAGTTGCCTTTATCATCGACTCACCCGATATAGCTGAAATTGATTTGATATCCTATCCATGGAGCAGGCCAGTATTTGATTTTTGGCGTCCCATGGAGGAATCTTTTCCTTTAGTTGATGGAAATCTTAGTATTGAAAGTTATAAAGAAGCAGCGATTGAATGCTTCAATGCTTTATTACAGGATCAAAATATCTCGCTGCAACAGCTGTTTGAGCAATATCATGCCTGTTGCTTTCATTCTCCTTTTACCAAAATGGTTAAAAAAGCTTTTTATGCGGTATGCGCAAATCATGGGTTCGATGAACAACAAAGTGACGCTTTATTTAGTGAAAAAGTTTTGCCCTCTATGGAATGGAATGCTTTAAGTGGTAACTCTTATACAGCCAGTTTATGGGTAGGCGTTGCCAAAGCATTATGCGGTGCTGCAATGGGAAAAAAAATAGCCGCTTTTTCTTATGGTTCGGGTTGTGGCGCTGAATTATTAACTCTAACTGCAGGAGAGCAAGCCGAGAGCTGCGCATGGATGGATGATGTAGTAACCGATTTTGCTAAAAGAAAGGAAATAACAGCAGAAGAGTACAGTGTGTTAAGAAAAGTAAAATAGTTTTAAATTTAACCATACCACTACAATTTTGGTCTAAAATAGGAATATTGAATAGAGAAAGGACATTATTTATTTACAAGAACAGCAAAAATCAATTCTGTAACCAGATTCTTGAATTTGGGCTAATGGAAGGGGGTTAAACCCTTCCTATAGTTAATTTATCAATTATCCAGCAAACCTAGTGCCTGGTCATGCTGATTACTCTAACTTTTGATTGCGAGTAAAAAAATGAAAAAACCTGCTGAAAATCTTAATCCTGTCCGTAGCCAGCCTCTCCCCTGGGAGTTGCCAGGAGCACATTATTTGAATGAGGAAGAGGTAGATGCGGTAACAAATATTATACGTTCTAAAAGTTTGTTTCGGTTCTATGGTCCTGATTTACAAAATGCCGTCAATCACTTGGAGGCTCATTTTAGGGATTATGTTAAAAGAGAATACGCCTTAGCCGTTAGTAGCGGAACATCCGCGTTATATATCGCCCTTGCCGCGTTTGGGGTTGGACCTGGTGATGAGGTTTTGTTACCAGGATATTTATGGGTGAGCTGTGCAAGCGCCATTATTAGAACTGGAGCCATCCCCAGGCTGATTGATATTGACTCATCTTTTTGCATGGATCCCAATGATCTTAAAACGAAAATAAATGAGCGGTCAAAGGTTATTTTATACATTCATATGAGTGGAGCAATGGGAAATATTCACGAAATTATAGACATTGCTACCTCACATAACCTTAAAGTTCTTGAAGATTGCGCTCAGGCTGTCGGTGCAACCCTTGATGGTAAAGCTGCGGGTGCGTTTGGGGATATTGGTATATACAGCTTTCAATTGAATAAAAATATGACCTCCGGCGAAGGGGGGATGATAGTTTGTGATAATGAAAACTTATATCAACGATGTTTCGCGATACATGATCTTGGGTATGCACGAAATAAAATGGGCCGACTTGATGCAACAAACGAAGCGTTGCAATTATGGGGAATAGGTGCCCGAATGTCAGAATTAACCGGAGCTGTGGCTTTGGTTCAATTGGGTAAGCTCAATAAAATAGTAGCCGCGATGCGTCACTCTAAATACAGAATCATTGAGGGAATAAAAGATATTCCAGACCTTACATTTCGTACCATACCTGATCCTCGTGGGGATAGTGGTGCCTTTTTAATTGTTACCTTCCCGGATGAGTCCTTATGCCGCGAATTTGTAAAAGAGATGCATAAAGAAGGTATTAATGGGCCCGCAGGGAGTGTTGCTTGTGTCGTTTTGGGGGATGTAGATTTTTATTGGTACTACAATACACCCAGTTTAGTTTATAAAAGATCAAATTCTCCGGACCAATTCCCCTGGACTCATCCTGCCAATGAGTTTGCTCAGGATATTTCTTACGAAAAAGGTGCTTTACCCAAATGTGATTCTCTTGCTCATCGCAGTATGAAATTAGCTATTGCCTCTAATTTATGCGCTCAGGATGAAGAAGATATCATTACAGCATTCCATAAAATTGCCAATAAAATCATGGGGTAGCCGATGAGCATTCTAAAAGACTCGTGTGAAGTTAATATTGATGATTGCAGTGCAATTAAGTTTGATTATATTGTTATTGGAAGTGGTGCTGCGGGTGGGGCTACCGCCCTGACTTTAGGTGATTTGAACCACAATGTTTTAGTGGTCGAGGCAGGTTCTTTGCTCCTGACAGAGCATGTAGGATCGCTCTCCATGAAACATCAGCCCTCGATATTAAAATCATTTTGTAATAAATGTTCCTATCAGGTTCCCTGGATATCGTCCACTGCTTCAAGTAATGAACAGGTTTGGTCAGTGGCTGGGGGTAGAACCTTATTTTGGGGTGGGCATGCGCCCAGATTTTTCGCCCATGAATTTTCTAAATGGCCGCTGAATTTTAATGATTTAAAAGCCGATTATGATTGGGCTGAGCAATTGCTCCATGTGGAAAATGATTTTTTTGCCAATGAAACCGAAAAAACACTGATTGATAATAGCCTGTCTAATAATATGATCGCGATGGCATCACCTCTGGCTCTGGAGTTTGCATCCCATAAAACATCGATTTTGCCGGATTTATTTTTTAGCAGCATCAGTAAACTAATTGCTCACCCAAGATTTAATAAAGATTTAAATCAACCCGGAATTCATTTGCTGTGTGATGCGAAAGCTCAGAAATTACTGCATAACAAAGGTGAAATCACAGGCTTGGAATTACTGAATACACAGACTGGAAAAAGCGTTATTATCAAAGCGGAGCATTATATATTAGCCTGCGGTGCCTTTCGGTCGACTCAACTGGTGATTGATTCTGATTTAAGTATAACCTCTTCATTATTTAAGAAAAATATTGGGGAACACCTCTTTTGTAAAGGATTAATTCGCCTGGATGAACCGCTTGAGGAACCTATTTATATTTACTATCCTTCAACGTTAAGACAACCCTATATGTTTGAGATTCAGGGACCGTTTAAAGAAAGTTGGTACGATGCCAATTATGCAACGGTATGGCTTGATTGGCAGAGTAATAACAATTACCTGCTTCTTTATGGTTTTGGTATAGCCGATGTGTCGCTGGCCAATTCGATTGAATCAAAGGGTAGTGGCTACCAGATAAACTATAATTACACGCCTCACGATTATCAAACCATGCTTGATATGCAGCAGAGCGCAGAACAGCTCGCCGAAGCCTTAGAAGGGGATTTAGTCAATTTAGAATTTCAGGATCCCGGAAGTAGTTTACATGAGCGAGGAGGGATGGCTATGAGTGAGCATCCGGAAGATGGAGTGGTATCTCCTGATGGACAATTTTGGGATTACCCTAATTTATATTGCACTGATACGGCAATTTGGCCAGATCAGGGTGCAGCAAATTCCTGTTTAACAATTACAGCCATTGCTCATCATTTAGCTAAAAAATTGAAATAACAAACATTTATAAACAGGAACCAGGATAAAAAGGAGTTATCATGTTTAAACAATCAAATCAAATATTATCCCGTTATTCTTCCCCCAATCAATTTCTGGAACATGAAACGTTTCAAGTGAATAATCGCGAAGGACATTTGCTCGTGGTTAGCGGCACGTATTATGATATGGGATTAATGATTGGACGCGAATTGGGGCATTTGTTTCAACCCAATGTCGAAACTTTATATAAAAGCCTGAAACGTAAAATAGCTTTATGGCTGAAAAAGGATCGAAATCTTGAAGAAGAAATTGAGGCATCAGTCGCTTCTTTTAGTAGATTTGTTCCGATTGAGTCGAAAATGGAAATGCAAGGCATCTATGATGGATGCCGAGACTCTGGTCATCCAATAAAAGATCTTCAGCTTCTTGAAAAAATGAATGTTGTCATCGAATTAGGTGAGCAGGAGTGTACTTTGTTTGCGGTACAACCTCCCTTTACGAAAGGGCATACTTATCAACTGCGTGATCTTGATTATTATAAAAAGCTCAGCATGGATTTTATTCCTGCCGTTATTATAAGGATACCTCAGGATAATGAAGGCAGAGCCATCGATGTTGCTACTGCATCCTTTGATTTTGTTGCTGTAGTTGCGGGTGGAATTTTTACCGGTATAAACGAATATGGTGTTGCTTTCAGCCAAAGTCGAGGTCCGTTCCTAAAGCGTTTTAGTTTCGATGGAACACCAGTTAAATATTTGATCTCCCAGATTTTAAGTAAATCAAAGACTGCCCAAGAGGCTATCCATGTAATTAAAAAATATCCTCCAGCAACATCACACTTTGCAATTATATCTGATCCATTAAAAAAAAGAGAATCCCTTCAGCTTGTATTTATGGGGCCAGAAATGCTTCATCACGTGCCTCACTCATCTGTGCCTGATATGTCGGTTATTCAGTATGATGATAAGAGCAGAGCGTTTTATGAGCCTATTGAAGGGGCGGTTTACTGGACGGATATGGAAGGAAGAAAAGTAGATGGGATTCCTTCTGAGTTCAACATGAACGATCTGCATGAGTTAATGAGTAAATATAAGCACCATGAATTTGATTCAAATACTGGGATAGAGGTAGCCCAAACGGTTGGAAATGACATTACATTTATAAGTGCTTTATTTGATACCACCTCCAATGAAGCCTGGGTTGCTTATTCTGAACGAGGTAGACCTGCGCATTATAACGAATTCAAGCATTTTAATTTGAAAAACTATTTTGCTTATAAAGAGCGTCTTGTTAACGATGAGAGTACGCTAACACAACATGAGTGGCATGCTCCTGAGCGAAGTCAGGATAATCCCACTTCAGANNTAATATTTGGAGTATTTTATATGAATCAAGAATTAGAAACATCCCGTTTGATATTACGAAATTGGAAAGATAGTGATTTTGATTTTGCTCTTGAAATGCATTTAAACCCTTTAGTAACCCGATACTTTTATGGTGAGTGGAGTAAAGAATTCATAAAAATGTGGGTTGACCAGATGAAAATCAGGGTTGCTGATGGAAAATTAAATTTTTGGGTTATTGAAACCAAAAATGATCAAAAGAGCATTGGTTTTATTGGCATTGACTCACCAGATTGGGTAGCTAGTTTTACTCCTTGCCATGAAATTGGGTGGCGTATATCTCCTTTATATTGGGGAAAAGGATATGCCACTGAAGCGAGTAAAGCAGTACTTGATTACGCACTTAAGGTAATGAATTTAAAAGAAGTTGTTGCATTTGCCGTTCCTGAAAATGTGCAATCGATAAACATAATGGAGAAGTTGGGTATGAAAAGGGATAGCAAACATGATTTTCTCCATCCAGAAATCCCTTCTAACCATTTTTTGGCCAAAAATGTGCTTTATCGCATCTCTCAATAACAAAAATGAAACGTATCTTTACAAATTTATTTTTTAAATAAGCGTGAATTGTACAAATAATGCTCTATATTTAACAAATAATCCGCTTTGAGTAGAGAGTTATCATGGTCAAGGAAAAAATCTCAGATGATATTGTTTACTGTCAAAGACGGTTTAAAATAATAACTCAGCACGAACGACACCTTATTTTTACCGACTTGGATGAAACCCTCTATGACCATAATGATCCAGAACATTACTGGTTCCATAAATTGGAAGAGTACCTAAAACTTATCAGAATAAGAAATCATGCTGTTTTTGGAATAGTTACCGGTTGTAATCTTGAAGAAACAAAAACTAAGATAAAAGATTTAAATATGCATCTATTACCAGACTTCATTTCCGTGGGTTTTGGGACTGATATTTACTATCGATATAACCACAATGCGTATATTGAAGATTTAAAATGGAAAAAATCCTTAATGTCCTTATATAACAAATCCATTATTGAACGAATTTTGAATGAACTCAAAAAACACGATATTCATCTCGTTAAAGAAGACAGAAGTGATAATGTGCTAAAAGACAGTTATTACTATTTTGTATCCGATCCAGAGCATGACAAATTTAATCTGAGAATTATTAATTTAATTGCATATTATTTTAAAATTAAAGCTATAATCAGCAAATGCAATACTAACATTGGCGATCCTTGCAATGCTTATGACATCGATTTTGTTCCTTACAATTCCGGTAAAGACAACGTTGCCAAATATTTAACAAAAAATCATAGTATTCATAAAAATAACGTATTTGCTTTTGGTGATAGTGAGAACGATTTAACTTTGCTCAAAACATTTCCACACGGATATGCCGTGTCTAATGCAACAGATAACCTTAAAAAATATATTAATAAAGTTTGTAAATACAATCACTGCCGTGGGATTCTGGACACCTTACAGAGACATTTTGGTGATTAATTACGATTTAGTTCGGCTGCATCAATTCAAAAGTTGTTTACCACTTCTGTTTTAGTGCTTCTTTCAAAAATAATAATAAGAATATGCATTACACATCTATGGAAAAGCCACCAATTTCATAACGGAATTTAACGCACCTGGTACTGGTATCGTTTTTTTATCGATAGTTCTAAGGAGTATATNNATATGATGTTTTTTAATAATTCCGTCTTGAAATTAAATTCACCCAAAAGATTTATAAAAAAAGAACAATTCATCGCTGATCAAAGAGAGTCCCATACAATTACTGTAAGTGGTACGTATTACGATATGGGACTGTTATTGGGTCTAAATTATGGGAAATTAATACGCGATGAAGTGGACTCTGGATATCGAAGTATTAAAAGGAAAGTATCATTATTTCTAAATAAAATAGAAACCCTCGAAGAGGAGCTGGAGCAGGCGGTTGATGCCTTTGCACCATATGTTCCCTGGGAGTGTAAAGCCGAACTCCTGGGGCTTTACGATGGCTGCGCGGAGGCAGGTTATCCCTTTCCTGAGGGTGTTTTGGAGAAGTTTCTGGTTCTGGTGGAGCTTGGTGAGCAAGAATGTACCTTGTTTGCCGCACAGCCGCCTATGACAACCGGTGACACCTTCCAACTTAGGGATTTAGATTATTATAAAAATATTGGAATGAGTTATATTCCTTCGTTGATTGTTAGAATTCCTCAAAACGAACAGGGGAAGCTCATTGACGCAGCGTATGCCTCTTTCGATTTTATTGCCAGTTTTACAGGAGGTGCTCTAACTGGTGTAAATGAACATGGGGTGGCCTTTAGTCAAAGCCGCGGGCNNCCTTTTTTTAAACGATTCAGCGTGCACGGTGTTCCCATTAAATGCCTGATTCAACAGATTCTGACTAAAACTCAAACCGCTTCACAGGCGGTCGAACTTATAAAAAAGAATAAGCCATCGACTGCTCATTTTGCGATAATCTCAGATCCAAAACAGACTAAAGAATCATTGCAATTAATCTTTATGGGCCCGGAATTATTACATCATTATGAACATAATATTCAGCCGGATTTATCATTAATTAACTATGACGACCCTGAGTTACGTTTTTATAAACCTATTGAAGGAATTGTGTATTGGACAGATATGGTGGACAGAAAGGTTAATGGAGTGACGGAAGAGTTTCTTATGAGCGATATGTGTGGTTTGCTTGAGCGTAATCAAAATGATTTATCACAAGAAACTTGTTTAAAAATTGCAAAAACTGTTGGCAATGACATTACCTTTTTAACCGCTTTATTTAATACGACCACTTTGGAGGCCTGGGTTGCCTATGCGAGTAGAAAAAAACCGGCACATACCAACGAATTTGTGTATTTTGATTTAAAGAAATACTTTTCTTATAAAAATGAATTGGATTAGGGGCTAGTGATTATCTGGTATTGTTACATCCGAATCCCTAAGTGAACACCGCGGACGGATATATCCCCTCATAATTTTTAATGCNNCGCCTGCGCGGGGAAGACAAAAGGTATCTTATGCATAATAAACGAGCATAAAATTTTGAGGGTAAACCAAAACCTAAATCACAGCAAATCGGCGTCCGAGCTCGACTGGCAATAGCGTCAATTTATTACAATCTATTTTGTTTAGGTTCCATAACATCTTCCCCTTCAG
>DEHS01000069.1 GCA_002352055.1 Legionellaceae bacterium UBA2794
CACAGTTATTTAAACACTACCGTAAAATTATTTACAGACTTAAACCTTGGATGCAATCAGTCTTCAAAATTAATATGAACTGGAATGCGATAGCATCCAATGGTGCATGGGCTATTTATATCAGTACTTGTCCTTTTGAGTCCGGAATCGTATTTTTATCAGAAGACTCTACTTTTGGATTCCCCCAAAAGTTAGGATCGTAATTATTATTAAAGTTCATTGATACGGGCGCTTTGGATTCATTCTTATTAACCGCAATCATTGGTTCCTGCGTCTTGGATAAATCAGGCTGATTTTCATTGGCTTGCATTGCTTTTACTTCTTGTCTCAAACCTTGTACTACTTCTATAAGCGCTCCAATCTCTTTAGTTTGTTCTTTACAAAACTTCGTCGCCTTTTGATATTCATCACTACTGCTTTTTATCAGACCAATTAATTCTTCTAATAATCGCTTAATTTCTTCAAAATAAGGGTCGTTAGTCGAGATTTGGCTAGTATAATCGTTTGTTCTTTGTTCTAAATTTTGGCTAAACGTTTTAAACATACTTACTGCTATTTCTTCTTTCAAAATATCCCGAATTTTATCAGGATGGTATTTCCTAGCATAATTTTTATAACATTCTCTTAATTCTCCAAGGATATTTTTCGAAGCGGATTCGTCTTGCGCCTTTNNAATCCTGCTTGATTTGCTCTTCCTCCTCTCCACCGGTTGTTCGTAACCAGTGGCACAACAGTTCATCTTTTATTCGCAATGTCGCCATCAGACCTGTGGTGATTTCATATCGTTCGGCGGGCGTATTTTCCTGCACATCAACTGTTGCTTTTATAATGGATTGGTTACTTTCTTTAACGGATTTAATGTATCCTTCAACCAATCCATTCATCTCATTAATTAGTTTTTTATCGGGAATGTCAAAGGTTCCGCGACTGATTCCAAGTAAGCATAACTTCGACAAATCATATTCTTTTAAGGCTTCCGCTTTATCTATAAGTGCTTGCCGTAACTCCGGATCACCCTCTTCATTTTTTAGTATCTTATCCAATGAATTGACTTGTTTTATGAAGTGTATCAGTGTGATGCCTTCATCTAACTTAAGGATTTCCTGACTACTTTCATCACCATATAGCCACTCCTCATAAGCCACAATCGCTTCCAGACGATTTTTCATCATGACTAATACACCACCCCATTTATTATCCATGGTTTTGTCGTTCGTATTTAATAACTGAATCACTTCTTTAACTGCTGTCCGGTAAATATAACTCATCCCATCCGTCGCGAAGCTGGCTGTTGCGATGCAAAATCCTTCCCGACATAAACTGAGACAGCGCATCATTTCATCATGCCAACTCTCATAAAGTTCTGCTAATACATCCTGCATCACAGAGATATCCAGCGTATCTTTTGCCTCCTGCTTTCGATAATTATCTACCTGTGTCCAATACTTTGCCTGTTTTACTAACAACTGTTGCAAACAATCTTCTAATAAACGGTAATACACTAACTCCCGCGTTTGCGCCAATTGTTGATCCTGACAACCTCCACCTAGCCAGCTATATTTATCTGCTGAACTTTTTTCTATGGCTGTTTTGGCCAATTCATGGCGTTTGTCTTCACATGTTTTTATTTCCGTAAGATTTAATTTATTAACCATTTCTCGATTGGTCGTGATGCCTAAAAAAGAATCTCCATGGATAAAAGTTTTATTTCCATACTCCTTTAATTCTTTTAATCCCTGCTCCCACACCTTTTCTAATTGAGTCAAAATTGGAGGTTTAAGTTCAATAATTTTACGTTGATCGATTTTAGCTTCCATTGTTTTTACCACCTTATGTAACCAATTCCATCTGCTAATTTGTTTTAAGGTCCTTTCCATAAATAATTTAAGCTGAGGATATTGTTCCTGTTTTAATGTATCCTCTTGCAATTCTGATAACACTCTACTTGCAACAGCAATTTCATTGACCCGCCACCAACGATAACGGAAATACCACCACCAGCGCTTATAAAAAGGGAGCTCGTGGTACAGGGTATTTAAAGGCTTTATTACGTTATCTAAAGAGCCATTCAACTCATTGCCCTGTTTATATGACGATGAGTCTTTGACCAGTTGACGACTCAACGAAGTTAACCAGGCTATGCGGCTAGGATGATTCCATGAGGATTCGTGATGCAGTCTCCTTAATAACCCATTCCGTTCTTTGTAAAGTTCGTCGCATAATTTAATCCAGCTCTCATTTTGTTGTGCTTTATAAGCAGCTTTCCATTCTGTTTTAGGATCCCCAGGCATGATACTCCACTCGTGTTCTTAAAAAATTGATACTCTGGTTATGCAATTTACCAGAGCATCATTACCAAAATATTAACTAGACCTGTAGAGATTCCTCTTTTTAATTGACTAGGGCGTAAACTGATGCCTTGCCTCGTCTTTCACTTTTTTCAATTGTTCTAATTCCTGCTTTAGATGGGCTACTATTCCACATAATATTTGAAAATCCTGATCTCTCTGTTCTGTAGCTTTTCTATTTTTCTCCTCAGCCAGCTTTCTATTTTGAATTTCCTCGATTATCGTTTGATGAAGTCCGTCAATAGTCTTCTGTTGATCAGGATTATATTGCAATTTAAACTTACCCTGCCTCATTAATGAGGATGTATATTCTTTCAACTGGTTATCTAATTGACCGATACCTTCATCCGCTCTACCTTCCTTGGTTTTTAGATATTCGCTAATAACTGCGCGTAATGGATCGTAAAGTTCACTTTTACCCAAATATCCTCTGGTATCTTTATTATCTTTATCATAAATACTATGCAACCGAATAAGCTGGGATAAAGGCTTTATTATCCCAGTTCGACAAGCATCCTCATATGCAAGTTCGAATAACTTCAGGAAATTTTCACGGTCTTTTTTGATAACACTATCTTTAGGCCAATTTCGTGTTGGCATAATATATTTTATATAGTAATCGACTTTGTCCCGAAGCGCCTTTAATACAGGTTGTTCGATAAAAGAAGAGGGCACTGACAAAGGATAAATTTGTGACAATAAAGAATTATCCAGATACTTACCTGCGATGCTGGTAAATGAGGGTATGTTCACTAAAATCTTCACAGCCCATGGATTATGTGCAGTCAAAATTAACTCAAAAATAGATTCTTTATTTTTATTGCTCATTTTAATGATGTCGTAATCATTATCTGTTAATGAACCGCTCAGTTTTTGTAAGGTATCTTTAAATTCACTGTTCGGCAATTTGGCTATTTCGTCCTTAAAATGTTGCTTTGAGGTGCTTTGAGTATCATTAAATAGGGCTTGCAATAGCACCATATCATTTTTATCCATAATAGTTGCCACGATAGATACTAATGGATGAATTTCGATTAATTCCTGTGCAATAAAGGGTTTAATCTCTCGCTCTTTTGAGTGAGCAGGCTGACTGACGTCAGGCTGCCTCTTTTTCGATTTTTTTCCTGAACCAAACAATGAGATCAGATGATTCATTTGTTGTTTTGGCTTAGTCTTGGCAATAGGCGCTGCTTCCATGGAGCTTTCCATCGAATTGCAACTTGAATCGGCTTCACTGGTTTGGCAAGAATACCTGCCTGAATCCGAGAGATCATCATCCATTTTCAAAAGAGAGCTGTCTTTAGTTCCTGTTATAATTTCAGGATAAAGGGTACTTTTAGAATTAACTGCGTAATAATAGTCTTGTTGTGAATGGATAATACAGATTTGCTTCTCATTCAGACTTAATTTATCTACAGTGTAATCTTGTATTACCACATCGCTCTTTTGGTTAACGCAAGAAATAGTTACCAGTTTTGCTTGCAAAGGATTTTCAAAATAAACAATATGAATTTGCAAAGAGTTATGATTTAATTTTTTGCATAAAATTCTGCCAGCAATAAGCGGATGATGAATATCCTTAGTGGGTACGCTTATACCTTCTTTAGCATAACTATCGCACCAATTTTTTATTTTTTTTGCATGATGCTTATTACTTGTATATTGAGTAATTAAGTCTTTTACTGAATTCACATCCAGAGTTTTTCTTGTGGCATATGGGGTGTACTGATAAGCATTTAAAAAACTTAAATAGAAACCTGCTACTTCATTCTTACTGATTGGGAAAAGTAACGTGTTTACAGGTAGATTTTTTTGCAACATGAGACTAGAGGGGGTCTCCTTTAATATGGATGAATTACTTTCCGAAGAGCCTCCATAGTTTTCAGTCAAAACAGTATTTTGGTTCATGGAATCAGTTGATTTTGGCGAAGAACTATCAAATGATAGAGATAATGGGGACGAGCGTAACTCCTGTGAATCATTCAACCCATTTGAAATATCAATCACTCTGAGAGAACCTGATGGATTAGCAGGCTGGGGTAAAGCATTTTTTTGTAATTCTTCGATAAAATGTTCACAAAGATTGAGATTAACCACTTCAATCCCTTGATACTGACCGGTTAAGTTGGTTTGTAATGTTGACAGAGAAGCCACGCTTGAAGCAATAAGCTTAATTATTTTACTTTTAATTTCCGGTAGCTGTAGGGCTGCCAATTGCCCGGCAAATTTATGACATTCATTAGACAGGTTAATTCCATCAACCCTATTCTCCATTAATCCCTCAATGCGTGAACCTTTTGATTCCAGTCTCTCACAATTAAATATAAGTTTTTCTTTAACTTCATCAGCATAGATATGAAATAATTTTGCAAATCCATCCATTCTAATACTGCCTGTGACTATCCCTATCCAGCCGGTTAAGACATTAAATATATGAGCCGAATTCATCATGTCACATATAGTTTTTGTATCATTCCATAGCTGATATAAATATTCTAAATTTACTTTTTTAGTCAGGTTGTTTCGTAAATTTGATTCTTTGGTATCATTAATTAATCGCAAGATAATCGTTTGTTTGTCTAAATCAGTTAAATTTAATTGTTCTACATACTTGACCACAGATAAATTCTTTTCATCTGAGTCTTTGAGTATCTTTTGGTCGCGTATAATTAATTCGTTTTCTAATTGTTTCACCCCCCTCTTTACAAATTCATCAGCAAATCGATATTTCAACCCAGCGATTGGTGCTTCAGAGGATAACTCAGCTAAAATCAATCTTAAAATAGCAAGCTCAGTTTTGTTTATTAAATCAGAGGCATTGGATAAAGCAGTTTTATTGGCATGTAATAATTTCACCCCACCAACAAGATTTTTTATAGATACAAGCCAATCGTTATGTTCCGTTATCAATACCAGGCTCGTTTGCGAGTATTTCTTTGATAAAAAGCCTAGCTTTAGTATGTCACTGTGCGGCCTTACATTATCAATAAATGTTTCCATTACTTGAACAAGAATTTCACCATCATGATCGCCACTCATGTTTTGACTAATCGCATCAGCACAAATCCTGATTAATAATTCTTTGATTAAAATCAGTGGACTCTCAATTCCATTGGCAAGCAATTGCTTTAGATCAATTTTATCTTCCTCAAGAATTATGTTCCAAAAATCAATGTATTCTTTTATAAAATCATTGGCATGGTCATCCATTTCAAGATCAAGCGCCGGTAAAAGATGAGTGCGACCGTTTAGCGATTTATTGAATACATCTTCAAATGTGGTTACCACTTTCCAAAAGCCTTTTTTCTTTTGTAATGTGTTAGGCGCTAATGCAGACTGTTCTAATTTATGGCTTTTTAATGCACTCAAAAATGCCTCTAATACGATTTTTGTATTATTATTAATATTAATCGTGTTTTGTTGTCTTTTAAATGTTGCCATAAACCGCTCCTGCTCTTATATGAACTTTTTAGGTAATTTCAAAAAAAAGAAATACCCGTCCTATGAAATTTGGTATGAGTTGATCACATTAGATTTCTCTGCTTTCACTGATATCGATTGTTTTTAACACCGTTTTTTTCGTGTGATTAACACCGCTAAAACTTAGAAAGACTGAGAAAGAGAATTGAATTTAAATAGGGCTTGTGCTGTTCTAAACAGGCAAACTGAGGCATGATGCATATCCTTTTATTTAAGTTAACTAAAATAATTTCCATTGCATAATTCCAAAAGATGTTCCGCAAAAAATCTATTTGAAATATTAGAGCGCATTATATGGTCAACTTAAGAACATTGCAAGCAAAATATTGCCATTAATTGAATCAAGTTACCTAGGCAGATGAAGAAATCAATTGTTTGGATATATTTATCGGGAGCTAAAACACCCCAATAATTACAGATGTAAATTCCTAATAGTGCTTAAGATTTCCAGAGGTTGATCCACGATATAAGTAGGAGTTATATCCAATTTGTGATTAAAATTATTGGCACCCCAAGTCACTGCTATTGAAATTATTCCTAATTTATTAGCAGCGATGATGTCTTTGTACTCATCGGATATTAAAAATGCATGTTTGTAATTTTGATGTTCTTGAAGTAATTTTCTAAGAAAATAGGTTTTATTAAACGCGCGAAACGTATGAATAATTTTTTCAACTTTATTTATATTATGAGCGTGTAATACTTTTGCAATATTTTGTTTAGAATTCGATGAAATAATATAAATTAAACTGTCGTTTTGCTGAATCTCCTGGAACACCTCTTTTATTCCTGGAGTTAATTGAACCCTATGCGGATTTTTATAAATCTCGCGCTTTAGCTTTTTATCCAGCAAATAGGCTTCAATTAAACCGAGCCCTAATTTCTTTCTTACTTCGTTATAGGGTTCAGTCCGTAACTTTTGAAAGTCAACTTCTGTTAAAACAGGTTTTTTATTTTCCCTGGCATAGCAATTATAATGCGAGAGATAATGTCTCATGGAATTGACAATAGTCCCATCAAAATCAAAAAAAAATAATTTGTCCCCATTTTTCATGATTGCTCCAGCGAAATTATAGAACTACTGTACAAATATAGCAGTATAAAATTAGACCTGCTTATTAACGCAATTCAAATTAGGAACCATATCTTTTTTCTCTTTCCGCATAGTAATTTAAAGCGTTAACTAACTCTTCGTGATTAAAATCAGGCCATAAAATGGACGTAAAGAATATTTCTGCATAGGGAATTTGCCACAATAAAAAATTACTTAAACGAGTATCACCGCCCGTACGAATGATTAAATCAGGGAACGGAGCAGGCGCAGTAGACAGAACGCTCGAGAATAACTCTTCATTGATTTGCTCAACACTAATTTCATTATCCGATACTTTCTGCGCTAAAATTTTAGTAGCATTTAAAATATCCCATTGCCCCCCATAATCTAAGGCTATAAATAACTTAAGTTTGCTGTTAAAACCTGTTTTTACTTCAATTTTTTCCATCAGGGAACGATTTTTTTTAGCTAAATTACTTCGTGAACCAATAAATCTGATTGCCACATCAGCTTGGTGAAATTTATTCAAATTATGGTATATGTAGTAGATTATAAGTTTTATAATATGATCTGATTGCTTATTTTCAGTTCTTTTCCAATTATCAGAACTGAATGCGAACATCGTTAAATATTTTATGTTTAATTTAATGCAGGAAAGTATTGTATTCCAGGCAATGTTGGAGCCCGCAATGTGCCCCATAATGGCCGGTAAGTTTTTTCTTTTAGCCCATCGCCTGTTCCCATCCATGATAATTCCAATATGGTTCGGATAATTAAACTTGATGCTACTCATCCTGGCTCCAAAAATGTTTTTTTTATAAGTCCAAATAAACGTTTCTTATTACTCTACAACCTTACCTCTAATTTCCAATAATAAATCGGTTAAATGCTGCGGACTAATTCTTTTCTTTTCATCAATTAAGGGCTGAATACGTTCCCGCAAAATGCCACGCTCATGCTCATCTGCACCTGCCATCATCATCAGGTTAGTTAAATGCAGTTTCATATGTCCTTGAATGATCCCCTCAGAACATAAAGCTCTTAAGGCTCCCAGATTTTGCACCAAACCCACGGCAGCTACGATACGTGATAAATGTTTTGCAGATTTAACCCCGAGCATCTGTAACCCAATTTTGGCTGTGGGATGAATGGAGGTAACACCGCCTGCGATTCCTACAACAATGGGGGCTTTAAATTCACCACTTAATGTATTATNNGCGAGTGACTGCCCGATATTGACCATCTCGTGCAGCATATGAATGGATACTGGCTTCAACTGCCCGCCAGTCATTACCCGTAGCTATAAGAACCGGATCAATACCATTGAGCACCCCTTTGTTATGGGTGGCTGCACGGTAGGGATCCAGTTCAGCAAAAATAGACGCTTGTTCTATGCGCTGTCCTAAATCTTCACCGACATTTTGGATAACCACTTCTGCTTTGGTAATTTTCAGATCATTCAAATTAGATAGAATACACATGGTCACGGTTTCGTGAGTTAATTCTTCTATCGGACCTTTTAAATATTCTAAAACCTGATTAATGACATTAGCACCCATGGCATCCACGGGATCCATAGTCAAATGAATAATTGCCATTAAATCACCATTGGGACAGCTAATTTTGCGTAAATAAAGATCTTTTACACCACCGCCTCTTTGGAATAAACCTGCTGCGATAGTGCTGTTTGCCAATTCAATAAAAAGCGCTTTGTTATCAAGCAATTTGGATTCAAGGAAGTGAATATCTTTTACCTGTGCAATTTGAATTTGTCCGATAATACAATCACCTTCCGTTGAAGTAGATATAGTGCCATGTTCGTTAATCCATTTGGCAGTTTTTGAAAGCGCTGCAATTATTGACGTTTCTTCAACAGCCATAGGTATTACAGGATTGTGATCGTCAATGATAAAGTTAGTAACGACGCCCAGGGGAAGCTGAAAATACCCGATAGCGTTTTCAATAAGATTTTCAGCAATGGTATTATCCTTAAGCCCCCCTTGTGCAAAAAACTTTAGATCGTCATCAGTTAAAGCACCCATTTCACGCAATCGATTAAAACGCTCCAATCGACTTAGCTTGGAAAAACCGTTAAATAATTCATTTTTTGGCATAACAGCCCCTTATAGCTAAAGAGGTGACACAATTGCCTTTGAATATAAGATCTTCATCAGTCTCCATACCCAATAATCATCCCTTTCAGCGCTTCGCTGTGACTCTGGGCAAATTCCTCATAATCGCCCAGCCGATCTTGCTATATAAAGGACCTCTATCAATTATAGTACAAAATAAAATCACTTAATTTAATAGTTGCCCAATTTAGAGGCAAGTAAATTGAGAAATATCATTTATAAATGTGGTACAGCACGTTATTTCAGCATTTTTAGTATAATATTTATATATATTGTGTTGTTGGCTATTAATATGAACAATTTAGAGATCGTACTGATAACTCCTAATGATGAGCCTATAGGAATAATAGATAAGATTTCAGCTCATAAATACGCAATGCTTCACAGAGCTTTTTCTGTATTCATTTACCGCATTCGAAATGGAAACATCGAACTGTTATTGCAACAAAGACAATTGGATAAATATCATTGTGGGGGTTTATGGACCAATACATGTTGCTCTCATCCTCCTCCACACCAAGACATTTTAACTAGTGCTAAAAAACGATTGCAGTATGAGATGGGCATTTCTGCGGATTTGGAGCTTATCGGACGTTTTCATTATGTAGCCATTCTGGATAATGGTTTTTTTGAAAACGAACTGGATTACGTTCTGGTCGGCTCCTGTTATGATCAGGAAATACCCTTTAATGAAGAAGAGGTTCACGCGATAAAATGGATTTCGATGGAAGAACTGCATTTGGAACTAACACAATCTCCTGAATTGTTCACACCCTGGTTTGGAAAAGCCCTGCAGGTACTGATAGATAGCGATTATAATAAATCAAAAGACTTCTAGTGTTATGGTCTCCAATTCAGTTTGCAGAGCGCATTAATAGCAACTACAATTACTCATAATGAATCATTTTTGGACAATAAATGAGTTTTAAAATTACAGTCCCAGCCAAATGCATACTCGCCGGAGAACACATCATACTGCAAAGAGGTTATGCTCTGGTGACTCCTTTCGACAGATATACTCTCACGCTATGTTATAGACCTGATACAATCAAGACCATGTACACTATTTCCGGGGAAGGTAACAGTACGTTCAATATTATGTTATGGCCTATTATCAGCAAATCGTTTGAGTTACTGGAGAAAGATGCATCGAGTTTAACTGGAGTATTTGACATTGACTCAAGCATCCCCCCATGTGGTGGCTTGGGCTTTTCCGCTGCAATTTGTGTTGCCGTTACTGAATGGCTTATCCATGAGGGTTTAATTCCACGATCACAATTGTTTGATTTTGCAGTAACACTGGAGAATATGTTTCATGGCAAAAGCAGTGGGCTGGACATCGCAGGTGTTCTTGCAACCGACACCATTCAATATTTTTCAAATCGTGAAATCGTAGCAATAAATAAATGCTGGCAGCCTAACTTATATATTTCCAGCTCTGGAGAAACCAGCTTTACCGAACCCTGCGTGAAAAAAGTAAGGGATATGCGTAAATCAGATCCCATTAAAGCAAATCGCATTGATGATACCATGCAAACCTCAGCCATGCTGGTCAAGCTGGCACTGGAAACAGAAAAACCTGAACGTTTGTCCCTGTTGGCTAATGGACTGGATTTGGGCAATAGCTGCTTCTATGACTGGGATTTAGTATCACCCAAACTGCATGACCATGTGACGGAACTTAAAAAACACGCCCTGGCCTGTAAAATTATTGGTGCCGGATTCGGTGGCCACGTAGTTAGTTTATGGGAAAATACCCCACCTGAAAATTTACCTTTTGAACTGACACTCTTGTTTCAAGATAAAATAATCCAGGATGTTAATTCCTCTACTAAATAGGGTCTTCTCACCGAGTTGAAACAAATTTATTCTACCAGCAAAACGGAACTTAATAATTTCCTGGTGTATTCATGCTGTGGTCTTTTTAATAGGTCATCACAAGAGCCAAACTCAACACTCATACCGTCTTTCATCACTAGCACTTCATCTGCGAGATAAGAAACGACACTCATATTGTGCGTAATAAATAAATAGGATATCCCCTTCTCCAGTTGGAGCTCTTTAAGCAAATTAAGAATTTGAGCTTGCACTGAAACATCCAGAGCACTCGTTGGCTCATCACAGATTAAAATATCAGGATCAGTAGCCAGTGCGCGGGCAATACAGATTCGTTGTCGTTGACCACCAGAAAACTGATGGGGATAACGATACAAAGTAGTGGAAGGTAAATTAACCTGCTCCAGCAAAAGCTTTTGACGCTTCTGTATCACTGAGTTTTTCATTCCTTGTGCATGCATTCCTTCAGCAATAATTTCTCCTACGGTCATCCGAGGATTCATTGAGGAAAACGGATCCTGAAAAATAATTTGTATTTTTTTACGATACTGTCTTAAATCATTACCCTTCAATGCGCGTACAGATTGGCCACGATAATCAATAGTCCCTGCTGTAATGGGCAACAACCGAAGTACGGCACGGCTGGCAGTGGTTTTTCCACACCCTGACTCACCAACTAAGGCCAGAGTACGGCCTTGCTTTAATTGAAATGACAGACCATTAACTGCTTTAAAAATATCTTTTTGACGCGAAAATAACCCTTTTTTCTGCACGAAATAAACAGAGAGATCCTGCACGGTCAGTATCGTTTCACCCCCGGATTGAGTTTTATCCCAATTAAGAACTTTTTTCTCTAAAGGAGGCAAATGATCGAATTGCGGGTATAAATGACAACGAATGAGCCGGTCGTCGTCTACATGTTGTAACTGAGGTTCCTCGGTAACACACCGCTCAAATGCGTAAATACAGCGAGGATGAAATCGACAGCCACTAGGAAGGGCATCAAGAGTGGGCACATTGCCATTAATAATCGATAATTTTTGATCCCGTTTGGCAAATGATGGCAGGGATGCCAGTAATTGTTGCACGTAAGGATGACCTATTTTCTCGAAAAATGGTGTAACCGGTGCCTGCTCTACAACCTGACCTGCATACATGACGCATACCCTATCCGCCATTTCTTTAACCACCCCTAAATCATGGGTTATAAGCATTAAACTCATTTGATGTTTTTTTTGTAATTTCTTTAGCAATGTTAAAATTTGTGCCTGAATAGTCACGTCAAGTGCGGTTGTAGGCTCGTCGGCAATTAACAGATCCGGTTCACATGCCAATGCCATAGCAATAACTACTCGCTGTTTTTGACCTCCAGAAAGCTGGTGGGGATATTGGTGAATTTTTACTTCCGGTTGGGGCATTTCAACTTCATTTAATAAAGATATTAACGCCTCATTCAGATCCGACGCAGAGTATGCCTTGTTCTTATCCAATTGTTCGCGAATTTGTTCTCCTATGGTCATGACCGGGTTTAAAGCAGTCATTGGCTCCTGGAAAATCATCGCCATTCTGCGCCCCCTTAATTCCCTCATCAGATATTCGGGTAATTGCAGGATATCCGTTCCATCCAAATTTATCTTGCTATTAAACCCATAAACTCCATTCTCAGGAAGCAGACGCATTAGTGCTAAGGAGGTTAACGATTTACCACACCCAGACTCTCCTAACAAAACCAAGGTCTCACCAGGTTTTAAATTAAAGCTGACTTTATCAAGGGCATTAGTAATTCGTTTTGCATTTAAAAAAGCAACCGATAAGTGATGGATTTCAGCAGTATCTGGCATGGGCTAAACCAAAAATAAATATAAAGACACTCTAACAAGAGAATTACCGTACTGGCAAGAATAGGCGTTCCCCCTCTTCTCAAAGCCCTTCAACCCTGAGGTATTCTCCTCATAATTTTTAATGCATNNGATGACAAAAGAAACATTGTGAATGATAAAAGAACATAAAATTTTAGGGGGATACTTTAGCCTTTAACCTCCTAAATATTTTCCACAATGTTTTTCATTTCCCTATATCTACACAGTTTCATAATGATTTATGCTAAAATAAGTCTAATTTCAATTTGAGTAATTACCATGTCTGAAACCTACAATGCCGAAGCGATTGAAGTCCTAAATGGCCTTGAACCCGTCCAGAGACGTCCCGGTATGTATACCGATACCACACGGCCGAACCATTTGGCTCAAGAAGTAATCGACAATAGCGTGGATGAGGTACTGGCAGGTTTTGCAAGCCACATCAAGGTAACTTTGCATGAAGATGGGTCCGTTGAGGTGGAAGATAATGGCCGTGGCATGCCCGTCGACCTTCATCCTCAGTTAGGCTTAAGTGGTGTTGAGGTCATTATGACCCGTTTGCATGCGGGGGGTAAATTTTCAGACAAGAATTATAATTTCTCAGGTGGTCTACATGGTGTTGGCGTATCGGTGGTTAATGCTCTTTCCGATCGGCTTGATGTCACTATCAAACGTAATGGAATTATTTACGAGATGTCTTTCGCCAATGGCGACAAAACTCGGGAATTAAATGAAACCGGGACAGTTAAAAAAAGGGAGACCGGAACCATCATCCGGTTCTGGCCTAATCCTAAATATTTTGACACCACACGCATTTCATTAAAACATCTCACCCATGTACTTCGTGCCAAAGCTGTTTTATGTACCGGCCTTTCCATGACCTTTATCAATAAGGCAACGAATGAAGAGAGCCATTGGTGTTACGAACACGGACTCACGGATTATCTGAGCCAAACCCTACCCATTGATTATCTCCCAGAAGAACCTTTCGCTGGGGAATTTAAAAATGATGAAGCAACCGTGGATTGGGCTTTAGTCTGGTCAGAAGTAGCAAACAGTAGTTTAAACGAAAGCTATGTAAACTTAATTCCTACCGTTCAGGGGGGAACTCATGTCAATGGCTTACGCTCTGGATTGTTTGATGCTATGGCTGAGTTTTGTGAGTTAAGAAATCTTTTACCACGTGGGGTCAAATTAAGTGCTGATGATTTATGGGAACCCTGCCAATATGTTTTATCGGTAAAAATGAAAGAACCCCAATTTGCAGGCCAGACCAAAGAAAGATTAAGTTCAAGACAAACAGCTGCTTTCGTGAGTAACGTAATCAAAGATGCGTTCGCTTTATGGTTAAATCAACATCGTAACCAGGGTGAAGCTATTGCAGCATTAGCCATAGAACGAGCTCAAAAACGTTTAAAACAGGCAAAACAGGTGGCTCGTAAACGAGTAAGCCAGGGGCCTGCATTGCCGGGTAAACTGGCTGATTGTTTGCAAACCGATCTTAGCCAGGCTGAATTATTTTTAGTGGAGGGGGATTCTGCGGGTGGTTCTGCTAAACAGGCACGTAATAAAGATTTTCAGGCCATTTTGCCTCTACGCGGTAAAATTTTAAACTCATGGGAAGTAGAATCGACGCAAGTACTGGCTTCACAAGAGATTCATGATATCTCCGTCGCAATAGGAGTTGATCCTGGCTCTGACGATCTCAATGGCTTGCGTTATGGTAAGTTATGTATTCTCGCAGACGCTGATTCTGATGGAGCCCATATCGCGACGCTTATTTGTGCTTTATTCCTGCGCCATTTTAAACCGCTGGTTAAAGCAGGACATGTCTTTGTTGCCATGCCACCTCTATTTCGAATTGACGCCGGTAAAATCGTTCATTATGCGCTCGATGATGAGGAAAAAACACGTATTATCAATCATTTGAATCAAACTACGAAAGCAAAAATTAACGTGCAACGTTTTAAGGGTTTAGGCGAGATGAACCCCATACAACTCCGCGAAACCACGATGGATCCCAATACTCGCCGCCTGGTGCAACTTACTCTCGACGATGAAGAAGGAACTGAGGCCATAATGGATATGATGCTTAATAAAAAAAGAGCAGGAGATCGCAAACTCTGGCTTGAATCCAAGGGCAATTTGGCTGAGGTATAACGGTTAGGTCCAGCATTACGCTTCGCTAATGCGGGCTACAATAGTTTGATAATTTGTTTAATTCGTAGCCTGTATTAGCGAAGCGTAATACAGGGATGCACGAATCTCCTAGTCATTCACGAATGCTGCTTCTAAATCAAAACTGATACAATAAATACTGTAGCTATTGTATAAATTCAAATCATATCTATGGTTTCAGATTAAATTTATGTTACAGTTTAAAGCCAATCTCGGATATCAAGGTAATGCAACGTGTGGCGTAGACTTTTAACACTACCATCGCAAAAAAATTATTGGCGATTTATTAGTCTCGGTCTAATCACCATTGTGATTTCGGCTTTAGGATTTTGGATTCACGGAAAAAAAAACCCAGAAACAAAAATTCCTGATAAATTAGTCGAAGTTGAAACGATTCAAAAGAAAAACATAAAACAAACCATCACATTACTCGGTACTATTCACCCAAAACATGCAACCGCTTTGGTTGCCAAGGGAAGTGGTACACTCGATGCCCTTATCCCATCAGGTCAAAAAGTCAAAAAAGGGACTTTAATTGCTAAAATAGATAATGCGGATGTTGAAAATAACCTACAACTCTCCGTTAGTGGTGAAGCTCTGGCTAAGGCACAGTTTGACCGATTTAGCCCTTTAATTAAAAGTGGGGTAGTAAGTACCCGAGAGGCGGAAGAAAAAAAACAGGCCTGGATTGTCGCCCAAAAAGAATTATCAAAAACAAAAATTGAACGCGACAACCTGCATTTTTATGCGCCTTTTGATGGAATTATTGGAGCCTATAAAAAACGGGAAGGAGCCCAGGTAAATCCGGGTGAAGTGGTAGTCACTCTTTACGACCCTACTTCTTTGGTCGTTGATTTCGACATACCCTGCAGTAATTTGACCTCTATTAATGAGGGCCAAAAGGTTGCCATTCTAAACAAAGAATACCCACTGACTCACGTACAAAAAATGCTCGATGAGGAAACTCATATGTGCCCTGCTGACGTAGATATACGTTGTGAACAATGCCTTATTGGTTCGACGGTTACTGTTGATTTGATCGTTGCAGAAAAAAAAGAAGTCATCGTCATCCCCTATCAGGCACTTTTTTTAAGAAACAGTAAACCGTATGTTTACCTGGTTAACAACAATCAAGTTGAATTAACTGCGGTCACTACTGGTTTAAAAGAACAGGATCAAATTGAAATAACTGAAGGCTTAAATTCAGGACAAAAACTAATTATTAAAGGACAGGAACGCGTTTATCCTCAAATGACCGTTGAGGTTCACCAGGTAAATACTTCGGTGACCAGCTAAAATGAAACTCACTAGCTACTTTATTAAACACCCTGTCCCTGCCATTATTTTAAACGCCATGATTGTGGTCTTAGGCATTTTATGCCTCAATCAACTATCCATCAGGGAATATCCTGATATTAGTTTTCCGACGATTACCGTTACCACCAATTATCCTAATGCCAGCCCGGAATTAATTGAAACATCAATAACCAATATTCTTGAAGACCGATTGGCAGGGATTGAAGGCTTAGAAACCATCACCTCACAATCTTATGCAGACAGTTCCGAAATTACCTTGGTATTTCGCGCAGGGACTTCAATGGACAGAGCACTAAATGCGGCCCAGGATGCAACAAACAGAGCGAAATCCTATTTGCCAGCAGAAGTTAAATCCCCTGCAGTCGAGCGCCAAAGAAAGACAAACGGTCTACCGTTTATTGCCATATCCCTAGAGTCCTCATCCCGAGAGTTTGGTGAGCTGACCCATTATGCCAATCTTAATTTTAAAAACCTGTTTCGCAGCATTGATGGCGTTTCAACAGTTAACGTCTGGGGACAGCCCTATACTTACACCATCAGTCTGATACCTGAAAAGTTATTTTCGTTTGGCATTAACGCAAACGAAGTTATTGAGGCTCTCGCAAAAAGTCATGTCTCTTTACCTGCTGGTAAATTTAAAAATAAAATTCCAAGCACATTAAATTCCGAATTAAAAACCAAAGAGGATTACGAAAATCTATTAATCAGAGCGGATAAGCAACATCCGGTCTTATTAAAATCAATCGCCACTGTGGCACTTGAAACAGATAATACGCAAATGAGGGTTCGCGTAAATGGCCATGCAGGCCTAGTTTTATCAATAAATCGCGCGAACGATGCCAATCCTATTGATGTGTCAAAAGCAGTAAATGAAACGTTAATTTCGGTTCAAAAAAGTCTTCCCGATGATTTGAAAGCACATGTTATTGTGGATCAATCTGAGTTTATCAACTCTTCCATCAAAAACATTCGATCTTCCATAGGTGAAGCCATATTTTTGGTTTTAATTGTCGTTTTTCTTTTTTTACGCAGCGTAAGAGCCACCCTTATTCCCTTAGTTACCATTCCTATTTCACTACTGGGCTCATTACTCTTTCTTAAACTGTTTGGATTTTCGCTTAACCTGATGACTTTGCTTGCTATGGTATTAGCTATTGGTCTAGTGGTTGATGATGCCATTATCGTTTTAGAAAATATATGGCGTCATATTGAGGAGGGATTAACTCCCTTTAACGCCGCAATCAAGGGCGCACAGGAAATTGGATTTGCCATTGTCGCGATGACCTTCACTTTAGCTAGTGTATATTTACCCATAGCCTTTATTCAGGGAATGTTAGGCCAATTATTTATTGAATTTGCTGTAGCTTTGGCGGGTAGTGTATTTATCTCAGGAATAATTGCGCTCACTCTGTCGCCCCTTATGTGCGCTCATTTTCTTCGAGTTGATGGAAAAAAATGGTGGCCTCAGCTGGATATTTTGCTGGACAAATTAACTGATAAATACAGTAATGCATTGCATGTAACATTCAGGCATCAAAACAAAATGTTATTGGCTGCTTTATTCTCAATAATTGCGTCCATAGGTTTCTACCAACTGTTAACTAATGAAACCGCTCCCAAAGAGGATCGGGGTTTAATCGGCGTTTTTACTCCTATTGTCGCGGGTGAAGATATCGATTTTCTGGATAAAAAAATGGAGCGTATTGAAAAAATTCGCGGCAAAGTACCGGAATCAAGTCAACAACTCACCTTTATTGGCGACTGGGGTGCCAGTGTGTTGCTTCCCCTAAAACCACATGCGCAAAGAAAACGTTCAGCCAATCAGATTGTGGAAGACCTTAAGCCTTCATTTTACCGCATCCCATCAGTGGATCCTCACGTGTGGAGTTGGGATACTGGTTTGCCAGGAATTGATAATGCAGGGACTGGCTCCGAACTAGCGATGGTCATTTCTACTCCAGACAGTTTCAGAGAATTATTTAACCAAACAGAACAATTAAAAGCGGCAATAGATAAAACTAAAAAATTTGAAGCAACAAGTTACGAATTGCGTCTTGATACAATGGGTTACTCGATTGACATTGATGCAAACCAGATGGCAAAGCTTGGAATTAGTCCGAGTCAGGTAGCAAAAACCATTGAAGTATTTTTTAGTGGGGATAAATCGCAAACGTTTGAAAAAAATGGCGTTACTTACTCTTTAACCGTCAAAGGCAATAAGACTCCCTGGACTCTTGATGAGCTGTACGTGACAACATCCAATGGAAAACGGGTATCGCTGGGAGCCATAGCAAAACTGCAACCTAAAGCCCAACCGGCTACCCTGGATCACTTTCAGCAAATGCGCTCAACTACCTTGCACGTGCAATTGCATAAAAATGAATCCATGGCTAACGGGATAAAAAATCTAACTCAGATTACTAAAAAAGAATTACCGCCTCAATACAAACTAACCTGGACTGGTGCCGCAAAAGCTTTTTATGAGTCATCACATACGATGTTGTTTTTGCTCATTCTTTCCCTGATATTTATCTACGCAATTTTATCCACCCAATTTGAGAATTTTACCGATCCATTTATTATTTTGTTCACAGTACCGCTTGCCTGCTCTGGGGCATTATTATTTACCTGGCTATTTAATCAATCATTAAATATTTATACCCAGGTTGGGTTAATTACTTTAATTGGGCTTATAAGCAAACACGGGATATTAATTGTAGCGTTTGCTAATCAATTATTAAAAGCCGGAAAACCTGTAACTGAGGCCATTCAAGAAGCGGCAGTCCTTCGTCTTAGACCCATATTAATGACCACTGCGGCTATGGTGTTTGGCGCAATACCTTTGATCCTGTCAAACGATGCAGGAGCTGAATCACGGCATGCTATTGGTACAGTACTGATTGGAGGTTTGTGCCTTGGAACATTTTTTACATTATTCGTCTTACCTGTTATCTATAAACTGATTAAATCCCCAAGAAAAAATCTTACGAAATGATGCATTATTATACAGTTTTTTCTAACGGTTATCCCTATGTCAGGCTTTTACATCTGGAGAAAAATTTCACCAGTTTTATTGGAAGAATACTTACCCGCACTTACTAAATTTGCTGAAAATCCTTACACAAATGGACAAGATTGGGAAGATTTGGGAAAAGGGCTTTTCCGGATTAAAGCCAACGATAAAGCCCGATTGCTTTTTATTAAAATCAGGCATGAGAATAAAACCGTTTTGGTTCTTGTTGATATTATGGAAAATCATAAGTATGAAAATAATCCATTACTTAAATCAGACCATTTAAAACGCCTTCGTAAATTGATAACAGAAAGTCTTGTCAATCAAACGAAAGAGGAGGAAGAAGAAGAAGAAGAAGAAGAAGAGGTAACATCCCCATCAAATACCACTTCATTTAATTTTTTAGATTTTTATGCCAACCAATGGGTATCCTTAAATCATAATCAGGAAAAAGCACTCCCCGCACCTCTTCCGTTAATCCTGACGGGTATTCCTGGATCAGGAAAATCATTAGTAGCCAAATCTTTATTACATCAACTACAAAATAACTTGGCTCCGGATGCTGATGAACCTATAGCCTATATAGGTACTAAAGAGCTTGTTAGTAAGATGCAGGAGCAATGGATAGAGCCTGAGGAATCTGTCCTATTTTTAACGTTTGAGCAATTTGCACAGTATCAGGGTGACATATTGCCTGAAAAAAACGCCGTCAGCTATGATTTTTTCAAAGTCTGGTTTAACGTATATTTAAAAAATGAAAATAAACGCCTCGAGACGCTCAAAGTTTCTGATGTCCAATGTGTCACTGATCCCATCCTGCTTTATCAGGAACTTCGCCTTCTTTCAGGGTTTGATACCTCTACAGAATATTTAAATGCTGGCGATAGGCAAACCCTTATACATAATCAGGCAGAAAAACTATGGGTACTATCTACTGCCGAACACTATCAAAAATACCTTAACCAATACAAAAAAAATGATTACAATCTATTTGCAATTAATACCCAATTACATCGCCAGTTCTCAGCGATTATTGTTGACGAAGTACAAAGCTATACCCCCATTAAATTAAAACAAATTGTGCAACAAACAAAAAATAATAACCTGGTTTTTTGTGGTGACTCAAATCAAAGCTATGAGGGTTTATCCAGTTTGGTCTGGCTAAAAACTAAAAAATTTCCTCACGCAACCGTACATCAACTAACCGATTCTTTTCGGTGCCCACCTAAAGTAATTCACCTGGCTAACCAAATACTCGCTTTGAAAAATTATCTTCTAGGTGGGGTATTATACAAAGGACAAGAGACTGAAATACATGCCACATCGAACTTTGATGAACAAAAAGGGATGGTGAAATGGATTAATCCTGATGATAAAGAAGAGTTAGATCGGCTCAAAAAAAATGTTAATAGTTCTAATGTGGCGGTGATAGTAACATCTGAAATGCGTGACTTGGCTCGAACTACTTTCTCCAATCACCCTCTGATAATGACCATAGATGAAATCCGGGGATTAGAATATCCAACCATAGTGCTTTTCGAACTTTTTAATGAGCCACAAATAAGTAAGCTTGCACCTTTAATAAATTCGGACCATAAAAAAATAAATTCCAATAGGACTAATAAAGACATAAACGCATTGATTGATTTTGTTTTTAGCGGATTATTTACTGCGGTAACTCGCTCTAGTGAAAATCTTTTAATAATTCATACAGAGAATTACACTACCCAATGTTTAATTAACTCACTTAAACCATCCAATAATACCAATCAGATAGATCAGGAACTTCCTGCCTCTAAAAATGAAATCAACTCAACCAGAACCGATTGGGAACATGAGTTTTTTCGCCAATGGAAAATTCCGAATACATCCATTGCGTGGGACATATATACGCGATACCTGCAAAAAGAAGGTGTTCCATTTTTGCAATTTCTCCAGAAAAAATATACCCAATTTTTGCAAGTGAATGAGCTCCCTTTTATAGAATATATTCAAAATATATTCCGCTCACATTTGCAGAAAAATAACCAATCATTTAACGAGTATTTACAGCAACAAGGATTTAATTCTGAGAGAAAATCCGATACGACGATACATATGTCCCAGAATAACGTTATTCAAAAAAATAACTCTGCTAAAAAAATTCGCATTCGAAAAGGAAAAAATCGCAAGCACTTAACTAATCTTGATAATAATGAAAAGAATAAGGTGACCATTTCCAGCTGGAGTACTTTGTATTTTAATTATGACGCGAAAAAAAACAAAATAAGTTATTTGAAAGAATGGACCGAGGACGACAAAAGAAAATTTATAACGGCTACTCTGAAAAATCCTGAACCGTTCTTAAATGACCTAAAAGGCCCAAACCTTATGGGCTTTTCTCATATTGCTGTGCCACTTTTAGCAGAACTTTGTCAAAATAAATCTTTTAAAGAACGCTTGGCACTGGCATGTTGCGACAATAGGCTGACACAGTTACTCCCGGAAAAAAATCCATCCTCTGCCTTATTTTATTTATCGCTCACGGAGGAGGGGATAAATATTTTATTAAATCTATGGGCTATTAAGCCAATACTTTTAAACAGTATGGATATATTTCATCTCATTAAAACTTTAGGTACGGGTAATAGTGTTTTTAGTCAATTGTGCCGTAACATATTCCATACTTATAATAATAAAGGGTTAGAAAAAAAACCGAACTATATTGGACTATTTCGCTATATTATTTATAACACATGGATCTTTACCGATAAGCATTTGGGTTTAGCATTAACTACTCCTAGTAAGGAATATTTGACAACTCCTTTTTTCGATCTGGTACGGACCACTGAAGGCCTTTCATTGATAAAAGATCTTTTAGACAACAGAATAGAAATTTTGACCCATTTTTTTCACACCACATTGCTGTTACCTGTTAAAAACGTTTCTTGCATCTCCATATTACTTGATTATGGAAATGAAATCTCCTCATACGTGTTATCCGGACTTTTAGCAAATCATGATGTATTAAATGAATTCATTGAACAACTTGAAGTTCAGGAAGACACCCAAGAGCACTCTAATTCAATGGTTAAAAATTTATATTCAAAAGCATATAATCATTCCATACTTCATTTAGTTATTCTATATTCCCCAATTTATGCCAAACTGATAAGTTCGGATATGATGTTCGGCGACCAACCGTCAGAGCAATTTAACTTTAACAATTTATTAAAAACGGGGTTGGGAAGAAAGTATATAGAAACCTATTTTAGTGCCAATCCAGTTTTAATGACTCAAGTCAGTATGGAGAAACTGTTTAGTCGATTTAACGATAAGGACACTTTATTTACCTATTTGACGCAATCCAATATTGGTCTATCCATCCTAACGCTTTTAGGTAAGAATAATACAGAGATTAACAAATTACAGCCTAATCGAAACTGGTCTAAAGAGTATTTAACCACCCGTTATGGAGATCTGAATTTACTCAACCAAATGTGTTTCCCTAGTATGTTTCCCAAATTAATCAAAATCCTTGAGCAACATAACGAAAGTAGCAAGGAACTAAAAACCGAATCAAATCATTCATTAAATCCCCGTATAATTGTTTCAGAAGCTCAGAAAAACGCCAACTTATGTACCCAATTTTCAATTGAAGAATTAACCATTGAGGATTTTTTCTTTGAGACATATTCTACAGATAAGGGAGATTACGAACGATTTAAATCCCAACAGCTCATGACGCTTGTGGAAGAAATTCATAAGTCAAAAGATTACCTGACCTTCAAATTTATTGAAATAATTCGAAAAAGAAATAACTCTCTGTATTTAGAAATTAAAATACCCTTTGAACAGTTCCGAAACTCAATAGGCTCAGTTGGCCCACGGTTTTTTTCTTCGACTAATGACAACCCGAACTATCTTTCCGACTCTGAAGAAATATCAGAGGTAAATACGTCGCACTGCGCTAATACGGTATCGTATGAATCAGGATCGGACTCAGAGTCCAGTTTAGAGGGGCTTTTGGATGATAGTACCATTCCAAAAGCCAGTTTTTGATAATCGGCATGCATTGCGAGATGGAAATTACCTTTATTCCTGCTCTCCTCAACTTCTGGAGAGCAAGGCTTACTACACTATTAATTATTTAAATTAAATTGAAGATCTGATTCTGGCTCTTGAATATGGGTTGTTTTCGATGGAGCAAAAAATTTGGAATAGTACTGTTCCTCATTCTTCTCATCTTTTTCTAGCAAATCGGTTAGTGGAATCCTTAATTTCTCGTTATTCGTTGCCAAAAGTTTTAACAATTGTTTTCCAATTTCAGATTTTGGTAGCACTTCAAGGGGGGCAAAGATCGGGTTGTTATTATGAGAAACACGAAGCATCTCTAAAGTCACCTCTTTGGCAAGTGTAGGGTTAAACGAGAACCAGGTTCTAAGTAACTCAACCCCTGAATGATGAAGGCACAAATTATGAAATGGAGAGTCGAACGCATCAGGGTTTTCTGAATCTATGACACATTTTGAAAGCATTTCAAACGTCATTCCATGGGCCCAACTTTTATTGCCCTTAAAATATTCATTTAAAATAAACTTTCCCATCTCTGTTTTGGACAATAAATATAAAGGCGAGGTATTTCCCGGCACACCTTCTGATTCGTGTCTGGATTGCATTAAGTGTTTCAAAGATACCTGTGAGGCCTATTCGGGATTATAAGAGAGCCACTCCTTTAGCACCGAAGAGCCTTTAACCGAATTACTAAGCCAATAAAGGAGCGTAGTGCCATCTTGTTCCCCTGTTTGATTTTTATATTTATGGGTTAAATGCTCAATAGTAATAGATTTAGCAAAGGACTTACTGTTTTTAAACCACTTAAATAAAATCTCAACTCCGGAGTTGTTTTTGGCAAGGAAATATAAGACATTAGATTTTTTTATTCGATTAAGGATGTATATAAATTGAGTCAGACTCTCAGGCACCTCTTCCAGAAGGTTATTAACTAAATGAGGATTATTATCAAACAATTGAAAAAGAAAAGAACACCCTGATTCATTTATGGATAAATAATATAAAGCACTCTTATTAGTTCCTTTCTGTAGTATGGGAACTGCGTATAGCGCTTTAGCGTATTCAAGTGGACATTTAATTGACATAAACCATTTCTCTAAAATGTCACCCACAGAATTATCACAAGCTAACCAATAAAAAGGGGAAACATTATGCTTAGGTGCTGGATCATTATAATCTCCCAAAAATAAATTTTGGGATATAATTGGGATTAATAATGGATTATTAGCGAACCACTTCTCTAATTTTTTGGAACTTTTCCAACATATCATATAAAATGGAGTACTATTCACGTTGGCTATATCATCAACGTCTATATAGGGAAGCAACATCGTTTTTATAAGATTTAATTGATCTTCATGATTCATTCTCAACATAATCTTGTCGAGTACTGCAACACCATCAAGCGTCAGAGCCAATTGATGAATAACGGTACGTTGTAATCTCGTATTTTGATAACCTCGGTATGAAGTTAAAAATTGCAAGGTTAGTTTAGCCTCAATTTTTTCAAAATGAGTGTTTATTAACTGCAGAAACTGCTTTTGTTGGTTTGAGACTAATAACTGATCAAATAAAAATTCTCCGCCATCTAACATTTTCTCAAATAATAATGAATTTAAAGAACGAGAACTGAATAAATTTTCGAGGTCTTTATTCTTACTCGCAAGATCATCACTTTTCGCGGTTTTCTTATTAACTGATGCTAGAAGTGATTTGATATACTTGGTAGCAGGATCTAAAACAGGTGCCACTTTGTGGATATCCAACGCAGTTTCTTTAATTTCTTTGTTGCCCATCTTTCCGCTTTTTTTCTGGGCGGTTTGAATTTCGTTTACTCCCTTTGTTCTTAACGGCTTTGGAGCAACATCTATTTTTTTCTGGCTATCAGTAGGTAAGGAGTCGTAGGTAATGACAATACTGGATGGTGCTTGAACCATAAATGGTTGAATATAGGCATCAGCCTCATCATTTTTCATCTGTAAGTGATAAGTTAAAATAGCTCTCGCTGCTGAATAATTTTTATTTTCAAGGTGATATTTGACCTGTTCTTCCCATTGTTTCTTCTTTTCATCAGCAGACGCATCAGGAGCTGAATGAATAGAAAAGCAATTTTCCGTTGATGTTCCCAAAACTTTTTTAATTAATGAACGGTAATGATTCAGATCTTCATAGATAAATACTTCAGAACGGGCTCGTGTTATAGAAACGTAAAGTCCATTTATCGCTTGTAACTGTTCGATGTTTAAGCCACTATGTTGTTTGCATTTGAGAAGACTTTTAAGATAAGGGTCGTTAAACGGCTCCCATATAATCACGCTATCAAAATCAAGTCCAATGGCTTCTTTAGGAGTCAATATATTATTACTTCCGACCTCTGCATTGATCNNATCCTGGCTCGCACCATCTAATCGATATTCGTAGCAATAACCACGGTTCCAGGCAAAGCCCCAATCGACTTCAACTGCTGAACATGAGCTTTATCAATCATACTGACCAGGCCCGTTTGTAATTCTTTATTCGATTCAATAGCTACATAATCACGACGAACATTTTTAGCATCCAGCTGATATTTTACATCTATTAAATGATTGGCTACCTGAATAATCTCGGGAGCACACCGCCAGGTTCGATAGAAATGATGTTCTAAATAATTTTTAAAATGTTGACTCATTAATTCTTTAAGACAGTTTTGAATATAAGGAGAGGATAGAAGACATTGCTCGGTATCAAGGCTTGCAAAAAATTGCTTATTATAAGCCAAAGGCATTAAGCTATTGAGCGCAACCGGGGATATATTCTGTGCTTCATCAAAAAATATGGCAGCATATTTTTTGTGATCTTTATTTAGACCTATAACCTTTGGATCCAAAAGTTTATTTTCAGCTAAAAAATTCAACCATTTTTCAAAAATTCCAATTAATTTATTTTGCATGACTGCGTTTTTAGAAAAATAACATTGACGTTTACCTAAATTACGATATCTGTCTTTACCCAGTGCGGCAATAAGACTCATCTCATAATGCACCACTCGCGTGCTGGTACCCTCAATTGTATTTTTAAGCCAAAGATGCAAATCCTCTGTTTCAATTAATCGGTGATCAGGATATTCATTTTGCAATAAAGCGTTCCAGGTTGAAAATTCAATCGGCTTATTATTTTTATGCTGGCTCTCTTGATATAAGGTTTTAACCGAACGGATTAAATGATCACTCTGTGAAATATATAAAACAGGTAACGATTGAGATTCTGGGTCAAAAAAAGCCATCTGCTGCATAAACTGTTGCATTAACTGGTAGGTAACTACAGTTTTTCCCGAACCAGGAGGCCCTGATAATAACAATGGTGCCTTAGTATGTAACACTTTATTTTGGCTTTCATCCAGAAAGAGCAGACTTTGCTGATAAAATATTGATTCGTTCCAGTCTTTAATAGTTTCGGGTTCGTTTATTAAGATGGGGGTAGGATCTGCTTGGAAAGTAAATTCTATAGTGCCAATTTTAGGAGGTGTTTTACTCTCTAGCTGACGTTTCAAATTGTCGTAATTATGATCATTGATGCTCAGCACAAAAACTGATTTTTCGCCTTCATAAATAATAGGAATAAAAATCAAACGATCTTTCTCATTAATTTTAGCTCGAAATACTGATTGTTTATTATATTTTATATTTTCAAGCATTTTTGATTGAGATGAATTAGAGCGAGTAAGAATTTTTTGAATTAAATCTTTATGCGTTTCAAGCTCTTCTTGGTTGATGTGGCGTTTATCAAAAATTATTTTGGGCATTTTATCTTCATCATGTAATTCTGAAGGATCATAATGTAACATAATTGCCCATCCCCATAAATACTGGATAATTTCTATTTGCATTCAAAAAGACTAAAATATACGCACTTTATGATAAAAAATTAAATACCCCGTCATAAATACAGTCGGATTGAATAAATTACATGGACTTTTTTAATTCAAATTGATTTATTTTTAAATCTGAATTAACATGCTATCTTTTATTCATTCTGATTATAAATATGTCTACAGTATATATACTAAATAAAATACCCGTCGAACTATTGATAAAATATCAGGGAACACTGGATAAGTTTATTCAAGATCCAAAACAATCAGGATTAAACCTCAAACAGCTCAAAAATGGTCTCTTTCGAATTAAAGCAAATGATAAAGTGCGCCTACTGTTCGTTCAAATCAATGATGAAAGCACGCCTACTTATGTCCTGGTCGACATCCTGGAAGATCATAAATACAACACCAATCGATTTGTGACTGATACCCCCTATCTGGAACATTTTCGTAAAGTCATTACCCTTGACTTAAAAAGACAAAAGGAAGAGCCCGATGAAGTCCCTCTTAACAAGAATAATTCGGTGCCCTCCTTCCAAACCATAGACTTCAGTCCACGTTGGGTCACCTTGACGGATGACCAACAAAACATCCTACCCCTTCCCCTGCCTCTGGTGCTTACTGGCACTCCCGGCTCTGGTAAAACCGTGGTCGCCATGTCCCTGCTGCAACAAATGGTCAGTGTTCGCGATGAAGGAACGAAACCTGTAGGTTATATCTCCAATTCAGCACCCCTGGTCGATAAAGTCGCCGCAGAATGGGCGCTCGTGGGAGAACCTGGGGCCGTGCTCTTTCAAACTTTTGAACAACTCGCCCAACAAAACTCTGTCGCGCTAAAACAATTCAAAGTATGGTTTAATTTCTACTTAAAGGCTGAAAAAACGCGCTTAAAAACTATGGGCGATACACCCATCATTACGGAAGAGGCCGAGACGGTATATCAGGAATTACGTCTGCTTACTGCATTTGAAGCCTTGGATGCCTACCTTAAAGCAGGGGTACATCAGACCATGCTAACCGGAGAGAACGCCAGAAAATGGATTTTTCACACCGGGGAGCAATACAAAAAATACCTGTTCCACGCCAAGCTTTATGATAGTGCATTATGTCCGTTGCCCAACCGCGATTCATTTGCCTTCTCAGCGTTGGTGGTCGATGAAGCACAGGACTTTACCCCACTGCAGCTTAAAACCCTTATTTCTCTGGTGGATAATGGACAGCAAATCGTGTTCTGCGGCGACCCAAACCAAGGGATTAAAGACAATATATCCAGCATCAATTCCCTAAAAAATTATCTGCCTCGGGCACGCTTTGTTCATCTGCCCANNGTGGCCGCAGCATTAAATGCCAAAGAAGGTAAAGTGCAATGGCTTAATTCCGAGAATCAACAGCACATACAGCAAATCAAGGATTTATTAGCCAATAATCCGCATGCCGCCGTCATTACCTGGCCAGAACTCGTCGATGTATTACGACAACAACTTAATCACCCGCTCGTATTTACTGCCGAACAGGTTCTAGGGCTCGAATATCAAGACATCATTTGGTGGCAACCACTGGAACCAACCCCATTTGCGCAGCTTAATGTGGAACACATGAACACCACTGCCACCGAACTCAAAGCGCATAAACCCAAAAAAGTAGCGCAAAATACCCCTTGCGAGAGTTTATTTAATACCTTGTATGTCGGTGCAAGCAGGACCACCAATAATCTGATTATCGTGCAACAGCCCACCCACAAGCTAAAACCCGTGCTCACCATTTTAGAGAATAATACAAATACCAATAATACCAATCAGCAACCTGAACCTCTCGATGCACCACAGAACGCCTCCGTCGATAATACTCAAATCTGGGAAAGTGAACTGTTTCGCCAGTTAGAGGCAGGCAATCAAAACACAGCACTCGAGATATTTTCTTCCTATCTTAAGAAAGGTGAGCGTACTTTTTTACAGTTCCTTGAGGATAAATACACCCACTATCGGCCGAGCCCAACCCTGACCTTAAATGAATATCTCAAAAAACATGTCCTGAGCGTGCTTCCAAATTCCTCAACGAATAAAGAAACACCACCAGAATTAAAAAAAGAAGTGGTGGCCGATAAAAAAGATTCCCTATCAGCGGAACGCCCAAAAAGAAATCGTAAGTCCAAGCAGGTATATAAAGTACCCGGTTTAACAAGTCAAAAACCCATAAATATAACCAAAGACAATCCGGGTATTACGTTTACTGCAACTGATTATGAATTAAATTATAAGAATTCCATCAAATATAGAATTTCAATGAGTGAGAAAAAAATTTCCAGTATCGTTTCTCAAATTGAAAAAGCAAATAATAAAGAGCTTGAACAGTTCATTAAAGGTCTCAATGGGATTCCACTACTTGCGTTTATCCAGTATGTAATCCCTAAACTTAATAAAATACCTAATATTAATCAGTTTATTAAATTTTTTGCTAAAGCTTGCGAAGATGGCAGACTAACCAATTCCTTGGAAAATCTATATTACCCCTTATATACATTTTTTTTAAAAACGGAGTCTCTTTATATACTGTTAAAGCTATGGGAACATACCCCAAGTCTATTGACCACTGTACCTCCTTTATTTTTTAGCAAAAATGATATATTTGATCTGCTTTGTGCAGAGAGTTTCAATGAATATGCCAATAAAGAGTTGACAGATCCGCCTTCGATTAAAGCCCTGAATTTAATAATCAGAAAACATCCTGGCATTATGGATCGCGATTTGGGTTACTCATTATTAGCAAAGCCCTCCAATCAAAAAAGTCCACTTCCTTTGTTGTTTCTTTTAAATACGCTAGAAGGAAAAAGAGCATTCAACAAATGGTTAAATAAAAGACCAAATTTGGTTAGCGAACTTAATCCGGATTTACTGGTTCATGAACACACATATCGTCAGGAAAGAAAAGGAAATTGTTTCTCTATACTAGTTTGTGGGCGAGATGATTATTCTCCTCTGATTTTGTCGCAATTACTTTCTTATGACCCTATACTTCAAGCTTTTAATACGTGGCTAAACTCAGGAAAAAATGCACTTGTAGAAGTGGTATGTGATGATTTACTAACTATTCAATCGAACCATTTTTTTCTTATAAAACTCATTGAATTCAAGTGTGATAATGCCAAATTGATTAATCCAGAAATTTTAAAAAAGAATATACCTCATCTCAATCAATCAACTACAGTTTTTGAATTTCTTATTGGAGCCCAATTAAATTCCCTTTTACATTTATTATTTATCCATAATACAGACTTCGCAAAATCATTAACTCAAGACATGTTATTCGGGGAACGCAAAAATGGAGTAAAGAATTATTTTAGAATGTTACACTCAGCTAAAGGTCGAGAAATTATAGCATTGTGTAAGCAACTTAACCCTCAGTTATTTGAAGATATAGTACAACATGAAGCGTTAATGAGCCTAAACAAAGAGGAAATTTCCAAACGATACAACGGAGTAAGTCGTTTAAATCAGGAATGCCTGGAAAATTTTCCTAATTTGATTGCAGTTTTAAACCATAGGAAAGAACTACTCCCTGAATTGACTATAGACGATTTTTTTGATGAATCGATAGTTGTTGATGCAACAAAAGATGTAAAGCAACAACGCAAGGAACATATAATTTCATTGCTGGGACAAAATAAAACTCATTATTCTTTTTTTCTTAATCTTTTGAAAAGTCATAATAAAGCCCTTTTTCATGAATTTTCTTTTGAACCCCAGCCTATGAGCCTGAATTTAAACTTCTTTTCGTCAACTAATAAACCAAAAGAACCTGAGCCTGCTTCAAAATTAAATAATCAACTTATATAGAAAAGGGGGGCACAACCCTTTTCCCTACAATGAGCTAAACTTAAAAGGGATGCAGTGATTTTTGGCGGAAGGAATAATATGCCAAAATGCACCTCGCACACTGTATTATCTTCAAGGAGAAAAAAATGGGACTTTTTAACTTCATAAAAAATGCTGGAGATAAAATTTTCGGCAGTAAAGATGCGCACGCTACAAGCGCAGACTCACTAAAACAACATATTACGGACAAATTACAGGGTAATGATGAATTAAAGGTTTCTTATAACGAAGGAAAGGTAACGGTTAGTGGTGAAACCAAGAGTCAAGAGGAAAAAGAGAAGATTCTTTTAGCATTAGGTAATGTTGAAGGCGTAGAAGTAGTTGAGGAATCAATAACTGTTACACAACCTTCCAGTGAATCACGCTTTTATACGGTACAAAAAGGCGATAACTTATCAAAAATCTCCAAGAAATTTTATAACAAATCCAATGACTATCAAAAAATATTTGAGGCTAATCGTCCTTTGCTAAGCCATCCAGATAAAATTTACCCTGGACAGGTTTTACGCATACCAGAATAATACATAATATCTCTCAGATATGTATTTGAGAGATATTTATTTCAATTATTCAATTGCGTTGAACTTACTTTATCCTCACAATATTCTTGGAAACTCACAATTTTCTTATAGGGTCTGGTGACAATCAAGACTCCAACATCCCGCGACTTGTTCGCGGGATCCAGTACGCAGGAAATAAACTATGTTCGCTAAATTTATTGCATCTCTGGAGCCCGCGAACAAGCCGCGGGACGTTGGAAATTATGATGTCTCTCAGAATACATGCTGCGAGATATTAATTCATATATCTATGATATTTTATACAGATATCAATACAAAGGAGCATACTGGAAATATATAAAAACCGTATCCTAGAAATATATAAAGGAGCATATACTTAGAAATAAATAAACAGCATATCTTAAAAATATATAAAGGAGTACATCCTTACAACTATTTATTTCATATTTAATTGCGCTCAACTCACTTTATCCTCACAATACTCTTAGGATCTGGTGACAATCAACATTCCGACGTCCCGCGACTTGTTCGCGGGATCCAGTTCGGCCCTAGGGAATACATTAAGTTAACTAACATTACTACCTTCCTGGATCCTGTGAATAAATCGCGGATGTTGGGAATTCGAGGGACTTAAATGAAACATAAGCATAAAATATTACTTATTCTTCTTATAGTGCTCATTAGCATCGGTTTAATTATTTTAAATTGAGCATGTTGGACTTTAAAAACTTAAGAAGTGATTTTAAATTTATCATAATTAAGAGATCTCATTAGGTACATGTCTTATGAAAATGACATGCCCTGATTCTCGAATTAATTGCTGGATTATATGTACATTTCAAAAACGTGGGCCCTAATTAAAATGTACCATTAGATTATCTTTATTTTGATTTGGAAAAGTGAAACAATCCATTAAAGAAATATTTTCCCACAACCTGCCTCAAATACAGGCGTAACTAGAGGTTATGATTGATTTAATTACCGAATAGGGCTATAACTTCTTGCAAAATTATTGCAAGAGGAGCTGGCAAATGATGTCTGTTAATATACTAACAAATGAGAATCAAATGATGGCGGAAGATGATTTCCTTGAATACGCATTAACTCACGGATTTGGTGATCTGCATTTCAAAGTTGACCCAGAAACGGGAATGAAGGCAATGATCGCGATTCACAGTACTAAATTAGGCCCAGCTTTGGGAGGGTGCCGGTTTATTGAGTATCCTGATACTGCTGCCGCGCTGAAAGATGCAATGCGCCTGGCAAGAGGTATGAGTTATAAAGCTGCTTCTGTTAATTTACCTCTTGGTGGCGGAAAGTCAGTTATAATGAAACCTAAAGGACCTTTTGATCGCACCGCCTACATGCGTCAATTTGGTCGCTTTATCAATGAATTAAATGGTCGATACATCACGGCACTTGATAGCGGCACCCTGTTAAACGATATGGATATCATAGCGGAACATACCGATTATGTAGCCAGTTTAACCAAGCATAATGGCGACCCCTCGCCTTCTACCGCTAAAGGGGTTTTAAAGGGTATTCAGGCAGCAGTGGCATTTAAATTAGGAAAAGATTCGTTACAAGGCATCCACGTTGCTATTCAGGGATTGGGTCATGTTGGCTATCTGTTAGCTCGCCACTTACATGACTTAGGTGCAACCCTGACGGTTGCTGATATTTCACCCGCAGCGGTGGAACGTGCGGTTAATGAATTTGGTGCCAAATCCGTAAGCACAGAAGAAATTCACAAAGTGCGTTGCGATGTATTTGCTCCTTGCGCACTCGGTGCAATTATTAATGATTTAACCTTACCCCAATTGCAAACCACCATCATCGCCGGAGCTGCTAATAATCAGTTGGCTCATACTTATCATGGACAAAAACTACATGACAAAGGCATTTTATTTGCTGCTGATTATGTCATTAATGCAGGCGGATTGATTTTTGCGGCATCAAAATATTTACATACACCTGAAGAAAAAGTAAATGACCAAATTGATGGTATATACACTTCTTTAATCGAAATATTTACTCGCTCGGCTAAAGATAACTTACCGGCAAGCCAGATCGCAGATACTTTAGCTCAAGAAAAATTAGCCTAGTCGGGAGATATTGCTTTATGAAACATTTATCACTCACCCCTGAACTATATGAGTACATGCTGGACAAATCCTTACGCGAGCACCCTTCTTTAAAAAGCTTACGTGAAGAAACCTCCAGTATGGAACTTGCCAATATGCAAGTAGCACCTGAACAAGCTCAATTCATGCAATTTCTTTTACGTTTAATTCGGGCGAAAAATGTTTTGGAATTAGGTACTTTCACGGGCTACAGTGCTTTGGCAATGGCTTTGGCTCTGCCCGAAGACGGGAAATTGATTACCTGTGATATTAGCCAGGAATGGACTAAAAGAGCACATCCCTATTGGCAGGAAGCAAAGCAGGATCAGAAAATTACCTTGCGCTTAGGCCCAGCTTTAGATACGTTGTATTCTTTAATCAATGAGGGATGGGGTCAAAAGTTTGATTTTATTTTCATTGATGCGGATAAAACAAATTATTTGAAATACTACGAGCTGGCTCTAAAACTGGTTCAGCCCCAAGGTTTAATCGCCATTGATAATGTATTCTGGGATGGGAATGTTATAAACGAAAATGATGTAACCGGTCAGACTCGGGAGATAAAAAAACTAAATGAGCTTATTAAAAACGATGAGCGAGTGCATGTAAGTTTATTACCAATAGCCGATGGACTTTTTTTAGTGCAACCCAGATCTTAACAAATGCGTCAGGTAATTATATTACCAGACTAACCTGATTGTATGGATTATTAGCATATATAGAAGTGAATACAAGGAGGAAAGTAATGCAAACAAATAACAACCCCTGCGGATTAGATGGCTTTGCCTTTTTAGAATTTTCAGGACCTGATGCCCAGCGATTGCATCGACAATTTTCTGAAATGGGATTTCAGATGGCTGCGCAACATGACGCTCAGGATATTACTCTGTATCAACAAGGCAATATACAATTTATTGTAAATGCTACAAAAAACTCCCAGGCAGAAAAACATGCAGAAACCCATGGTCCAGGAGCCTGTGCTATGGGCTTTAAAGTTAAGGATGCTCAAGCTGCATTTAACTATGCCATTACCCATGGTGCTGTTGCCTTCGAAGATTGCTCCCATGCTCATCACGGCTTACCTGCAATCGAAGGGATTGGTGGAAGCATTATTTATTTCGTCGATGATCAGCATCAACCTTTTAAAAACAACTGGAAAAGCAAGCCTGCCCTAAATGTTGCGGGTAATGGACTCGTTGAGATTGATCACCTGACCCATAATGTGTTTCGTGGCAATATGGATAAATGGGCGGAGTTTTACGCATCAATCTTTAATTTTCAGGAAATACGTTTTTTCAATATAGTAGGCAAAATGACCGGATTAATCAGCCGCGCATTAGGTAGTCCGTGTGGCAAGATAAAAATCCCGCTTAATGAATCCAAAGATGATTTGTCCCAAATCGAAGAATTTTTACATGAATATAAAGGTGAAGGCATTCAGCACATAGCGTTAACCAGTGAAAATATTTATAAAACAGTGAATACCCTGCGCACTCAGGGCGTTAAATTTCTTGACGTACCTGATACCTACTACGAAATGCTGGATGAAAGACTTCCCTGGCATCAGGAACCAGTGCCGCAATTAAATGCTGAGAAAATTTTAATGGATGGTGAAACTGATCCAAAACATGGATTGTTGTTACAGATTTTTACTGAAAATATCTTTGGCCCCGTGTTTTTTGAAATCATCCAGCGTAAAGGAAATCAGGGATTTGGTGAAGGTAATTTTCAGGCATTATTTGAGGCCATTGAACGGGATCAAATCAAACGTGGTACTTTAAAAGAATTCAGCTGAGAGGTATTTTATGAAACTCGCGAGTTTAAAATCCAAACATTCTCGAGATGGGGAATTATGTGTGGTCAATCAGCAATTGACCACTGCAATTCGGGTTAACGACATTGCTCCTACTTTGCAATATGCACTTGACCATTGGAGTGAGGTGGAACCGGCATTACAAAAAATTTACCTGGAATTAAACGAAGAAGGATGCGATAACACGTTTCCCTTTAACCCGGAAGAATGCACCTCGCCACTTCCTCGCGCTTATCAATGGGCCGATGGAAGTGCTTATGTCAATCATGTGGAATTGGTACGTAAAGCTCGAGGGGCTGAGATGCCATCCAATTTTTGGACAAACCCACTGATGTACCAGGGCGGCTCAGACGCTTTTATTGGTCCCAGAGATCCTATTCTCGTAGCTGATGAAACCTATGGTATCGATTTTGAATCAGAAGTTGCGATTATTACTGATGATGTTCCTATGGGTATAAATACCAATAAAGCCCAGAAGCATATTAAATTACTCATGTTAGTTAATGATGTATCCTTACGTAATTTAATCCCTGATGAACTGGCTAAGGGATTTGGTTTTTTACAATCAAAACCTGCCAGCAGTTTTTCACCAGTTGCAATTACTCCAGATGAACTGGGAAACAGCTGGGATGGTAAAAGGGTCCATCTGCCATTAATCAGCTATTTGAATGAGCAATTATTTGGTCGTCCGAATGCGGGTATTGATATGACCTTTTCTTTTGCCGAACTGGTAGCTCATGCGGCTAAAACGCGTTTTCTGACCGCTGGAACAATTATTGGCTCAGGAACCGTATCCAATGTGGATCGCACCAAAGGCTCATCCTGTATTGCTGAAAAAAGAATGCTTGAGTTAATTGAAGAAGGGAAAGCCAACACTTCGTTTATGAAATTTGGCGACCGTATTCGAATTGAAATGTTAGACGCCCAGGGGAATAATCTGTTTGGGTCAATTGATCAAATCGTACAACAATTTAAGTAGAAATGATGAAACTTTATGACTATTTTCGCTCCACCGCCTGTTACCGGGTGCGCATCGCGCTTAATGTAAAAAAAATACCCTATGAAAAAATTGAGGTTCATTTAATTAACAATGGCGGGGCGCAAAATAGTCAAGAGTATCGACTAATTAATCCGCAAAAAATGGTGCCTAGTCTTGAAGTGGATGGGCATATTTTGCATCAATCATTGGCTATCATTGATTATCTTGATGAGAGGTTTCCTGAGGTTTCTTTATTACCTGTTGATCCGTTTCTACGCGCTAACTTGAAAAGTTTGGCGTTAATTGTTGCCTGCGACATGCACCCCTTAAATAATCTAAGAGTCTTAAATCGTCTTAAACAACAATTTAAANNCAAATAAATGAGTGGTATCATCATTGGTTGCGTGAAGGTTTTACTGCTTTTGAAGCGCAGCTTGCCCAATTAAAACGAACAAAACCTGTATGCTTTGGGGATAACGTTACTCTGGCTGATGTATGCCTTATACCGCAGGTGTATAATGCCCACCGCTTTCACTTCCCGATGGATAATTACCCCATTATTAACGAAATAAACACCTATTGCTTAACCCTTCCGGCTTTTAAACAGGCTTCGCCGGAGTTCTCTCAAGACTGAGGTATTCCCTCAAAATAATGCTCTTTCATCATTCATAATGTTTATTTTGTCATCAACGCGCAGGTGGAGATCCGTACAATATTTAGCAAAATGCTACTTTATTGGATAGTTNNTTATTGTACATTAAAAATTATGACGGGATACCTCAGCTCTCAATGGCTTTAAAACCAGGCTTTATTTAACTCTACCGTTATAACGCCCTCCGGTGTTTTTTCTAACATGCTCCAAACCGATTTACAGCGTTGTAAATGACCCACTAAAAGGTTTTTGCTATTGCATCGGTAACGTACAGGCATCGAGTCAAAAACTTCGTCAGTATCCACCGCTTTACACTGTTCCCCATTGGTAAGCTCCACAGCCCAGGGAAATGTTCGGGACATGTCTAACGGTTTATGATGTTCATTATTAAAAGGCAAATTTACCGAGATTGAAATACTGTCACCTGACCAAGGGGACTGCGGACAGATGGCTTCAATTTGCGCTCCACCAGTTTTAACAAAACAGGGATCATAAATGACACCGTTTGCTTCACATCGCCAGGCATCTTCTCGCACCATTAATCGTGATTGACTGTCGCATTGGCCTTTCATCTTACTTACTATTACTGGAACACTTTGTTCGGTAACTTCACCATAGGGACGATACAACCTAAGTTCGGTGTCACCCGCAGTAGACTCTAAAGATAGAAAATAAAGTAAAATTAGTAAAACTCTTTGCATCTAGTGTTCCCCCCCTGATTTTATTTAGTGTATCATCACATTTTAGACCGATTTGGAGTAGATAATGACAGAAGTCTTTACCATAAAACAATGTTTAGATGGTGAAATAAGTGTTGATGAAATGGTTATCGTGCGTGGTTGGGTTAAAACCAGACGTGATTCTAAGGCAGGATTGTCGTTTATTAGTTTACATGATGGCTCCTGTTTTGCCCCCATTCAAATAGTTGCCACTGATAGTCTGCCCAATTATCACGAGGAAGTGACCAAGCTTACGGCTGGCTGTTCCATAATTGCCACCGGAAAACTGGTAGCATCTCAAGGCAAGGGGCAATTTTTTGAAATTCAGGCGGAGCATATTGAAGTAGCTGGATGGGTAGAAAACCCCGATACCTATCCTATTTCAGCGAAACGTCACACCCTTGAATTTTTACGTGATGTAGCTCATTTAAGACCACGTACCAATACCATTAGTGCCGTTACTCGCGTTAGACATTGTTTGGCACAAGCCATACATCGATTTTTCCATGAACAAGGCTTTTTCTGGATACATACGCCGATAATTACTGCCAGTGACTGTGAAGGTGCTGGAGAAATGTTTCGTATATCAACTTTGGATTTACTAAACATTCCTAAAAACGATCAAGGTCAAATTGACTTTAGTAAAGATTTTTTTGGAAAAGAAACATTCCTTACTGTTTCAGGTCAGCTTAACGTTGAGGCGTATTGCATGGCCATGTCAAAAGTTTATACTTTTGGTCCCACTTTCAGAGCTGAAAACTCCAATACTAGCCGTCATCTGGCCGAGTTTTGGATGATTGAGCCTGAAATTGCTTTCGCTAATTTAGGTGATATTTGTGATTTAAGTCAAAGAATGTTGCGCTACTTATGTAAAACGGTTCTGGATGAAAGAGCTGATGATATGGATTTCTTTAATCAGTTCGTATCACCTGGTTGTGTCGAGCGAGTGCAACAAATGGCTGATGCTGAGTTTGAAATCATGACGTACACTGATGCGGTTAAGATTCTTGCTGCGGCGGATCATCCTTTTGATTACCCGGTTAGTTGGGGTCTGGATTTGCAATCAGAACATGAGCGTTACCTTGCTGAAGTATTATGTAAAAAACCAGTTATTCTTACCAATTATCCGCAAGAAATAAAAGGATTTTACATGCGGCTTAATGACGATGGTAAAACAGTAGCCGCCATGGATGTGTTAGCTCCTGGAATAGGAGAAATCATCGGCGGCAGCCAACGCGAGGAACGTTTGGATATACTCGACAGACGAATGGATGAATGCAATCTGAATAAAGAACATTATCAATGGTATCGTGACCTGCGCCGATACGGCACGGTACCTCATGCAGGATTTGGATTAGGGTTTGAGCGATTAATTAGCTATGTCACCGGAATTGGTAACGTACGTGACGTCATTCCTTTCCCTCGCACTCCAGGGCATGCTGATTATTAGTTTACTTGGATTGAAAGGTTTTATATTTAAGTGGGTCATATCAGGGACAACGAGTTATTTCCATCTCTGCCATCAGCCTCCTGGATCCCTCCGTCGAGCCGAGGGATCCAGGAATCTCAAGCAGGAAATAATATCTCTTCGTTTGGAAATAATTCTTGTGTGGCACTCATAGCCTATAAGAGAGTTTTTATCGACTTTATGAAAAATCCTGCCACCGAACCGTGCATCAATTCGGCGGTAGGACTTCTCATAAAGTATAGTATTAATAAATTGTAATCTAACTAAATATCATCATTTGTAGTAAATAAACGTTGATTTGCCTCTAATGCACGATGCTTTTTAGCCCATTTTTTATAAACCAAATCATCCTTAGCCTTCATATAAAACTCATAAAAAATTTTAGCGCTTTCAGCTTTTAACGAATTTTCTGAATTTCCATCCTGAGGAATTAAAATACCCTCCTTAAATTTTCTCCCATCCGAATGGTTAGCATAACGGCGAGCTCGCGTAAATCCCATCTGTAAGAATTTACGCGCCATATCCATTCCTACAAAATCATTTTCATTTTTATAAGCCAAAAATAAATCATAAATTTTTTCAGCAGAATTTTGAGCGATTTCAGGAGTTTTAAAACGCCAATAAGGTAATATTTCACTTTTATAGGGCTCAGCAATAAGTACACCCTGCTCGCCCCTTCCAATACAATATTTTTCAGGGTTCTTCCTAAAATCAATATTCCGGTATCTATCGGCATAAGAAGTAACAGACATTGTAGATCCTAATTAGATAACTCCTTTTTTTTCTACATAAATTTTCAAATGCAACTAGTTAAACTAATAAATCCCTATGATAAATCGTGCGATATAGANNTTATTTTCAATTCTGACTCATTAAACGCGTAAGCACGTTACCCGGACCGACCTCGATGAACTCAGACTCACCCTTGCCTTTAATATATTTAATTATATCTGACCAATGTACGGGATTATAAATTTGCTTGACCAAGTTTTCGTGGATTATTTCATCGGTATAAGGTAAGCCACTCACATTGGCAATCACTTGGCATTTTAAAGGCGACATTTGAAACTGCTCTATGTATGCAGCAAATTCTTTTGCTGCAGGCTCCATGTAACGCGAATGAAATGCACCGCTTACATTAAGTGGAACACACATCATCGCTTCTTTTGCAAGGACCTCATTTGCTCTGCTTATATCAATGGCTAATCCAGACAATACCGTCTGCTTATTGGAATTGTAGTTAGCGAAATCAACGGTATCGATCCCATTTTGTTCTAATAATTCTTTAATACGATCAACAGGAAGACCAACAACTGCAAGCATACCTCCTCCAGTTGCTAACGCCATTAACTTTCCCCGCTTTTGTACCATTTTTAAACCAGTTGCAAAATCAAACGCGCCTGCAACGTACAAAGCAGCATATTCACCAAGGCTATGTCCTATGCAATATTCTGGTTTTGTATGGGAGTATTTCGATTGATAAGAAAGTGCTTCAACCACGAATAAAGCAGGTTGCGTATAAGCCGTATTATTAAGCAGTTGTTCTGGATCGTTAACACATAAGTCATAAATTGAATAACCAAGAATGTCTTGAGCCAAAGCTATTTCATCAGGAAACTGAGCAAACAGGTCTTCTCCCATCCCTTTAAATTGGGATCCTTGCCCAGGAAACATATACGTTATCATGCACTCGCTCCTTAAATTCCATAAAAATCAGATCTCTTACGTCTTTTTAATATAGCCCAATTTAGATTTTATGTTCTATTAACCATTTAAATTTGCTACATTCTATAAGTAGCTTTTTTATAAACATAAAATTTAACTCATTTAAAAGGATATTATCAATGCGCTCAAATTACGTCTTTTCATTCATTATTGCATTATTTGTTGGCTACCCTGTTATATCAATGGCTGATGCCACTCACACATCCAGCTCAGTAAAAGAAACACAAGTAGAAGGTTCTACTCTAGGTACCTTAATGGTACTGAATGAAAATGAAATTGCTGCTGCCAACGTAGCACTAAAAAAATCATCCAATGAAAATGTTAAAAACTTTGCAACCTTTATGATTAAACAACATCAGGACAATTTAAATAAAACGGAAGCTCTGGCAAAAACATTAGGACTTAAAACAACCGATGATAAAGAAGCACTCACCCTTAAAAATAAAGGGGAAGAAGAATTAGCTAGCCTGGAGAAATTGGAAGGAAGCTCTTTTGACAATGCATACATGGCTGGAATGGTGAAGGGGCATGAGGAAGCTTTAACTTTAATTAATAACCTAATCGCCAAATCCTCAAACTCGTCTATCAAAAAGCATTTGGAAGCAACCAAAATGCATGTGGAACAACATTTACAAAAAGCCCAACTTGTTGAAAAATCATTGAAAAACTAAACTATTTAATTGCTCTTTTACTGTTCTCAAATTTGACAATTAGATCTGGAGAACTATACTTAAAATGTAGGCAGTTTCTTTCGGGAAACAGCCAACTGGAAAGCCACTTAGGTGGCTTTCGTCATTTTTGCGGTCAAACGATTACATCTGGTTGCCATTTGATCCCTTACCTTCGTAATTAAAATAAACCCACAACATTAATAAACAAAAGCATTTTAAAATAAAACTGGACAGTCAAAAGGAGTTTATATTCTAATGACCTAACTCTATTAATAAAAACAGAAGGATCTATGATATTAATCAGGCTCTATTTTTTACTTATATTATTCGTTATAACGCAAGCAGTTCAAGCAGAAGAAACTGATCAATTTACACTCCCGCCAGAAGAATTATTAGATATCGGTCCCATCGCGAGCAGTAGACTTTATGAAGTTATTGAGCATGTTATCAGTCAAACCAATAGTGAAATTAACATGCTGAATTCCAGAGTTAAAAACAGTAAACATGCGGTAAAACAAATTAAGTTGCGGCTTAAAGGAACTTATATTGCCGATGCAGTTTATGACAAAACCGGCCCGGGTTTTCCACGCTGGCTTCCCCGTGGAAAGTTAGCAAATGAAACAAAGCCAATGATCTTCAAAGAAAACAGACCGTGGAAAACTGTTTATTGGCTAGCCTTTTCACAATCCCCGTTTTCCCTAATCGGTCTGGCCCCAACAATTCGCATGTATGACTATTATTTTGGAACCGACAAGTTGGGACACTTTTTCATGCAAGGTCATACCTACTACAAATTATATAACTTCTATCGCGCCCATGGGAAATCAGCCGAACAAGCACATTCAGCACTAGTAACTTATGGTCAAATTCTAGAACATACTTATTTAGGTGTGTTAGTTAATGGCGTTTATTCCAATGGAGATTTATCCGCCAATTACGCGGGCTGGAAATTTTATACCAACTTGACCCAACCCGTTAAAATAGGAGCAGAAGTCATCCCTCCCATTTTGATTTTAAATGATAATCAATGGCAATTTTCAAGGCATGTGACAAAAGAACACCTTCTAAAACCTTATTTATCAGACAACCTAAATGAGGCATACAATCCCTGTAGATATACCTTTACTCGGGATCAAATTCGCAAACAAGTAATAAAACGGTGCAATGAGTGGATAGAACGTATAGGAATAACACCAAAAATAGTAACAGCCAAACTCGAAGAATCGAAAAAATGGCATGGCGAAAATTATGGCCATTGGCTCCCAGAAAACTCCGCTGTTACTCTTAATGCGTGTTTCGGGGGTAAATAAGCAATTAAAATTGTATTAATGCAATACGCTGGATTCCAACAATAAGTTTGATTAAAATTGGCGGATTATGACAGGGTGTACTTCAATTCAGAAGTACATGAAAGGGAAATTTACGTGAAGACAATAATATTAGATTTTTCAGGAAGAAGTGTTGTTAATGCTATTGAAACTATAAAACATTATGAAAATAAACCAATAAAAATTCAAATAAAATTAAGAGGATTAAATAAATTATCAGATTTAGATTTAACGTCAGTTTTTAAAACGATTATAGACTCCCGAATAACGCATCTGGATTTATCAAATGATACATTGGACAATCATTTACAGGAACGATCGACTACCTATTTAAAGGATCTGTTCTACTCCTTAAAGGATTCAAATTTAAAGTATTTAAGCCTTAAATCCAATCATTTCCTCCAAAAATCAGCATCAGAACTGGATGAAATTTTTAGCCAATTAAAAGCCTCTGAAATTAGAATTTTGGATATCAGTGATATTTATATGCATCCCGAAACAATTGATGATCCGAATCTATCAAATCACTTAATAAATTCAAGCATTAAACTCAAGACTGTTTTCAGTGCATTACTGGGTTCTGGCATTACTGATCTCATATGTCAGTCCAATCAACTCATCATTCCGTTAATAAAGCCAATTCTGATAGCTCTTGGAACCACAAACGGGATGGGTCTAAAATCAAAAATTACGTATCTGGATTTAAAAAATAACCAATTGGATATAAAATCATTTAATGATATAAGCGATATATTAGCCTACCTCGAATGCGCTTCGGTAGTTCAACTTGATTTAAGCTCCAACGATCTCTTTTTACATCCAACCGACTCAATAGTGAACCGGGAAGTTACATGCTCCAGGATGACCCACCTGCTTTTGGAGGGGAAAAACAATTATGCTCTTAAAACCCCACCCGAAATTAGTTCATTAATAAACGGTTTTAAAAATACAGGCATCACTTCCCTCAATTTGAGTAATAACAGACTTTACGGTTTTATCCCTGACATTATTGAAGCCCTCAAAGAAAGTCAGATAACACATCTGAATTTGAGCAAAAATTATATGTACACTAAATATCAGCCTCAAGTAAACCAAAAAATTTTTGAAGGATTAGAACATACAATCATCACTCATCTTGAATTGAATGATATGATTTATGATGAGACCGATTTACTTCACCTGCCTACTATCCTGAAGGGATTAAATAAATCATCGGTTACTCATTTAAGTTTGCAACATAATTGGTTAAATCAAATGTCCAAGGAACTATTTAACCACCTTTTTACTAGCGTTGAGGGCTCTGCAGTAAGTCATATTGATTTAAGAGGTAATTCCTTTAATACTCTTTCAGCAGAACACTTAGAAGTATTTCTTTCTATTCCCGATAATATTCGCTCGATAACGCTTACACTTTCTGAAGTACATAAGATGAAAGCAAAATCTCTGCAAATGATCCAAATGCGTTTTCCCAATGCAGCTAATTTAATATTAATAAATGACGATGGAATCATTTTGAATATTCAGAATGAGGAGCACCTGAACATTTACCGCGCTTTAGGTTTTAACATCCATTTTGAAAAAACACTTATCGAGCCTGTGGTCTTCGCTAAAGACAAGGATTCAAGAGAAAGTTCTGCATTAATTTCAGGTTCCTTATTTAATGCTTCTTATATAAAAAATGATAAAGGCCCACATGAAATAAAACCTGATTGGCAATCAAAATTTAGGCAATAAACTTCATATAAGAACAAGATACTCTTAATATAAGGAATTCATGCTGTCTTTGATTGTAATTCCTTATTCTTATTAAAAAAAAAATCGCACCTTGAAATTTCATCAAAGTCCTCCCTCATCAATATGCCCATATATATGCCTTTATGATTAATTATTGACTTTGTTTCAAAAGTATATAATATGTGATTTCGATCAATATGCCCACAAATTTTTCCATGTCAAAAAAAAGAAACCAATCCGCAGAAAAAAGATATTCTTTGAGGAAAAAATTTTCTTTTGTAAAAGATTATTTTGTAAATTCTGATGAAAAATTGATTGCATGGACTCTCCTTATAGGATCTGCTCTATGTGTTATCGGTTTTGTTGCCATTTTAGCTGGTTTTGCATGGTGGTCTGCGGGATTTTGGGCAGTGTTAACTGCGAAAACATTAGCTCCCTTTTTGACCAGCATGATAAATTTTACGTTTCTAATTGGATCTTTTGTCAGCGTAAACGTAATTAAAAATTATCTTGTGAGAAAGCTTTCAATTCGATGGCGCAACTGGCTGACGCACAAAATTATCAATAAATTATTTGATAGCGAAAATAATTATCTGGATTTAAAACGATTTTCAAATGAAATCGACAATTTCTCTCAACGTATTCAGGAGGATATAAAAAAATTCGTTGATCTCAGCCTCACCTTAGGGCTTGATTTCCTTCGATCAATTTTAAGCTTTGCCACTTTCGCTAGCACATTATGGATAGTTGGAGGTCCTTTAACTGTTGCAGTCTTGGGTCTTAACCTCATTATTCCAGGTTACCTGCTGTGGGCTGCCTTGATTTTTTCGGTGATTGCAACGATTACTACTCATCTGATTGGCAAATCACTTGCAGAAAAAAATAAAAAAGGGGAACGTATTGAGGCAGACTTAAGACAAGATTTGGAAACACTTAATAGTGATGCTGAAAATATTGCCGAAGAACACGCTGAAAATTATTATCGGAATATTTTGAAAACCAAAATTAGTGATTTAAATGAGAATGCTCATCATAAACTAAATACGAAATCAAAACTGGTTGCATTTCAAAATTTTTATCTGCAATTTGCAGGAGTCTTTCCCCTATTATTATCGGCCCCAGTCTATTTTTCAGGACTTATTGATATCGGCCAACTCATGCAGATTTCCATGGCTTTTAGTCAAGTAAACTCTTCATTAAGCTGGTTTGTTGAGGCTTATGAACAAATTACACGTTACAAAACATCTATCGAACGTATTTTAGAATTAGAAGATATTTTTAACCAAGAAGGGCTACTCACCAACACTAAATCTATAAGTAGAAAAGAAAACAACCATGATAAGCTGAAATTAAAATCATTGACGCTTTTGAAACCTCAAATCAAAAACCAGCAATGTATAATGAGGAATCTTAATTTAAAACTGAATTCAGGTGAACATACCTTGATTAAAGGTACATCTGGCCTTGGTAAGAGCACACTTTTTAAAGTAATTTCAGGAACATGGCTTTATGGAGAAGGCCAAGTGAGCATTCCTGCCGGTAAACGTCTGTATTTTCTTCCACAAAAACCTACTATCCCTCAGGATTCTCTCATGGCAGTTTTAGCTTACCCTGATCCAATTAATGCATACACCGAGGAACAATATGTTTTTGCATTAAAAGCAGTTGGAGGCATGGATGAGTTTGTCCATTTGTTAAAAGAAAAACGCGCTTGGTCAAAGGAATTATCTGGAGGTCAGCAGCAACGTATCTCCTTTGCAAGAGCTATATTGAAAAAACCTGACTGGCTCTTTTTAGATGAGGCAACCGCATCATTAGATGAGGAAAGCGAGCATCAAGTGTATACAGCAATCCAAAATTTAAAAAATACCACAATCGTGAGCATTGCTCATCGACAATCTGTTGATAAATATCATGGCCGAACAGTATTTTTTACAATGAATGAAACACGGGACGTTACTGTGCATGAAATGAATAACTCATTCAACAAAGCCAATATAGTTAGTAACGCTACAAATTGAACTAAAGGTAATTAATNNTTAATTTACCTACGCTTAAAAGTAAGCTACCAGCACCCTATCCTATCAGTTAAGGTTCTATAGCTTTTCGTTTAAGGATTATATAACATTGTTATTCATGCAAAAGAATGTATTAACGATTGAGCCAGAATGCAAGGCGAATTTCAAAGGTACATTACGTACCCTTTATTTATCAATTAATAATTTGAACATGTATTTAGATTTATATATTTAGATTCTAGCCAACAAACAAAATTCCTGTCTATTGGCTATAGTGAATTAATTTCTAACTATTTTCGCTTTATTAAGTAAACTATTAACGTATAAATCATAATCCATCATGCCATAACTTGCTTCAATTTGCTGAATCAAGCTATCACGCTGCTCTTTATCCAAAGAGTCAAGTTTACCATCATTGATCTTTTTAAGCCTTACAACAACATAATCACCATTGTTAAGGGTAACCCCATCCCTGCTTTCCGGACGTAGCAAATTAAAAGCCAGATCATTAATTAATGTATCGGTTTTATCATTATCCCGAGTAGCTTTAACAATCGTATTCCATTTTAAAGTATTTGCTTTGATTAAATCTTCCTGTTTTTTATCAGCAACTGGATTTAATAACTCAGATCCAATATCTTTAGCCTTAACCATGGCGCGCTCTTTTAAGAGATGTTTGGTTATTTCAGGCTTAACCTCTTCGAGAGATTGCTGTTTGGTATCGAAATGTTTATTAACTCTTAAAACCAGTACTGATTCATTATCAATCTGGACTGGCTCGCTATTATTACCTAAAGCAAGTACATCATGACTGAAAGCCGTGTTAATAACCTGTTTGTTTTTAGTCAAATCAGAAGAACCACCAACATGTGAAAAAGGCTCAGACTGATTAATCTTTAGATTTAATGCTTCAGCAACAGGATTGAGGGAATCAGGTGTCTGATAACTAAGATCTGAAAGTTGCTCTAACAACTGCGCATATTTAGTTTGCGCCAAATCAGCGGACAATTGTTCTTTAATAGTAGCCGATACCTCAGCTAAAGATTTGGTAGTTACTGGTTTATAGGCAATTAACTTAAAAATTTCAAATCCATGTTTCGTTTTTGCTGGAGCTGAAATCTGACCCACTTTATTTAACTCGGACAAAATTTTATCATATTCATTTTGACCCGCAGTAATCCAAGGAAGTACTCCCTTATCAGCAAGAGATAATTTATCATCTGATGTAGCAATTAACTGGTCAAACTGATTTGGATTTTTTTGTAACTCATTAAATGCATTATCCGCTTTTTTTTGTATCGCTTCCACTTCAGATGCGGTTGCATTCTCAGGTACCGCAAACAATATGTGTGCGACTTTCCATTGTGCCGGAGTTAAATAATTACTCTTGTTTTCATTGTAGTATTTTGCAATATCTTCTTCAGAGACTTTGATTTTAGAACGAACATCATTCATAGACAGAATTACATAATCAATGGAAACTTTTTCTGGCGACATAAACTCTTTTTGATTTTTTGAATAATAATCTTTTATATCGTCCGGAGATATTTGTACCTGGTTTTCAAGCTCAGCTGCAGAAATGGTTAGATAATCATAATCCCGTGTTTGCATGTATAATCGAACAAAACGGTTTACTTCAGAAGGTAATGCAAACGAACTGCCCATAAATGCAAAGCGCTGCTGATTAAGAAGCATTCCCTGTTTTACTTCGTTTTGAAACGTTTCAGGAGTGAATAAAGCACCATTTAATGCTTGTTGATATTTTTCGGTAGAAAAATGCCCGTCTTCCTGAAACTGTGGGATATTCACGATAGCAGCATTAGCTTGATCTGCACTTATTTCAAATCCGTAATTTCTGGCGGATTGAACGGTTACTTCATTAGTAATCATTTGGTTTAATACTTGATTTTGCAGATTTTTTTCATCTGCTGCGGTCATCTGCGCCATATCTTGCTGCGCACGGGTACGTCGGTAATTGGCTTCAAAGGCCTGAGAAGATAACGGCTTATCATTAATCACTACTTTAGCATCAGACGCCTGATGGGATTGCATGTAATAATCAAGACCAAATAAGGTAAATGTAATCGCAATTAATACGATAATTACCCAAGCCACAACACCTTGAATGCGTTCATTTAACTTCTGCAACATGTTCCGAGATCCATTATTGTATTTAAGAAACTTGATGATGCGGATTGTACCATAAGCTGATAAAAAAAACGCGCCTTTCGGCGCGCTAATTTTGGCGGAGTGGACGGGGCTCGANNCTTGTAAGGGCGATGCTCTCCCAGCTGAGCTAAGCACCCAGAAAACTTAAGCTTGTTGTACCGCTTCTTTTAGGTTTTTACCCGCTTTAAACTTAGCAACTCTTGAAGCTTTGATTTCAATAGTTTTGCCAGTCTGTGGGTTTCTACCAGTACGAGCTGAACGATTACCTGTAGAAAATGAACCAAAACCAGGTATTACAACTTGATCGCCACTTTTTAAGGCATCAGTTACAGTTGACATAAAAGTTTCAAGAACTCTGCTCGCGTCAGCTTTTGTTAAACCTGATCCGCTTGCTATAGCATCAACTAATTCACTCTTATTCATCGTTTCCCCTTTACAGTTAATCATCCATATTCCAGAGCTGATTTAAACAGATTCAACTGCCCCAGTCAAGTTCATACATCCTTGCAGTGCCCGCCAGTAGCGGGCAACGAAGAGAAATATACCCCTAATTAATGAGCATGTAAATCATTATTTTTAATTTTTTTTGATCTTTTACTCACTAAAGCCTCAGGTTGTACATTTGTTGACTGATCTTGCCAAGGACTTTTCTGTAAAGCCAGCTCCAGAACCTGTTCAATCGTTTTAACCGGATGAATGGTGAGCTTTTTTAACACATTATCAGGAATCTCTTCCAGGTCTTTAACATTCTCTTCAGGAATAATTACATGTTTAATTCCACCTCGATGTGCAGCCAACAGTTTCTCTTTTAAGCCACCGATAGGTAACACTTGTCCACGCAAGGTAATTTCGCCCGTCATCGCAACGTCAGCTTTAACAGGTATCTGAGTTACGATTGAAACAAGTACTGTACACATGCCAATCCCCGCGCTTGGACCATCTTTAGGAGTAGCCCCCTCCGGAACATGAACATGAAAATCATTCTTATCATAAAAATCGTCAGGTAATCCCAATTTTTTGGCTCGGCTACGTACTACAGTCATTGCAGCATGAATTGATTCCTGCATCACCTCACCCAATTGCCCTGTATGAGTTACTTTACCCTTGCCCTGCATCATTGATGCTTCAAGTGTGAGCAACTCCCCTCCTACGCTGGTCCATGCCAATCCGGTTACCTGTCCTATCTGATCGAACTCTTCTGCAAGTCCATAGCGAAACTTCTTCACGCCTAAATACTTCTCGATATTACTGGTAGTAACTGTAAGCTTCTTAACTTTCTTATTAGAAAGTATTTCTTTGACTACTTTTCTACATACACTGGCAATATCACGCTCCAGATTTCGTACGCCTGCTTCACGGGTATAGTGTCTTATAATCTCTCGTATTGCTCCCTCGCTGATATTAATTTCCTGGTCGTTTAAACCATTAAGTATAATTTGCTTGGGTACCAGATATTTTTCAGCAATGCTGATTTTCTCATCTTCTGTATAACCGGCTAAACGGATTACCTCCATTCTATCTAATAATGGAGCTGGTATTTCCAGAGAATTTGCAGTAGCAATAAACATCACGTCACTTAGATCGTAATCAACTTCCAGATAATGATCACTAAACGTATGATTTTGCTCTGGATCCAATACTTCAAGTAATGCTGAAGCAGGATCACCACGAAAATCCATAGCCATCTTATCCACTTCATCTAACATAATAAGAGGATTTTTAACCCCTGCTTTAGAAAGTTTTTGGATAATCTTACCTGGCATAGAGCCAATATAAGTTCTTCGATGCCCGCGAATTTCAGCCTCATCACGAACCCCACCTAATGCGATACGGATAAACGTCCGTCCTGTAGCATTAGCGATTGATTGTCCCAACGAAGTTTTACCTACACCAGGAGGACCAACCAAACATAATATAGGGCCTTTTAATCGTTTCACTCTTTGCTGAACTGCCAGATATTCAATGATCCGTTCCTTGACCTGTTCTAATCCATGATGCTCTTTATCCAGTAATTTTTCCGCTTTAAGCAAATCAAATTGGATTTTATTTTTTTTCTTCCATGGAACACCAAGCATCCAGTCAAGATAATTACGTATAACTGTAGCCTCTGCTGACATAGGAGACATCATTTTTAATTTATGTAATTCTGCTAGCGATTTTTCTTTCGCCTCTTTTGGCATTCCGGCTTTATTTATTGAGTTTTCCAATTGCTCAATTTCATTACCTTCTTCACCTAACTCACCCAACTCTTTTTGAATTGCTTTAATTTGTTCGTTTAAATAATATTCACGCTGACTTTTTTCCATTTGTCGTTTAACACGACCCCTAACCCTTTTCTCCACATGCAGCAAATCAATTTCATTTTCAATTGCAGCCATCAACCGTTCCAGACGAGCACCCACATCATTGGTTTCTAACAACTCCTGTTTGTCATCAACTTTTAAGGTAAGATGAGCCGCAATAGTATCAGCCAATCGTCCAGGTTCCTCTATTCCTGCTAAAGGGGATAGTACTTCAGGGGGAATTTTTTTATTTAATTTTATATATTGTTCAAATTGCGACATTAAGGAACGCATTAGAATGCCAATTTCTGGCTCCTGTATTGCGGAACTTTTCTCTTCAATAATTTCAAGAGAAGCCTCTAAATATCCTTTTTCCTGTGTATACTCAAAAGCTCTTGCTCTTTGCTCTCCTTCAACAAGAACTTTAACCGTTCCATCGGGTAGTTTTAATAATTGTAATACACTCGATAATGTACCTACCTCATAAATATCTTCGGGGCTTGGGTCATCATTCGCTGATTTACGTTGAGCAACTAAAAAAATCTGCTTATTTTCCAGCATTGCTGCTTCTAAAGCCTTTATAGACTTACCTCTACCAACAAAAAGAGGAATAACCATATGAGGGTATACCACTACGTCTCTTAGAGGTAGAACAGGCAAGTTAGACATATTCACAGTCTCATTAGATTTCATTTCATTTTTAGTAGACATAATGAACCCTTATTTAAACAAAAGCCTATAGTAGTTTTCTACATTTTTACGAGTATACAGATAATAGAGCTAGCGAACAATTCGATAAATGAATGCTAAGTCATTGATTTAAGCTAACTACATTAAGATAGCTAGTCTTTATATTAGACCAAAAAAACCAGTTTCACAAAAGGACTGCCACTGTATATTGGGGAGATGAAGAACAGATCCATGTGCTATTGCACATGGATCCTGGTAGAATTTTTACTCTTTCGCACCTGAAGCACTCTTCATCTCATCATGTTCGTAAATGAGAATAGGTTTCGACAAGTTATTAACAACATTCTCGTCAACAACAACCTTATTCACACCTTCCAATGAAGGTAGTTCATACATGGTGTCTAAAAGAATATTTTCAAGTATCGCTCTTAAACCGCGAGCACCCATTTTACGGGCTAAGGCTTTTTTAGCTATCGCGATTAAAGCCTCTTCTCTAAATTCAAGCTCAACACCTTCCATCTTAAAGAGTGATTGAAATTGTTTGGTTAACGCATTTTTAGGATTGGTTAAAATATCAATCAATGCTGCCTCATCCAATTCCTGTAGTGTTGTAACCACTGGCAAACGCCCTACAAACTCAGGAATCAAGCCAAATTTCACCAGATCATCGGACTCCAATTGACTTAAAACCTTGGACACTTCATCGCTGGAATCTTTTTTGTTTTTAAGTTGAGCAGAAAAACCAATGCCTGATTTGTCACTACGCTCTCTGATCACTTTTTCCAAACCGGCAAAGGCACCACCGCAGATAAATAATATATTAGAAGTATCAACCTGCAAAAATTCCTGTTGAGGATGCTTTCGTCCTCCTTGTGGTGGAACAGAAGCAACTGTACCTTCAATCAGTTTTAGCAGAGCTTGTTGTACTCCTTCACCAGAAACATCTCTGGTAATTGAGGGGTTATCTGATTTACGAGAAATTTTATCGATTTCATCGATATATACAATTCCTTGCTGGGCTTTATCCACATCGTAATCGCATTTTTGCAATAATTTTTGAATAATATTTTCCACATCCTCCCCTACATAACCCGCTTCTGTAAGAGTTGTTGCGTCAGCCATTGCGAAAGGAACATTTAAAATTCGGGCTAAAGTTTGCGCCAAAAGTGTTTTCCCGCTACCTGTTGGACCGATAAGAAGTATATTACTTTTACCGAGCTCAACACCATCTTCACTTTTGTGTTGCAGACGTTTGTAATGATTGTATACCGCTACTGATAAGACCTTTTTTGCATGAGGCTGACCAATAACATATTCATCAAGAAATGTAGAAATTTCTTTAGGTGGTGGCAGATGTGTTTCAGATTCTTCTGGAGTTTCATGAGTTTCCTCACGAATTATATCGTTACATAACTCAACACATTCATCACAGACAAATACTGAAGGTCCTGCAATCAGTTTTTTTACTTCATGTTGGCTCTTGCCACAAAAAGAACAATACAGAACTTTATCTCCACTTCCGTTACCGGATTTACTCATAACCAAACCCCTTCTTACAGCTATTACCGTAAATTAGTAATGTACATGTAAAATTTTAGTCAATCAGAAAAAGATACGCCACTTAATTTACATCAACTTAACTTATGTTGCCAGGTTGATGTAAATCAAATTATAGTTTATTCAACGTTACCAGTTAGTAATTCCCTATCATAGATTACCTTATCGATTAATCCATACTCCATAGCCTGCGCCGCACTCATGAAGTTATCACGCTCTGTGTCGCGCATGATTTGATCAGGTGTTTTTTTAGTATGCTTTGCCATAATACTGTTTAAACGCTCTCGTACAGCAAGTGTTTCACGAGCATGAATCTCAATATCAGTTGCCTGGCCTCTATAACCTCCTAAAGGCTGGTGAATCATTACCCGTGAATTTGGCAAACAGAAACGCTTGCCTTCTGCTCCCGCACATAATAATAGAGCAGCAGCACTTGCAGCTTGCCCGATACATAAAGTACTCACATCTGGCTTTATAAATTGCATCGTATCGTATATTGCAAGTCCAGCAGTAACAACACCACCGGGCGAGTTGATATAAAGAGAAATATCTTTTTCAGGATTCTCAGACTCAAGAAATAACAATTGAGCAACGACGAGATTAGCCATGTGGTCTTCAACTTCACCCAAAAGAAATATGATACGTTCCTTTAATAATCTTGAGTAGATATCATACGAGCGCTCACCACGTGATGTTTGCTCAATAACCATTGGAACTAAACCACTAGCATTGCGAATCGTGTTGTTATAGCTCGACATGCTTATTCTCCTTTATTTTCAGTGCCTTTTTTGGGATTCATCACCGAATCATAATCCATTTTTTTATGCTTGATTTTGGCATCAGCAGCAATTTTGTCAGCAACCATATCTTCCATCACCAACGCTTCAATTTCAGCCAAGTTTTCTTTACTGCTCTGATACCATGCGCGAAGTTCATCTGGACTTTCATAAGCGCTAGCAAATTTCTCAATCATAGCATTAACTTTATCTTTTTCAGCAACAATTTGATGCTTTTTCACATATTCAGAGAATAATAATCCTAAATGGACACGTCGTTTTGCCTGTTCTTCGAAAAGTTCTCGGGGGAAATCAGGAATTTGCTCATCATCTTTATGCTCATGACCAAATAGACGATGGTACATATCATGCTTTAAATGCTCAATTTCTTTATCGATTAATGCAACTGGCAAATCAATTGTATTGACTTCCAGTAACTTGTCGAACAGCTTTTCTCTGTTCATAACATTGACACGTCTTTCGAGTTCACGAGACATATTTTCTTTAATGTCTTTAGTTAAAGCGTCAACTCCACCTTCTTTAATGTTAAATTTTTCAGCAAAGGTATTATCCAGCTCAGGTAACTTGCCTTCCATTACTTTATTCACAGTAATTTTAAAAGTAGTCTCTTTGCCTGCTAAATCTTTATGACCATAATCTGCTGGGAAGGTAACTTTAATTTCAAAAGGCTTATCAATTTTGGCACCGATAATTCCATCTTCAAATCCAGGTATCATGGAACCCGATCCGATAACGAGTTCATGACCTTGAGCTGCACCACCTTCAAAAGGTTTGTCCTCCAGGAAGCCCTCAAAATCCATTTCTACCTTGTCGCCTTTTTTAACAGCGCGCGACACTTCATGCCATTCTTTATTCTGCTCACGCAATTTATCCAGCATGTCAGTAAGGTCTTTATCAGTTACTTCTGAGCTAACCAATTCGACTGGAGCCTGATTTAATTCGTTAATTTCAAAAACTGGAAGAACTTCGAAGACCGCAGTATATCTAAAATCTTTACCTGGCTCTACTTGCTCTGGTTCGACATAAGGATATCCAGCGGGAACCAATTCATTTTTTTGCAGGGCTTCGAATAAAGTCGATTGAACCATTTCTCTGGCAACCTCTTCTCGAACGCTATCAGAATAACGGGTTTTAACCACGTCTAAAGGTACTTTCCCTGGACGAAAACCGTCAATTTTAACCTTACGAGCAAGATTTCTGAGACGTAAGCTCACTTCTTCCTCAACTTTCTCTGTAGGTACAGATATTGTTACCTTACGTTCCAAACCTTTTAAGGTCTCAACAGAAACTTGCATTAATTCACCTCTTGGATTTTTATAATGAAATGGTGCGAAAGGAGAGACTCG
>DEHS01000034.1 GCA_002352055.1 Legionellaceae bacterium UBA2794
GTCGGCGATGACGAATTATTCCGTATTCAGGGTGGAACAGACTATTTTTTTGAAAAAAAATTCCAAAGTGCCTTATTATGGCACCGAACAGGCGCACTTTTGCATCAATTCTTTGTTCTCCGATATATTCAGCGCGCAGGGGGATGGGAAGGAGGGAAGCTACACCCTGGGATGTAGTTAATTGTCAGTTCTTTAATTAGGAAAACATGAAAAAGGAATTTTTTAATCAATTCAGCACTCATTTGTTAGCAAATGAGCAGCTCAAGTCTATTTCGGGAGGAAATAATGGTGGCGGGTTTTACTGTGTCGATTGTACGGGGGAAGCAGTCTTGTGCCCCGCGGGTACCACCAAATGCAAGCGTAACGACTGCCAAAAAGGAGGGAACGTCATCGTACCAGGCTTAACATGTTAAAGATTGTTAATCATCGGTATTAATAGCTGATCGCGCTTGTCTCCATGAGAAATGGAGATAAGCGCATTTTATCTACTATTAATTTTTTCAAACTCTATCAGCAATTCAGCATGAAAGGTCTTATTTTATTAATCTCTTCTTTGATTAGTGTTTGTCTCCAAGCACAACAATATCAAATTGACATAAAAAAGTCACTTATGCCCACTGAATTATACTCATCAAGGGGGCGTTTTTGGCATTTAGATTCCATAGAAAATCTACAGGGAATACCTTCTGGATTGGATACCATATTTTATTGGACTTGCCCCTTGTCGGCAGAACTATTCAATGAGGAACAAATTAAAAATAGAAAATATTATGGAAGATACAAGGAAGAAGAAACGCCGATCAATGAAATCAGTATTTCATTAGACACTTTAGTCAAAGCATCTCATAACTTAACAAAAAACGTTAAATATAAAATAAATGCCCTAACAGCTTTAAAAAATGAAAAAAAAATAATCATTGTAGATACAAATAACAACAATGATCTAAGCGATGAAATTGTAATGGAATTTGACACAACAATGTCTTTTAATGAGCGTCTAAGTTCATATACTAAAACCCCCTTTATGATTATTAATTATGAATTGCCTGTTGATGAAGAAATACTTAATTTTGAAAAAGTAATTCGAATAAGACCATTGATAAACTATCTGCCCCCACCCAATAAATTAATTGAGGACTTAAGTATATCTATTGTAAGTAATGAGATATATACTGGCACCATAAGTGTGTTTCATAACATATTTAATATATCAGTCATTGAGCCATTTATGAAGGCAAGAGACAATGCAGGCGATCTCGATATCAAAATTATGCCCTATGGCGTCAGAGAAGATTCTTTACACCTGCCGATAATATCTACCCTGGGCGAGCCTGTAAAATTAGAAGACGATCTGTACATTCAATTTGACTCAGTTGATTTTATTAATAAAAAAATATGGTTTAGTCATCTTCCCAATTATTCCCCCTTCGGATTTGGGACGAAGGAAGGTATGACTGCACCTGTTTTTGCTGGCATTGAGCTAATAGGTGGATACGAAATCGGGAATAATATTCCTAATCAAAAAAAATTTACTCTACTTTACTTTTGGGGGACATGGTGTGGTCCCTGTAAAAGGGATCACCCTAAATTAAAAAAACTGTTTGATCAATATGAAAAAGATGTAAAATTTATCGGCTTAGCGGCTGATAAAAACAATGTTACAGTAAAAGAATTTATAATAAAAAATAATATACCTTGGCCCAATATATTCCTTTCCTTAAAGGATTATTCACAAAAGAATGAAGAAATCACTAATAAATTTCACATAGATGGGTTTCCATCATATATACTGCTTGACAGAGATAATAAAGTTGTCGTCAACTCGACGTTAAATCATGTCGAACATCACCTCAAAAACCACTAGCATGAAGAGGGATGTTGATATATATTTATCAGGAATTCTCAAACTATGGCTTCATATTTTTGGAGTTCATATAGATAGAAATCAGATTTATGACGTCTTAGTGTCTCACCCGTACTACCCGTCAATGCTGGCAGTGTCAAATGTCCTAAGTTCTGAATTTAATCTAACGAATCATTCGTTTGATTTTGACGAAGATGACAATCAAAAGTTGCTGTTTTGTAAAAATGTCACCACTCCTTTTCTTGCAACTTTAAAAAAGAATAAGCAGTATGTGTTAGTTAGCAAAATATCAGAATCTGAAGTGGAATACCAATATAACCGCACTAAGATCGTAGTTACTTTAAGTCAGTTCATTTCGATATGGAATGGATATGCTATGATTGCAATCCCAAGCCCTCAGTTTTCTACAAAAAAGGCAAAAGGAAACCCCGATATTAATAAAATAGTTAAGTATATTGTATTATTTTTTTGGCCTGTTGCTTTAATTTTAATAGCATCAAATTCATATAGGTTTATTACTGGCAGTATTATTTATATATTCTTATTAAATATACTTGGATTAACTATATCTTTCTTTTTATTAAAAAAAGAGTACGACGATTCTGCCTCAATAGTTGATAGGCTATGTAATATTAGTGGGTCAGGTTGTTCTAAAGCAAAGCAAAATAAATTGTTGTGGGGTCAAGTTAGCTGGGCTGAATTGGGGGTTGTATATTTTTCAGGATCACTTTTGTTACTGTTGTTGAAAAATCAAACAAACGAATCTTTGTTGTTATTGTATGTAATGAGTGTTTCTACTATTGTCTTTTCTATTTACTCCTTATACTACCAGTTCTTTAAACTGAAGAATATTTGTATCGCATGTATGACTACATTGTTTATTTTTTATCTATCATTTTTTGCCATTAAAAGCCTCGAAATTAATTTCAATAACATAGGATATATTGAGATTGTTTATAGCTTATTTGTTTTTTCAGTGCCGTTTGGCATCTGGTGGCTTATAAAGCCTTTTGTAAAGGAGATATACAACAATAAATCTCTTAAAAGGGAACTTGTCAGGTTTAAATTCAAGTCAAACTATTATTATTATAGCAAAAAAAAATTTACAGACAAGTCATTGCAATATGTAGGCGTTAGCGTGTATCGAACCGGTGATTTGAATAAAGTTATTATCATTACAAATCCTAATTGCTCTCTCTGTGAGAAAGTGTTTCAAGATTTACTAATTATGGTGGAACAAAAAATCTCTAATACTACGTTCGATATTGTTTTTGGGATGGGGGATTTAGATCAAGACTCTGAAAACTATCCTGTCATGAAGATACTAGCTTCGGTATATCTTGAAAAAGGATCTGCTGCAATGCTTGAGTCTTTGAAGGTATGGTACAGTTCTAATAAGTCTGTCTCCGAATTTCAAAAACTTTTCCCATGCAACACTGATATAAATGACATAAATTATTTTTTGCACAAACATAGTGAATGGTGCAGTGAAAACGAGATATTAGGCACCCCTACTATTATTTACAACGGCGATACAATTTCCTCATATTACGATCTTATTGATTTGAAATATTTTTTTAGACATTCCACTTAACCCCCTCAAACAACGCGCCATAGACTACTACGGTATGCGCGACATACTGCCCGAATTATCATCTTCACTCCTCACCGACGACCGCTATGCCGGAAACAACGACGCCCCTTCCACCGCCGCAGAATAACCTCCGCCTCCAGGAGCGCGAAG
>DEHS01000060.1 GCA_002352055.1 Legionellaceae bacterium UBA2794
TTAAATGCCTCCAAAGTGGCATAAATCGTAATTGGATTCAATATTGGCGCCGAAAATAAAAATGTAATCGTCTGAGAAACACTAAATCCTTTTTGGATTAAATTTCTTGCTACTGGAATATTTCCACATTCACACACAGGAAAAAAAACACCAATAAACGGCATCATCAAATGTGACAGAAATCGATTTTTAGGAATCAATCTACTAATCGTATCCCAATTTATAAAAACATTAATAAAGACCGAAAGTGCCACTCCCAAAATCAGAAAGGGAAANNAAATACCTAGAATATCAAAGAGTTATATATCCTTAGAATATTGTGATATTTCTAAAATTTAATATGATTAAGCTCTATGATATCTGATAACAACTTGTTGCGCATACGTTTTTTACACCAGGGGAAAGAAGTCCCCGAATCTCAACTTGAGTCCAAAATCCAAGTTAATACTCTTGTACTTGTTCCTCATGTATATTTTGCAGAAGATTTTTTCTCAGAGATTTCTCTACCTTTTAACGGTTTAGTGGCAGTTGCTGGAATTAACACGGGAGATAATTCTTCTCCTTTTTACAAAGCAAAGTATACAGTAAGCCAAGTTGGAGATCNNGTCTTTAGCAAATGGAAGTAAATTACCTAGTAGCCTACATAGCATCATTTTTAATAATGCCACTAACCCTTTAGGAGCAAGCCACCATGCAAAGAATTTACTAGGAAAAGGGTTACTAAAACCAACCTACATTCACACCATGACTCTTACCCTTCTTGCTGAAGCCACCTCCACGCTACTTACCAGCATTGGACTTATTGATGAAGCTCCACCGCACATTCTAGACTCCCCTGCTTCCAAACACCTTTATTACAGTGACCAAGCCCCTGTAAACCTAAAAGAGAATATCAATAAAAAAGTGCTACCTAAGTACTTATTAGGCGCGTTTATGAAGCCTGGTGTGACCCAGTCCAATCTATCCAAAATACACACTCAACTAAATGAAATCGACACTTACTTTTTACTTGGAGAAGAAAATCTAGTAATTTCAGAAAAGGACTATTGGGAGATTATCGAATTAATTTTAGGAAAAATTGACTTAACCAAAAAACCTTTCTTACGAGTTCCATTAAACCCCCATGTACCTTCTCGTGCAGAGCATATTCAGGAACTAAATAAAGTACTAAAGACTATTATAAAGGAGTAGGCTTTGTTCAAAGTCCTTCTCTTTGAACTACAAATTAAATGAACAAATAAAAAAAGGAGCTTTAAGCTCCTTTTTTTATTAATAAAGAATACAACTATTATTGGAATATCAAATCATTAATATATGAAAATAATAATTTCCAGAACAATCTTGTTCAAATAGAATTATTAGTAGGATCTATCCAGAGCAAAATTCGCTAAATCCGTTAATGCTGCCTTATATTCTGACTCAGGCAAAACACTTAAGGCGGATAATGCAGAGTCTACCTCTTCAGCTGCAATTCTTTTGGTAAAAGCTATGGCCTTGGTTTGTTCTATAGCAATAAGAATATCAGGTAAATAACTTAAGCTGCCTAATTTCAAGCTTTCCTTTATTTGCTCTTGTTGTGTTGGGGTACCATTTTGTAACGCATGAATTAACGGGAGTGTTGCTTTCCCATCGGCTAAATCATCACCAATATTTTTTCCTAGAGTTTCAGCGTCTGAGCAATAATCAAGGGCATCATCAACCAGTTGGAATGCATTACCCAAATGCAGGCCATATTGATACATTGCTTGCTTGACTTCAGCTGATGCATTGCTCAAGATGGGGCCTATACAGGCAGCTGCTGCAAATAATAATGCTGTCTTTGCTCTTATAACATCAAAATAATCATCAAAATTTAGAGCGGGATTGTGTCGATTAGCTAATTGTTTCACCTCACCACAACTGATTTCGTGTGATGTTGTTGCAAGTAAATTAAGAATTTCTGTAATTCCTACTTCTACCATCAGTTGTACTGATTGAGTAAACAAGTAATCACCAACTAATACGCTTGCTTTGCTCCCCCATATACTGTTAGCTGTTTGACGTCCTCTTCTAAGAGTGGACTCATCAACCACGTCATCATGTAATAAGGTTGCCGTATGAAAAAATTCAACCATTGCTGCAAGGGAGATATGATCCTTACCTTGATAACCGCATGCATTACTGGATAAAAGCACGAGCAGGGGCCGTAAGCGTTTTCCGCCGCTTTCAACTATATGGTGCGATAAATCATGGATTAAACCAACTTGAGATTGGATTTTATCGATAATCAAATGATTAACCGCGTCAAAATCATTACTTACTAGAGCGCGCAAACGGTCAATAGTCATTGTATTTCCTCTCTCATTTAATCAATGCATGCTAAGGTGGGTCCGGTGAATTGTCAAGGAAAAGTAGGGGATTAGGTAGTCATTAATACTGAATTTTTCAGGTTAAATAAGATTATAATTATTATTAATTTGATTATATATCGAACAAATATCAGTGTTTAAGTTTTATTTTTTTATTTCTTTTGATTTGGTACATCGCTTCATCAGCAAGTTTTAATAAATTATCTGCATCTTGAGCATCAGCAGGGTAGTCTGCGGTTCCAATACTTATGGGACATATAATTTCGAGTTTTTTAATATAAAATGGTTTTTTAAATTCATCATTTATTCGGGTTACCAAATTCTCATCTACTTTATCATTTTTTTGGTGGGTTATTGCCGCAGTAAACTCATCTCCTCCTAAACGCGCAATGAAATCATTTTCTCTAAAGCAGGATTGCAATCGTTTGCTGGCATGTAGCAGTAACAGATCGCCCACTTCATGGCCATATTTGTCATTAATTTTTTTAAAACCATCCAGGTCCATAAAATATAAAGTTAAAGTACTCTTATGCGGCTTTATCACTTCAATAAGGGACTGTAAATGATTATTAAAATAAGAGCGATTAGGCAGATTAGTTAGTGAATCATGGTGGGATAAGTAATGAAATTTTTGTTTGTCAGCGTGTAAGAGAAAATTTTGCTCTTTCAAGAGAGATACATACTGAGTGTTTTCACTCAGTAAATTATATAGCGTAGTAAAGATGATTAAAAAAACAAAAATATAATTGACGTTATTTAAAATTGTTTTATAAGCGTCAGGAATTATATGTAATGGAGGTATATAGCCGCTTATGAAGATCAACAGCATGATTAATGAGAGGACACTATATATAATTAATCCTCTAAGCCCTATTGTTATTGCTGCGACTAAGGGTGCGATATAAAAAAAACCTACATATGAAGCAAATACGCCACCGGACCAAAGATTTACAATACTTACCAGTGAAAAGCATAAAGCACTAATGATATATCCACAAAGCCTGATGCTGTATTGTCTTATCAACAGAAATAGATTTAACAGTGCTCCTATGCTTCCGATTATAAGAAACACACTGACAATCCAAAATTGTATGTAAATATGGAATACAATCAAAACGAACGTAAAGGCCAGTAATTCAATCGTAATGATATTAATCAATTGGTATTTTCGGCGGTGTTCCTCAGCTAACTGAAGCGGGGTATTCCCCACAGATAAAAGCTGATTTATACGTCGCATGGGAAAGCCTCATTTTAATCATCTATGAATAGAGGTTTATATTATGAACACACTTATTATAGAGTAGAATTAGGCTTTATGCAGGTTGTTGGTTAACCGACTGGAAAGTTAAAAGCCTGCTAATTTTGCCAGGCTTTTAACTTTTATATGTTTATACATTAAAACGAAAGTGCATGACATCCCCGTCAGCAACAACATAATCTTTTCCTTCCAGACGTAATTTACCTGCTTCCTTGGCACCCTGCTCTCCTCTGCACGAAATAAATGCATCATAAGCAATTACTTCTGCACGGATGAATCCTTTTTCAAAATCTGTATGTATTACACCTGCTGCCTGGGGTGCCGTTGCACCTTTATGGATAGTCCAGGCTCTTACTTCTTTTACACCTGCTGTAAAGTAGGTTTGTAAGCCTAACAGTTCGTACCCTGCACGAATTACTTTATGTAATCCCGGTTCTTTCAAGCCTAAATCTGCCATAAATTCGAGACGGTCAGTGTCCTCCAATTCCACAAGTTCTGATTCGGTAGAGGCACATAATGCAACGATGCTGGCATTTTCTTTGGTGGCCAGAGCTTGAACCTGTTGCAGAAGAGGGTTATTTTCATAGCCATCATCACTGACATTAGCTATATAAAGGACTGGTTTCGCCGTAAGAAGAAATAAGCGACGAGAAATAAGCTCTTCCTCGGGATTAAGATCCAATGTGCGCACAGGATGCCCTTCATCCAGGTGCGATTTAATTTTTTCCATAGTTTTCATTTCAAAAATAGCGTCTTTATTGCCACTTCTACTGTTTTTACCTGATTTTAACATCGCTTTTGCAACGGTATCCATATCCGCAAGGGCAAGCTCAGTATTAATCACTTCAATATCGCTTAAAGGATTCACTTTACCTTCTACGTGAATCACATCCGAGTTTTCAAAGCAGCGAACCACATGTGCAATTGCATCAGTTTCCCGGATATTTGCCAAAAATTGATTCCCTAAACCTTCGCCACTTGAAGCTCCTTTAACGAGCCCTGCGATATCAACAAATTGCATCGTTGCTGGAAGCACCTGTTGTGGTTTAACAATGTCACTTAAAGCATCTAATCGAGGATCGGGAACCGTTACAACGCCTACATTGGGTTCAATAGTACAAAAAGGGTAATTGGCTGCTTCGATACCCGCTTTGGTAAGTGCATTGAATAAGGTTGATTTTCCTACATTGGGCAAGCCCACGATGCCACATTTAAATCCCATAGTAATACCTCATTGTTATCTGACGAATAATTATTTTCCGTCAGATTATGTATTTAATTGATTCATTGCCCTGGCGATATCTCCAGACAACACCAAAGGCATAACAGCGATGCCTCTATCAATGGCATCATAAATCTGTTGTTTGTCATGTATCGATGGTTTATTTAAAACATAAGGATGAACCAGATCTTTATGGCCTGGATGACCTATACCAATACGTAGCCGGTGAAAATCGGGGCTACCTAATTGAGCGGTAATATCTCGTAATCCATTATGTCCACCGTGTCCCCCACCCGTTTTAAGTTTAATTCGACCCACTGCTAAATCCAGTTCATCATGGACCACCAAGACTTCTTCTGGAAGAATTCGATAAAATTGACTGATAGCTCGGGTAGGTTGTCCACTCAGATTCATAAATGTCAGGGGTAACATGAGTTTGCAGGAATGTTGGTTAATTACCAACTCGGCCAATTCCCCTTGCATTTTCTTCTCTGTTTTAAAAGACGCATTATGACGTTGCGCTAATGAAGTCACCAGCCAGGCTCCCGCATTATGNNGGCCGATCCTGGATTGCGTAATCCAATAATGAGTTTAATGGCCATGGACTTATTCGTTATATGGTCGATTTATTGTCAGGATTATTATTTAATAAATAGATATATCAAAGAATCCCTGTCAGTTGCATGGAAAGCTCTGCTTTTGTATAGGGAACTGGCTAAAGCCAGCTCCTATAACCAATACTCAAATAAATCATATTCAATTTCAATGAGTATTATAACAAACCAGAATGCTCTTATTCGTCATTAGCCTTTTCTTCAATAGCAGGTACATTTGAAGGAGAAACTTCATTTTCCACTTCATCAGTCACATTACCTACTTTAGGTGCGTGGATACTAGCCACTGGTGCATCATGGCTGTGATCTTTCAGATCCACAGTTAAATGAACCCCTTTGGGTAATTTCAGATCAGATAAATGAACGATATCATTCATACCTACTTCAGTCATATCGACTTCAATAAATTCTGGTAAATCTTTAGCTTGGCACCGAATTTCTACCTGGGTCATTGTATGACTGCTCATTCCACCTGCTTTGATACCCGCTGATTTTTGTTCGTTGATGAAATGCAGAGGAACCATTTTAATCAGGATGTCTTTTTTGGAGACGCGTTGCAGGTCCATATGCATGACTAAAGGTTTGAAAGGATGACGTTGCAGCGCTTTTAAAATAACATGCTCGACTTTTCCATCGATTGAGATATCAAAAATACTGGAATAAATACTTTCGGTTTCCAGTGCTTTAATTACTTTATTATGAAGAAAGTGAATAGACATTGGCTTTTTATCGCCACCGTATATTACAGCAGGTACTTTATTTTCAAGACGTCTTAGGCGGCGGCTCGCACCTTTCCCCATATCCGTTCTTGTTTCAGCTTCTAGCAGAATGTTTGACATGATAAACTCCAAAAATTAAGGTTCCCTTATCTAATCCGCGACCAGATTAAATACCCGAAAACACACCTATAATCAGTATTAAAATTCGGGAAAGGGTGCAGAAGTATACAATATTTTAAAATGAACTTGAAGTCATAGCCATAATTTCATAGAATATGCCACTTTGTTGCAATTGTTTAAGCCAATCAGGCGAGTTGGAGAAGAGTTATGTATGCGGTAATTAAAACTGGCGGTAAGCAATATACCGTAAAAGAAGGTGATGTACTTAAGATTGAACTGCTGCCTGAAGATGCCGGCAACGTAATTGAATTTTCAGAAGTTTTGATGTTGGCTGATGGTGACAAAATCACCTGTGGCACTCCTTTTATAGCTAAAGCAGTTGTAAAAGCTGAAGTGATGGATCATGGTCGTCACAAGAAAATTAAAATTATTAAATTCCGTCGTCGTAAGCACCACATGAAACAAATGGGGCACAGACAATATTATTCGCAAGTTAAAATTACTGCGATTAGCAAGTAAGTAGGGGATAGCAATGGCTCATAAGAAAGCAGGTGGTAGTACTCGTAACGGCCGCGACTCGAATCCAAAGTTTCTTGGTGTAAAGCGTTATGGTGGTCAGTTTGTTAATGCTGGTGAAATTATTGTAAGACAACGTGGTACACGATTCCATCCAGGAGCTGGAGTGGGTTGTGGACGCGATCATACTTTATTCGCCCTGGTTGAAGGTTTGGTACAATTCATCGTTAAAGGTGAAAAGAATCGCAAATATGTGACGATAGTTGCAGAACAGAAAGAAGAAGCGGTTGCTGCTAATTAATATAGTGCCTCATTCTTTATTGCAATTTAGTACTGTTCCAAGCTGAATAAATAACTTATTACTAGGTACCCTGATAATTTTTTCAATGGGTACACTATACTATGTGTAAGTTAGTTATTATCAGGCAATCAACCCCGGTAACGGGGTTTTTTTTTAGTTTTAGTTAAGGTTAGTCATGAGATTTGTTGATGAAGCAATTATTAAAGTAGATGCCGGCAATGGTGGAAATGGTTGCTTAAGTTTCAGACGAGAGAAATTTATACCTCGTGGTGGCCCCGATGGCGGAGATGGTGGCGACGGGGGAAGTGTTTATTTGGAAGCGTGCAATGATTTAAATACTTTAGTAGATTTTCGCTACATGCGCCACTACAAAGCAGAAAATGGTCAGCAGGGAATGGGTGGAAATTGCTCAGGAAAGAAAGGCGAGGATCTCATCATTAAGGTTCCAGTTGGGACTATGGTTTATGATGTTGATACTGGAGAATTGCTAGGGGATATTAATAAACCCGGGGAACCTGTATTAATTGCCCAAGGTGGATTTCATGGCTTAGGTAATACACGGTATAAAAGCAGTATCAATCGATCACCTCGTCAGACCAGTCCCGGAAGTCCAGGAGAATCCCGTCATTTGCGCCTTGAACTTCGTGTTTTAGCCGACGTCGGTTTATTAGGTCTTCCTAATGCTGGAAAATCCACGTTAATCCGTGCTGTATCCAGTTCTAAGGCCAAGGTTGCTGATTATCCTTTTACAACTTTGCACCCAGGTCTTGGTGTTGTAAGTGTATCATCCCATAAAAGCTTTGTGATGGCTGATATTCCAGGTTTAATTGAAGGTGCTGCGATGGGTGCCGGCCTGGGTCACAGGTTTTTAAAACATTTAGCGCGTACCTGCGTCTTGTTACACGTCATAGACATCGCTCCATTGGATGAGAGTGATCCTGTTGTTTCTGCCAAAGCTATCATTAATGAGCTCGCAGAGTACAGCCCTGATTTGGTAAACAAACCACGTTGGCTGGTTTTAAACAAGATAGATATGATCCCTGATGAGCAGGAACGAGAGGAAAGAATCAAATCTATCGTTGAGGGCTTAAATTGGAAGGGCAAAGTATTTTCCATATCAGCAATCAGCAGTCAGGGAACCCAACAGTTGTGTTATGCCTTAATGCAATTGATTGATGAGATGAAAGAGGCGGAAGCTTAGCCATTCCGCTGCATAATGGACTACTAACGGGCTACGGTAAGGAATAAGATGATGTTCCTTACCTTTCTGTAGTTTATTGCTATATTCAATATTAAGTTGTGTTGTTTCCTGGGGGGATTGCTCAGACCAAAACTCTTCTAATCCTCGTAGGGTAAAAGATAGACTCGTTTCCTCTTTATTACTAAAGTGAATGAGATGGTGCGATCCTGGCTTACTCAATAATGATTGTAATAACCCTCCAGTTGCTTCATCAATAATAGTTATCGGTTGATTCAGTTGAATAATAAGCTCTCGTAATATTTCAGAGGCCTTCTGCTTGGGGGAGGCAATTATGTGTGGCTCTAAAATCGGATCCACAATATGGCGCACTTGCTCAATCACTTCGGTGCGGCATCGAACTTTAAATTCAATATACGGTACATCAAGTCTGTATCCTGTATTACAATGGATTCCGGAAAGCGCCTGTTCTAGCTTTTGCGCTATTTCACTCTCTGCTACCCCAAAAATGCGCCATTTAAGTATTTGTTTTTGGCTGTGTACGGTCTTTTGTAATTGCGGCAGTACATGATTGGTAAACATCGGTAAGCATTCGCGTGGCGGGCCAGGCAACAAAATCAGTATTTTATTGTTCCAGTGATAGGTACAACCCATAGCGGTACCATTAGGATTTGGTAATAAAATAGCCCTCGCGGGGAAAAGGCTTTGTTGGCGGTTACCCTCATTAAGATTCTTATTCACCGCGTGCAAACGCTGTTCAATATGTTTAAGGGCTTCCTGGTGAGTAATTAAAACGTCCCCAGTAAATTGGGCCAGGGCAAAACGGGTCAAGTCATCAGTAGTAGGTCCAAGGCCACCGGTTATGATAATAATGTCGTGTTTTAAACTGAGAAAACTTAAACAATCATAAATATCATTTTTCTTATCACTGCAGGTCATCTGCAGACCTAGTGAAAGGCCTTCTGAACTGAGTATATGGGCGAGTGCATGGCTGTTTGTATTTAAAGTATCACCATGAACCAATTCATCACCGGTGGCTAAAATAGCTATTGTCATTCTTTGACGTTCCAAAAAATAATATATTGTATAGCAGAATCCTGAAAATCAGTAATAATTAATAATAAGCATTCTTATTTTATATTGACATTTGTTTGGTGGTTAGGTAATTACTAAGGCTGATTTTATCCGGTATTCGTATCAAACTGAGTGAGGAGAGGTTATGGAGTTTTCGAGTAGTTATGTAGCACACGTTCCTAACGCTCAGGGTCTCGTTAATTATTCACCAGAGGAAAATAAAATCTGGTCTATTTTATTTGAACGTCAGATGAAATTATTACCCGGAAGAGCCTGTAATGAATTTTTAGAGGGGTTGGATTCTTTAGGGATTACAGCTGAGGCTATTCCTCAATTACCTGAAGTTAGTGAACGATTAAAAACTAAGACTGGTTGGGAAGTTGCACCAGTTGCTGCGCTTATATCTGCTCGCGAATTTTTTGAGCTGTTAGCAGCAAAACGTTTCCCTGCAGCCACTTTTATTCGATCTGAAGCGGAGTTGGATTATGTGAAAGAGCCTGATATCTTTCATGAGATTTTTGGCCACTGTCCGATGCTTACCAATCCGGTTTTTGCGGATTTTGTTCATGATTATGCCGTTAAAGTACTTACTTTTCCTGAAAAGGATTGGCCTTTACTGCAGCGCATGTTCTGGTTTACTGTAGAATTTGGCCTGATAAAGACGGCTGATGGTTTAAGAGCTTATGGTGGCGGTATTCTTTCCTCAATCAGTGAGACGGTATACAGTCTTGAAAGCGACATACCAGCACGCATTCGCTTTGAGCCCGTAGTAGCTTTTCGCATGCCATATCGTATCGATCGCTTGCAGCCTGTATATTTTTTTGTAGATAATTATGATACTTTATATGATTTTGTACGTTCTAACATCCAGAACTTATTAGCTCGTGCCAGAGAATTAGGTGAATTGCCTCCTTATTTTCCGGTCGATCCGGATAACCCCAATATTCATATCAGAGCGTGTTAGATGAATGATGATTTTAAAGTGTATTGTAATACGAGACCAGTCTTGTTAACATCGAAAAAAACGGTTTGTTCATTGACTGCTGGTCAAGGAGCATCATTTGATTAAAGTATTAATTGTTGATGACCATGCATTGGTTCGAATGGGTATTCGACGATTGCTTGAAGACATGTCGGATGTTGACGTGGTTGCTGACGCTGAAAGCGGTGAGCAGGCTTTACTATTGGTAAAAACCCACTCACCCGATGTGGTTCTTCTTGATATGAAAATGCCCGGCATCGATGGCTGGGAGGTTACTCGTCGTTTAAAAAAATCTAATCCTAATATAAAAGTCATCGCTGTTACGGCCATGTCTTTGGATCCTTTGCCCACCAGAGTTTTGCAACTTGGTGCCATGGGTTATCTGACTAAAGAGTCCGGTGCTGAAGAAATGGCTGCAGCCATTCGAAAAGTAGCTAAAGGTGAAAAATATCTTAGCGCTGAAATTGCGCAAAAAATGGCAATCAATAGTTTACAGGAAGCGCAAGACTCCCCGTTTGATAAATTGTCAGAGCGTGAAATGCAAGTCATGCTGATGATAACCAGCGGTATGAATGTACAGGACATTGCAGATCGTTTGTTTTTAAGCAGTAAAACCATCAATGGTTACCGATATCGTATGTTTGAAAAATTGGAAATTAAAAATGATGTGGAGTTAACTTATTTGGCTATGAAGCATCGTATAATCGAACATCCTATAGATTTAATGCAAGACGAATAGTTTTAAATTAATGAATAACCAGCAAGTCTCTCCCGAATTATTATTATTTCTTTCCAAACTTCCTGGAGAGCCAGGCATCTATCGTATGCTTGATTCTGAGGGAGTGGTTTTATATGTGGGTAAAGCGTCAAATCTTAAAAAGCGGGTTAGTAGTTACTTTAATAANNTCATTAAGACCAAAATATAACATCTTATTACGTGATGACAAATCATACCCTTACATTCATATCTCAAAACATCCTCAGTACCCGCGAATTGAAAGCTATCGCAGTAAGAAAAAACCTCTAGGCGGCGATTTTTTTGGTCCTTATCCGAGTGTTTCTGCGATTAAGGATACGATAGTAACAATTCAAAAGGTTTTTAAATTACGAAATTGTCGTGATAGTTATTACAATGCTCGCTCCAGACCGTGCCTGCAATATCAAATTAAACGCTGTACTGCTCCTTGTGTGGGTTACATAACACCCGAAGAATATAAACGCTCTGTTTCAGATGCCATGCGTTTTTTACAAGGTAAATGTCAGTTAATTCTTGATGAGCTTTCCAGTCGAATGGAGCGGGCAGTAGAGCAATTAAATTTTGAAGATGCGGCATTATTAAGAGATCAGATAAAAAATTTACGCCTGGTACAGGAACAGCAAGGAGTAATTCAATTACGAGGAGATGCGGATGTAATTGCGCTTGAGGCACGACCTGGTTTTGCCTGTGTGCAATGTATTACTATAAGAGAAGGTCAGGTAATAGCCAGTTACAACTTTTTCCCCTCTGTACCTGATAATGGTCTGGATATGGAGGTTGATGATCTGTGGCAACAAACTTTTGAGGCATTTATTGGTTTTTATTATTTGGATAATCCTGAAAGGATTCCGGGGCTTTTAATAACGAATCAGCCACTTGATGATCATACGTCATTGGAAGAGGCGCTGAGCCAGCGTCGTGGCAAAGCCTGCAAAATTCAAATTAATCCACGCGGTATCAAATCACGTTGGCTTGATTTTGCCATTAATAATTTACGTATTTCCATCTCTGAATATAATGCAAAGCACTCAACGACACGATCCAGGTATGAGGCTTTAGAACAAGTATTATCGCTGCCAAGCCCTATAGTACGAATGGAATGTTTTGATATCAGTCATATTCAGGGAGAGGCAACCATTGCTTCGTGTGTTGTTTTTGATCAAAATGGACCATGCTCCAGTGAGTATCGCAGGTTTAATATTGAAGGAATTACTCCAGGAGATGATTATGCCGCCATGCAACAGGCCATTACACGAAGATTTAAACGTTTAATCGAACTTCAATCACTTCCGGATCTGTTAATTATAGATGGAGGAAAAGGGCAGGTAGCAGTAGCAAAAAGAGTTCTAGAGCTGCTTCAAGTAAATAATATTACTTTATTGGGCATTGCCAAAGGTCCTGGGCGGAAAGCCGGTTGGGAAAAATTGATTTTAGTCAATGAAGAGCGTGAATTTACCCTACCAGAGGATTCAAAAGCGCTGCATCTTTTGCAGCATATTCGGGATGAAGCTCATCGTTTTGCAATCACCGCACATCGTAAAAAAAGACAAAAAGCGCGATTGGAATCTACTCTGGAAGATATTGAGGGCGTTGGCGCCAGACGAAGGCAGGCTTTGCTGCATCGTTTTGGTGGTCTTAGAGAATTAGCTAAAGCCTCTGCTGAAGAAATTGCTAAGGTAGCTGGGATTAGCGAGCATCTTGCGCAACGAATTTATAATTACTTTCATTCGTAATCTATCATTTTATACGGCAATAGATATTTCATGAATATTAATGGTAGTGCGATATATTTTATTTGTTATTTATCATAAAATTACCATCTTAAGATACCTATCTGGGTTATCCTGATTATTATTTTTAAACAGCATATTTCCTATTAATGAAGCAAACCGTTCAAAAAATTAATTTTAAGTCTAAACTTATTTTTAATATGACCGAAAACAAAGAAAGAGAAGCTCAAAAAAAAATTATGCACGATTCTTGCATATCAAATAAATAATAGGCATGAGGGGAACTGAATCATGAAAAAAATAATGATAACAACATTGGTGTTGTTCATGATCAACATAGCAAATGCTGCTAGTTTTTACGGAACAGCGCTATGTGGTTATCCCCAATACGAATGCATCAAAGCAGCTTCAGGTGATACTTGGGAAAAGCTATTTCCAGATCCCATCCAGCGTGATTTAGTTCAACGTGTAAATCGTTCCTATAACCGATTATATACGGGCCGTGAGATTGCAATACCAAGAAACCTCGCCCATATTAACATTTATGATATCTCTCCTTTTCCTTTAAAGATTAAAGGTGAAAATGAGAAACAGGTTATTATCGATCAGGAAAAATTAGCCTGGGGTGCCTATGACACTGAAGGTAATTTGTTGATGTGGGGTCCAATTTCTTCGGGTAGAGATAAATGTTCCGATTCGAATAAATCATGCAGAACCATGCCTGGAATTTTTAGAGTATTTAGTAAAGAAAACGTACGCTGTACTTCCGATGTGTTCCCCATTGGTAAAGGTGGGGCTAAAATGCCGTTCTGTATGTATTTTCACAAAGGATTTGCGCTACATGGTTCCGATGATATACCGGGGCAAAGAGCAAGTCATGGTTGCGTCCGAATGTTTGTACAAGATGCTAAATGGTTAAATGAAACTTTTGTTGAGCTGTCTAGCGAGCGTAATAATTTTAAAGGAACGGTAGTGATTGTGCGGCCATTAAATGATAGTGAGAAAATATAATGAATATAATAAAAAGAAAAGGATTGGCATCAATCTCTATATTATTAGGCAGTTTGTTTGTAGGTATTCTTCAGGCTGCTCCAGAAAATAAAAAAAGTTCTGCTGCAAGTGATGAAAAACAAAAGGACAGTAAATTCCCCACTGGATGTACTCCGGTGGGTTACCAACAGCGATTAAAAGTATTGTCATTGTACCCTGGGAAAGAAGGTGCCTTGCAATCGATGTATTTTTTCTATAATAAATTACCGCAAACCATCACTTTATTTCAAATGAGAGATAAAGATAGCGAATATTCAACTCGTTTTAACCACACCATTAAAAGTAATTCCTGGGCGGTTTTAGCAGTAGGTGAGCCTCAGGTTCGGTTTGTCTGTACTTTGGGCGATGCCAAGTCCTCTTATGGTCAAATCGTCGATTGTGGTGAGGCCGTTAATGTATGTGAATATGTGAATGTAAAATTTGGATTGAATAATAAAGGTAATTTCTGGATAGTAGAAAGTAATACAAGAAATGGGGCCGTCAGTGAAGTAGTCCGTTATGGCATCATACCTGGCGTATAAATGCCATATGAAGAGGGGAACATTCATGAAATCACTAGTACCTTGGATTTGTTTAATTGCCGCATCAGCCAGTCAGCAGTTATTTGCTGATGACGAATTTAATGCCTATCGATTAGGAAATTATAATAAAGCGGCCGAGTCTTTGATAAATAAACCCGAGAAAGATGCCGTTGCCAACTATTATTTAGGGCGGTTGTATTTATATGGCTATGGACAGTTAAAAAATACCAGACTTGCCATGCGCTATTTCCTTAAATCAGCGGAGCAGGGATATTTGCCCGCCATTCAATTGATGGCTAAATACAGTTTATTGCATGATAAAAATCCTGAAGAAGCGGTCGTATGGTTTAAAAAAGCAGCTGCTGCAGGTGATGTGAATGCGCAAATGTTTATGGCAGCATCTTATTTATTTGGGGTTGGGGTTAAAAAAAATCCAGATACTGCGTCTAAATATTATATTGATGCGGCAAAAAGTGGTAATCCTGTTGCACAATTTGCCCTTGCCAATAAATTTCTAAGCAGTAGGAACGCATCAAGTGTGAAATTAGGATTAATTTGGCTGTCAAAATCTGCCGCGGCAGGTAATCCACAGGCAATGAGTAAACTGGGCACTCTGTATATGACTGGCGGGTTGGTTACAAAAGATGTTGCCCGAGGAACTGAATTATTAAATAAAGCCGCAGCGCAGGATTATGCGCCAGCTATGTTGGAGCTTGGAAAAATAGCGCTTATCAGTAACGATCAGAATAAGGCAGTAGAGTGGTTTAATAAAGCAGCAAATCTTCATGATTCTGAAGCCTATTTGCAGCTGGCACATGCTTATTTAAATGATAAGAGCCCAATTTACGATCCAAAATCCGGATTTTTATGGACTCTAAAAGCAGCCCAGGATGGTTTAATTGCAGCTAAAAAAGATTTGGCTTTATTGTATAAAAACGGTACTGGAGTCGCTGCTGATGAAACTTTAGCGAAACAATGGTCCGATCAGGCCGTTCAGGATGAAAAACAAAAGCCACAAGTTTCTGCTTTAGCACAAGCTGCATTATGGTTAAGTAATAATACTACCGACAAATTTGAAGAGACCAATTATCAAATGAATGGTATTTTCAGTGCGTGGCAGAATCCTGCAGTATTACGTAATAATACCTATAATCAGGCTCCCCAACTTGAAATAGTATCGTCGCAAGATATTTTTAAACCTCAATTTACTCTGGTGCAACCCAATGACATTCCCATTGACAGCTATTATGACGCGTTGATCAATAAAGATTTAGCGCATCAGGCAAATCAATGGAGTTATCCGGTTTATCCCTTAAATCCGCAAATTCAGGTTTTAGAAAAATTAAATAGCTCGGTTTTAGCACACCAGAATTTACCCGCTCCTTATTTTGAAGCGAATTATTATACACCAGATGATAGCCAAGCCAATGTTATGGATTTATGGACGCAGGGTTGGGAGCAAAAAGTAAATTATATGTCGGTGTTTAATAAGATGTATTTTCGCGCCATATTAGGTGATGCCCAATCGCAATTTGAAATTGGTCAAATGTTTCAATACGGCATCGGGGTTGCACAAAATAATGACTCTGCAATTATTTTTTATCAGAATGCGGCAGAACAACAGCATTTAGGTGCGGAATATAATTTGGGTATTTTATACCTGACCCATGCTAAAGATGAAAATGATTATCAGCTGGCCTTAAACTGGTTAACCGATGCTGCTTTTAAAGGGAACATNNACGAAGGTAAAGTCGGACCAGATGGCAAGCAATATATTCAACCGAATCATGAGCAGGGTATGTCCATGCTTTATCTGTCTGCTGCTAATAATTATGGTCCTGCTGAATATGAACTTGCGGAGCATTTGGCAAAAGAATATAACAATGGGTTAAGCGTTGACGTTAAAAAGCATAAAATTGCCTTAATTCGGCAATTATATCAAGGAGCTGCACAGGCCAGAATTGCTCAAGCACTAGTACCCTTGGCTTTTTACAACGCCATGGATGAAAATAAAGAAAAACAGGCAAAAGCCTTCCAGGTTGCTGAGAATGAGGCGAATGCAGGAAATGAAAAGGCAGCTTTATTATTAGGATTACTTTATGACCGAGGTATCGGAGTAAGTGCTGATCCTGCCAAGGCGATTTTTTGGTATCAGCAAACCGGTGAAAACCCTGTAAGTCAATTTATCCTTGGAACTTATACTGCAGAGGGTAGGGGTATAACGGGAGATAAAGATAAAGGCATGATTGAGCTGCAGTTGTCATCAGAGGCGAAATTTTCCTATGCTGATTTTAATTTAGCAGTACTTAAACAACAAAGCTCGGAAGATTTTCTCCCCAATTTAATTACAGCGTACACTTTAGGCAACAGCCACGCGGGTATTGTTTTGGCAGATTATTATTTAGCAGATAATACGGAAAATAATGACCCTGAAAAAATGAATCAGGCGAAAGAAATTTATTCAGGCCTTGCCCAAAAGGGAGATCAGTACGCCCAATTAAAACTTGCCTACATGTTGGATAAAGGTTTGGGCGCATTACCCGATCCTCAAACCGCTCTCCAATGGTATACGGCTGCTGCGGAGCAAGGAAATGTTCTGGGACAATACTTACTGGGTCAGTTTTATCAACTAGGTCGTCTGGGTCAGCCTGACTATAACCTTGCCAAGTTCTGGTATCAAAAAGCTGCGGATAAGTCATCTAAAGCGGCAGTTGCTTTGGGCTTTATTTACGAAACAGTAGAGGATAATTATGCTGAAGCGTTAAAAGCTTACGAACTGGCAGCAAATCAGGGTGATGGAGTAGGAGAATATAACCTTGCCCTGATGTACGAATACGGTAAAGGTGTGGCAGTTGATTACTCCAAAGCAAAGGTTTTGTTTACTGCTGCTGCTGACAAAGGCATTAGTGAAGCGATGAATCAGCTTGCCGGAATGTATTTTTACGGTCTTGGCCAGGATAGAAACGAGCAACAGGCTTTGGTTTGGTATAAAAAAGCGGCCACTCTTGGTAATGGAAATGCATTATATGCGCTTGGTTTGCTTTCAGAAACCGGAGTTGCTACCAAACTTGATTTCCCTGATGCATTGAAGTACTACCAAAAAGCTTCCGACCAAGGCAATGAAAAAGCCATGCTTGCACTAGCCAGAATGTATCATTATGGTTTGGGTGTACCAAAAGATACTAAAGTGTCCGCAACCATATATCAGAAATTGGCAGATCGGGAAAATGCTTACGCTCAATATCAATTGGGAACTTATTATCTGGAGGGTATTGCGGGTGAGCAATTGATGGATAAAGGTCGTAAGCTACTGGAAAAAGCCAGTGAGAATGGTAACCCTCAAGCACGTAAATTGCTACAGCGACTTGATGCGCAAAACCAATCCCGAGTCAGTTTTGTTGAGCCGGTCATTATGAATGAATCTCCGTTAATCGCTGGTCGCACTGCAGATTTAATTTACCTTGAGGCCTTAAGTGAATGGAATCAGGGGGATGAGGTTTTATCACGGATGATTTTGCAGCGTCTGGTGACTCAATATCCTAATTTTATTCCGGCAAAACGTACTTACGAACAATTGAATCAATCTCGAATAAACGGTATTTATGGTTAGGAGCCTATTTACTGGGATAAATTCTTGATGAGCAACAAGGTGCAGAATAGCAGGACCTTTGATTTCTGGAACCCTCGGTTATGCCGAGGGAAGTAGCCATGAATTTGAATGTCCTATCTTGAATTCATTCAAATATAAGAAATTCAATAAGACAATATACTGAATACTGAGTACATTCCTATAACGTTCATGTTAGGCCTTAATTATTAATTTAAAATTTTAAACAACGCCGTGATACCCATAATAATCATTAAAAAAATGATTGCCTCTTCTGCAATACTTCCTCACAATTCTGCTGCGTTTATTTAAATGAAATAACAGATTAAATAATAATTATTTTATAAGGATATTGAAATGAAGTATGCAGTAACTTATTGCACCTTGGATGGAGATGCGGGAGGTAACCCTTTATGGCATAGTTGTCTTTTACTTTCGAAGGTCGATGAAAATGGTAAATTGGAAGTAATTCATGCATGGGGTTTCTACGGTCTTCCCGCAACCGACCGGAATAAAACATTTTGGAATAACACTAAAAATAAAATAGGTTTAAATGTAGACTTTAAGGGCAATCACGGGATGTTACGTTCAGAGGAATTGCGATTTCTGGATTTAGGCTGTGGGTTGCATGGAAAAACTTTTGAATTAACCCAAGGGCAGTTTGAACGCTTACAGAATGCCTGCCAGAAAATGGTAACGGATCAAAATGCTGCTATTGCTGATGCTGTAACCGCATTAAATATTCAAAAATCGACTGAGCCAACTAAAATATATGATTATGAACATAAATCAGCGGTCATTTATGCCTGGGAAAAACAACAAGCCGCGATGGCCAAAAGAGAACCTAGATTAAAGCCTTTTGAATTAGTACCAGCTATCGATTTCCGAGGTCCAGGACTTCACAAGTCTCAAACCTGTAAAACACAATCCCTCGCATTGTTATCTACGGTCTTAACCGCGGAGCAAATTGCGGGTTTAACTCAGAACGGTAAACATCCTACGTTGCCGCGATTTAGTGGCGCATTAGAGACTATTTACTTACACAGCACTGGCGAATTGTCCCAACATAAAAAAAAATCAGGAGAGACAGTTTATTATCGGGATTGGAAAACGCCTGGAGTTAAATTATATTGGACAATTCCTCCGCAAAATATTGATGCTTTATCACAAGATACCATGAATATGTGTCTTCGCCATAAAGATTATATAGATGAAATAAAGATTCTGGTAAGCAGACTCCAACGGATGGAGCATGTGTGGCGCAATGCCCGATTAGCCGTCAAGCAAACGTTACGCGATAGTTTAATTAATCAAATAATTACTTTTTATCAGAGTTTCTCGATTCTTAATTCAAATGCTCACCAATCCAAATTAAATGGTTTTTGTGGTTATATGCTGTATCTCTGTTCTCTTCCCAGAAATAAGGAAGAAAGTCATTTAATTACCTTATTAAAAGATATCACTGAGCTGTTTAATCAAATTTATATGGCAATAATCGATAGCCCCTGTATTAAGGAGTGTGATGCCGAATATTATCTTCCAGAATATTTATGTCAATCTCTAGAGCTTAAAGACCGGCTTAAGATATGCCGTATTTTGAATCGTGATTATTGTAATCCGCCGCCAATCTCAAATGACGAGTGGGATGAGTTTGTTGATCAACTTCCTCTTGACGCGGGAGTAGCCCTCATGTAGAGGGTTACTTTCCCGCAAGCGCTCTATAACCGCCCTGGCTTATGTTCAGCAAAGCATAGATTAAGGACCAAGTAACACGTAATTAATTTGAAGAACCGAGCCGGTTAAACCGGCCCGGGTGTTTTCGGACTTAGAGCGACGGAAACGCGGTATTAAGCAGCCATTGCTTTTAAACGAGCCACGAGGCGGCTTTTTATGCGGGCAGCTTTATTTTTATGAATTAAACCCTTACCAGCGGCTTTATCAATAACAGGTTGTGCTTTGACGAAGGCAGCCTGAGCCGCTTCCTGGTTCCCAGCTTCAACTGCTTTAAGCACATTTTTGATATAGGTGCGAAACATAGACCGTGCACTGGCGTTGTGTTGGCGCAGTTTTACGTTTTGACGGGCACGTTTGATCGCTGATTTAATATTGGCCACTTAGAAATCTCCACTCATTCATAGATACAAAAGATGGTGATCATGCACAATGAGCCAGAATTTGTCAATATAGTCCTTGATGTAACTTTAATAATTTAGGTATATCATAGGCATTATTTTAATATTTTTCGTAATAAGTATGGCCACGACTGAAATTATGGTACCCAAACGACAGAGTTTACTACGTTCAACCACCCTTGTATCAATGATGACCTTTATTTCCCGGATGGCAGGATTTGTCCGGGATATGGTGCTAGCCAATTTTTTTGGTGCGGAGGCGGGGATGGATGCATTTTTTGTAGCTTTTAGAATTCCTAACTTTATGCGCCGCCTTTTTGCCGAAGGGGCATTTGCCCAGGCTTTTGTTCCTGTGCTCGCAGAATATCAAAAGACACGCTCACCCGATGAAGTACGAGTCTTTATTGCCCGTATATCAGGTTATTTAAGCTCTATATTAACTTTAGTGACTGTGATTGGTATTGTGGCGGCTCCGGTTATTATTTTTCTATTTGCTCCTGGTTTTGCTCATGATGGTGCCCGAGCTGAATTGGCAACTGTGATGCTGCGCATTACTTTTCCATTTTTAATGCTGGTATCGTTAACGGCCATGGCAGGCGCTATTTTAAACACTTATGGTTATTTTGGAGTTCCAGCGTTTACTCCAGTTATCCTGAACATTTCCATGATTTTAGCTGCCATTTATTTATGCCCTCATTTACCCCAGCCGGTTACAGGTCTGGCCTGGGGGGTGCTCATCGCAGGGCTTGCACAATTGTTATTTCAATTTCCCTTTCTCTATCAGCGCAATTTATTAATCCGCCCTCGGGTGGTGCGCGATGATCCTGGCGTTAATAAAGTTCTCAAATTGATGATTCCTGCTTTATTTGGTGTATCAATTGCTCAATTAAATTTAATGATAGACAGTATTTTTGCTTCATTTTTACAAGTTGGCAGTGTTTCCTGGTTGTATTATACCGATAGACTGACTGATTTTCCTTTAGGAGTGTTTGGGGTGGCCATTGCGACGGTTATCTTACCTCACCTGTCACGAAAACATGCTGAAAAAAGCGGGGAACATTTTTCTCGTGCTCTGGATTGGGGGTTACGATCGATTCTCCTTATTGGTATTCCTGCTGGTCTTGGTTTGTGTTTGTTTGCCATGCCCCTGATTGCCAGTTGTTTTGCTTATGGTAAATTCAATGTAACTGATTTGGTTCAGACTCAAAAAAGCTTGATAATGTTGGCCTCAGGTGTTCCCGCTTTTATGATGATAAAAGTTCTGGCCTCTGGATTTTATGCGCAACAGGATATCAGCACTCCAGTAAAAGTGGGGGCTTTGTCCATGGTAGTAAATACCATACTGTGCTTCGTATTTATTTCCCATTTTGCTCATGCAGGATTAACTCTGGCCTCTGCTCTTGCGGGTTACGTAAATTGTGGTCTTTTGTTATACTTGCTGATCAAAAGAAACGTATTCCATCCCAGCCCAGGATGGTTTAAGTATCTTCTTCAATTATTAATCGCAAATAGCACCATCAGCATTTATTTATATTTTATGAGTGGCTCGATTGATTATTGGTTAAGTTTTCCATCCCTTATGCGCTTGGGCTTGCTTTTAGGGCATGTTTTAGCAGTCGTAATGATCTATTTGTTGGTGCTCGGGTTAACAGGATTAAGACCGCACCATTTCCGTGGTCAGATGAAGGAATAAAATAATGCATGGTGATTTATTTTTAGTAACACATTGTGATCGAGCAATTCCCTTATATTTAATTTCTCAAACTCAATGGGAAGAAAGTAAGGATGCATTTGCTGCGGTAGAACGTAATTATTTTGCGATACGTCAATTTAAAGGAAAGATAGGCGATTGCTGTCTCATGAATAACGCAGATGGCGTAGTGGAAAAAGCCTACATTGGTTCAGGTGCCGGGAGCCAGGAGCTGGCATTGGCAAATGCCGCAATGTTATTACCTCCCGGAAATTATCAACTCCAGGAGCCGCTTAATCAAGATGCTGCTGTAAATTGGGCTTTGGCACAATATCGATTTGTTCCGTATAAAAAAGTCGATATTTTACCTCGATGTTTATTAGTAGAAAAAGAGCAACTCAAACAGATATCCCCTCTTACTGAGTCTTTGTTCCTGGTGCGAGATTTAATTAATAAACCTGCCAATGACATGGGGCCTGAACATTTAGCTGAGACGATGACCCAATTAGCGAAAACGTACCATGCTCATTTCGAGGAATGGGTGGGAGATGGGTTGCTGGCCAATAACTTTCCCGCAATTCATGCGGTAGGTCGTGCGTCCCAGGCAGCACCAAGATTGTTGTCCTTAACCTGGGGTAAAGAACAACATCCCCGCATTACTCTTGTAGGAAAAGGAGTGTGTTTTGACAGCGGGGGACTGGATATTAAGACCTCTGCTGGCATGCGTATTATGAAAAAAGATATGGGCGGTGCTGCTCATGTCATTGGGTTGGCTCAATGGATTATGGCTCAGGGTTTACCGATACGATTGCAAGTATTGATACCGGCAGTAGAAAATTCTATTGGACCTGATTCATTCAGACCGGGTGATATTCTAACGATGCGAAATGGGATTACTGTTGAAATTGATAATACCGATGCAGAGGGACGATTAGTGCTCGCAGATGCTCTGGTTAAAGCATGTGAAGAGAAGCCTGATTTGCTTATTGATTTTGCTACTTTAACAGGTGCAGCACGGGTGGCTGTTGGAACCGAAATAGCTGCAATGTTTTGTAATGATGAGACATTAGCGTCAGAATTAACGAGTGCTTCTGCGCTCACTGGAGATCCGGTTTGGCGTATGCCGCTTCATTCTGGATACGAGGATCTTCTTAATTCAAATGTTGCTGATCTGACCAATTCAAGCCCCTCCCCTTATGCAGGTGCAATTGTTGCTGCTTTATTTTTACAGCGATTTGTTACTCCATCCACACCCTGGTTGCATTTTGATATCATGTGTTGGAATGTTGCGAATAGACCTGGCAAACCGGAGGGTGGTGAAGCAATGGGATTTAGGGCAGTTGTTGCCTATTTAAAAAAAGTTTATGGATAAAGGAGAACTTTATGTTTATTAGATTTAGCACTGATGCTTATGAAAATATTACTTATTTTAGCTCAGTTGGCACGCAGTTAATCAAGCTCATGGGCCACAGTGGTTCTGTGCCTGGAGCTATTAAGTCCGTTGATCTTCCGGAGGCGCTTGAAAATTTACAAAAGGGTTTAAATCAGCAACCGCAGACAACTTCAATTGATAAAGAGGACGAGAGGGAACCTGAGATTAGTTTAGTTAAACGAGCTGTTCCCTTGATCAATTTATTACAAGCTGCTATTAAAAAAGAATGTGATGTTTTATGGGCAGCAGCTAATTCCCCAGGATAAATTAATCTGTCTATCCGAGAATTACAAATATCAGGGAATGAAAGTGAGGTGCCTAATCAATATTATGAGTATGCAATTCACACCCATTTCCCCGATATTCTTTATAATGAATTCTGCTTAATTCTTTTTTTTGTTCACTGTTAGGTACTAATTCGATTATTCGTTTAAAACGGATATAAAAAGAAGGTATCTCATCAGCAAGATTTACCAGAATATCATTAAATCCTCTTGGTTCGTTGCCAAAGCCAATTTGCACTGGAGGAGGCGGCTCTGGTCCCTCTCCCTGAAGATTATGGGGAATAAAACTGTCATCACNNCAATGCACATAAACTCTATGGCCTTTAAAATAGGCTTTTTCTAAAAGACGACAGGCAATAAGCCAGAGGGCATCTGGCTCACTACTGGCTATAAGATAAAAATCAACGCGTATTGGCGACATGGCGGAGTAATTGAGTTAATAAAGGAACAGGTCTGCCGGTGGCATTACGTTTTTTACCAGAAACCCAGGCAGTTCCGGCGATATCCAAATGAGCCCAGCGGTATTTTTCTGTAAAGCGAGATAAGAAACAGGCCGCAGTAATGCTGCCGGCAGTGCGGTCGAACGCTGCATTAATCATATCGGCAAGTGGGCTCTCTATCGCATCCTGATATGCCTCATCGAGTGGCATGCGCCAGACTCGGTCCTGACTTTCTTTAGCGGCAGTCTCCAATAATTTAGCGAGCTCGTCATCATTAGTCATATATCCGGTAGCAATGGTTCCCAATGCAACAATAATAGCGCCAGTAAGTGTTGCGATATCAATCACAAACTCAGGGTTATAACGCTCTGCATATGTTAGTGCATCAGCGAGTACCAGGCGACCTTCAGCATCAGTATTGATTATCTCAACGGTCTGGCCTGACATACTGGTGACAATATCTCCTGATTTAACTGCAGAACCACCGAGTAAATTCTCTGCGCTGGCGATAATACCAATGACGTTTACCGGTAATTTGAGTAGCGCACAGGCTTTTATGGTACCCAGAACGCTTGCTGCTCCAGCCATATCATATTTCATCTCATCCATTGCATTGGCAGGTTTTATGGATAATCCCCCTGAGTCAAAGGTAATCCCTTTACCTACTAATACAATAGGTGCCGTGTCACCACCACCGTTGTACTGAATATCGATGAGTCTTGGGGGTTGATCACTGCCTTGTGCCACAGCGAGTAATATGCCCATTCCCATGTCCCGCATTTCGTTAGGCCCCATTACCTCACAAGTGACTGTGTCAAATTGGTCTACTAATTTTTGAGCTTGTTCACCAAGATAAGTAGGGGTACAAATATTCGCAGGCATATTGGCTAAATGCCGGGTAAATTCCACACCTGAGACAATGGCTTTTGCCAGTTCCAATACTTTTTCATTGGCTCCCGGTAAGTAAAAATGAACTTCTTCAAGCTTATGCGCTTTGGAATGCTTTTTCTTAAAATCAAGCAGTTGATAACGCAGATTATCGATTTGGACTATCATCTGCTCCAATTGCCACTCAGGCGTTTGATTGGTTAATTGCGGCATACAAATGGTCGCAGAGGTAAACCGTTGTTTTATTATGGATTCAGTAATTTCACCAATTCTTTTTTGCAACATGGTCGCAGTAAATTCTGATTTTTTACCACATTGAATGACCAGCAAACTGCGCCCATTGATGTCTGCTTGCCAGAGTGCATCACCTGGTTCAATAGCCCTTTGACATAACCGGGTAATGATTCCTTGATGCTCTTCATCGATTGCCTTGGCAAAATCCGACAATGGGGTATCACAACAGACTCCAAGAACCAGGCATTCGCTCATGTCTAGCAAGGGTTTATTGGTTAATCCATAAATCATTGGTGTTCCTTTAGGTGCTGGAAATAAGATAGTTTACCTAAACTGGGCTCGCTTTGAAACCGACTTTTTTCGCTCAGGAGTGGTTAATTATTCGCTATTTTTAATTGACTATTCATGAATTATCATGAATTGGAACAATATATGTTATTCTAGGCAGTGAATTAGTTCGCAACATCCTCATTACAGGGTTATTGAGTGGTCATATTCCGTTATTTAGCTAAAGAAGTATTCATAACATTAATTGCGTTAACCGCAATATTGATGCTTATATTTTTGAGTAATCAGTTTGTGCAGTATTTAAATCGTGCGGCCTCAGGAAATATTCCTGGCGTAATTATTATGAAACTGATGATGCTTGAATTGCCTAATCTTATGGGATTGTTGTTGCCTCTAGGTTTTTACATTGCGTTGTTGCTGGCTTATGGACGACTGTATGCTGAAAGTGAAATGACGGTATTGCGTGCTTGTGGTTATGGTCCCCGTGAATTATTTCGTGACAGCATAATCATGGCGACCGTAATAGCGTTATTGGTTGGAATGTTAATGGTCTGGGTTAGCCCGATTATCGCCGTGGAGCGTACTAAATTATTGCGATCTACGGGTATACAGACTTTAATTCAAACCATTATGCCAGGAAGATTTCATGCGGTATCAGGGGGACAACAGGTTTTTTATGTCCACTCCATGAGTCGGGATCACACTAAGGCAGAACAGGTTTTTCTTGCGAAACGCGGGGTTCACGATGATAAAATACAATGGGATGTGTTATGGGCAGACAAAGCCTACGCAGAGCAAGATCCGGTAAACGGTGAAGAATTTATAGTATTACAGGACGGTAAGGAATATCAGGGTGTACCTGGTCATGCAGATTATCAAATCGCGCAATTTGGTATATACAAGGCACGCTTGCCACATCCTACGGTACGCATTAATGATGACATCCGAACAGCCAAGACAGCGAGTTTATGGCCTTTAAATAATCCTGACCGAGCCAAAGCAACCGAGCTGCAGTGGCGGTTATCAATTCCGCTAATGGTTTTTACCTTAACGGTGGTTGCTGTGCCCTTAAGTCGTGTTAGTCCCCGTTCAGGTAAATTTGCTAAATTATTACCCGCTGTGATTGTTTATATTCTATATGCTAACTTGATGTTCCTTGCACGAGACGCCCTATTATCAGGGAAAATCCCTTTATGGGTTGGAATGTGGTGGATTCATGTTTTAGTCTTGCTGCTTGGACTTTTCTTAATGTGGCGTTCTCAGGTGAAGCTCGGATGAGAATACTTGATCGATACATTGCCAAAACAGTTTTGTCAGCTATAGGTTTAGTCACCTTAATGCTTGTAGGTCTGCAAATATTCATTTTATTTGTCAATCAGATTGATGATTTGGGTAAGGTTGATTTTGGTATTGCGCAAGCGACGATTTTTGTACTCTTACAAATGCCCTATCAGGTTTATCTGTTTTTTCCTATGGCCAGTCTGCTTGGTTGTCTCATCGGTTTAGGTGTCATGGCAAATCACAGTGAGCTCGTGGTAATGCGCGCTGCAGGGATGTCCATTGGACAAATTACTGGTGCCGTTCTAAAGGCATCATTAGTAGTTATTGTATTGGTGACGACCATGGGTGAAACGTTGGTGCCTGCCTTGTCACACTATGCTAATGATTATAAAACTGCTGCATTGAGTGGGGGGCAGACTTTACGCACCTCTGAAGGTGTCTGGTTGCGTTATGGTAATGATTTTATCTCTATAGGGCTGGTTCTTCCAGGAAATCTGTTGCGCAATATTAATCAGTTTCGTTTTGACACAGATCATAATTTGGTTCTTGCACGTGAAATTCGTGAGGCGAAATATGTAGATAATGCCTGGATGGCTTATGATGTTCAGGAAACTGAATTCACAATCGATCATACTAAAGCACGAACCATACTGGCCATGCCCTGGGATGCTCCGGTTAAACCCTATATTTTACAAATCAGCAGCGTAAATCCAGATGAAATGACCTTACACGAATTGAACCGTTACTTACGTGAGCAAAAACGTAGTGATCAAAATGCGCATAATTACACGCTTGCTTTTTATCAACGCATTATCCAACCCTTTACTACTATGGTGATGATGGTTTTAGCTATTCCTTTCATTTTTGGACCGCTCAGATCCTCAACAATGGGATCTAAATTATTGGTGGGGGCGACAGTAGGATTTGGCTTTCACATTATAAATCGCTTCTTTGGCCCGGTTAGCACCGTTTTCCAATGGCCTCCTGAATTGGCAGCACTTGGCCCTACTTTTATTTTTGCTTTATTAGGACTTTATTTGATGAGACGAGTGCGATAATGGCGACGATGCGTCATATATTGGAACTGCTGGTTAATCCATTCTTTTTGTGTCTATTAGTACTAATAATATGTACTGTTTTTATATGGCGTGGCGCATCGCATGCATTAGTACGAAATACTCTTTTAATTTTGTGCATTAGTTTTGTTGTTATTAGTACCGGATGGCTACCGCGATTTATGACCAATAAATTGGAGTCCTCTTATCCATTAGTAACTCGACCCGACCCTGCAATTAAATGGATAGTCGTTTTAAGTGGCGGACAAAGCAAGGTTGACGGGATGCCGGTCAACGATTTGCTTGCTGGAGCAAGTATTAAGCGATTAATAGAGGGAATAAGGTTATTAAGACTTTCGCCAAAAGCACAGCTCGTTTTATCTGGTGGCGGCTCGGTTGGCGACCAGCCTGAGGCATTGCTCATGGCTGAATTATCCCAGTGGTTTTCTATTCCTGAAAATAAAATAACCTTAGAGTTAAAATCGATTAATACCGCTGATCAGGCTCGTGAATTAGTTGGAATTATAGGTAAAGAACCGTTTTATCTGGTCACCTCCGCCATACATATGCCTCGTTCAATGGCTCTTTGCCAAGAGCAGGGTTTGCGACCTATTGCGGCACCCACGGATTATACTTTTTTTTGGGATACTGAAAGTTGGGGTAAAATGGTGATACCCAATACTTATAACCTGGCCTATTTTTCTATTGCCATGCATGAAGTACTGGGTCGGATATGGAGCGGTCTGTTACCTTATGGAATAAAAAAACCGGATTAAACGACTTGTCCCGCTGCCCATCCTGAAGACCATGCCCATTGGAAATTATAACCGCCCAACCATCCGGTAACATCTAACGCTTCACCGATAAAATAGAGACCCGAAATATCATTTGATTCCATTGTTTTAGAAGAAATGGCGTCACAATCAACTCCTCCTAATGTAACCTCGGCAGTACGATAACCCTCTGTACCATTGGGTTTTATCGTCCAATGATGAATTTGTTCTGCAATTAATTGGAAGTCTCGATTAGCTGTTTCAGACAGTTTTTTTTCTGCCATGGTTTCAGAGATTAAAACATCAATCAGTCGTTTTGGCAGGTATTTGCTCAGAATGGAATTCACTTGTTTTTGCGGTGCTTGAATTCGTGCTTCTTTTAGTAATTCGAAAAGTTGCTGTTCAGGAAGTAAATTAAGTGTGATGAGCTCACCTGGCTGCCAATAGGAGGATAATTGTAAGATAGCCGGTCCACTTAAGCCGCGGTGAGTAAAGAGTAACTGCTCGCGAAAAAGAATCTGTTCATTAGCCACTTCACTATCAAGACTAATGCCTGACAGAACTGAGAGTTTTTCTTTATCGGCAACATCAAGGGTAAGTGGAACCAGGCCTGCTCGAGTCGGCCAAACTTTAATGCCAAATTGTTCCGCAATTTTATAAGCAAAAGGACTAGCACCCATGGTGGGAATGGACAAACCACCACTGGCTATCACCACAGAAGAGCAACGGTATTTTTTTTCATTAGTATCGATAAAATAATGCGAATCTCTTTTTTTAATCGATTTAATCGTAGTATTTAACTGAATTCGTGCATTAACCTTGGTACACTCGGTAATTAACATCTCCACTATATCTTTAGATTTATTATCGCAGAATAATTGTCCAAGGGTTTTCTCATGGAAAGGAATGCGGTGTTGTTTGACCAGGTTAATAAAATCCCATTGTGTGTAGCGACTTAATGCGGATTTAAAAAAATGTGGGTTATGCGAGAGGTATTTACTGCTTTCAATGTATAAATTGGTAAAATTACAGCGCCCACCACCAGACATCAGAATTTTTTTACCGACTTTATTGGCATGATCCAGAACCAGTACCTTACGAAATCGTTTGCCCGCTTCAATGGCGCACATCAAACCCGCAGCGCCGGCACCTATGATGATGACATCAAATTCTTCCATATTAATAACTTATTTATGATTGCTATAAAAAGAAGCACTATATACTAAATATGAAATTAATGGATATCGGTTTTAACGAAAACATTAAATGTTATTGTGCTGCTCGATTAATAGGCGGATTTAATTTAAAATGGATGTTTTTAAAATTAAGATTTTATGAATATATTAAATAGAACTCTTGCGATCAGTTTAAGCTTTATTTTATTGCCTTTGAACCTTTTAATATCTTCGATTATTACTCAACTAAAATATATTATTTTTATTAGCTCTGTTCTAATAATTGCCTCACTTAATCCTTTAACACAAGCTCGTTCAGTCTCCGATTTTTTTAAAAACATACTCAAGAATATTCTCTCGCTGTTGTTTATTGCAACGGCTATGTCTTTTATAACTATGGTGACTACTATATGTTTTTCTCTATTATGTATTTACAATCTGACTAAGGATGTAATTAATACCGTTGCCACAGGATTAATAAAAAGTAATTTGGAAGGTCTTGAAGGTTGGTGGCAGTTGATGATCCGAACAAATCCAATCAGCCATCTTTTGTACCGTACTTCGAATCAAAGTGTGGAGTGGGTTCGAAGTATTTTTGCAAGTGAAGTGTCATTAAGTTCTATTTTTAATAAACTATACCCACTTAAAGTGTCTAATTATAAAATCGAGGCATATAATCCTACTGTGGGTCCTTTAACGTCAGAGGAAGAAAATGAGAGTGAGAACATTATAAATAGTTATTCCTCTCTTAAAAAGACAGATTCTGATGTAAAAAAATTAAATGATCGCCTTTATCAATATAAAGAATTATCAGCTACTTTAAATCAAGTGAATCAATGTCTGATAAATGGTGACTTAACTCAGCTTGAGGATCAGATTATGTCGATGGAGATTCAAACTCCCATACTCCTGATCAAACAATATGAAAAAAATAACCATTGGCATACCGTTGCTGCCAGTAGCAAAGTAACAGGAAAAGAACAATTATTAGCATGGATTAAAACGAAACCGGTTCATCCTCTGTTTAATGAGTCTTTGATCAGCCCTGAATATCAGGAAGCACCAGATACTACGCCGTTAAAGGCTCGATATGGATGGTATGAATTAACGAAGAATAATTGTTATTCTCAAGAGCTTGATCAGGGGGCTATTGAAATTCGTCGCTTACTTAAAGTAATTCCTGAAAAATTAAGTCAACCTTCTAAAATTATTCCGAATGAGTCTCATAATGTAACGAGTGTTCTCGGCTGGGGGTTCACGACAAAAGGGAAGAAAAGGGATGACACCGATTTAGTTGTAACGCTTAAACATACAACTATGAGGTTATAAAAATTCAGGTATTGGCACAACACAAAATACCCGGTCGTCAGTGATGAGCGAATCAGGGTTCATAATTAATTCGATTTTTTTCTCTCTTGACCGCTTCTTTATCGCACGCTCAAGACGCATCGCTAAAGCTTTATCTCCTTGTATTCGCCAACATTGAGCGATTTTTTGTGGCTTAAAGCTACGGGTGTATTTACAACCGCCGGTGCCATTGAGGTGTGATCGGTAGCGTTTTTCAAGATTATCTGTGTATCCAGTATAATAAGTCTGGTTTTCGCAAAGTAAAATATAAACCCAAAATTCTTTATTCATGATGCACCAGTTAGGGAGCGTTCGGACAGTTTAAATATGTGATCGTAATAAACTTTGGGAATAGTAATCCATTTTTACTGGTGAGTGAATGGTGCCTGGCAAGAACAGCCAGGCTAAAAGTCCTTAAAGGTTTAAACAGTTACTGTAGTATTGGGCCAAAAACTCTCCAACCTAGAATGGCTAAAAGCACAAACAGGAGCAAATTACCACCTACCAGACCATAATTACGGCTGGCAAAATCACCCCGGTGCCAATAAAGGCCTAACAGCAACCATAAGATCATCAGAACCCAAAACAAGACTCCAATAGGCATTTTCGCTCTCCTTTTTCGTTGGACGAATGATGCTAAATTTAAAATGACGTCATCTTTCATTTCAAACTAAATCAAACTGAATTTGATCTAATTTAAGTATAGTTTAAAATTTAACCAACAATGGATTAAGTGACTGAATTTAAATTAAAAGCAAAAATTTATTTGCGCCTTCCATTCATTCATCTATGCTTTAAAATAACAAAGCAGATTAAAGGAATTAAAAATGAATGAAATAGACATTTTAAAATTGTTTTATGATGAAATGGTTTTGCGTGGCAAAACGCGTGACCAGGTGTTTTTATCGATTGAAGAAGAAGCTGCCGATGCGTTAGCCCAGAAAAATAACAGTCCTGTTTCCCTGGAAGTGATACAAAAACTGACTGATATTTGTATTGCTAATGAATGGTTGGAACGAACAACTGCTGATCCTCATTATAAATATTTGTCTTTAACTGAGGCAGGATTGCAAATGGTTATTGCCAATCAGTATCATTAAAACTAAAAAATGCATCCTTTTTTAATGGTATTTAAATAGCTTAAATCATTTTATGAAAGAGATGGATTAAGGGTATAAACTTGAGACGAAAATCGGTAAAATAGGCCACTTTATTCTTTTTTTGTTGTCACTATGCCAAAACGAACTGATATTAAATCCATCCTTATTCTAGGGGCTGGGCCGATTGTTATTGGCCAGGCCTGTGAATTTGATTATTCGGGCACCCAGGCAGTCCGGGCATTAAAAGAAGAGGGATATCGCATTATTCTGGTTAATTCCAATCCGGCAACGATTATGACTGATCCGGAATTAGCTGATGCAACTTATATCGAACCTGTACGCTGGAAAGAAGTTGCTCGAATTATTGAAAAAGAACGTCCAGATGCGTTATTACCCACTATGGGCGGACAAACCGCATTAAACTGTGCTTTGGATTTAGTGCGCGAAGGGGTGCTGGCGAAATACTCAGTAGAAATGATAGGTGCAACCAGAGAAGCAATAGACAAAGCAGAAGACCGCGAAAAATTTCGTCAACTGATGATTCAAATCGGTTTGGACATGCCTCGTTCAGCAATTGCTCATAGTCTTGAGGAAGCATTTCAGGTTCAGGCACGATTAGGTTTTCCCGCTATTATCCGACCTTCCTTTACTATGGGGGGGAGTGGTGGTGGAATTGCTTACAATCGCGAAGAATTTGAGGAAATTTGTACACGTGGTTTGGAGTTGTCACCCACCCATGAACTTCTCATCGATGAATCTGTTCTGGGTTGGAAAGAATTTGAAATGGAAGTAGTACGAGACAAAAATGATAACTGTATTATTGTGTGCACTATAGAGAATTTCGATCCAATGGGTGTACATACAGGAGATTCGATTACTGTAGCTCCGGCACAGACGCTTACCGATAAAGAATATCAGCGCATGCGTGATGCTGCGATTAAAGTACTTCGGGCAGTGGGTGTCGATACCGGGGGTTCTAATGTTCAATTTGCCATAAATCCCGAAGATGGGCGAATGCTGGTAGTGGAAATGAATCCTCGTGTATCGCGAAGCTCCGCTCTGGCTTCTAAAGCTACAGGGTTTCCTATTGCGAAAATAGCAGCCAAACTGGCTGTTGGATATACTCTTGATGAATTAAAAAATGAAATTACGGGAGGTATAACTCCAGCGTCGTTTGAGCCAAGTATCGATTATGTAGTGACTAAAATTCCCCGTTTTAATTTCGACAAATTTCCGCAAACTTCAACCACCCTTACCACTCAAATGAAATCAGTAGGTGAGGTGATGGCCATTGGATCCAATTTCCAGGAGTCGTTACAAAAAGCAATTCGAGGATTGGAAATTGGCCGAAGTGGGTTGCATTCTATTTTTCAAAAAGGTGATATGGCGCGTCTTAGAGGTCATCTACGTGAGCCGACTCCAGATCGGTTGTGGTTTATAGCCGATGCATTCAGACAGAACATGACCCTTGAAGAGATTCATCAGGAAAGCCGGGTAGACCCTTGGTTTCTGGCGCAAATTGAAGAACTGGTAACTCTTGAGCGTCTGGTGTATGGGCACTCAATTCACGAGCTGGACAAGAAAACAGTGCGGTTGTTAAAGCAACGCGGGTTTGCTGATGCCTATATTGCCAAACTGATGTACTGTTCTGAAACTCAGGTTCGTGAGCATCGCTTAAGTTTGGGCATCACTCCTGTTTATAGACGTATTGATTCTTGTGCTGGAGAGTTCCCTAGCGATACCGCTTATATGTACTCCAGTTATGAAGGGATTAGTTGTGAATCTAGACCTGATATGCACCCCAAAAAAATTATCATATTAGGTGGTGGACCCAATCGAATTGGCCAGGGAATTGAATTTGATTATTGTTGTGTCCATGCATCAATGGCCTTGCGTGAAGCGGGGTATCAAACCATTATGGTCAATTGTAATCCTGAAACGGTGTCTACGGATTTTGACACATCCGACAGACTTTATTTTGAGTCGGTCACTCTGGAAGATGTATTATCCATTGTTGCAGTGGAACAACCAACAGGTGTAATTGTGCATTATGGGGGGCAAACTCCATTAAAATTAGCACGGGAGTTAGAAGCGAATGGTGTGCGAATTATTGGTACATCACCTGATGCAATTGACCGGGCTGAAGACAGGGAGAGATTTCAGCAATTGGTTGCAGAGCTAAAATTACATCAACCAAATAACGGGACTGTACGTAGTGAAGAGGAAGCCCTGGATTTAGCAAATCGTATCGGTTATCCCTTAGTGGTACGACCATCCTATGTATTGGGTGGCCGAGCAATGGAAATTGTTTATCAGGAAGATGATCTACGTCATTATTTATCGCATGCGGTCGCGGTTTCGAATGACTCTCCTGTTCTTCTAGATAAATTTTTGAACGATGCGATTGAGGTTGATATTGATGCCGTCTGTGATGGTAAAGATGTATTAATCGGCGCGATTATGGAGCATATTGAACAGGCAGGAATTCATTCAGGTGATTCAGCCTGTACATTACCCCCATTTAGTATAAGTGTGGTGGTCCAGCAGGATTTGATGGAACAAATGCGGCAAATGGCTTTAGAATTGGGGGTTATCGGCTTAATCAATGCTCAGTTTGCAATTCAGGCAGATGATATTTACGTATTGGAAGTGAATCCTCGTGCATCTAGAACGGTTCCATTTGTTTCAAAAGCGACTGGTTTACCGCTAGCTAAAATTGCTGCTTTATGTAAAATCGGAATTAGTTTAAAGGAGCAGGGCCTGAGCCAGAATAACTATATGCCTTCGTTTTATTCTATAAAATTACCGGTTTTTCCGTTTATTAAATTTGCCGGTGTTGATTCTATTTTAGGACCTGAAATGAAATCAACTGGTGAAGTGATGGGTATTGCCAAGCGTTTTGGTCAAGCCTATGCCAAAGCACAGTTAGGAGCGGGGTGTCATATTGCGAAACGCAGAAAGGCATTTGTTTCGGTTAGAGACGCAGATAAAACACGGGTAGGTGAAATCGCCAAGCGTTTAATTGAGCTGGGTTTTGAGCTAATCGCGACCAGAGGCACCGCCTTGGCGTTGCAAGCTGCAGGAGTAGATTGCCGCCGTGTGTTTAAGGTGGCTGAGGGCAGGCCTCATGTTGTAGACTTTATAAAAAATAATGAAATTGATTTTATTGTGAATACAACTGAGGGAAAACAGGCAATTGCAGATTCTTTTCAAATAAGACGCAATGCATTACAGCACAAGGTTAGCTATACTACAACATTATCTGGAGCGGAGGCTGCATGCCTTGCCATGAAATATGAAGATAGGGAAACCGTGACTCGATTACAAGATTTACATTAGAGGTTGATATGAGCAAACATCCAATGACAGTTGAAGGTGCAGAAGCACTCAAGTCCGAATTACAACGCTTAAAATTTGTGGACCGACCACGTATTGTGGAAGCTATTGCGACTGCAAGAGCCCATGGTGACCTCAAGGAAAACGCGGAATATCATGCTGCAAGAGAACAGCAAAGTTTTAACGAAGGTCGTATCCAGGATTTGGAAGCCAAGTTATCTCACGCGCAAGTTGTCGATATTAGTAAATTACCGAACAATGGTAAGGTAGTATTTGGTTCGACAGTGACCGTATGTCACTTGGCAACTGACGCAGAAGTGACTTATCAGATCGTTGGAGAGGATGAGGCAGATATTAAGGTGAATAAAATATCATACAGTTCTCCAATTGGCCGTGCATTAATTGGTAAGGAATTGGATGATACGGTTACAGTCAATACTCCTGGCGGATTGGTAGATTATGAAATTGTAGATGTGAAGTATATTTAGGTTTGTGTATTGTCACACTTCATCCTCCTTAAGGCATCTTCTCCCTAATCTATCAAGGAACAGACCTTAGTTCTTAGTCCCTTCTCCCTTGAGGGAGAAG
>DEHS01000055.1 GCA_002352055.1 Legionellaceae bacterium UBA2794
TGAGGGATGGGCTGGGAAACTAACCCGCATCGTTCTTAAAGGGCTGCTCTTCAGTAAGGTAGTGGCTACTCGACTATACCCCTTAAAGATGCGGTCTCGACCTGGAGGTCGGCAGTCTAGTTCAAAATTTATCAGTTTTGTACTGTTCTTTTAAAAATTTTAAAGGAGTAAATCGACCGCCCCAATAGATACCCCCGCGGATCAAGCAAAGGATAATAGAGCGAATCCCAATGGTTAACGTGANNTAATTAAATTATTTGACAATAAACCAATAATTGGAACAAACATTAAACTTACATATACAGCCAATGCGAAACAAGATTTGACCATACTAAATTCAAAAAAGGCAAAAATATTTTTTTCAAATCCATAGTAAATTTGTTTTAAATCACCGTACCACTCCAGTTGAAGCAAGCCCTGTGCATTGGCGAAACCCTGTTTAAATCCCTTCCTTTTTAAATGTCTTGCTAAACCGACATCATCGATTGGATTAAGCGCCAAGCCTTTCATGAAACCAATCTGATTAAAGGCATCTCTAGTGACGCAATTGAATGCACCAATTCCTATGGCTGAGCGAACATTTTTGCTGTTTGCTCGCCAAGGAGCCGTTGCAAATACCATTATTAATAATTGAAAAGGCATAAACCACTTCATTGAAAAACTATTCATTATCAAATGAGGCGATAAGGTTAAGTGGGCTAGCTCGAATTTTTGCATATAGGCTATAGCTTTTTTTAGCAACAGAGGGGAGAAAATAACATCAGCATCCGTTAGCAGTATATAATCCCCCATAGACTGCTCTATCCCCTTCTGTAAAGCGTGTGTTTTTCCTAACCAGTCTTCTGGAACATCGGTGATAGTAATAATCTGTAAAAAATCGAATTTAATTTTTAAACGATTAAGAATTTCAACGCTGTTATCATCAGAACGGTCATTAACGGCTATTATTTCAAAATCAGAGTAATTTGAGGCACATAAAGAACTCAATGCTTGTTCTAAATGTTGGGCTTCGTTGTGTATAGGAACAATTATTGAAACTTTAGGACAATAGGCTTCTACAACAGTAAACCTATCTAATTTTGGTGTATCTAACCATAGCTTCGATACGCGAATATATAAATAGATACTTACTAAAACAATTCCAAGTATATAAATTTGAATTATATTTANNTCATAATACAAATATTTTAGTACCTATCATTGCATAATAGTACAAATAGATACATGGGATTACATTTTAAGGCATTTATCTGCCAAATGTAGTTAAATACTATAACATAAATATAACTTTTAGGTTGGTTGTATGAAATCACTTTATTGGTTGCGTAATGATTTGAGAATACAGGATAACCTTGCCTTAATTGAGTTTTGCAAGCAAGCATCGACTGGGTTAGTTGTTTGGTTTCCCACGCCCTCTTTTTTTCGTGCAGATATTTTAAGACGCCATTTTATTTTAGGTTCCCTGCTTGAAACAAAAAAAGCGATTAACCAATTAGGGAGCCAATTAATCATTTTTAAAAAACCGCAGCAAGAAGAATTACCTCGATTTATCAACGATTATGATATCGAGGCTGTGTTTTATTCCAGTGAGCCTACTCCAGAAGAAAAAAAAGAGGAAGAAATTCTGCAAAAAATACCTGTTATTAAAACCGTTAGTTTTTTTCAACAATCACTTATTCACTTACACGATCTTTCTTTTCAATTAGAAGAATTGCCAGCTGTGTTTACGCAGTTCCGAAAAAAAGTTGAAAAGAAATTAATAGTATCTAAACCGCAACCGGCACCCACAAAAATGCCTCCTACCTTTCAAGTAAGCGAAGAAATAAACGAATGGTTAATTGAAGACGAATTAAAAAATTTGCAACATCATCCGCACCTAATTCCAGGTGAGTTGGCAGGTTTGCTGAGAATTCAAGAATATATTTTTACAGAAGATAGATTAAAAGTTTATAAAGAAACTCGTAATGGTATGTTGAATTGGAATGATTCATCTAAACTATCAGCATGGCTGGCGGTTGGCGCTATTACACCCAGGCAAATTTATGCTGCTATTCAATGCTATGAACACGAGCGCTGTAAAAATGATTCAACTTACTGGATGATATTTGAATTATTGTGGCGTGATTATTTTCGATTAATAGCTTTAAAGTTGCAGTCTGCATTATTTAACAAAGTACCTGACTATAACATTGACGATAAGCAAGCTGAGCATAGACTTTTTCAAGCATGGTGTCAGGCAAAAACAGGTGATGACTTTGTTGATGCAAATATGACAGAGCTAAACCAAACGGGCTGGATGTCTAATCGAGGCAGGCAAAATGTTGCAAGTTACCTAGCAAAAAATGTAAAAATAGATTGGCGGTTGGGTGCTGCTTATTTCGAAAACAAATTAATAGATTATGATGCAAGCAGTAACTGGGGTAACTGGGCCTATCTTGCAGGTGTTGGTCAGGATCCACGAGATAGAACGTTCAACACCGCATCTCAAGCTCAGCGCTATGACAAAGAAGGTCACTATAGAAACTTATGGCTCAGTAAAAATAGTTAAGGCCTCATAGGGGTTCTTTGCGAATGTACGAAATTTTGCTAAATCATTATATAGATATATGTAATTAATTTTTAATATTGAAATATAGCACCTGTTTGTTAATTCAGTCTTGGCTCACTAGTAGATGTATTGTCGTCGCTTAAATCAGCCTGTAAATTATTATTAAGGCCTGTGCCGGCATTAATCGGCATTCTACCTTTTGGAGGGAAGCTAACTTTACGTTCGCCTTCCTCATTAACAGTCACAGATGTATTAGGCAAGATATCCAAAGAGTTGGATTCTGTTGGAAGTGTACGGCAACCATTGACACAATATGATACAGCTGCGCGATCTTTTAACGAGAGTTGTTCTGGAGGACTTACCATTCCCAGATATTCACGACAGTACGTTCTGGATGCCTTGTAAAATAGCTTTTCACAAGATCATCTAAAATTCTAAGACTTGAATCATAGTTTTTGTGCAGTCCTCTTCCTTGATCTCTATATGGAGTGAAGAAATATTATACAAAACCTTGTATCAATTCATTTATTTCGCGTAGTCAACCATAGAACCAGTACCTCTGGATTATGTCCTAATATGTTATGATTTTCCTTAGTAGGGTTTTACCGCATATCCAGCCCATACTGGCAATGAGTTAGGTATTAACTATTATATAAACCATTGTACATTTTTCCAATTACTCTGTGTGCGAAACGTATCGAAGTGGTCCATATACCCTTAAAATCAATATAAATTGATTCTTTTAAATTCATCATGCTCTATTTCGTCTCATATTGTTCGTGTATAATTGTTCGAAATAAGAACGAATGAACTAATAGGACCCGCCATGGAACAAAAATTTGAATTTTTTAACCAATTACCCCAAGATATAAAAACAGAAACAGTATCTCATTTGTCTACGCCTGATTTATTAAAATTTTCAGAAGCATCACATAAGAGCAGAGCTTTTTTAAAACCTCTGCTGGAACAACGTAAGTCGCTCCAAAATTTCCTACACCATGTTGTGCGAGGCGAGCATGATGCGGTCAAAGAATTACTAAAAAACAACATTCGATTATTGATTCAAAGAGACCAAATAATCGATTGCTCGAAACGCATGTTTTTGTATGTCAGTGGCTTTGAATACGCACTCTGGGCTTTGGATAAACACATGTGGACCGCCATGCTGTCGTGTATTGCTCAAAATAAAAATGGCCAAATAGTATTTGCAGAACTGCTGGCTCAATACAATAAAGTAAGTACGGAGGGAATCACCTATACGCTTCATGGAAATACCATTACGGAAAGGCATTTTGATTTCAAAAATATTCTGATTAATGCACTGCAAACCCTTGTAGATATAAAATGCTCAATCGCCAAGGATACTCAATGGAAAGAAGGCGTAGGTGGTGCACAGAAGTTACTGCCGATGCATATAATTTATGAATACTGCTCGAAGGAACCTTTTTATCCAGTACCACAGTTTAACGAACAACCCGAGTCATCAAATCAATTCTTTAATGGGATTGCTCTCCAAAATGAATATTGGTTTCGCCCTGATTCTGAATTGTCGCTTACTTTTGCAATACTTAAGGCGCATCTCACACACGCAAGAGCGTTTAGCGTTAGGATAGACGATGCGCCATGGATGGACTTAGATGCCATGACAGCATTATACGAAAAAAGAACTAACGATTTTCTCGAGCTCAAAACAAAACTTGAAGCCCAAATCACTGTGGAGAACTCAATCCAGACGCCATCCATAAAACTCAGTTAAACCAGACGATAAGCGTGCGCAAAAAGAAGGTGCGCGATCATATAATAAGGAGCTATGGCTTTGAACCTCAAACCTAAGATTATTTTCGAGGATGGGTTTACAGCATCATCAGCGCAAACTTGCAATGAAGAACGCGAATATAAGCCTATTTCTATCATTAAATACTATGAATACCATAATTGCACTAGGTCTGATTATTAAATTAATCTGACTTAGTATATGAATTATCTACTCTATTCTCGTAATTGGCCGGGAACATCTATACTAACAATATCGCTAAGGAGTAAGTCATGGATAAAATAGGGATTATTGGGTTAGGTTATGTTGGCTTAGGCTTGGCTGTAGCTCTGTCAAAACATTACTTTGTTTTTGGCTATGATATCTCAAAAGATAAAATAAATGAATTGAACAATGACTTGGATTCTAATCAGGAAGTCAGTTCTGAAGAGTTAGCGCAATCAAAAATCACTTTTGTTCATTCAATGGATGAAATCAAAACAGCCACTTTTTTTATTATTACAGTACCCACACCCGCTTTATATTATGAATTACCTGATTTAATCCCTTTAAAAAACGTGGTTACTCAATTGAGTCAATTTATTAAAAAAGGTGATGTTATCGTTTTTGAATCAACGGTATACCCTGGTGTTGTTGAGGATATATGTATCCCTATACTAGAAAATCTGAGTTCTTTAAAAAACAAGGACGATTTTCACGTTGGTTATTCACCTGAACGAATCAATCCGCATGATAAAATACATACTTTAAAGACCATTCCTAAAGTAATAGCAGCACAGGATAAAGAAACTTTAGATAAAATTTCAGCAGTCTATTCTCGAATTTGTGACAGCGTGTATCCGGTTTCTTGCATAAAAACAGCAGAAGCTGTCAAAGTTTTAGAAAACACCCAAAGAGATATTAATATTGCCGTTATGAATGAATTTTCGAAAATCATGCATAAAATGAATTTAAATACGCATGAAATTTTAGAAGCAGCAAAGACCAAATGGAGTTTTATTGATTTTAAGCCCGGGTTTGTGGGGGGCCATTGCATTGCTCTAGATCCTCTCTATCTTGCTTTTAAGGCGAAACAGATCGGAATTGATCCGGCACTCATCTATACCGCGCGGAAAATAAATGATGACATGACTTTATTTGTCATTCAGGAATTATATAAGCTATTGAACAACAATAATATCCCACTCAAAGATGCATTAATTGGTGTTTTTGGGGTAACTTACAAGGCAAATACACCTGATATTCGTGCAAGCCTTGCATTAAAATTTATAAAAGAATTAAAAATATATGGATTAAATTATATCGTCAATGATCCCCTGGCCAATAAGAGCCTTTTAAAAAAGAAATATAATATTGATTTAATAGAATTTAATAAAATTAAAAATTTATCCGTTGCTGTCATTATAGTTGACCATGATTATTATAAAGAGCATGGTTTCGATGCTTTTTATAATAAATTTAACCATAAACCTGTGATTATGGATATTCCCAATCTATTTTCTGACTGCGACAAGAAGAATATGGATTATTGGTCATTATAATAATCTAATTAATCCCCCTTCTCTCCTCTTCAATCAAATAATTAATTGTGTCATCTAAAGTCCATTTATGTTTAAAGGGTACAAGCCCATATAATTTGGTTAAGTTGGGTCGACGTTGCCCTATATCTGTATATTCAACACCATAAGCTTCTTTATAAGAGATATGAATAATTTGAGAACTGGAATTGGCACATTTTTTTACTAATTTTGCCAAATCATTTATCGATATTTCATAATCATTGCCTATATTAATCGATTGGCCAAGTGCCTTTGGTTGTTTTAAAAGAAGATCCAAAGCAACGATAATGTCTCGAACATCACAAAAAGAGCGGGTTTGATTACCATCACCATAAATTGTAATAGGCTCATTACTACAAGCTTGCTTTACGAAACGTGGAACGACCATACCATATAAACCTGTTTGATGGGGCCCAATAGTGTTAAACATCCTCGCTAAAAAAAGTGGGATCTTATGATGACGATGATAAGCATAACCTATAGCTTCATCTGCGAGTTTACTAATAGCATAGGTAGCTAGAGGATGAGTTAAAGGTTTCACAATCAAACTATCTTCTTCACTCAAGAATCCTTTAGGATTATCACCATATACAGAAGAAGAGGAAGCAATTATAACAGTAGGTCTTGCATTAGACAGTGCTATAGTTCTAAGCAGGCGATTGGTGCCTACAATATTATTTGAAACTACAGCAATAGGATCCACAATTACATTAAACATTCCAACTGTTGCTGCAAAGTTAAAAATAACATCAGCCCACTCAACAACTATTCTTAGAGAAGGCCAGGTTAAGATATCGGCATTCTCAAAAGTGAACAAGGGATTATCCAAAAAAGGTTTGATATTCTTCTCAGAACCCGTACTTAGATTATCTACAACGAACACCTCATGTCCTTGCTCCAAATAAAACTGGACTAGATGGGAGCCAATAAATCCACAACCTCCTGTAACTAAAATGCGCATTTATTTCTCCTTGATCAGAGTGGTTTTCCTCGTATTCTATTAATTATATAACGAAAAGTGCCATACATCTTAACAAGGGTCAGATATTGACGAAACCCGAACATTTCAATAATAGCTAAAAGGCAAACCCAAAAAACATCTGACATCTTTTGATAACAACCAAAAGTAATTACGTTTATAAAGGCATTAACCATGGTTAAATAAGCGGGAAATCCCCAAGCCAGGAGCATATAAAGTATAGCTGAGGTTCCATCAAGAATGCCTAAATAATAAGAAAGAGGCAGAAATATATAAGCTGTAAATTCAACTATTGGGGCCAATATTTCCAGGAATATAAATACTGGGTATGAAAGTAATCCCTGAATTTTATATTTTGCGTTAAAAAACAATCGTTTATTATTTATTACTGATCGAAGCAAGCCTCGTTGCCATTTATCGCGTTGAATGGCGAACGACTTTAAGGTTCCTGGGACATCAGTCCATACTAAAGCAGAGGGATTAAACAGAATTTGATATTTTTGCTTTTTATTATGCAAATCAATATGCAGACGCATAATAATATCAGCATCCTGGGCAAAATTATGGATATCAAAACCGCCAACAGCTCTTACTGCAGCTGTATTAAATATCGTAGCAGTCCCGGAATAGCTCATAGTCGAACCAAATTTATTCCATCCAGTCCGATTAAATAAATGCGAACGCAAATATTCATTAGCTTGAAGGGCAGGAACCATCTGATAAGGAAGTTTTGACTGAATCATAATACCATCTTTAAATTCACAACCATTACGCACATAGACGGCCCCGCCAATGCCTACAGCATAAGGTTCAGCAAGAAGTTCAAACATCAGTTCAGACATCGCTAATTTATCTATTGTAGTGTCGGCATCAATGGTAGCGAAATAAGGGGTAAAACAAGCATTAATTCCAACATTCAAAGAGTCTCCTGCCCCACCATGCTCCTTGTCAATCAGCATTAAACGGGGATATTTGCGTGAAATATAGATTGCTTTTACAGGAGATGTTTTAATTGTTTGAGGAAAGATTAATGGTTTTTCTACCATATCAAATTCATCGCGCAAAAATTCGACTGTAGAATCTGTAGAGGCATCATTAATCAGAATCACATATAAATTGGTATAATCAGAGTTCAATACACTTAAAACAGACTCTCGAATTCGAAAAGTCTCGTTATACATTGGTGTAAGAACGGTGACAGGTGGTAAAACTTTGGATTTTAAAAGGCTACAGACATTGGTATATTTGGCACGAAAAAAAAAATTTACAATTAAGGGGGAAGCGAATATCAATAAAATTGTATAAATTATCGCTGAAATAACGAAATAAATAAGAATAAAATAATTGACGATATAAATAAAATATATCATTCCTTTTCCTTTAAATTATCAATGCCAAAAAAATAAGTAGCCACCTCTTTATATTGTGAATCACTGGCATTTTTATATTGATTCAACAAATCCTGGCCTTCTTTGCCAAAGGCCATTAGTTTTTTTGTAGCATTTACCCGTACCCAATAATTTTCATCGTTTAAGCATTTATATAACTCATCTAAAGTTCCTGATACATTAAGATCCTTAATACTCTGGATTGCTGAATTACGAATGAGCCAGTTATTTGATTTTAATAAATCAAATAACTTATGTTTTGCTTTTTCTGGATCAGCATAGCCTAATACGCGAATGGCAGCTAATTGGCAATTTCTATCGGTCTGTTCGATGTCTCTTAAAGCCAGGTCGTAAAAATCATTTCCCATCTTTAAATGGTAAATTATATCGTAACAGACCTTTTTCATCAGTGAATTGTCACTATGTTCGATGATTTTATTAAGGACTTGTTTTAATATTTTATTAGGTTTCATCAAGTTAAAATAAAGTGATCGTGTTGTTTGATCAATTTTACTAAGTTGACCCAGAATTATCTTGTAAATATCAGGATCTTTTAATTCATTATTCAATAGCATAGCATTCAAACTAATAATAATATTTTTATCATTGATTAATCTGATCACATTTTCTTTATCTTCATTCTCCATAGCATAACCATAACCTTCAACAAGAAAGTAACGTTTAATCCAGGAGCGTGAATTGATAAATTTTCGCAGATGTTTTAGAAGATTCTTTGCTACAAAGTCATCCTTTTTTTGGGGGGGCAATTGGGATTCGCGAAGTCTTAAAAAAATAAGTTCAAAATTTTTTGTTGGTAATTTCCTCTCTGGATTTAGAAAGTATTCGTCCAAAGTACCTATTTTTTTTTGCTTTCTAAAATTATATTGTAACAAAATTTGAGCTATTAAAGAGGCTATGACAAATACAGCAACGATTAAAACCTCTATTAAAATAAAGAATAATATAGCTTTCTGCTCTGTGGTAAGAAGTGCCAAATTTATCATTACTTATCCTCATAAAATACTCAAGCAAAGCGAAATTTAAGGCCCATGTTGCCATAACTTAAAGTTCGCTTTAAACCATTTGGAAAAATTTGCTCTTCAAAACCAGCACCATATATAATAAAAAACTTATCGTTAAGTGGTTGTTGTCCCTGTATAAAAATAATTCTTTCTCTCACCCTTATGAAATTCACTGTTACCAAATCAAACAAGTCTGGAGAGGTGCCCCAAGAAAAAATTAAAGATAAAAATTTATTGGGATCTTCAATGGAATATCTTGTTCCAGTGATTGTATATAGAGTGGAACGAGATCCTGCATTAGGTCGATAATACTTGGGACTAAAACTAATGAAATAATTTTGGACATAAATACCGGCAGATCCCAAAAGTGTATTAAAATAAGTTCTTCCATTAATTTTACGATAATCATCACCTAGCGAAAGTTGAATGCTCGGTGTAAGTAAGGCAAAAATTTCACCTTTCAGGACGATATTAGGAAATAAGTAGGGGTTATTAGCCCCTGCATAAGTTAAATCCAGCCAAACTTTGTTGGAAATCTTCGGTTGTAAATTAATCATCCCTTGAATATCATCGCGTCCTTGTCGATTCGCATAGTTGATGCCACCTCCAAAGCTTCCATATTGGTTTTTACGGTAGAGAAGTAGAGAGGACCAATCCCATACTTGATCTGGATTATTAACCATACTGTTTAAGGATGTAGCTATTAAACTCCAGTGGGGCTTGTCACCTATTGAAACAGATTCTGTTTCAGTTGGTGTAAGTTTTTTAATTCGAAATTTTTTAATGGCAACTCTTCGCTTATCCCGTATTTTTTTATTCGAATCATTTAAAATTAATTTATTTTCAATTTTAAGTTGATTGGAGCTTCTTATTAGACCTGTTTGTGCCTCTTTATAGTCAGGTGTTGTTTCAAGAATCATTTTGAAGTTTTTTACTGCAGCTTTATTTTCTTTTAATTTGTAGTATGAAAATGCTAAATAAAGGCGAATATCCGAATCGTTTGGATAATTGAGTAAATAGGGTGTTGCTTCTGTAATAACTTTCTTATAGTTACCTTCCTTGTACCATGTTCTAACCTCTTTGATATCCAGAACCTCTTTAATTACTTTTTCCTTTTTTGGAAATGGTTCTGCTGCTGTTTGTTTGACTGGCTTTGGCAATAAATCTCTTTTATCTATAAAAGGGATTTTCGGTAAAATGGATTTTATGGCCAGATTTACGACCTCGATGGTATGTTCTGTTTCTATTTTATGGATTAATAACAATAATTTCTGTCTATAATCCAGCAATGATTGATCATTTGAGAAATAAAGAAGCCCTTGATCGACAGCAATCATGGCTTGATCATAATCTTCCAAGGCTATCAGAGTCCGAACCAAGCCACTAACACCATCGAGATTATTCGGTTGTAATATCAGCATCGCTTTAAAAAAACTCCTCGCTTCTGAGTATTTTTTTAATTGATAGTATGAGAGTGCAACATATAAATAGGCATCCACATCATTAGGTGCTTTATTAATATACGCCTCTCCTATTTGAATGACTCGTTCGTAATTCCTTGCCTGATATTCCCTTTTAATTTCCATTAATTCATTAGTTAGTTTTTGTCCAGGATCAAAGCTATGAGCTTCTTTAGTAAGAAAAGAAAGCAGAGCGACAAGGAGTAAGTAGGCTATCAATATTGCGGGGGTTTTCATTAACCGCCAAATCCTTTTAGGCTGAAACTAAAAATCGAACATTAATTATGCCAGAACATCTCGACCAAAGTATATGTCCGAGAGGGCTAAATTCAAAGCGCTAAGTTCAGGGCGTATTCCACTTACCTCCAGCAGGGATCTTGGTAAAAATGGGTCGTGTTCAATTTTTAATCCCTATTAATACGAAACTGTAATGGCATTGTCTGTCGTGACTTGGAAAACACCATAGCGGTTAATATTCTCCTTGAAGTATGCTGAAAAACGTTTGGCGATAGCCTCCTATGAACAGAAAAGGGAATGAGGCATGTAATATATTTGGAGTACTTTTATCTTGTCACAGGAGATTGATTTTTTTATTATTACTTAATACAGACTTAATCTCCTCCAACGGAATTGGTTTAAATAAATAATACCCCTGAACTTCGTCACATTTAAGTTGGTTTAGGAAATGAAGTTGTTCTTTCGTTTCCACTCCTTCAGCAATGACCTTTTTTTCTAAAGAGTGGGCTAATAAAATAAGTGAGTTTACAATCGAACTGCTTTTAAAATCATTTATGATATTATCAATAAATGATTTATCAATTTTTATTCTATGCACTGGAATATTAAGAAGGTATTGAAGCGATGAGAAACCTGTTCCGAAATCATCTAAGGCAATATTATAACCCTCATCGTTTAAGTATTTTAAAATCTCAAGACTATTCACTGTTTCCTTTAAATATTGACTTTCGGTTACCTCGAATTCAACCTGGCAAGGTTTAATTTTATATTCATTATTAAGGTCATTAATATATTCTATTAGTTTGAAATGTTTTTTAAAATGATGGGCTGAAACATTAACTGAAATAGTTACCGTAGGCCATCCTGAGGCAATCTGATTCCAAACTTCTTTTAAAACCCATTTATCAATTTCGGTTATTAAACCAATCTCTTCCGCTAAAGAAATAAAATCTTTTGGAAAGAGCAATCCTAATGTAGGATGTTGCCATCTAATCAAAGCCTCGAGCCCAATGATGTATCTAGATTGCAAACTAATCTGGGGTTGATACCATAAAACAAATTCGTTTTTAGATAAAGCTCTACGCAAATCGACTTCCATAGATAATTTTTTTATAACACTTTGTGACAATTCTTTTGTATAAAATTGAACATTGTTTTGATAAGGTTGCATTGTTAAATTTAACGCAGCGTTTACATTTTTTAAAAGAACTTTACTACTTTCACCATCTTGCGGGAAAAGTGCTATGCCTAAACCCGGATTAATAAAGAAATCCTTTCCCTTTATTAGAAAAGGGTTCTGGAACGTACGCAGAATTGCATTCGCCTGCTCTAATACCTCATCAATGGAATTTACATTATTTAGAATTAATCCAAATTTATCCGGACTTAATCGAGCAATTTTATATTCATTTTTGATATCATGCTCTCGAAGTCTGTCAGCCATGGAGAGTATTAAATAATCAGCAATATCGTAACCAATAGATGTTAGCAACGTTCCATGCAGATCGATTCCTAACATTAATACAGCAATTAACAGGCTATCTTTGTTGGCTATTATTTGATTTAACTGCTCTTCAAAAGAATCCTTATTTAAAAAATCAGTCAATTTATCATGTTTTGACTCATAAATTATTTGTTCTTTGGTGTATGTCTGATGAGTAAATTCAGCAAATAAATTAGCAATTGTGGTGATTAATTTTAATTTTTTTTTGTCAGGTTCAACTATTTCTTTACTAAAAAAATCAATTACACCTAAAACCTCTCCACGAAAAATTATAGGAATACCTAAAGCACTATTCAAATAAGCATGGATTGCTTCATCAGTTCGAATTAATTCCGAATGCGTTAAAATATTTCTAATCCAAACAGGTTTCGCATCTTGATAGACTTTTCCTGGTAAAGTCACTCCGGGTTTAAATGTGATCGACCGACTTTTTAAATTGAAAGCTAAATCCTCCACTTTTGGATCAGACCAATACTGGAGATTGCGTAATTTGTTTACAGAAAAATCCATTAACCAAATCTCTCCATAATCCCAATTGAAAAGGATACAAAGTAATCTTAATATTTTAGAACTGACTTGTTTCAGCCCTACCGCATGCTCTAATAATTTTTCAACATCTTTAGTTAGAATAATATAGCTCTGTTCTTGCTTATACTTAGTAATGTCTGTGGATATGCCTAATATACTTATTATATTTCCGAGTTTGTCTTTTAAAGGAAATCCTCTGGAATATATATACCTTGTGTTGCCATCGGGACGAGTAATTCTAAACTCCACCGCTACTGAGGGTTTATGCTTAATATCAGTTAAAAACGCGTGAAGTACTTTTTCTTTATCTTCAGGATGAATTGTATTAGACCAAGCTAAAGGATTTTTATAAACTTCGGCTACAGATATTCCCCAAATTTTTTTAAAGGCAGGACTAACATATATTGTCTTATCCATTGAGGGTGTTACCCTCCAAAAAACATCATTTATTTTTTCTGTAAACTCACGAAATAATGTTTCACTTTTTAATAGATTTTCTTTAGAAAGATTTAATTTAAAATCCGACTCCTTTTGCCTAGTGATATCCATAGCAATCCCACTAAAGTTGTGGCGATTTATTGGTTCCCCAGTAATGTAAAACCATCTATATTTCCCATCCCTGTGCAAAAGTCTGATTTCTGTTTCATATTTTCTAAGTTCTGTTGAGGACGCATAATCAATGTAGCATAATTATCTCTGTCTTTCGGATGCACTAATTTTAAAACTTCATGTTGATTTTTAATTTCTTTAATGTCATCACGTCCCAGTAGGGAATATATTTCTTTTGACAGTATAAGTTGGTTAGTTTTTAAATCTAAAGACCAGAATCCTAAATGGGCTATTCGTTCAATAGTTTTAAGGTCTTCCCTAAGTTTATTATTTAGACCTGTGAGGGCAGAACATTCGTTTTCGCTGGTAAAAAAAAGTAAATTCACTTGTTTAATGAATTGATTCCAAAACTTTTTATTCTTAGGTAGCCAATCTATAGTCATATTACAGTCATGAAATACGCGTAATAGAGATTCATGGAGTTTCATTATTCATTATCCAAAGTGTAGGTTATATATCCTTATGTAAAACAGTTTTACTCTTTAATCTTTTAAATTGTAGTATAATATTTTAAGGATAACCTTATTGAGTAACATAAATTTCAATAACAAAATTTCCTTATAACTCAAAGAGATGAGTTCACAATCAATCTGAATGGATCGAATATTAAGAAGTTCTTATTGAGGAACAGTACCATGGACGTTCACACCGATTAAAAGAACAAACAGAGGTTTATCATCAGCAGATTGAGCGAACTCCAATAATTAATCAATTGGTTAACGCGTCAATCAATATGGCAAGTTATCATATAGTACTGAAACAATTCCATTCTTATATCTTCCCCTGTGAGACCGCTATTCTCAGATCAGACTGGGCATCCTTCTACTATTTAAGTGGGTGTTTGGTAAAAATCAAAACCCATTCTTGTTTTGGTTCATTTAAGACCCACAGCTTAATAGCGCATTCGGCTCAGCCCTGACAAAACAAATGATTTTTTGACATCGCAGATCGCTGTGATTATAATAAAATCAATTAAGACAAAAAAATGCCATTTTGTCGTTTTATCTGTATTAAGGTGAAGGCATCATGCCAGAAAAAACCTCTGAAATTCAGGAACAAAATTCAAATAAGGACTATCGTGCACTTTTAATCGAACTTGGGGTAGCTGAGCATTTACTGCAATCAAAGGAACTGGATTTTGGCTTGCTCTATCAAAGGTTGAGTTTTGTTATGGGAAAGCAGCATTTTGGTGCACCCTTGTTAGTAACAGAAAACTGGCAGATTGAAGTGCTTGGAGGGCTGAAATATAATGACAATTATCTTAAGGATGACTCTACCTTGCGGGATAATCGTGACGCGTCACCAACCCATTACGCCGCCTGGTCAGGCAACCCCGCAAAGCTTGAATGGGTTAAAAATAATGCCCCAAAGGCTCTGAATCAATGGGACAGATTTGATCTTACCCCCATCCACTACGCAGCTCTCTCAGGGAGCCCTCAAGCGCTTAATTACGCCTTGGCACTTCAGAATAATCCTGCAATTTTGGTACTTTCCTATAATTTACGTACCCAAATTATAAAAAAAATAAACGCAACCCTAATCCAGGCTTTGAAAACTAATTATACTCTTACCTCTATATACCCAATTGCTGTATTAAATATGAGCGAAGATGATGAATTGTCAGTTAACAAAAGCCTTGAGCGAAACCGCAGCATAAAAAAGGCTACGGTACGATTTATCGCCTTCTGCCAGGGGATTAAACAGCAGGATAGTAAAGCGTCCCTTTTACCCGCCGACTTAGAAATGCATCGCCTTATTTTAGAACAAATGCTACCTGAAGGTGTTGATGTAAACAGAGTATTTAAAGAGGTGATGCAAAATGATATTACTGTGCGGCAGATGGCGCGAAAAGAAAAGGCTTTGGCCTTAATAGACCGTGAAATAGAAAGACTTGAGCCATCGAATAAAGAGCATAACACCCTATTAGGCGTCTCTATAAATAGTGTACATAAAAATAGCGATGCAAAAATAAATGCACTGAAAAATTTAAAAGAAGTAGTAGAGCAAGGTGATGAAAATATGGCATTAGCCATACAAGACTGGGAAAAAAACCATGCTCAAACTCTTTCTGAACATCGCAATTTTGCCAAAAGAGTTTTTTCACAGGGCCCTACCCGATCGCAATCCATCATTAAAGGTATAAAGGAAATTTACGGCATAAAAGACAATAATGACGCTTTAGATGAGGGACAAAAACCTTCCATGTGATGATTAAATGTTGTGACGTTGATTATCCTTTAAGGAGCTCTTTTTCACAATTGCAGCTACAATTGTGAAACTTAGTTACAAAATAGAACAATGGGGTCCACTCTCTGAATTCTCAATTACTTTGTCACCAATTTCTTTCTGATAAGTAGCAAAAAACAGTTGCCTGGTGTTGGCCGTAAAAGCATAACCCATAATATGACGGATTAACTCCTTTGGTACCCTCAACTTCAATTCTTTTAATGTTTCTTCCCGAGCTTCCGTGAACATATCAAATATCTTTTGGTAAGCAATGGATTCCTTAATATCGAAGTGAGAAATTTTTATTTCCAGATAATTATCTCTTTTTTTAGTTGGAGCATGAAATGCCAGTAATTTACAATTTGGTAAAATATGATGGTTACCATATTTATATAAATTATAGAGAGGGATTTTTTTTAAACTCAAGCAGTGCATATCAAATAAATAACAGGATTCCTCCTGGTGAATAAAGAGATGCTTATAATCTGGAAAAGGCTTTATGGAAAGAGATTGAACACATAATTTAGGTGTGATGTATTTCCAATCCCACTTCTTTTCACATGTCCCGTTTTTTACGTTCCAAATTTGAACCCCATCCTGTCATTATGATAGGTGAGTAAGTTACCATCAGGCAAACCGAGAATTTGGTATTTTTTAGAGTAGTGTTCTGCAGGATGTACCACTTGAGAAATCTCGAGTTGAATTAACTTTGTACTTATATCAAAAATAAATTTAATAATTAATATCTTAATCTCCAGACTGTCAACTTCATAAATACTTAAGGCAAATCGTCCGTCGCCAAGCATTAGTACCGAGTGTATAGAGACTTCTTTGTTTTCAAAAGGTTGATAATTTATTGGTAATATCTGTCTTAACGAAGGGACTTTTTCTTTTCCCCACTGATAGATTTCCAGCCCCAAAAAACCATTATCATTTTTACTCACAATAAAAAATGGTCTTCATCTATCGGGTAGAATGTATCAGATATAGACCATGAATAAACAGATAAGATTTCTAAACTGGTAACATCAAGTTTAATTATTTGATGCTGGGATTTCTTAGATAAAATTAACGAATTTTCGGAAGTAAATGCAACAAAATTATATGTTCCCTCCAGAATTATTTCCTTTAAGCATTCCGATAAATTGCTTGTATCATAGACCCTAAGTGTGGAGTGTGTTTGTCCTTTATGGCAAATAATGAATAGAATATATTTCTCTGAGAGATTCACAAAATAAGTGAGAAGCGCAATACCTCTTTCTGTAATTTGGCTTACATTTAATGCCGTTGTGGTCTCAATTCTAGAAAACATTATGAATAAGCCTGGAAATTAAACAATATCAATTCACAAAGATTATACTTTATTTGAAACATATTGGCTTGCTGCGGGGTGGAATTTAGCTCACCGCTTTACAGAAATTATTTTTTTAGCATCTTTTAAAGAAGCAGTAGTTGATTTTCTCTTATAGGAGAAGGTTCAAATCCAAATCGTTTATAATAGGTTTCGGCTTTTCATCTATAGCATGAACTAATAAAGCTCTAACACCCCTTTTTGAAGATATTACTTGCAATAAACTCTTAAATTTAAATACCTTTTTTTTAAAATGCTAATCTACATAATCTAAAAAATCAGATGAATTCATTTCTTTAACTTTGGTAAGAGCCTCATCTAAAGTTAAATTTTTATTTAATAAAAGATCTGAAAGTGATACAAAAACATCGTCATCGTCATAAGGAAAATGCCCTCTTAGATCTAATAAATGATTGCTTCTAATACCACTAGCGTATAATTCCTTTAATACGCTTAATTCCATCCAACTTAGTTGATTCATTTGAATTAAAGCCTCCTCAATCAACAGCCCTTCGACATCAATTAAATACTCTAAAGTCTCAATAAGCGCCTTGTGATATATGGTTTTCATCCTAACAGACCATTGATTAAAACCTTTAGGAGGACTACAACGGGAGGTAATCATCTGTTCTATTAGCTCTATTTCAGTGAGATTGGATTGTTTTAAAAATTGCATTAGTTTATTGGTAGACGAGAAAAAAATACCTTGATATTCATAAATTTTTGCTGTTGTGATTTGATTTAACTTCTCTTTTGGTTGATGCAGTGATTGTAACCCTTGTTCCAACCGATAAATTTCTTCTTGGATAAGCTGTTTAATATAAAAAACCACCGCCTCTTTGGTGATATGAGGAGCTGAATTATCATTTCTTGCTGTTAACCCCAAAATGCCTTCTGTCTCTGTAAAAATCACGCTACCAAATCCTGATTGATAACAATAAACTTTTCCTTTAAACACTCCATGTACCAATCCTTTTTTTTCTTCCACTGTTTCTGGATCGTGCCCCTTAAGCACGGAATGCCAGAAGGCACTGGGATCTCCACTCGCACGATTCTGAGGACAAGGATGGGTTACAAATTTTATGATTTGTTCGATACTTTCCCAGCTACTTGTAGCTTTTAAGTGAATAAGCTCGGATGGTACAAATGTAGATAGTAAAGATTGATATATTCTAATGGCTCCCTCCGGAGTATTACTCGAAGTGATATCATCGAGTAAAAATTTCAGTGTTCCTTCGATAATATTTTTTTGCGCCCCATTTATGGCACTTTGAATAAGCTTTGGAGAATTGTTTTGTGAAAATAATCCTATTTGTAATAAAAGATAATTTCCTTTAGATTTTTTGGCTAGAGCTAACAAATATTTAGCTTGTTCCATTTGACGCCTTGATGCTAATACAGTAAGTGTTGTTTCACCGATATGATTAGACTGGTAAATGTCAGCCCCACATTCAACTAAATATGCTACGATGTTATTTACACCATCATTCAGTACAGCATGTAAGAGTGCACTTTCCCCACGTTCATTGGTTAGGTTTACATCGATACCCAAATCAAGAAGAAACTTTAACGTAGAAAAATTATTATTAAACTGAGATCCTGAATAATACAAAAGCGCATCTGTTGTAAAAGGATCATTCATATCTAATAATTTAATTAATTTTTTTAAATCATTATGATTTAGCCCTCGTTGTTCGATATGTGCTCCTAATGTTTTTTGATGTTCCTCATTACCTATTGAATGATAAAGGCGAAACAATCGCGAGACACTCAATTTATCTAAGCCATTGGCAAGTGCAAGTAATGGTACACGAAGATGAGGGGCTACCAAATAACTTTTAATATAAGCAAAGAATTGGATATTATTTATACACGAAGATGCTATCAACATTTCTATTTGTTCCCGAGGAGGAAGCAAACCTAATTCGTAAAATAAGTAATGGATTAAGGCCCTGGATTGACTTTGAATGGCACATTTTAAAAAAGAATTATTATTTAAATATGAGCCGTTCATGGTATCTCGAACTACAAGACCCACTAAGTCTGTATGATGAGAGTTTACTAAATAGCGGATCATCGCAACACTTCCGCTTTGTGCCGCTGCAATGAGGGTCTTCTCCTCCCTTTTAAATTTATCGGGATTAAAATCAATACTGAGTAGATCTGGGTCTTTATTAAAAAGGAACTTTAGTACCGGTACATTACCGTTTTTTACAACTAATTCAATTAAGGAAATGTCCGTCTCTACAACAATTTGATTCTTAAAGAGATACTCTATAATGTCCTCATCCCAGATTGCATCCAAAATTTCTTTTTTTATGCTTTCTATGGGTAGAACTTTTTGTATAACCTCTAAAAACTCGGCAAAATGATTAATTTTTGCTAAGGGTAACTGCAATAATGTCTCCTTAAACATAATATCAAATTTGTCGAGAAGAAACATTATGCTCAAGTAAAAGTTTATTCATGAGTTTACGCATATCTTTAGGAGCATCAATTATAATTTTTATGCACTGCTCAAGCCCTAATACGCTAATTATAATAGGTTGATTATTAATATCGGCCCTATATTTCACACAATGTATTAAACCACCTCTTTTGATATCAATTTTTTTACTAAAATCACCCTCTTTAATCCAAAGGGGTTCAGATCTTTCTCTCATGCCCACTCCAAAATTTAACAGAATAAATGATAATGTTTTTTTTGTCAATTAATTACCCACTATGGACATTGATTAATCAAATGATTATAAAGAAAAAATTCACTTAAACGTCTGGCTATGAGCTGAAGAGAAGCCTATATCAATTACCCGATATGGCACCAGGTTACAAACTTTAGATGTGATGCAGCGTTATCTATCAAAAACATAAAAGTTTAATTAGACATAATTTGTTCAATAGACATTCTATAATTAGGTTAATAACTAAAGGATTAATAGATACCTACAATATTTTCCCTAAGAAATACATATATGTATTTCTATTATTAATTATTGTTTTGTGTTTCTTTATTTCAATCTCCAACTCATTTGGAGCCTTATCTAAAGAGAATATTAGCATTTCTGTTAAGGAATTTAATAGCTTTATTATGAGTGAAATGCACCGCTCGAAAATGTCTAAATTTAGGACAATACTCGCAAGTGCCGATATTGCATGCGGATTATTTTTAAGAAGATCAATTTGGATCATAAAAAATATCGATAATCAACATCAAATTTTTCAGCAATAAGCTTTGCTTTGGTTTTTCCAATAAGACGGGTTCCATTTTCCATCGAAGATAAATTTGCTTGGGTTGTACCGATTAACTTGGCAAACTCAATTTGAGTTAACCCTTCACGAATACGGATCCCTTTCAACAAAGCACCAGCCTTACCATGACTATCGGTCAAATCTTTAAAAGCTTCATCAGCTGCAATACCATCTGAGTTTGTATGATGTAATAAATCTTCAAACTCATCTTGCAATTCTTTAATAAAAGATAAATCAGCTATGTCAAAAGCTTTTAAGTAGATTTTTCTGAACGCAGAAAGATCTTCTTTGATTTTGGCTTTTATTGCATCTTTATCAGTAAGGTGCATTTTCGTGTGTTCCAGCATAATAAACCTCTATTTTTTGAGTATCTTCAAAAACCTTCCAACAACACACATAAGTTGGATTTCCTTTTTGAAGATGACAATGGCGCCAATCATCATTTTTACGTTGGCCCTTCAATCCCTTAAACTTTTTATAGTTAGGCCACTGGCTGCCTGGATTTCCACCTTTATTTTTTAAGTCCTCTGTCAATAAGAACAAAACAAACTGCAGATCTTCAGGTAGTTTATTTTTTTGTTTAAGAGCTTTAGTGCTCAGATATACTTCCCACTTCATATTATTATATCTCTAATTTTGAAATATTTCAATTAATGAAATATATTGCTCTTAATCTTGCAAGCGATATATTGTTGCTTTATGTACATTAAATGTTTTGGCTATCTCACTTACAGATTTGTTTTCTTCCAATAGGCGTTTCGCTAAAAGTTTTTGTTCCTCGTTCATTTTTTTAGGACGGCCAAATTGAATGCCACGTTTAGCAGCTACACGTCCTGGAGAAGTGCGTTCTCGGATCAGATCTCGCTCAAATTCTGCAATACCAGCAAAGACCGTCATGATCATTTTACCGGCATGAGATGTTGTATCTGCCCATGGTTCTGAAAGTGAGCAAAATGAGGCCTCAGCAAACTCACTTGAACAATGCGAACATTTGACTTAACAAGAGTTATTCCAAAAATTGTACCTTACCACATCTCCCTAATACACCAGAATCTACCTAAAAAAGATCAGACTGGGCGAATTGATTTCGACAAACCCAATCAAATGCATTAAAATAAAGCAATAGTCGTTTTTTATAATCGCCCGTCAATGAGTCCACATCATGGAATATAGTTATGAATGAGAAAATGGAAAAAAACAAATCTGTTACACCACAAGAGCCCTGGCTTTTATTTGGAGAGTTGTTCGTTAACTCCTATTTTTTTAACCGGGGGGTTTTAATGGTAACCCCAAAGCCTGCGCACGATGATGAGTCTTTACCCTCTCATGAGCTCATTAAAATAAAAGAACGTGAATTTCAATTCCATTCAAATAATACACCCTCATCTGTCAAGCCCGATTCGCGCGCACTTGCCAAATCGTCTGCCCTTTTAAAAGCACTTACTCACTATGCTCACGCCAAAGATCGACAAAGTCCTCTTATCGCAGACTTCGAGGTGCGGGTTTTTAATAAAAAAAGACGCGAGGAGGTATTTATGCCCCTAACTTTTGGGGAAGAAGGTCACGAATCAGGTCTTTATGTATATCCTTGGGTAAGTAAATCAAGTCACTCGATGCACGATTTTAAGGGATTTAGTCAGTTTATTACGGCTGGATGTATGTTTGGAGCAAATTTGCAAGCCGTGACTAATGATGGAGACTCAGTCGAATTAATTAACCACCAAATACGTCTGCGCCCTAATCAACACATTGTAGCCCTTAAATATGATGCAGAGCCATCTGCTTTTGAGCAGGTCCTTTTTGATGAATTTAGTAAATATTGCATACTCATCAATCAATTGAGCACAGCCAATGAACCCAAAAAACTGTTATATCACTTGCCCTGTGCGGACTATATGCTTTTTGGGTTGAGTTTATTCATTAAAGGACAGATAACCCTTGATGCTTTTGATGCATTGATTCAAGCTATCAGAATCAAAGAGCAATTGTATCATCAAACCATTGGAGCCCTATGTGCCACTCACCAAATTGAGGTGATCTTTCAATCTCCTTTTGATGCCCTGATGCCCAACATCGATAGAGAGCGCCCTGCCCTATCACTGTTACACCTTTTGGGAGCTCATGATCTAGCGCAGCTACCTACCGAGGAACACCTGGTCGCCACCTGCCTTAGGTTACTGCAAAGCCATCAGGCAAATCTTGACCTCAATCAAGTATGGCGCGAGCTTACCCAAGTCAATGCGCATCCTATCACTACTTTTGAGGATTTATTCAAACAAGGCAATGCAGTACTTCTGGCCTGCGGAACAAAAGACAAAAATGCTTATGAATGCTGCAGCCTGCTTCCTATATCAGAAAAACAAATTCCCATCCATTACGAATCCTTATCTCTTGCTAGTAGCAAGAAAAGTTCTGCTGGGAGCGCCACCTACCCTCCTCTTTTTAATCTCACCACCTTCGAACCAGTAGTCACTTATTCCCCTACTGCATCAGGCCTTTTATTTTACTTTGCCACTCATTTGAGCACCCTGAAAAATCTTTTATTTGAAAAAAAGGGATTGGCACATGCAGCGAGAAACATTGGATTATTTGCCTCACAAGAAAAAAAACAAAACCCGAATACAGACACCATCCAACAGTCAAAACCGGTTTCTTTAGAATCAATAACGAGTGAGCAAAATAACGAGAACGGACTAAACTTAAAATAGAACGTCCAAATGGAAAACATGGATGAAACCCAAAGTCTCGCGAGTGCACAGTGTTTTGCCCCCAATGCAACGTCTGCTTAATCTGGAATTGCATCAAGCTCTATCAACTGATCAGTTGGTAGAGCATATTATTAATTATTTTGAAAATATTATTGAATGCATGCCAGGAAATGTGTACTGGCTAGATAAAGAAGGCAAAGCTGTAGGTTGCAACCAGAATGTGCTCGACATGTTTGGCATGAATTCGATTGATGAATTTCGTGGACTGGATTTTGATTCCATGGGGTCAATTGGGCATTGGACCGAAGAAGCAACAACAGCGTTCAAAAAAGATACTTTGGAAGTGTTAAAAACCGGAGTTGCGAAACTAAATGTTGAGGAGCCCCCTATTCCCCATTGGGATGGGCGCATGATTCATTTTTTAACTCATCGAGTCCCCTTATTTAATCAACAACGTGACATTATCGGAGTCGTTGGGGTATCCATAGACATCACTGAGCGCAAACAATTAGAAACAGCGCTTAAAGAGGCGAAAATTAGGGCAGAAGCTGCAAATCAGGCTAAAACGGAATTTTTAGCCAACATGAGTCATGATTTACGTACACCCCTATCAGGGATCACAGGCTTTGCTTCAATCATCAAAGAGGAGGCATCTGAGCCTAAAATAAGGGAGTATGCTGAGAGCTTAAGTGAGTCAAGTGATGCATTATTACTATTATTAAATGAAATACTTGATGTCATCAAAATCTCGTCTGGGGCAACCCCGTTAACCCGTCAGAAATTCAATTTAAAAACGAGACTATTAAGTGTTATTCAATTAAACAAAGCCAAAGCACACCAAAAAGGAATTGCACTCAAATATACTTATGATGACATTTTGCCCGAGTGCATCATCAGTGATGCGATGCGTGTTCACCGTATCGCCCTTGAATTGGTTACCAACGGCCTCATGTTCACTGAAACAGGTTACGTATCCTTATCGGTACACTTGGCGCAGGAAAAGGAACGAGAGCTGGTCCTTAAATTGTGTGTGGAAGATACAGGCATGGGCATTCCCCAAAAGCAACAAGACGAAATATTTATGCCCTTTAAGCGACTGAATCCCTCATTTGAGGGACGTTTTCAAGGAGCAGGCTTAGGTTTATCTCTGGTGCATCAATACATCAATGAGCTTGAGGGGGAAATCTATGTTGAGAGCACCAAGGGTAAGGGCAGTCGATTTATTTGTTTAATTCCGGTGCGTCGATCTCTAACCGATGATGCTTTTGGTACTGCAACCGATGAAATGAGTGCTGCTGCTCCTCTTTTANNAACAGCAGTGCCCAATACAATTACCAAAAAGCTCTATAAAGTCTTAGTGGTGGAAGACAATAATATTGCAGCAACCGTTGCAACCATTATACTGGGTAAATTAGGCTGTAACGTAATTAATGCCCTCACAGGATTTGAAGCCATATCTCACATTAAGGAACATGGTCCTTTTGATTTAATATTCATGGATATTGGCTTACCAGACATAGATGGTTATGAAACTACTAAACGCATTCGCATCCTTGAAAAAGCAAGCAAGAAACCCACACCTATTGTGGCACTGACAGCTCACGGAGATGAGGAACACCGGGAACGCGCGTTACAGGTCGGGATGAATGCCATCATAACCAAACCTTTAACCAAAGAACGCGCACAGGAAGTTTTATCTGAAATGATTGCGCATTGCGGACAAAACGAGGAATTACCCACATCCGTTGAGCCTTCGAGCGATACCATAAAAGAGACTAAAATTATTGATGAAGCTTTTTTAGCAAGCCAAGTAGGTGGCAACGAGGTAATCCTGAAAGAAATCCTAACCCTTTTAAGCCAATCTTTAGCACCAGAGCTCAATTTGTTAACACAGGAATTCCAAAATCAAGAGTGGGAAGTACTTGCTAAGCACGCACACCAACTCAAAAGCAGCGCCAGTTATAGTGGGGCCTTAAGACTGAAAGAGGCATGCACTCTGCTGGAACACACTTTAAAAGAAAAGCAAACTCCTCATTACGAATCTCATTATCAACTTCTTCTTCAGGAAATTGACAATTTACGTCAAAAGCTATGTCAAATGGGGTATACCGCAGGCTAAAGGCTTAGAGTAGATCAAACTTCAATTTTTATCATAATCCAGCGAGGCTGCTTGTTGGGTCAAAATGACC
>DEHS01000012.1 GCA_002352055.1 Legionellaceae bacterium UBA2794
TATAAGAAATGGATTCTTCACCAAATATAAAATAAGATTCAGTATCCATATCAGATGACTCTTCAAGTAAATTGTTTATTGTTTCAACTTTAATCGGAGTACGATTAGCCAGATATATTCTTGAATATCGGGAAATAATTTCCGGGGTAAGAGGTATATTTTTTTCCATAACTGCAAAAATACACAACTCAGGAACCGTATTCCCTGATAAAGTTCGGCGATGATCTAACAGGGGATTAAGCAAGGTCACATTGTATTGTTTTTCTATAATAAAAAACAGCATGTCATTACGCTTGCCATTTAATAGACACTGCCCCAAGGCACTGCGCACGGTCGTTGATTCGCCTGATGGGGAAGCTTTTAACTGATTCAAACTTAAAGAAGAGGGCAGGTTGGGATCAAAAGTTGCAAAATGATCACCTGTTCGCTTTAATTCTGCTTCAATAAGCTGTTGTAAGTAGACTACATGCTCCAGGGTGTCAACCAGCAAAAGCACCTTGCCTCCCCGTTTTCTTTCATTGGTTAGCCATGGGATAAAATTATCTACTAAGGGAAGATCCACGGTGACGTAAGGAAGAAGGAATTTATTGTGCGGCACTTCACTCTCTTCAATAATCATTTGTTCTTTGAATTTCTCGAGCTTTGCCAATTCATCGCTCGGTGAGTTTTCCAGTTGTACTTGTGCCTCATAACCACCCAGACATACTCCTATCCATTGGTTATCGGCCTTCAACTCCAAAAAAGCATGGACATCATTAAAAACAAGGCTTACAGGAATATTAAGTGCTTTAAATAAGTGATAGGCAAGAATAGCTCTGTGGCGACAAGCCCCTTTCTTTTGATAAAAAATTGATTGTTCGAGGGTTTCATAATTTGATAAAGTCAGCTCTCCAGAATCAAAACTTGCAAAATAGGCGCATATTAATTGGATGAAATCACTTTGTTTAAAATGAGGAAGAGCTTTTTTTAATGATCCAATGCCAAAGATCCCTACTAAGGTAAATTCAATATGTGTTTTTAGTAGGTTAAAATACTGCTGGAAATATGGTACTAGTTGTGTTGCATCATATATATAATCGGGATTAGATATCAGTGAGTTATTATATTCCTTATAACATTTACTAAACACTGTATAATTAATTTTAAGGTGGGTTACTTCTACTTCCTTAGGACGAATGAAATAACTGGATCTGTTTTTACAATAAACAATTTCAACTGGAGAATTGTCTGTCACCTCTAAAGAATATAAATAATCACTGGCATGCAGGGTTGGTATCGTCAACCACTTATTATTATCTTTAGGATAAAGCATGAGCGTTCCATTATAAGCTGACTCACCCTCGACTAATGCAACCCCCGCATTAAAGTTCCATGGTTCATAATCCGGATTTAGATTGCTATAAATATCAATGCGATAATAGTTTGGATCGACCTTGATATTTTTTTCCTCCATAGTGAAGATATTTTTTGCTGAAAGAACATTGCCTGAACGGGCGACGGTATCTGAGTCCAAAGTGAGCATAGTTTCGGAAGTTTTGCTCTGATCCGTTTGACGATTTATTTCGTCCAAAATTATTTGTTTACTTTGATTAATATCGTTTGCTACTACTTCATTTAATATAAAAATAGTTTCAGGATATTGATTATTTAAGAGTAATAAGGGAATTAAATTGGTATAAATAAATTTAAATTTAAATTTATGGAAATGGCTTTTTAAGAGAGAAAAAAACCTTTGAGATTCACTATTTAAAATAAAATATAAATTTTTTGGATTTAAATTAGAGAGTAATTCGATAACCTTTTTTTCAATTAATAGAGTTGTTCTTATTGTATCAAAGTTTGTATAATGAAAGTTATTGACCTTAGGTGGATAGGAATAACTAAACTCTATCATGGAACCTAATAACGTTTCATTAACTATATCTGCAGTTCTGTTTGAGTTTAGAGTCGTCTTTAATGTGAAATGTTCGATTTCCCCAAGGCAATATAATACTATAGAAAGTAGTGGGAGATTAAGATTAGTGCTTGCGATGAATACTATATTATTGGGAATTAAATTCTGTTTTAATTGATTAATATAATCAATTAAAACTTCTACTGAAGTGATGTTGTTATCCTGGATGTATTGATACGATTGGGTATAAATGTCGTCTATATTCAAATTTATTATTTTAAGATCAGCGTCGCATGCGCCAACGGTTGCGAATGGGGTATATTCTATACTTGAGGGGGGCAGCCCTTTTATTATTGGCTCAAATTCACTATTAACTGTTGTTGCTGGTAAAACGATGGGGTTTGCATCTTCTATAATCTTAATTTTACCTCTTAAATTTTCATGCTTTTGAACATAATTAATTGTTACCATATCATAGGCTGTATTAGAGCCTAAATACCGTAATTGCGAAAAATGAGAGGTTAATAAGGTGGTCAGTGTTTGTAAACTATAGGTCCAATTCCAAGGTAGATGAAGATATTTAAGTCCTTTAGGAAGTGAAAACAGGAATGATTTAACGTCATTTGAGTTTAGGATTGTTCTTCTAGAAATTTTTTCTTGCAAACGTTCAGCGACAGATGGTGGAATAATTTTATTTAACAAGTATAAATATTCTAATTGGTTGTTTTGAGAAAAATCCAATATGTTTATTGATGTTTCATCTGAGTATTCTATTTCAAAAAAAAGATGCTTCAAATGTTTTAATGATTTAATAAAATCCAGAAGAATCGCATCTACATTTGGGGCATAACTTTCATTTGGGGAAGTTCTTTTAAGTCCAATGATTTGCTTTTCTGGTATTAACTGTAAGTAGGGAAGCCAAATCTCCATTGCGAATAAACTGATATCTTCAAAATAAATAATTATTTGGGGATATTTAATGACCTCATCGATGAAGTCTATCAGTTTACTTTCTGCAAAACCTCTCAGTTGGATATGCAGAGGATGATTGTATTCCTGATGCCATTCGCGAACTTTTTTCAACATTAACTCATCAAATTGCATGAACTGTTCACTGGTAAAATAATGGCATCCTGGTACCAATTCCGGAATGGTTAGGGTGTCATTATACTTCGCATTCGTCTCAACTACTTTAAAAGAAATATGAATTGAATTACTAAAATAATATAAATTAGTTTGATCAAGTAAAATTATTTCATCATTATTTACCTGCTGTGATTTTTTAAATTCTTCAAATTCTGATTTTAATAATGGAGCACTCTTATCATATAGATTTAAGAAATCAGATGCGTTTTTGAGCAAGATAAAACTTTGTGTCCAAATGTATACCTGAGCATCAGGATAATTTAAATATAAATGCTCAAGAAAACGATGAATATTGACAACTGATTTATCTGTTATTAATGCACCATTCAAAGTGGAATCAGCAAGAACTAGGGTTTTTAACTGAATTCCCTTATTAATGATGCGGCTGGTTCTAAAGCATGCAGGATCCTGGGCGATAAAATATCGCTCTATATCCAGCTCCCCTTGTGGGTTAGTAGTCCAGGTGACTTCTGCTTTTTTGGGTTTAAAAGCAATGCCGAAATTAAGGAGATGGTTATCCAGAGTTGATTTATCTGTTTTAAATTTCATTTGGAGCCAAAATAGTTAAAATAAGTACAGTATACCATATTTTGGAGACAATATGTATTAATTATGATCTATGCGATTGTGATTTAGATAATCTACACCATCTTTTTCATGTTTCTCTTCCGGATTGGTTAAATAACGGATCAATCCTCGAGTTGAAGGAGGGTAATAGAGGTTAGGATTTTTAGCATATATATTTTGCGCCTCGGTCATCTCTTTGGCGATCACCTCAGGCTCTGTTGCGCCATATAATCGGGCCAGATAGAGCCAATCAATCTGCTGAAACACTCCGGGATCAAAGAGCAGGCTTAACGCTAATAATTCTTGAGGAAGCTGGATACGATTGGCGAAATTTGCTGCGGTATTTTGACTGGCAATCATGAAAAATCCATTGCTGCTTTGTTGGTAGGTGTGTTGCGGCTCCAATGCAGCGATAAGTTGCGCAATCAGAGAACGCTCGTTCCGACCCACCACTTCGATTGAGAGGGTGTTTAACTCATCAAATACCACGACATACCCATATTTTTGAGCCAGTTGTAACGCTTTTTTACATAACAGTATATTGTCCGTAGGGGCTAATATATACGCTTTTTCCAGCGGGTGATTGATGGTGTCAATTGTGATTTCGCGGTAATTTAATGCGTGAAGGATGGTTTGAGTCAAGTAGGTTTTACCAATCCCGGGTGCGCCTTCGAGAATAAGTCCTTTTACCATCGCGCGTGCTAAAAACGGATGTGTTTTTGCATCTTGCTGTAAATTCAGTTGGAACACTAAATGCAACGCAATGAGCGATTGCATCGGGGTTAATGAATCGCAGACTGGTTGAGGCAGTTTGAATTGTAATAGATATTTGGCAATTTCCTGAGACGCTTCTCTCCATGACTCGTTAACTGTTTTATCACCCGGGCAGAGCATATTGGCGGTAAGCACGCATATGGATTTGGTGTCACAATCAGTTAATACCTGTTTTTGCTCTTTGAATTGGAATATGTACTCTACATAAAGCATGGCTGCAAATAATCTTGAAGGGCCGATGCTGGCTGTATTTTGTTTAACCCAATGAAGCAATTGTTGAATATGGGGCCAATTGTCTGCATTCACCAATTCAGGCCGTAAAGCAGCACAGAATGGTTTTAAAATCTGCTCCATCAATTCCTCTTCGGAATAAGGCTTATATTCAATAATAGGTATTGGTTTTTTGCCAAAAAATGAAAGGTTATTGGACGTGTTGGCCGAATTAATAATTAAAACTTTGTGGTGCTCAGTTAATGGGTAAAATTGTTTATTCCAATATAGCTCTTTTTCGGCGTGATGAACCAATTCAATGAAGGACAGTTCGTCGAGGGTGGCGTATTGCACCTTATCAATCACTAAAACTCCACCGGTAGCTAACCAATCATTTATTTTTTGGATGCCCCAATGAAAATTAAATTGGGGGGTTAATAAAGAGAGGAAAAAGGACTTTCCTGATTGAGGTGCGCCAGTGATCATGGTGAGCCGGTGGTTTACTAAATGCTGATTTAATAACGTCTGATCTTTAGAGCATAATGGGGGCACTATCGGCACATTCTCTGGAGAGCTTTCCACATGATTTTCAATTAATGATTTCTCTTTATCTATAGTAAAATACAGATATAGAGGCTCCTTGATTAATATCCGTTGTCCATTCACCAACAAATAAGGGGTTTCGCAGAACACACTTTCAAATAATTCGCGCATTTGGGTATCCGGGTTACCATAAGCAATCATCTTTTTCCCAGACTTCAAAGCCAGGGTAAATGGCGTATCAGTAAATTGAATGATTCTAGATTCATCATCACTAATGGTTAAAGAGCCAAAGAGATCGCCAATGGTCATATTCCTTGATATATAAAACTTTGGAATGGGCTCCTCACTTTCAATGTGCCTAATTGCCCTGGTTGGATCCTCATAATTTATCCAAAAAATTGAATCCGGTAGATGCGGTTTAAAAGAAGCATCATCAAAAGACTCATCCATACTGTCCTCATCCGACTTAAATTGAGGTACATGAACTTGATCTGTCATGATTAATTGTAGATGAATGTGGCTCTCTGCGGCATATTGAAATAAGGTGTACCATTGTGCGTCGCTAAAGTTATTGGTAACTAATAAAATTATCGACTCTTGTAGGGGCACTGCCGGGAACTGGTGTAGTGCACCATTTACCTCTCCATAATTGCCCTGAATAAAACTCATGTAGGTTACGGAATTTAAAACAAAATCTATTGCTAAATCCTTATTCTCAGGAATTGAGTATACGGGTGGAAAAGAATAGGGTGCCTCAATCATCTCAAATGATAAATTTTGCGGCACATCGACTCGATCGCCATTAATCATCACATACCCAACCGATAAAATATGCATTAAATGATGAAATTCATCGGTATCCGGTGGGTTTACCAGGGTAATTACTTTCTTTTCTTTAGAATTGGACTTTAATTGTTGATTCAACCAACCATCACGCCAGATTAACTGGCGACCTTTTAATGCGGGAGTTCCTGCAAAATTCTTATAAGAAATGGATTCTTCGCCAAATACAAACGTTGATTCGGCTTCCATGTCAGCCGACTCATTGATTGATGATAAGTGTGTTGCCGTTTTAGCGGGAGTACGATTAGCAAAATATATTCTTGAGTATCGTGAAATAATTTCAGGGGTTAGAGGGATATTTTTTTCCATGACCGCAAAAATACACAGCTCAGGAACTTTTTTATTTAATAAAGTTCTGCGATGATCTAATAGGGGATTAAGCAAGGTCAAATTGTATTTTTTTTCCACAATAAAAAACAGCATGTCATTAGGTTTACCATTTAATAAACACTGACTCAGAGCACTGGGAACTGATGTTGTTTGACCAGACGGAGACGCTATTAACTGAGCGAAACTCAAAGAGGAGGGTAGATTGGGATCAAACGTGGCAAAATGATCGCCGGTACGTTTTATTTCTCCCTCAATCAGCTGCTGTAAGTAAGCAACATGTTCCAGAGAGTCAACTAGAAGAAGAATCTTACCCCCCCGTTTTCTTTCATTGGTGAGCCAAGGGATAAAATCATGGACTAATGGAAGATCTACAGTAACGTAAGGAAGAAGGAATTTATTGTGCGGCAATTCCTCTTTTTCCATAATCATTTGTTCTTTGAACTTCTCGAGATTTAATTTTTTTTCCAATTCATCATTCGGTGAGTTTTTCAGTAGTATTTGTCCACCAAATCCACCCAAAGATACGGTATTCCAACGATTTTCGATTTTTAATTCCAGAAACGCATGGACATCATTTAAAACAAGATTGACGGGCACATGTAAGGCTGTAAATAAATCATATGCAATAAGAGCTCTGTGGCGACAGGCTCCTTTCATTTGATAAAAAATAGATTGCTCGAGTGTTTCGTTATCTGATAAATCGAGCTCGCCAGAATCAAAGCTTGCAAAATAGGCGCATATCAATTGAGTAAAGTTAATTTCTTTAAAATCGGGCAGAGCTGCTTTTAATGGTTCAATACCTGATATTCCCTCTACAGTGAATTTAATATGTGTTTTTAGGATTGTAAAATATTGCTGGAAGTTGGGTATCAGATCTTTTGCTTCGAACAGACAATTAGAATTAGTTATCAGTGAATTGTTTTGTTCTAGGAAAAAGCTACTAAGCACTTTATATCTAATTTCAAGTACGCTAACTTCCTTAATTTTGGGACGAATGTAGTGTATGGACCGGTTTTTACAATAAGCTATTTCTACGGGATGATTGTCTGTTACTTCTAATGAATATAAATAATCACGAACGTGCAGGGTGGGTATTTGTAACCAGTTATTATCTGCTGGATAAAATACGAATGTACCATTATAAACTGGCTTTAATTCTGCTAAGGCTTTGTGTTCAAGATACTGCCAGGGTAATAAATTGAATTCCAAATTGCTATCAGTATGAATACGATAATAGTTAGGAGCTACCTCGATATTTTTATCTTCAATAGTGAAAATATTTCTTGCTGGAAGAACATCCCCGGAACCTTCAAGAGTGTCTGAGTCCAAAGTAAGCATATTGGACGACTTACTCTGTTCCGTTCTGCGGTTTATGTTATTCAAAATCATGGATTTACTTTGATTGATGAATTGTACATCGACATTGTCCAAGACAAAAACAGTATCAGGATATTGGTGATGTTGACTGAATAATTCAATTAGATTGGTGTGAATCTTATGTACATTTCTTTTTACTGCAGCATCAATATATTGCGAATCACAACTCGAAAATAAATATAAGTTTTGGGGTTTTAACTGAGAAAGTAAATCATTAACTTTATCTTCTACGGACTTAATTTTGGTCGTTTCACGGTTTGTATAAACAAAATTAGTAACGATTAAGGTGTTTGACTGATTAAACTCTATTATCGATTGCAACAAAGAGTCATTCATTTTATCTAACCCCGAAGTAGATTCTATTGATAGATCTAAATTATTTATTTCCCCTATGCAGTGTAAGATTAGTAATATTAATTGGGTATTAAAATGGGTGGAAACTTCAAACTGAACTCTAGTGGCAGAATTATAGTGGGTAATAAATTGTTCAATATAGTTCATTACTTGCGCTAATGAAATAAGGTCATTATTCTGAATCAATTGAAGAGTTTCAACATAGATATTTTTAAGATCTGGTGAGCTCGGGGAAAGTTGATCATCACGAGCCCCTACCATTGCAAATGGCGTATATTCGCCAGTTGAAGAGGGCACACCTTTGATTAATGGCTCAAAATGATTGCTGACAATTGTTGCTGGTAAAATGATGGGCTCTGCATCCGCTTCAATATTAATAGGATCTCTCAAATAATCCGACGACATCCTAAAATCTATATTATTAATGTCGTATGGCATATTAGTACCAAGATATTGTAACTGATGAAAATGAGTAGTCACCAATTGAGTAAGTGTTTGTAAACTATAAGTCCAGCAGGAGGGTAAATGAAGATTTTTAATCCCCTTGGGGAGTGAAAACAGGAATGAGTTTACCTCACTTTGGTTTGGGAAAGTCCTTCTTGAAAGATGCTCTTTTAAAGCCCCCTCATTTATTACAGGAATACTTTTAGTTGACAAATAAAGGTATTCTAATTGATTATTTTCGGAAAAATTTAATATCTTTATCGATGTCTCAGGCAAATAGTCCATCTCAAAAAAAAGATATTTCAAATGTTTTAATGATTTAATAGATTTAAGTAGCATTTTATCGACATTGGGAGCATAACTGTCCTCTTTTGATGTTCGCTTAAGTCCAATGATTTGTTTTTGTGGGATTAAACTCAAATAGGGATACCACAACTCCATTTCAAATAAACTGATATCTTCAAAATAGATAATTAATTGGGGATATTTAATGAGCTCATTAATGAACCAAAGTATTTTATTTTCTGCAAAGCCACTGAATCGAATGTGCAGAGGATGATTATATTCTTGATGCCAATCCTGAATTTTTTCGAGCATTGACTCATTAAAGTGCATAAACTGCTCACTGGTAAAATACTGGCAGCCTAATAACGAATCAGGAAGAACATGGTCCGCATCATGATCTTCATTAAAGGTTTCTGCTGAAAAGTGGGTTTGAATGACATTGCTATAAGAATATAAATTAGTCTGATCGAGTAAAATTATTTCATCATTATTAAGCTGTTGTAATTTTTTAAATTCTTCATATTCTGACTTAATTAAGGGAGCACTAAAATGATATAACCTGATAAATTCATTCGCATTTTTAAGCAGGTAAATCGCATTAGTCTGGCAATTATTGGTCCAAATATAGATCTGAGCCTCGGGATATCTAAAATATATTTGTTGGAGAAACCAAAATGTATTTAAAACAGGTCTCTCATACATTTGCGTACCATTCAATGTAGGGTCGGCAAGAATTAGCGTTTTAAGTTGAGTTCCTATATTAAAATTGCGGGTGGTTTTAAAACAAGCAGGATCCTGGGCAATGAAGAAGCGTTCGATATCCAGTTCCCCAGGTGGGGTGGTGGTCCAGGCGATCTCTGCTTTTTTGGGTCTAAATGCAATCCCAAATTTAAGAAGATAGTATTCCAAAGTAAGTTTATCGTTTTTAGATTTCATATAAGATCAAATTAACTAAAATTAGCACATTCTATCATATATTTGCTTCAATATGATTTATTTATGATCATGCGGTGGGCGTAGAATAATCAGTAACATTTGATAAATGATTTTAATTTAATAGGATTTAAATTCTCATTATAGTTATGTTACTAATTGCTCCCCATCAAACTACTTACCTCGGATTAGCTAAATAACGTTACTTTTGCGGTATCCTGGTAACCCTTTGAAACAGGTGAGTGAGCTTAATGTCCAAAAGACTTTCAAGTTTCGTTATTGTTTCCTGATAGGATTTGAGAGCATTCAATGGGGATTTCATTGCGTAAAGGATGTAATTACCACCCACAACAGGACATATTAGAACTTCGGCAAAATACTGCTGTAAACACTTGATGAAACTTAAATTTTGATCAGGGGGTTTGTGATAATTCACCACAAGACATCCCGAGTCATCAAGAATTCTGTGACACTGTTTTATGAATTTGGAATGCATTTGAAAGGGGTTCATGCCAGAACTGTGATACATATCAGCAAAAATAATCTGCGCGCTGCCTTCTTCACAAGATCGTAATTCCAAACGCGCATCCGCAACCCTGATTTTGACATGAGTGCCAATGGGTAGAGCAAAGTATTCCTTCGCTACGTTGATCACCGTCTCTCGCAATTCGATAGCATAAAAAGAGCATTTGGGTAGAAGAAAATTCAACGTGTTAAGAAGACATCCTCCGCCTAAACCCAATAGAGTTATTTTTTCTGGCCTAACAAATGCGAGAGCGAATAACATAATACGCGTATATTCATGTACGGGGATATGGGGCAATTTTATATTGATACAACTTTGCTCATAAATTGGATCGAATGCTAAAATACGATAGTCTTTTTTTTCAAGAACCATAATATCGCCCCATTGATCATGGGTTCGATAAATAATTCGTTTATCAAATAAAAATTCGCGGGTTTCATTAACATCTTTTAACAACTGAATATCCTTAATGCTGGAGACAGGATTAAGTAAAAGAACGCTAACAATCCTGAGTTTGAAAATATATCTTATACTGATAGTAGAGTCTAATAATAATTGCAATCAATCGAACTGGATTTGTTATCTCAGATCCGAACTTTTTGTTGCGATGCAACATAAAACGCTTTCTCAGAGTTTGAGAAAGACCAGGAGAGCTTATAATGATTGATAAAGCCTTCTCAGCTTCGAGCAGTATTACCATGCGATTACGCATTAGTAATTCTGAAGATGTATTTAGTAAGTTAGCCGCAGTAATTGAGAATGAAGGCGCACAAATTGGAGCGATTGACACCGTTCGGGCTGAAAAAGATTTTCAGATTCGTGACATAACTATTTATACTCAGGGCCCTCAACATGCCGAGTCTCTTGTCGACTTAATGCATACTCTTTCTTATCTTGAAATTATTCAAATTTCCGATCGAACATTTCTAGCCCACATAGGCGGTAAAATTGAAATGAATGGGTTAATACCTCTAAAAACACGTGATGATTTATCTATTGTTTATACTCCTGGAGTGGCACGGATTTGTACTGCAATATATAAAAATCCAAAAGATGTGTATAACCTGACCATCAAGAAGAACATGGTTGCCGTTGTTTCTGATGGAACTGCAGTATTAGGTTTGGGAGATATTGGTCCATTTGCGGCAATTCCAGTGATGGAGGGAAAGGCTCTATTATTTAAAGAGTTTGCTAATGTTGATGCTTTTCCGATTTGTCTGGATACTCAGGATGTTGATGAGATTGTAACTACGATTAAACATATAGCACCGATATTTGGTGGGATTAATTTGGAAGATATATCTGCCCCACGTTGCTTTGAGATTGAAGAGCGATTAAAAAATGAATTAGATATTCCCGTATTTCACGATGATCAGCACGGTACGGCTGTGGTACTTACTGCAGCAATGATTAATGCCTTAAAGGTAGTCAGGAAAAAGCCTGAGCATATTAAAGTAGTGCTTGTTGGAGTTGGTGCTGCGGGTACTGCTTGTACCAAAATGTTATTAAATCTTGGGGTGAAAAATATTATCGGTTGTGATTGTAATGGGGTTATTTACAAGGGTAAACCGGGCATGAATGCCTGTCATCAATGGTACGCCGCCCATACTAATCCACAATGTGAAATGGGAACTGTTCATGATGTAATCAAAGGGGCAGATGTCTTTGTTGGAGTATCTAAACCTGGGATTATTACTGCCGAAGATGTTAAAAACATGAATAAGAATGCGATTGTATTTGCTATGGCAAATCCTGTTCCGGAAATAATGCCGGAAGAAGCAAAGAAACATGCTGCAATTGTGGCTACAGGTCGTAGTGACTATCCAAATCAAATTAACAATGTATTGTGTTTTCCAGGAATTTTTCGTGGGGCATTGGATTGTATGGCTACTGATATCAATGAGGCGATGAAACTGGCTGCTGCCTATGCCATCGCAAACGCGATTGAAGAAAAGTATCTTACTCCGGAATATATTATCCCAAGCGTATTTGATACATCCGTTGTTAAAGTCGTGGCGCAAGCGGTAAGAAAAGCCGCTATACGCACAGGGGTCGCACGAAAAATCTATTTGTAATAGTTAAAGCTTAGATTCAACTAAATAGTCCGTCCTATTATCGATTTCTAACGCAGCTTGTAGCTTTACATTACTCAAAGTTGGGAAAAATTTATTAACCTGAAATTTTGCAATATCAGGTATATAAACATCTTTCGCAATTTGAGGGTAGTAATAGGTGTTATGGATGTTTAAAAGAGAATCAATAATTGCATTGAATTGATGATAAAGGGATTCATTATTTTCCCAATGATAATTAATGACTAAAGTTCCAAACCATTCAATCAGTTTAAATATAAATTCAAATAAAGAATATTCTTTTGCGTCTATTTTTAACCTGGGTATCAAATTTCGATTTAAGTAATTGTCTTCTAAATTTTTAAGAAGATTGAGGGGATCTTCTGTTAATCGAGGAACCACAAACAAATGATTTTCTGGTTGTTGGAGTCTTATCGCCGCTTCGATTAAAGTGTGTTCCTCAATCATTTTATAAGCAGCAAGAAAGTCTGGTAAATTACTTTGATGTAACAAGTCAACCTGCACACTTTTTACATGGATTATATGATGTAAAATTCGGCCAGTTATTTTTAAAAGAGTTATAAACTCTTTATTGCCTTCAGTTGCAAATATTAAATCAGCTTGAATCATACCTAAATAGGGGAGGCATTTTTCATAAGTTTGAGCCATTTTACGTGCCCATTTAAAATTACCTCTGATATCCATCATTTGCTTAAGTTCTGAAATCATATCGTATTCCTGAGGTGTAAAATTACTCAAGTATTTAGATAAATGTACCATCAGGATTTCTGTATTAATGACGTTATAAATTAAAATCATATGATGTAAATCAATCCAATCATCAGGTTTTTGATTCATTAAGGCTATCGCTAACTCAATAAAAAAAAGATAGGTGTTTTTAATGTTATCCGTGGGCTGTTTCATGATAATACTTAAAAAATAATTATTCAGCGCATTGAAATAATGGGTATGTCTTAAAATATATGACATACTTTCTTTAGAGAGTGGCTTTTCCAAAGGCGGCTCCATGAGCTCTTGTAGTGACACGTGATAATATAGATTTAAAGTTAATTTTTTCAGTTCCTTGGCAATTATTTGGACTTGCTCCGAACGTTGACTGCTTTTTTTGCTAATTGCCGTTTCAATTAACTCTGAGAATAGTGTATTCGACGAAGATAATTCTTTAACCGATGGAGAGTGTATAACATTATGTGAATAAATTAGATGTTCAAAGTCATCATTTATTTCCTGGCCTATTTCTCCCAAGCCCTTTTCAGGATGAATATTACTTTTAAGAAAAAATCGCAAGTGCATATTTAGAAGACTAGGGGTAGCAAATTCTGATGAAAAATAAGGAAAAGATAGAAATAGAATCATATTGCTTAAAACTTTTTGCGACACATTGAAAGAAGGGTATAGCTTGCGCAAATTTATAAGGAGATCAATTAACGGAATGATACTAATTAAGCCAAAAACCTGTTGATACAATGTTACAAAATCAATTGTATTAAAATTATTTAAATGAGGTTTTGAATTTATAAATTCCACTATCTGCTCACAAGATTTAATTCTTGGAGGATAAATATCTGGTGGAATGAGCACAGGGTTATCTAATTCATTGTCCTTGATTAAAAGATGCAAATTCCTGGACAAAAAATTGCTGATGAGTTCTTTGTAGCTCTTATTAGGTAATTCAATATGCCCTGGCATAGTTAATTTAAGGGTTTGATTGAAAAGTGTTGGCTCGTTTCCACTTATAGATTTATCTTGTGATAGTTTACTCCTCACATCTGTTTTTCTGGGTGAGGTAAGTTTCTTTGGTTTTTTCTTTTTGCCATCTAATGAACGTGGACTGTCGTAAGCTTCCAAATCTGTTTTAAAAAAATGAGGAAATTCCAGGGATAAGGTTATTTTATCCGGATTAGAAAGAGCATAGAGTGGATTAATTTCATTTAAATCGTACCCTAATAACGCATTTTGTAACTCTTTGTCATTTTTTGCTAAATCCAGTACGGTGCAATCATCATTGTTATGAGGGTAAATAAAATTCGGTTGAATGTTTCGTATGGAACAAACTGCCCAGAATTGTTTATGAATTACAGCGATATGCAGGGGAGTATTATTATTAGAATCAACCTGATTTAATAAGAACGGGAACTTTTTATATATTATTTCAAACGCCGATTCATTTGAATGGATAATTACAAAATGAAGCAAATTTTGCTTTTCAGAAAGGTACTCTTGCAGCACTATGGATTCAATATTTTTATCCTCCAAAAGGTCGGAGTTTAATAATATTTCCAGGGTATCAAGTTTATTTTTTAGAATCAGGATGTGAAAGATAGTGCGCTCTTTAAGATAACCGCCTGCTAACTCAGGTTCTTTTTTCAATATTCTAATCAATTCTTTTGATAGTTGTTCTTGCGTTAATGCTGATGATGAAATGAGTTTAAGTATAGAATCTCTGCTCATAATACGTCCTTATTGAATTTTGTCTTTTCATTCCTGAACGTATTTTAGGAGAAAAATTAACTTTTACCATCCCTATTGAGTATTTTAAAATAAAAGACACCCTGTCAAAGTTTAGTCAGGGGTCCTATTTTTTTTAATTAACATCGTTAGAAAGTAGGCATATTATTATTTTCACCATCAACTGAGTGCTTAGCTACTTTATCTATTTTCTTTTTACGGGGTTTAAAGAAACAACTCCATTTTTTTGATTTTTTATTGGCTGGGTCAAAGTTTTCATCATTTTTAAGCGGCGCGGTATTTACTTTTATTTCCGTAGTCTTGTTCCGTATGTTTTCTTTATTAAGCTGGATTTCATGGGCTTTAATTAAAGCTTCATAGGCATTTGTGAAATCGCAGCGTTCTTCTTTATTAAAGGCAGTCATGTTTATTAACGTCTGCCTGATTATATTTTCGACTTCGGGATCTAGTCCATTAATGTTTTCAAAAAGCTTATCGTGATTATGAGGATTCTTAGCATTTCGCAAAATTACATCATAGCCTCGGCCAAAAGCATACAACTCCAGATCATTATGCCAGATAAGGCCTAATATTCGCCCCAAACTATAAATATCACTTCTTTGATCCGTACCCACATTCAAGAAAACTTCCGGCGCTGCATAGAGTTCTGAACCAGCCGCCTCATTGTCCGTAATCTCATCATAGAATTTGGCAAAACCGTAATCTATAGTTCCAACAGAGTCCGATTCCAAGTCGACTATCATATTTTCAGGTTTTAGGTCCCGATGAACCATATCCTTAGCAATAACCTGATTATGCACTGCTTCCATTAAACGAATAGATAATCGAAACCGTTCTTCCAGAGAGAGGGGCTTTTGACCAGAAAGATCATTTTCAATAAGATCAAACAAAGAGACTCCTTCCAGCCGGCGGGAGGTCATATAAATAAAGTCATTATATAAAACTGGGCCTTTTGGAAAAAGATGGGGTGTTAATTTCATCATTTTATATTCAACTATTGCCTTGTCCAGGGTCTCTGGATCAGTGCACGCCATTACTTTGACTATCCTTCTTTTACCCAGAGGCTTCTTTTTGAATTCCAATCTATCATTTTCAATTTTATAGGTCATTTTAACCGGATAGACAGTACCAAAACCTCCCTCTCCAAGCGGCACTGTGTCAATTACGTCGTAGCGAAAGCCGCCTTTTTTACTAGGTCTTTTGATAATCGTGGAGTCAAGTTTAATTTTAGTTACTTTATTTTTATAAGGGATTTTATAATGTTTTCCTGCACCCCAGCCAAAGCGATCAGGATCTGGTTGTTGTAGAAGAGATAGTAGTAATTTTCCGCGTTTAGAGTCAGGATTTAAGTCATCTAATTGAATCACCTTCATGACGCTTCCTTGAATTCATGGAGTAGATATGACCAGTATAGAATATGAATTTAATTTGTGCATTAAAGGCATTAATTATTCATATTTGTAGATAAATCAATTAATGTTGATTTATCTATCTATAATTAGATTATCTGATAAAAATACTGTAGGACATAGTATGACGGTACCAAGACGGTTGATTATTGGTTGTATCATAGGAACCCGACCAGAAATTATTAAAATGGCACCGGTAATTTTTGAATTAAAGAAATGCTCATGGGCTGAAGTCTTTATTATAAATACGGCGCAACATCGAAGCTTGTTAGATGAGATGCTGGCGTTATTCGAATTAAAACCGGATGCGGATTTAGACAGTATGACGGTTGACCAATCCCTGGGTGAACTTACTGGAATTCTATGCAAAAAACTGGATATATTGGTTAAAAATAATCATTTTGATATTTTGCTTGGAGCAGGGGATACAACAACAGTATTTGTTTCTTCTTTAATCGCCTTTTATTATCATATTCCATTTGGTCATATTGAAGCAGGGTTGAGGACTTATAATTCGCGAGAGCCTTTTCCTGAAGAAATTAATCGGATATTGACTGCACCGCTGGCAACCTGGCATTTTGCGCCAACGTTATTGGAAAAAGATAATTTGTTAAGAGAAAATATTGCTGCAGACCAAATTATTGTCACGGGTAATCCTGTAATTGATTCTCTCTATTGGGTGATTAATAACAAACCTGAAACCTATGCTTTTTTACAGTGGGATAATATTATTATCGTAACCTGTCACCGGCGGGAGAATTTTGGTACAAATCTAAAAAATATATGTGAGGCGATTATTCTTTTGGCAAAACAATTTCCTGACTTTAATTTTGTTCTTCCTGTACATCCAAACCCACATGTCCAAGATGATATTTTTCATTTACTAAATAAAAAACCTGGAATTCATCTTTTACCTCCCCTAAGATATGACGAGTTTGCTCACCTGATGAATCGGTCAATATTAATATTAACGGATTCTGGTGGAATTCAGGAAGAGGCCCCAGCGTTGCGAAAGCCGGTTGTGGTGTTAAGAAATATTACTGAGCGTCCTGCAATAATTTCAGAAGATTTGGGAGTTTTGGCGGGAACAGATACGGATACGATAGTAGCTTTAGTCAGTGAATTACTTACTAATAAAAAACGTTATAATGAAATGGCCCGCGGAATTTCACCCTACGGAGATGGGCATGCGGCAGAACGAATTGTTTCGTGTTTAGAAAAGGAAATAATTAATCCAAAGAAACCTGGATCCCGCGGACAAGCCGCGGGACGTAGGGGATAGGGTGACGCTTCAAATTAGGGTGCATCTTAAAAGTAATCTGCGAACCTAAACCCTACATCCCGCGACTTGTCCCTGTGTGGTCCTTAATTCCTAACGTCCCGCGGCTTTTCCCGGAGTGTTCTGTAACCCTACGTCCCTCCGCTTGACCCTAAGTGCTCCTTAAACTCCTAAGTTCCTCGGCTTGCCCCTGAGTGCTCGCTCCTTAAACCCTACGTCCCTCAGCTTGCCCCTGAGTGCTCCTTAAACCCCTACGTCCCTCGGCTTGCCCCTGAGTGCTCCTTAAACCCTACGTCCCTCAGCTTGCCCCTGAGTGCTCCTTAAACCCCTAAGTTCCTCGGCTTGCCCCTGAGTG
>DEHS01000066.1 GCA_002352055.1 Legionellaceae bacterium UBA2794
GTGCCGGTATATTAGAAAAAAACCTGTTAAGTCTATTAGCTGAGATTAAACAATACAATCTTGAATCTGAAATCGGCATTGTAGTTTCAGATAATGCATCAACAGATGAAACTTTTTCAGTCCTGAAAAACTTAATACCCGTTTTCAGTGAGGCTCATGTTGATTTTCAGATTTACCGAAGTGATGTAAACACCGGGCTGGAAGGGAATGGTGTGTTTATTCTGGGAAAGGCTATAGCAGAATATGTAATCTGGCTTGGCGATGACGATTTCCTGCCGGAAGGATTTTTACAATANNCTGCTTACCGGAGCTATTACTGAGTATAAAGATGGAAGAAGAGTAGATACTTATCATCTTGATTTTGATGAAAAAAGATACCAGCAAGGGTATGATACCATCTGGGCTGTATCACTCTATGGACATAAAATGAGCGGTCTTGTTATTAGAAGAGAGGGAGTGCTTGAGTCCTACTTGTCGAAGCCTGAATGGAGAAACATATATTTATATATTTACTTTCTTCTCTACAATCAGGTAAAATATCCTGGAATATTTGCTGCCAAGTATAAAGTGTTAGTAAATCATGACAACAAAAAGGATTTTAGTTATAATACAATAGGTTTGTTGGATGAAGTTTTCAAGTCCTATAATTTCCTGATTCAGGTTTTTGGTTTAAAAAAGGTCATAAAACTCATATTGAGGTTTGTCNNAGTTCACTTATCGGGCAATGGCGGATTCTCTACAAGAGTTATCAATATGGCAACCAGCTTAAGTGGGGTTTGTTGCGAATTTTGCTTAAGGAGTATACTAAGCAAAATATTTATTTACCTGTTCGGTATATGATTAAGAAAAAGAAAGTTTGATAGTAAAAATTCAGTCAAACAGGATTTGTATTCTGTGCGACTACTCTATTTATTATAGGGTTATTTTCTTCTTCTTTTATATTAATGTATTTACTATAGAAAAATATCTGTTTTGAAAAAAATTCTAACCATTTTGGGTGCCCGCCCTCAATTTATCAAGCATGCTCCGGTTTCTATTAAAATGCGTGGAAGGATGAACGATATAATTATTCACACAGGGCAGCATTATGATTCAAACATGAGCGATGTGTTTTTTAATGAACTTGGTATTAATAGTCCGGATTATAATTTGAAAGTGGGTTCAGGAAATCATGGTGAGCAAACTGCTGCCATGTTAAAAGGGATCGAAGACATATTGTTAACTGAAAGGCCTGACCGTGTTTTGGTGTATGGAGATACCAACTCTACTTTAGCCGGTGCTCTGGCTGCGGTAAAGCTCCATATTCCAGTGGCGCATGTGGAAGCAGGACTAAGGAGTTATAACAGAGAAATGCCGGAAGAGATTAACAGGGTCATTACTGACCAGGTTTCCGATCTATTGTTTGTTCCCAATTCTCATAGTGTTGAAAATCTTAGAAAGGAGGGCATAACAAACGGTATTCATATTGTAGGAGATGTGATGGTTGATATGTTATTTGAGATGCAAAAAAGAATGAGAGTTGAAGGTAGAATTACTCATGAAGAGAAATCGTCTTATTATTATGTAACACTTCATCGACCTTACAATACAGATAATCCAAATCGATTAAAGGAGCTCCTGAGAGTTTTAAATGACCTCAGCTACCCGGTTTATTTCAGCCTGCATCCAAGAACCAAAAGTCTTCTATTAAAAGCAGCAATTGATTTGAGCAGTTATACGAATATAACTTTTATATCCCCACAGGGATACTCGGACAATTTGTTGCATTTACTCGATTGCACAAAAGTTATCACTGATTCTGGTGGATTGCAGAAGGAGGCCTATGTTTTAAAAAAGCCATGCGTTACGCTTCGTTCAGAAACCGAATGGATTGAAACATTGGTGGGAAATTGGAATATATTATGTTTTGATAACCTTTCTGAATTGAATGACGCTCTGCAAGAAACACCAGATGCATCAAAGTATCTGAAAGATATTTATGGAAAGGGAGATGCCTCCGAAAAAATAGTCGCTTGCTTAGAATAGTTAAAGATGAGAATTGCTATTATTGCCTTTGATTTTCCCCCTTATAGTGCTGGCGGTTCATTCAGGCCTTTCCGATTCGCTAAGTACCTGCAACGGAATGGTACAGATACTGTTGTTTTTTCTGTCAGCAACTATGATGATGCAGATCGGATTGATCGTAGTTTCAATGAAAGTGAATATTCGTTTAAAATAGTCCGTACTGCATTAAGAAAAAAAAGGCTATTTAATGCGCTTTTTAAAGAATATTATTTCTCTATAACTGAAAGGCTTGGTATCCGTTGGAGGGATAGTTTAAAGAGGGCCTTCAAAAAAGAACACACTGCTGCGCAGTTTGATTTATTACTGGTGACTGTGCCTCCGTTNNAAAAGAGGCCAGATTACTTTCTAAACGGTTTGGAATTCCATTAGTCACAGATTTTCGTGATGCCTGGTCTCAATGGTGCATTACGCCTTTCTCAACAAGAATACATTATTGGCTTACAAAAAGGGAAGAATTAAAAACATTAAAAAATTCAAGCCTGTTTATAGTTCCTACTAACGAAGTAGGAGAGGATTTAATACATGTACACGGAGAAGAGTACAGAAATAAAATTTTATTCTTACCAAACGGATTTGATGCTCTTCTGCCAACAGAAAAAAATATTGACTGGAACTGGAAACCGGGATCAAAGTTAATTATAGGATATGCCGGCAGTTTTTACTATAATCCTGAGTCACATAGCCTGATATACAGCAAGTGGAANNAGTGGAAAGAAAAGAAATTATACCAAATGCTTCAATATGTACCCCGCCGGGAGAACTGGTTGTACAGGAGTCCTTTTTTCTTTTTTAAGGGAATCAGGCAGTTGATTGATGCTGATCCATCTTATCAGGAAAAGATTCAAATAAGAATTGCCGGGAACCAGCCTTCATGGATTACAGACATGGCGGATCATTTTAATCTTAAGGAAATTGTGAAGTTCTACGGACATGTGAAGAAAATAGAAATGAACAATTTTTATAAAAATTGTGATATTTTATTATCTACCTCAATAAAAGTAGAAGGNNTATTTTTTAGTTAAAAAGCCAATTCTTGGGCTTGTGTGTGATGGAGCTCAAAAAACGATTCTTCAGCAGTCCGGGATGTCAATAATTTGTGATCCTGACCAGCCTGACCAACTTGTTAATATAATAAATAATATTTCTGAACTTGTAAATTCACTACGCATTAACAATGAATTTTTATCAAGATTTTCTATAGAAAATCAAGGCGAAATATTATTAAAGTCTTTAAAAAAGATAATAAAGCCATTACATGAAGAAAAAGAAAGTAATCATCTTCCT
>DEHS01000074.1 GCA_002352055.1 Legionellaceae bacterium UBA2794
AGTAATTCTTCTTTTTCTGAACTAAGGGTGTGTTTTTTAAGGCGAACGATTTTTTCTAAATGAAATTTATAATCTTTTAGAAGAGGAGATGCTATCAATTTTTTTAGCTGTGCACTTGGCAAAGCAAGCAATTCAGGTTCAAACCATGCACATTCTTGATTGAAATCGTGCATTAAATAAGAAATTTGAGCAAAGGCTGTTTTAAAATTATCGTCAGCAATGTCTTCATCATGACGCAAATGTGCATAAGTGTAAAGCTTGGAAAGTTTTCTAGAAATATCAAAAAGAGTCTCTAGCGCACTTTTTAAAGTTTTGGCGTCCTTGCCAAGCTTTCCTTTAAAACGCTTTAGTTCAGGCCAATGAGGCGTTTTATCTATTAATCCTGCGGCTTTAAAATCTTTTTGCCAGGCCGATGGTGTTTTATAAAGAGATTCAACATTCCATTTATCTTCGTAAGCTACTTCTGAACGATTTTTTACCATGAATAACCTCAACTTGTATAAAAGGGATCAATATACATTTTGAGGAATTGTCTGTACAGAAAACAGAATCAACTAGTTCTGCTGGATGTGTCGCCTTAAATATAAATACTCCAAGCTATTAGTCATCCAAAAGTTCATCCCGAGCGATGATGCTCTTGCACCATCAAAATTATAAAGGCTGGTCTGCTCTGAACGATTATTTCCCATCCCAACTCCTAGAGCTAAGTAGAGAAGGTAAGCTAACACCTTTAAAAGTCCCTGATCTCCTTTTATATCTGTGTCTCGGAGATTAAATTTTGTGTGAAAATAGTTGTAGATAAGATTAACAAAATAAGGATTGCTTAGCACAAATGCAAGGCGGTTTGTCAGAGGATGATTTTTTTTTCTCACCTTTCGATCTATCCCCCTTCCTAGTCCATAAGAACCAATGTATCCAGCATAAAGAATAGGCATGGCAATACCTACAGACCAATCGTTTGTAAGCACGCATGCAATTGTAAATGCTAATAACAGGCCTGACCAAACGATCGTTTTAACATGTTCTGTTTTTAGCGTTGTTTTTTTGAAATTAGGCACATGCTCGATCATCAAATTTTCTTCGGTATCATTAAGAACAGTATACCCCCCCTCTTGTATTGTCTTTTCAAGAAGAAGAGTTTGTTTATCTATTCGCATAAAAGTTCTTTCGCCATAGGCCTGTGAGGCAGCACCCATTACACCTAGGCAAACATATGTCGCCTCATGATTAAACGCAGACAGTATGGGAGGGACAACATTTGATCCCACGTCTAAAAATCTTTTTAATTTTTTTTTCCAATTCACATAAGTCTCTGTAATCTCTTCTTGTTCGTATCTTCTCTTCCCCCTTTTCATGAAATCATAACTTCTAATGATCACATCACCAATGGCCCGTACACCTGCGTAAGAAGTGACCATATATCCAAAATCGCGACCAATATCGTAACTATCTGAAGAGGCAGCCGGATTTAAATAACTTTTTAGTAAAAGAAATGTTCCTGTAGCAATTAAAGAAGTATAATAAGTGGATAAAAGATACTTATTGGAATGCGAATCCAAACATAGACGATGATTAGGAGCATGTAAAAGAGGAGGTTCTATAGTGGGAGTTAAACCATTATGGGTCACTAAGTAAGAGGTAAAAAAGTAAGTTAGAACTCTAAGTACAGTTTGAGCAGAAGACATATGGGAACTGTCAATCTTTAAAACGGCTAAAATGCTATCCAAGTTTAAGTCCACATTGGCAATGACAAATGAACTTTCTGCGGCTGTTCCAGCCACGGCTTCATTCACTTTTTTCGCAAACTGTTGAGGAGAACAGTAATGCGCATATAGCCTCAAAAAAAAACCCATGAGTACAGCACTACTAAATTCTACGACATAATGATCCCACTTTAAAGCATTCGTCGTAAATACAATGGCATTAATCAATAAAAATACGGGTAAAACAGTTTTAGTGATTTTAGCAAATAAATTTTCTGCGCGGTGGGTGCCGGTATTTGTAACATTTTGCGTAATGAAGTTGGGAAGTTCTTCTTGGGATGTTGCGTTTTTGAATTCTTTAAATAATGAAAATGTGCTCATAGGGCGTTTCTGTTGCGTGTATGTAAAATGTTATAAGAATGAGCTTTTAAGGTGCTTCAGCAATGGTGGCGTCATCATCCTGGTATCCACTAGGGCCAGGACCAAAGTGAATCGCTTGCAAGTTTTTGTTAGAGTCTGATTCAGAGCAGCTTGTAAAAGTTATTCCAAGTGTTAGAACTAACATTGCCAAGATAACTTTAGACATGACTAACCTCCTACTTATGTGCTCAACTTATTTGTATAATCTACCTCTAATAATTACAAGAAAAATAAAGTTTTATTTTCATTAGTAGCCACTCTGGCTCTATATTTAGAATTTATTTTTGAACGATCTAGAAAAACAGGACCCATAAATTATTTAAAATGAAAATTTTAATATTAAAAAAACAAAATGATTCATAAATTTCCAAACTTCTTATTGATATATACTAAATTTATTAATATAATATCTTTTAAAAATTAACTTGTCGCTCTTTCAGCGAATAGTAGGATAATTGGATTGATTGCCGAAGATCCCTCAACGTCAAAATCAGATTAACCATAGATAAATTATCCTAAGTTAATTACAATAAAGGTTTTATATTATAAATTGAGCGAAGCCAAAAAATTTCATTTGCAGAATATTTGCTAAGGGCGTATGCATCTTTGGAGATAGTTTTTAAAAGATTGAACACAAAGGATGCTATGAAAAGAGTAATGGTTGTATCCGATATTGGCACAGCTTACAAGAAAAAGGTAGGCATTATGAAAAAACATACAGGCGTTTTTACAGTACAAAATGACAGAGGTCTCCACACAAGACCCTCTACAGAAATCGTCAAGTGTGCGTCCCATTACCGGTCTGAAGTCCACTTGATTTATCAAAAAAACTATGTGAATGCCAAATCATTGCTAGGCATTCTCATGCTAGCAGCAAATAAGGGCTCCAAGATTCAAATTGAAGCAGAAGGGGAAGATGCTGTTGAAGCAGTAGAAAGCTTAATTCAGCTAGCAAAAAACAACTTTAACATTAAGTATTAACGAAGAGTTAACTTTTACTCTTCCTCAATTGCCAAAGTTCTATCAAGAACATCCTTTGTGCAAAATACGGGGGCATTGTTCATGAGGGCTAGGGTAATGCCATCACTAGGCCTTACATCTATCTCTACAATGTGACGGATGTCCCCAAGATCTTGCTCTAGATAGAGGCGAGCAAAGTAGGTTGTATCTTGTATATCATTGATTACAACCTGTTTAATGCGCACTTCATACCCGCGAAATATAGAGTTAATTAAATCATGCGTCAAAGGGCGTGGCTTTTCTACACCTGTCAAAAACAGTTGCAGATTCCTTCCAATGTTTGGATCTGTATAGATAGCAAAACGCTTCCCATAACCGTTTAGCACAATGACCGTGTAAGCACGAGTCTGCATAATTTTATCAAAGGAAAGTTGAACAAGTTCCGACAGCATAAAAAATCCGGTATTTGAATATATCCCCGCAAATCGTGATTCTATTGTTATCAATTATTTTAGTCACGTACGAATTTCTACTTTTCCATCATCATATCCAACAATAACACGGCCAGCGAGATGAATAAATAAACCCGATTCAACAACTCCCACAATCTCCCTTAAAAAATGGTGCAGATCTACAGGATGTTCAATGTATTGATAGAATTTTATATCATAGATATAGTTG
>DEHS01000071.1 GCA_002352055.1 Legionellaceae bacterium UBA2794
TTGGGTCAGGGAAGCAATGACAGCACGCATTTTTTTTAAAGTCACGTTAGAAGAGTCTGACAGGGCGATCTGTTGAGAACTTAAACTTAAATCATTCATCGTATGAGCTAAAGTTTGAGCTTTCTGGGTGATGGTACGCGTATAGTCTTCGATTTCTTGAATTTTTTTCTCATCATTAAGTACGGCATAATTTTGTTCTGTCGTGGCTTGAGCAATCTGCTTNNTTCTTAAAACGGCCGACAGCAAGGGCTTGAATATGGTCATTCAGTTCTAAAAAATGATTAGTTAAAATATGAAAATAAAGATAAAACAAAATCACAAGTGTATTAAAGGCAATCATACTGATGACTACATTTTTGATCAGTGTGTGCTTATCTTGGCTTTTTTTATTAATGGATAGTCCATAGTTTAACAAACTGTTTGAAATGAGCTTATTATCTTCCAGTAAGTAGATCACTTCATTTTTTAAATCGTTTTTGTTAATTGTATGGAGGTAAACCCAATAGTTTATCTTTTTTAAATATCTCGTAATAAAATTTGTATCACTTAGATAATATTGAAATAACGGATTGTTAGTGAAAATTTGGAATAAATGATCTTGATGTAAATTTTTTTCAAATTGAGCAATATTGTTTTTCAATTGAATTAAACTAATGTAAAAAGATGTTTTATTTTGGTGATTTCGTTCTTTAGACCAATAAAAAAGCTTAACGGTGCTGATTTGGATCTGATAGAGATCTAAAAGAAGTGCATTTATCAAGGAATTCATAGGCAAAAGATTTGCGCCTGAGACTTCAGGAGCTTGAATACCGACTTTTAATTCTTCGTGAATGATTTCTATCAACCGCTGTCTTTGTTCGAAACGAACTAATTCACTCACATTTTCTTGATGGGAAATTTTATTCCACATTTGTTCTAGTCTAGCAACCTTATAAAGATTTTGCGGTTCCACATTATTTCGCAAGTTGCTTAGATCGACTAAGATTCGTTCATTAATTTGATCCTCATGAAAAGTTTTTCCTTCGACTTCACTGACTAATTGGTTCATTAAGAGGTTATTCAATAAGGAGGTCCAGATTTTTAGCTTTTCAAACCTTTTGGCGTTCTGTTCGGCACTTTGAATATAAAGATTTTGTCCTGAAATCAACCAATAGAGAGGAAAGGGGATGCAGATAGCAAAAATGAGAGCAAATAACACAAAGCGTTGACGGAATGAGAATTTCTTGATTAGTTTATGAATGAACTTAGCCATCAAAACCCTGTTCCTAATTTATAACGAACAGATGCTCTCCTATAAGAGTACTGCGTTTAATTGGAATCTATAGAAATTTTTGGATTACTTCCAGAAGAAAAGTTTTCAACTATCTAGAGGGCTATTGGGTTTAACTATGAGCTAAAATTAGAGCTTTGGCCATATTAGCTATGGCTTGATTTTTTTCGTTTTTCAGGATGTTAGCTAACTTAAGCCCTTCATCCTTTTTACCTAGCATAAAAAGAGCTTTAGTTAAGTTTAAGAGCGTGGGTGCGTGATCCCCATCAATCTTTAGAGCTTTATCAAAATACTTAAGGGCTTTTGCTGGATTATTCATCTGAAGATGAATGGCTCCTAAGGTTTGGGCATCATAGGCGCTGTCTGGCTCAAGAACGCAGAGGGCCTCAAAGAAAGGAAGAGCAATATCGTATTTGCCTTGACGTACGTAAGAATATCCAGTCGATCTCATTTCCTCAATGACTTCTTCCGACCAACCCAGAGATTCACGCCAATTAATTTTGCTCATCGTTTATCCTTGAAGGAACTGACCAACCCTGCCTACAATGAAGCTGAGCCAATTATTCAGTTTTTCCATTTCTCGAAAACACCCTTTCAGAATCTCTTTCTCTTTTAACTCTTCAGCCGAGGTGCAGGGAATATTATCAAGTTTTTTTTCTTCTTGTTCTTGCTCTTCATAACTACCCATACTAGGAACGACCCGATAAGAAAAAGGGGATCGTCTAATGAAACGAAAGGCGGGGGGAGGGAAAAAATATGCCCAAGGAGTATGCAATGGAACAATTCCTAAGAGAATATCAAGTTCCGTCATTTTTGGATAAATATCCAAGACCTGTAATTGTGCAGGAATGCTGGCGGCTTGATCCAATCTAAATTGCTGATTGATTTGTTCTATCATACGCGTGCGCATGGCATACATATTATAGACGCTAATATCTAGCTTATCAATGGTTGTCATGTTTTAATCTCTTTTTTTATACAATACTCTTGCATAGCAAAAGCTTGCAAGGGCATAATCTTAATCAAAAATTTACAGAATATTATATAGCTAAAACTGAACTCCCTATAGGATATTTTAACAGAATAAATTTTTTTTAGCAAAAGCGGTTTTTTAAATTTATAATAGAAAAGATGCATTTTACCTAAAACGTGCAGGAAAAATTGGATCCTCCATTGATTTATGGAAACTCTTTTGTTATTAAAATCATTTCATGTGAATGGCAACAATTAGAATAAATTTATATTAAGTTATTATTAGTAAATACAATGAACTATCCCCATTATTCTGTCTTACTCCGTGAGTTTTTAGATTATTTTGTTGAAAGAAAAATAAGTACTTTTGTTGATGGGACCCTTGGTGCCGCCGGTCACTCGTCTGCCCTTTTACATGCCCATCCCGAAATCAAACAGTTGATAGGGTTTGATCAAGATCCGGACGCTTTATCTATTGCTCGGCAACGGCTTAAACCTTGGGAATCCAAGGTTACTCTGGTACAAAGCAATTTTGTCG
>DEHS01000045.1 GCA_002352055.1 Legionellaceae bacterium UBA2794
GTGTTTTAGTTAATAAACAAACCAAAGTATTATGTCAGGGATTTACTGGCAAGCAAGGTACCTATCATTCTGAACAAGCCATTGCCTATGGAACTAAAATGGTCGGAGGTGTAACTCCGGGTAAAGGAGGGCAAATGCACTTGGATTTGCCAGTATTCAATACTATGAGAGAAGCGGTAGAGGCAACAGGCGCTGATGCAAGTGTTATCTATGTTCCAGCTCCATACTGTAAAGATTCTATTTTAGAAGCTGCAGAAGCCGGAATTAAACTTATTGTCTGCATCACTGAAGGTGTTCCTGTACTGGATATGCTGGCGGTCAAAGTTTATTTGGAAAATAACACGCATGCTCGTTTAATCGGTCCCAACTGCCCTGGAATTATTACTCCTGGCGAATGTAAAATCGGCATTATGCCAGGATCGATTCATTTACCCGGTAAAGTGGGTATTGTCTCGCGTTCTGGTACTTTGACTTATGAAGCGGTTAAACAAACAACTGATAAAGGTTTTGGGCAAAGTACGTGCATCGGAATTGGTGGCGATCCTATCCCCGGTACCAATTTTATTGATGCGTTAGCTCTATTTGAAAAAGATCCTCAAACAGAGGCCATTATCATGGTTGGGGAAATTGGCGGATCAGCGGAAGAAGAGGCTGCTGAATATATTAAAGCACATGTTAAAAAGCCAGTTGTCTCTTATATCGCAGGAGTTACTGCTCCGGCTGGAAAAAGAATGGGTCATGCAGGAGCTATTATTTCAGGTGGTAAAGGTACCGCTGCGGAAAAATATGCTGCCTTGGAAGCAGCAGGAGTGACAACAGTTCGTTCACCGGCTGATTTAGGTGATGCCATCGCTAAAGTAACTGGTTGGTGAGTCGCATTTATAATGTAAATTGTGTTGAGTGATATTTATTCATAGATTAATAGTCCCCTGGACTTAATTCGGGGACTATTAGATTGCTGAATGGTTCTATTATCTGTTAAAAATTATTGTTATTATTATTACTCGATTCGAACTCTCTCATTATTAATTTGTTAATTTCCGGATCGATATTTCCATGAGAATCCAACCATTTCAATTCCATTAAAACAAGTCGCGTTCTGTCTCCATTATCTGATAAAGCATGTTTAAAAATAGCTTCCAGGGTAAGTTTTTTATTAACTATATCTAGTCGAGATTTATTAAATAGACGAAAAATAGGGTTCTTATTGTTTAGTTTATTCTTATATCGTTCACGAAACATTTCTAATGCTTCATGCTCGCTAGAAGGTATTTCTTTTTTTATAGGATTTGGATTGTTGGCGAATGTTTTTGTATGGATTAGGGGGGAGCTAGATACGAGGTTTGTCTCTTGCATATTTGGGAAGTCTGTAGATTTGAAAATACTTACATATTTGTTATGTTTATCCTCTGACACCGCCAAATTCTCATTAAATTGACGATGCAACTCCTCTGAGATGAAATATTTTATATTCTTGATGAGATCATTAAGTGTTTTGTTATAACGAGGGTCAAATATTTTGAACGTATCCTCCTTAAGAGGAGCATTAATATCCATCGTTAAAGCGTCTTTAGTGTCACTGGCAAAAAGACAATGCTCAGCTGTGGTAAAGTATAATGCGGATGGGTATTGAACTTTTAACGCTTTAATTAGAGTAGGGCAACGAAAAACTAAATAAAGCGCTTGGTGGGTATTTTTTAGTCTGATTATGTCTTTAAAAAGTTTAATCTCACCACTCGACAGCGTATTGTCTTTCTGTTCTTGAGTTAAAAGTGATTGTATCAATTTCAATATCTGAGATTCCGATAATAAAATGGTGGTTTTTTCAAATTTTTGTTTCTCTTGATAAGTATATGGCTTATTTGGATGAACGAGTTTAAATAAAGCGATATCAGCAAAAATCCTGATTTCCGGGGTATCTAAATGATCTCGCAAATTAAATAAAATCAATAGCATCAGGTTTTTTTTAAGATCCCCATCCTCTGAATTGTTATTTAATTCACCGGTAAAAAGATATGCCAGAGCCTCATGGGCAATATTTTGAAAAGCGGCGTATTTAAAAGGTGGTAATAAACACTCAAGTGCATTATTTTTTGCTTCAATCGTATCCATTGTTAGATGTCCCAGTGCATTAAGTAAGCGGTGCCCCTCGCTGGGATAACTGTCATCGGGTAACGAATCTAAATCTTTGAGAAGTTCGTGTAACTGATTCAAACATAATTCAATGTGTTCCCCATCTATCCTGTGATGGAGAATTTTAGCATTTTTTAAAGAAGCGAAGCATTCATCAATTTTTGCATTGCGGGTAAGATATGAAGTTATAGGATGATTCTCTGGGAGATTAGAGAATTTTAATTTTAATAGAGTGTAATTATGTTTTAAAGCATCTTGAAATGAGAGAAGTTCAATATCGGTAATAGGATTATCTGAAAGATCAAGTTCGGTTAATGTATTATTTGTTTGTAAAGGCTTAGCGAAGTAGATTATATCCTGTCCTATTTCATTTTTAGTGAGATTTAAAACAGTTATTGTCGAATTTGTTTTAAAAAAATCAGCAAGTTGTTTGGCATGGGTAGGACTTAATGTGGATTCAGTGAGAGAAAACTGGGTTAAACTTGTATCAATTTTTAAATTGGAAATGATTCGACTTAAAGTAATTGCATCGTTAATGTAATCCAGTTTTAGTTCAGTGAGGTTTATATTCCCCTGTTCCCAATGTGTCAATTTTTGATAATTACTCATATTTGGGTTTAAGGTCTTGTCCAATGGTTCTTGCAAGAAAATCTCCTACTAAAATTGTTCAGTCTGCATTTAATAAGTGCTCATTATAACTCCACTAAGGACATATTTCAATCACACAAATTCTTAATTGGCCAATATAGGTGATGAAGGAATTTATAATCTGAACTCTTCTCGCAAGTATCAATTCTTTGCGTATAATTATATTTTTTCTTAGTGAGTTACTTATGAGTGATTTTAGAAGCCTTGCGGATATCAGAAGAGATTACGGCGACTTAAGTATTAATGAGGAGTCGGTCGATTTAAATCCGATAAATCAATTTAAACTTTGGTTTGAAGAGGTACTGCTTAATGAGAAGAATGATCCAACCGCTATGGTCTTATCAACCGCTGACGAAAAAGGGGTTCCTGATTCCCGTGTAGTATTGTTAAAAGGACTTGAAGAGGGAAATTTTATCTTTTACACAAACTACCAAAGTGCTAAAGCGATGCAATTGAACAGTAACCCTTATGCTGCGCTAAATTTTTATTGGCCACAAATGGCCAGGCAAGTAAGGGTTCGAGGAAAGGTTCTTAAAATTGCCGCAGAATTATCAGACAATTATTTTTCTTCACGACCTGTGATGAGTCAGTATAGTGCCGTTGTCTCCCCACAAAGTCAGGAAATTAAAAATCGTGCCTATTTGGAGGAGGAACTGAATCAACTCATTTCACAGCATGGCCAAGACATGGTTATGAGACCAGAGCATTGGGGTGGATATATGGTCATTCCTTATGAAATTGAGTTCTGGCAGGGAAGAGATAATCGATTGCATGATCGAATTCATTATTTTCTGCAAAATGATCAATGGATTCATCGAAGGCTAGCACCATAAGGACAGAATTTGCCGCGAACATCCTTATCTAAATGCTATTTCTATAATAATATTTTGAAAAGACCGGCAAGGCTATTGCCGGAATCTGCTTCATTTTTACGCTCCCTTAGAACAAGCTACAGAATGTTGCCTTTATTATTTAGCTTCTTTTGTTTTTTAATATGTTTTCAAAAAATCCTTGCAAAAAAAGTTAATCTTTTAATCAAACGTTATTTTTAAAAAGCAAATATAAATCTTTTAAAAATTTTAATTTTTAATAAAATTCATTTAAATCAATTACTTATGAGAATATTATAAAAATGAGATTTATTTATTTTAAAGCTGGCCTGCTAATTGCATTATCTATAATAGAATCATAATTTAAGAATAATAAAATGATTTAAACCTGCAAATAATAGTTGATTAATAATTTTGTCAAGAAGTTGTAAATATTTTATGTTTGTAAGCACGCAATAATGAAAAGTCGTAGAATTGTTTTAAGTGTAAAAAATAATGACATTAAGTATTAATATTTGCACTAAGTCTTAATATTAAACGGGAGTAAATACAGTTGAACATCGGAAACCATATGATTTATATATTGGATCCATAAAAGAGGAATAGTAACATGAACGATACAACGGCTTTATTACCACACATTAAATTACGGTTTAACATTGAACATCCAAGCTATGAAGAATGTTACATGTTTGGCTATGAATGTGCTCTATCTGAAGTGGCTGAGGAAGATAATCCCTTCCGTGAGGGTTCGCAAGAGTCAGAGCAATGGCTTGAAGGATGGTGGGCCGGTGCTTATGGCGAAAAACCTCTGTTTGATTTGAATACCATGCAACAGGAAGAAGAGTTGCATATAGAAAGTGCTGCAAATGACCATCAATACCACAAAAGCAGTTTTTTAACATTAGTCTTTGAAATTAGTGGTGCTATAGCTGCTTCTGCAATCGTTGGATATCAACTTCTGGAGCTAGTCGCGTGATTTGGAGGCATTCAATTGAAGAGCATCTATGCCTCTTCAATTGAATCTAACCTTATTCAGTTTTTAAATAATTTTAAAACCATAGATCGCATTCGCGCTAATTCTGCTGGATTAAATTCCTTATACCATTCGGTACCAATATTAAGGCAAACAGTAACTTGTTCACCCAGTCCCTTAAGTAAATCAACACCGCTTAGTTTTAATATCTGAATGCTCTGACTTATTTCTGAAGCCCATGCATCGAGATAATCCATATCTGTGAATACTGGAAGATAGGAATTATTGTTATCCTGGAGGAATAAAACTCTGGGCTCCTCATCATCGACGGTCTGTTCTATTGGAATGATAAAATTAGCTTTTATAAATTCAAGATAAGCTTTATTAGCCTCCTTCATATTCCCTGATGTATTGATTGCCTCTTTAATTGCTGCATTTAAACTGTTCATAATTTATCTTACTAAAAAGGAACTATTATAACTTAGTACGGATTTTATCGCTATTAAGCTATATCTTACTTAACTATGTGTTGAAATAACTGACAACCACAGTATAATGTACCTTGGATTTTGCTAATTTATTGATCATATTTTAAATAAATGTGGCACATCAGGATTCGGGTTATTTATCATTAATAATCCACAAATTTATCTGATTTTTAACTAATCTGTGATAAACCAATATTGTTCAACGATTAATAATATTGGGTATCAAATAGGACTGTAATAAGTAGAGAGCTTATGAACACAATGAATGATTCTAAAGTAGGAAGTCACTATCACCAAAAAAGCTATTTAGGTTTTGCCTGGTTAGTCTGGGGCTTAGCTGCCGCATTTTATTTTTCTGATTATCTCGCTCGAGTAGCTCCAGGAGTAATGCATCGATACTTGCAAATGGATTTTGGAATTAATGAAGCAGGATTTGGTATCTTAACTGCTTCATTTTATATTCCTTATATCCTGATGCAGATTCCTGTCGGTCTTACGGTTGATCGAATCAGTATTCGTTGGCTGTTAACTATTATGTCCTTGATCACTGCATTTGGATGCTGTGTATTCGGTCTTGCAGATGGGTTAATGATGGCATCAATTGGGAGAATGCTCATTGGGTTTAGTGCAGCATTTGCCTTTGTCTGCTCTTTACGATTAGCTACATCCTGGTTTCCACCCACAATGCTGGGCCTGCTCGCGGGTTTGACACAATCTTTAGGCATGCTGGGTGCTGCTGCAGGAGAGGCTCCGGTTTCATTTTTAGTAAGCAATGTGGGTTGGCGCCATAGTATGCTTATTATTGCCTTTCTATTTATCGCCTTAGCTGGCCTATTGTACCAGTTCGTGCAGGATAGGCCTGGCGAACATCGCAATGAAGTTCGTTCTGCACCACAAATAACAATCTTACAAAGTTTAAAAATCATTTTATCCAGCCGTCAAACATGGCTAAACGCCTTATATGCTGGATTTCTCTTTGGCCCCACGGCAGTTATTGGAGAGTCAATAGGCCCTGCATATCTGCAGTTTGGTCGAGGACTTGGAGCACATGCTGCTGCTTTTGCCACTGGATTAATTTNNTTTATCGGCTGGGGAATAAGCGGTCCTTTATCAGGATGGTTGTCTGATAGAATGGGACGTCGAAAACCGATTATGATTTTATCCGCTTTGTTTGGAATATTATTAAGTTCTTTGTTGGTTTTTTACCCTAATCTGGATGTAACGTCTGCCTATCTATTATTGTTTGCATTTGGCTTTACAAATACTGGTGTGGCTATAGCCTATGCTGTTTCTACAGAGCTACATGATAAGAATGTTGTGGGAACATCAATAGCCTTTACTAACATGACTTCAATTTTTGTTGGCGCATTGTTGCAACCTTTAGTAGGACGTTTAGTGGATATGGTCTCAGGACCACGTGCTTACAATGTAGAGACCTTACTTCTTTCTGATTTTCAGGCAGGCTTAAAATTATTACCGCTATGCTCGTTAGTGGCTTTGATATTGGCATTTACCATTAAAGAAACATACTGTAAGCCGGTGCTTCGTAAGATAAATAAAACTGCTTAAATTCTGAAGATCTGTTGGTTATTAACGCTAATTAGCGTTGTAATTAACAGATCTTTATCGTTTATCCTAAGCGTCACTTTCATGCATTTGTTCAAACCATCAATCATGTAATTTTTCAGTTTTAGTTCACTATTATTTAATATTAATACCCCACATAAACATTTGTCGCCACATGATTGATTGTTTGTCATACCCTAGTTGAAGTGTAACAATTGCTTTTAAAATTTGACCGTTATGCTAAAGTTAGATTAAGTATTTATCAGCGGAGTAATTTAATGAATAATGAGGTTAAACCCTATAAAAGATTATGGCGTTCGCGAAAAGAACGTAAAATAGCCGGGGTTTGTGGTGGTCTGGCAGAGTATTTTGGTGTGGATCCTATTTGGATGCGTTTAATCTTTGTGATTTTCTTCCTTGCCGGCGGTGCTGCATTATTTGTCTATCTGGTCATGTGGCTGATAGTACCTTTAGAGCCTTTAGATCTACCTGGTCAAGAAATTCAAAAATAATATATTATTTTATTTGAGGACGATTTACGACGTTCTCAAATAATTTTATAGCTTTATGATTGTTAAATTAATTCTTTCGAAGTTGTTCCACCTATATCGCACTCTCATAACATTTACTGTTATACTTTGCTCAGCACTTTGCTACACTCGAGTAATGCTGCTCGCAAAAAAAATAATAATATGGAGAACATAATGAAAAAACTTGCAGGATTGGTGATTATCCTGGCTGTTTTAATCCTTGGTGCATACTATGGCATGGGGATTATGACTGAAAGAACAATCAAAAAGAATGTAGAAGTAATTAATCAATCTAATGGCCTATACGCAGAGATTGAGCAATATGATCGTGGATGGTTTAATTCCGATGCTCAAATTAAATGGCGATTGCATGTTCCCGAGCGTGTAGTAAAAGATGCCAATGGTACTGCCCAAACGGTCCCCGCTCAAGATTATAATATAAATATGCCCATTAAAATCCATCATGGTCCTATAATTTTTGCTAACAAAAGTGTACGTTTCGGAATGGGTTACGCACAAACTGTCATTCCAATGCCAGCAGAATACAATCAGAAATTTGACTCAATGTTTTCTAATCAATCAACCAAACCCCAATTGGATTTGAGCATATTTGTTAATTATCTTAATAAAAGTACCATCGAAATGGCCCTTCCACGTTTTAACTTATTCTCTAAAGAGGGAACTGGCAAACTGGAATGGTTAGGGATGGAAAGCACTACCACTATGTCATCCGGTATGGATAAAGTGAGTGGTGATGTGACTGTTGATGGGTTAACCGTTCTTAAAGACGAAAATAAAATTACCTTGGGCAAAGTGACCAGTGAATATGATTTACACCAAACCCCAGCTGGACTATATCTTGGTGATGCGAGCTTTTTCGTTCCAACCTTTGATGTAATGGCTAAAGATCAGAAGATATTTTCAGTGACTGATTTGTCCATGGGCACAAATAGTGATATTGAAAATAATTTATTTAATACTCATTTCAATCTTGATCTAAAGTCTGTCTTGGCTAATGGAAAAACATACGGTCCTGGCGAATTTGAGCTTAATATAAGAAATTTGGATGCCGAGATTTTAGCAAAAATTAACCAGCAAGCTAATGCCTTACAAAATGGTACCGATGCTGAGCGTCAACAGGCTATGATGGCGATGTTGCCCGAATTGCCCAAGTTATTCAGTAAAGGCGCTGAAATTGAAATATCCACATTCAATTTCAAACTTCCAGAAGGAGAAGTTCAAGGGAATTTATTTGTATCATTACCAAAAGGCGATAGTTCTAATCCTTTTGAACTGATTCAAAAAATTCAGGGTAAAGCACAATTGAAAATGCCAGCTACTTTAGTGAAGCAAATTATGCAGCATTCTGTAATGCAACAAATGTCCAAACAGCCTGAAATGCAACAAGCATTAATTCAGCAATTACAAAGTACTGCGACACCGGCTAATCAACCTCCACCGAGCACTGAGCAAATCGCTGCCATGCAGGCTGATAAACAGATTGCCACCTTACAACAAAATGGGGTAATTACGGTAATTGATTCTGATTACGCGATTGAATTGAGTCTGGATCAAGGAAAATTTACCATTAATAATAAACCTTTCGATCCTGCAATGATGAAATTTTGATTTAAGCTTCAATAGGATAAGCTGATTAACAGCTTATCCTAATTTATATCATAAAGGACTTTTGATTGTGCATTCGATTAAAGATTAGGCTTATTATATTGAATTTAAATGTAGTTTTTTAGATTCTACCCTTGTCTAGAATTGCTCAATTCGGTAATATACTGCTTTTAAAAGGAGGAGCAAATAATAATGACAACAATCAGTAATGAAGCAGGTGATACAACTGCCTCACTAGCCGAAAGCGTAACTCATTCAGTGCAAAAATATTTTTCAGAGCTTAAGGGAACTGATCCTGTTGACTTATACCAGTTTGTACTCGAAGAAATTGAGACACCTCTATTTCGTGCGGTTATGGAGCATTGCAAGTACAATCAATCCCGCGCTGCAATCATGCTGGGAATTAGTCGCGGAACATTAAGAACTAAATTACGTCGCTATTTTGATGATAAATACGTGGGTACACGTGATTAATAGGTTTTTTAAAATAAAAAAGGAGCTTTAAGCTCCTTTTTTTATTAATAAAGAATACAACTATTAT
>DEHS01000064.1 GCA_002352055.1 Legionellaceae bacterium UBA2794
TTTTTTGTCCAGCACAAAGAATTAATTTGGTTAAACTTTGTAATTTAACATTACCTTAAGATTAAGCATGTAATATAGGCACTTTGGTGGTAATAGGAGCGAATATGGGTAAATTATTAAATAAACTTCTTTCATGTGATGAGTTAAACAAATTACTACTTTCGGGTGAGTCAATAACTCAGAATGATAATGGGTTCAATGCACTACATGCCACTACTTTAGTTACAGTGGACATCAAACCGAAAATGAAGCTCCTAGTCGAGAAAGGTGTTGATGTTAATGCAAAAGACCGGAGAACGCCTAATCAAAATACCCCTTTACATATTTTGATTGCTAATGAAGATCACGAAAGTGCATTATATTTATTGCAGATTGCTGGAGATAAAATTAAATACTCTATAACCGATAGTGAGGGAAAAACACTTCTTATTATCGCTGCAAAAATTAATTCAACTGAAGTTGCAGGAGAAATTATCCGGCAAATGAAGAATGATTTATCCGCATTAAATGCCCAAGATAATCAGGGAATGACCGCTTTACATTATGCATGTCTTTATGGAAATGAAGAACTTGCTCNNACTCATTTACTTTTAGGTCAAGGGGCAGCAGTGCATTTAAAAAACTCCGAGGGGCGAACCGCTATTGATTGCTTAGGTGCTGATAGCAGGAAAATCAAACAAGCACTGGAATCTATTTCTATAGATCCTGACCGCGATGAAAAATCAACACAGAATAATTTTATTGATAATCTGTCTCAGCTGATAATCGAATATAATGAATTGGCAAGAACTGCTAATCCGATTAAATTAACCGCAAAAAAAGATAATATTCCCGTATTGTTGAGGGCATTAAATGGCATTTGTCTCAATTCTTTAGGTTTATTTAATAAACAAATCATTCCCATGAAGGAAAATGAAAAAAATCAAATACGTTCTAAAATACTCACTTTTACAGGAGTCTCAATTCTTGATAAATTGACGCAACAATCCGCTTTATTAAAGACCAATTTATTAAATGAAGGGTATTTTTCTGCCTGGCTTTTACGTAATGAAGCCGCTAATGGTAATGAAAAAATCGTAACCTTATTAATCCGTAACAACCCTCAGGGAGTGGATGAGATGGGGCTCCCATCCAAGCGTACAGCTCTTCATCAAGCGGCTATTAAGGGGCATCAATCGGTATGTAAGCTATTAATGGATGCGGGGGCTGATTTGAATTTGACTGATAAAGATGGGAATACAGCATTACATCTGGCAATTAATAATAAACATTTTGATTTGGCGAGGTCTCTCATAAGTCATGGAGCCGATATTACTATTAAAAACAAAAGTGATGATAACATACTCAGTTTATTGACTCGATTCGGCGAAAACCAACTGAAACAGGAGTTTATTCAACTCTTCGAAAGTACCTCCATGAAGCAAACAGAGGATTTAGTGAGTAATTTTTCTTTATAACTATATTTAATAGTCAAGCTTAATCTGGCCACATTTTAGTTCAATTTCAGGTTAAGCTTAGCCAAATAAATTTAACCCACATTTATATTTGTTCTGCACTAAACGCTTGATAAGAACCTGCCATTAAATGCTCTAATTTATTGGCAAGCTCCTTAATGTATGGTTTCGCAAATTGTTCTTGATGCTTTTCCTGGCTTTCCCATATCTCATATAAAATAAATTGTGAAGTATTCACTTTGTTTTTATGTAGGCGATATTCTAAGCAGGCGGTTTCAGAACGACTTGGTTGCACAATCGCTTGTAAAGCGGATTCAAGTTCGATTTCTTTACCTTGTTTTGCTTCGGGAACAACAATTACAGTATGAGGTTTAGGCATCAATTCTCCATTTAACTATATCAAATTACTTTTCCGTTTCATTTCTTACTTTGGATTGTCACTCAATCCGGATATTTTTTCCAGCCTTAACAACTGTACCGTGTTAATCTCGGCGATTAGGATAACCTTTGCCCCTGTATCTTTTCTTTATTTATTAGTGACTTTGAATGCATCTATTGATTTCAATGAGTTAGTAGGTTCTTTTGCTTTCCTTATCGCTGAGTTCTAATAAAGGGTAAGCCCATTTGTGTTATAAGATTTTCACTTCAACGTTATATTGATAAATTAGTGGCACTGCATCAACAATCATCTGATCTATGCTATCAGAAAATAAAAAATCTGGACCTATTTTTTATTGTCAAATTTAGTCATCACAACCGTAAAAAACAATTCCCCTCTAACTAAATCTAATTAGCCCTAGCTACCAAAGCCTATAAGCATTGATTCAATCCAGGGCGTTCTGATTTGGCAAGCCTAAAAAGTTTGTTTTTATATCCTTGAAATAGCTATGTTCTGAACATCACCAGCGTTTTTAAACATGTCGACAATTTTTTGTGATGGTTTTGCTTGATAAGCAGTATAAGCATATTCCGTAGCAGTTAAGGGTACATCGAGCTCAAAAGTTAACATACCTTTGCTTTTATTTTCTTCAATCATTGTTTGATAAATTTGATCAAGCACCGTTTCGCAATTATCACTGGTTACAACCAATCCCATAGCTTTTGCTTTTTGGGCAAAAATATTGTCACAATTAAAGATCGCAGCTTTAACTGGTTTTAATAATGCAAGACCACTACGGCGATTTAAAGTATTCAGATCAACCGTAATTTTTACTGTTTTTGTTTTACCAGAATCAGCTCCAGCTTGCAGCATCGCTTCAGCGCCAGCTTTTTCATGTGAGCTGTTGCTAAATATAAAACCCGAATTCCAATATAAAAAGGAATGCAAAGGTGTGTCATGAGTTGGAGATATTTGATCATTAATATCTAATCCTAACGAAGAAAAGTAGCGAATGCCCTCCGCATCAGAAAATTTAGCACATCGGTGCAATAAGGTATCTCCTTTTTTTACATTAACACTGGCATTATCCTGATAGCGTAGGTCCTCATAGTTAGCTCCTTTACTAATTAAATATTTGGCAACATTTAGCCGTTCAGAAGCTAACCTTACTTCGCTCTTGGACTCGAAACTTTCACGCCAATATAATGTTAATAGTGGGCTTGTTGCAGGTGCGGGATGAAGTTTTTTATTATTAAACCAAATGAATGACTCTGTCGGCGCAATTGATGTCATGCTATTAACATCTGCCCCTGCTTCACATAGTATTTTTACTTGATTAAGTACATGTTGATAATCAAGTTTGGAATGACCTCGTGAAAGGTAGCTATTATCGGGGTTATCCCATACAGAATAGCCCCCCATGACCGCTAAATGCAAGGGAGAGTATCCATTATTATTTTGAGAGTTCACTTCAGCACCGGCTGCAATAAGTACCGAAAGTGAGGACAAATTATCTGATCGCTCAGTTTTAGCCAGATCTTTAGCGGGGGAAAATGAATACTGACCGTATTGTGACATTTCAAAGCTCATAGCTGCTGCGGCATGCAAAGGTGTGTTACCTAAGTTATCTTTGGCATTCAATTCAATGCCAGATTGCTTCACTAATGTTTGTACTAAATCAACATCACCTCGACTAGCTGCAAAATGCAAAGGAGTTTGATCCAATTTATCTTTAAAATTAATTTTTGCTCCATTTGCAATTAACAAATCTATAATCACTTGATTGGTAGCTACATGTAATGGCGTCTGACCTTTTTCATTTGTCGCGTTAATATCAGCTCCGTATTGAATGAGTAATTTCACTTTCTCTACGTCATTATGAGCAACAGCTATATGTAATGCAGTAACCCCATGATAATCAATTTTCTTGCTATTAATTTCACTGGTTATGCAACAGCCTTTAGCATTCACATCGATACCAGGTTGCTGCAACAGAATTTGCAGCATAGCGGGAGTCCCATGTTTCGCTGCGTGAAGCAACGCAACTCCTTGCGGATTATAACCAGAATGCAATGAATCTGCAGGGATAGAAATATTTTTTCGCGTCTCTGGTTGTTCATGGTTGAAACGATACGGTTTTGCCTGGGCTAAATTTGACAATAAGTCTTCTTTCTCGGAAATCGTTAGCTCTTTATCATAAATTACAGCAACTAATGGTGATGGTTGTGAATTAAATCTATGTATAAGTTTTGCCTTATCAGTAACATCTACACCATTTACAAGGTTTTGAACGTTTTGGGCTAAATCAGAATGTTGCTCAACCGGGTTATTGCTATTAACCGCCCCAGTTAATGTTGACGTGGTCTAATAGATTTT
>DEHS01000011.1 GCA_002352055.1 Legionellaceae bacterium UBA2794
AATACCTGTTCCACGCCAAGCTTCATGATAATGCATTATATCCCCTACCCTACAGCGACTCTTTTTCCTTCTCAGCCTTGGTGGTTGATGAAGCACAGGACTTTACCCCACTGCAGCTTAAAACCCTTATTTCTCTAGTGGATAATGGACAGCAAATCGTGTTCTGCGGCGACCCTAACCAAGGGATTAAAGACAATATATCCAGCATCAACTCCCTAAAAAATTATCTGCCTCAGGCACGCTTTGTTCATCTGCCCACCACATTTCGCTGCCCCAAAGAAGTCGTTGCGTTCCTAAACAGAGTACTGGCACTTAAACATCACGTGAATCAAGGAGTAATTAACGAGTTCCAGAGCGTTCAAGTGGCCGCAGCATTAAATGCCAAAGAAGGTAAGGTGCAATGGCTTAATTCCGATAATGAACAGCACATACAGCAAATCAAGGACTTATTAGCGAATAATCCGCATGCCGCCGTCATTACCTGGCCTGAACTCGTCGATGTATTACGACAACTGCTCAATCACCCACTCATATTTACTGCCGAACAGGTTTTAGGGCTCGAATATCAGGACATCATTTGGTGGCAACCTCTGGAGCCAGCCCCATTTGCCCAGCTTAATGTGGAACACATGAACACCACCGCCACCGAACTCAAAGCGCATAAACCCAAAAAAGTAACGCAAAATACCCCTTGCGAGAGGTTATTTAATACCTTGTATGTCGGGGCAAGCAGGGCCACCAATAATCTGATTATCGTGCAACAGCCCAGCCACAAGCTAAAACCCGTGCTCACCATTTTAGAAAATAATTCAAATACCAATAATACCAATCAGCAACCTGAATCTCTTGATGCACGACAAAACACCTCCGTCGATAATACCCAAATGTGGGAAAGTGAACTGTTTCGCCAGTTAGAGGCAGGCAATCAAAACACTGCACTCGAGATATTTTCTTCCTATCTTAAGAAAGGTGAGCGTACCTTGCTGCAGTTCCTTGAGGATAAATACACCCACTATCGACCTAACACCTCCTTGACCTTAAGCGAATATATCAAAAAATACACCCCGAACGTGCTCTCAACCACTTTAATGAAAAAAGAATCCGTAATGCCCCAAGAAGTAAAAAAAGAAGTGGTGGCAGATAAAAAAGATTCTCTATCAGCGGAACGTCCAAAAAGAAATCGTAAGACAAAGAAGGCGACATACAAAGTACCCAGGTTAATTCCTAATACGAAAGAAAAACAGAATAATTTTAAATTTACACCAATAGGGCCAACTGAAGCAAAGGTTGCAATAGATGAAGATTTTTTATCTTCAACTGTTGCACACATTAAAACCCGAAACAAAGATGAGCTGGAAGTGTTTTTCAAGAGTATAAAGGGCCTGAGTTTAATAACATTTATCAAAGATGTAATTCCCCATCTCAACACTCTTCCTAATTATAATCAATGCATCGAATCTTTCAGTATTGCATGCGCAGATGGTAGGTTAAATCAACGGGTTGAAATTAATCGTGCTCCCATACATTATTTCTTGCAAGACGAAGTATCACTTACTTTTTTATTAAAGATGTGGGATAAAGCCCCAAATTTGCTTAAAGACGTTGACGTATTAGATCTCACTCAAGGTCACGGACCAGATCACATGAATACTTTCGACTCTACCTGTTTACGAATTTACTTACAGAATAAAAACAATACCAAAGGAAAAGGCGCTATCTACATAGAGTTCCTGGACACACTTATAGCTAACCACTCAAAAATTACTGATGAATTTCTGGCCAAGGTACTTTTAACTACACCCAATAATAAATATCCACCCCCTTTATTTTACTTGTTAAATGGACAGAGTGGCAAAAAAATATTTGCACATTGGTTAGAAAAAAGACCAAATTTAGTTAAAGAATTAGATGTCGATGTTTTGCTGGACGATCAAATGAGCGTCTCCGAATTAAAGCGAAATTTAATATCAACGTTAATTATTAGCGATGATGTTCACTCTAAATCTATATTGAACTATTTATCCAAGCACCAACCGATAGTAAAAGCATATGGTAGGTTTCTGCATGCGGTTCAAATTAATTATAAAGAAGATTTATTTGATTCCTTAACAAAAAACCATTCAAACTATGATTTTCTTATTAGTTTAATCCAAGTGAATGGAAAAAATGCTGATTTGATAAGAACAGAGACTTTAAGAGAATTTGTAACATATAAGAATAAGTTTATCTATTTATTCGATTTTCTAATTAGGGTTAAGGAGGTATCAAATGGCTTAACGCTTCTAAAACTATTATTTACTTATAACCCGAATTTTGTACTTGAATTAAACAAAGAGATGTTGTTCGATGATAAAAAAGATGGAGTGAGCAATTTTTCAAGGCTTATAACAACAGAACTTGGACGAGACATTCTAAAGATTTGCTTGAATACTAAACCCATTCTTTTTGAAAATCATCATGTTACAAAATACAAGAGTGTTGCCAAACAAGAAGAGCTAATCTCTTTAAGCAAAGAAGAATTGATCAAGCGTCATAATGGAGTGAACAGGATAAATCAGGAATGCCGTGAGAATTTCCCCGGATTGTTTGCAGCATTAACACGTCGTAAAGATTGGGTTGCTGAATTGGTCATTGAGGATTTTTTTGATGAGTCCATTGCTGTCGATACCACGCGCGATATGAAGCAGCAGCGTAAAGATCAGATAACATCATTACTGAAAAGTCAGCCCGTCTACACTGAATTTCTCAATCTGATATATAAATATAACCCCTCACTTTTCGAGGAGTTTACTACCAGAAAAATATCAATTGAGAATCACAGTATCTTTTCTCCAATCAAATCAAATGATACAACAGAGAAGAATTCAGCAACTTTAAAGAACCAATAATCTAAAGGGCGATAGCCCTTTAAACCAGTCAGCATGCATCCAAATATTTTTTAGCGGTAAAACAGACCAGCCATACCCGTTGTTCTGGATAATCTGATACTTAAGAATTAACTTTTTGCTGCTGCAACATATATTCTTGCCATACCGGATCATTAGTAAAAATAAATTTTGCGGCTTCCTCAAAAAAATAACCAAAATCGGTGATACCAGCCCAATGACAATAAGCGACAATTTGTTCATGAACAGTCGCAAGTATCTCCTCATTTATAGCTACTCTTTCTCTCTTTTTACGATCAGCAATTAATGGCATATCAGGTCTCATATAGTGCATTTATGCTATTATATTAGTTTCTCAGCACAGCATAAAGGCATTTTCACATTTTTTATAGTATATTTTAAACACCTCGCCTCGTTTCTTTCTTCTATCTAAAGTTTGAATTAATCATTTCACCTCAAAAATCCATAAAGAAATCCTCTACTGTTTTCCAGCCATTAATAAATATAAGAATCTGTGGCTTTGAACACATTGAACCAACATGATAAAATATTGATCAATAAAGTATTAGGACAATTTAATGATAAATTTAGATATACCAACTCCATGCAGTAATGAGGAGCTTAAGATACTAAAACAAAAGATTTTAAACTTAGATCCTGACGTCTCTTCAATTCGATTTTATTTAGAATCTAATAATGATGCAGAACAATTGAAATCTCTGTTCTCCTCCCTTCCTCACTCTGTTAAACAAGTTCGTATATCAATTTTACATATTGAGAATCAAAGTTGTATCGCTCTTAAAGAAGCTATGTCTGGATTTAAAAAAACTGCTGTTACCACCATAGATTTAAGCAATAACAGATTAGGTACTAAAACGGGTGAAGAGCTCTCTCAAGTTATATTAGGTTTTCAAGCCACACCAGTGATGAATCTGCTCCTTAATAACAACAATTTAGCTAAAAGGAGCGGGAGTGAACTAGGTCAGATGGTTTCAGGACTTAAAGATACTTCGATAAGTGCTGTGGACCTGAGCTCTAATGATTTATATTTAAAAAGCAGCGATGAGCTTGTTCAGTTAGTCTCCAATTTCAAAGACACACCTGTACGCTCTGTGGATTTATCTTCGAACAAATTCCATACCAAAACGGGTATTGAATTGAACCAATTCTCCTCTGCATTTAAACACACTAAAATATCCTCAATCCAGTTGAATGAAAATGGTTTTAGTGATAACAACATTGAAGATCTGTTTCAACTTGCCTCAGGTTTTCAAGGGACTAGTGTAACTTCAGTTGGTTTCGGCTGGAATGATTTAGGACGTAAAACAGGAGGAGATTTAAAACAATTTATTTACAGATTTAAAGGAACTTCTATACATACCCTTCTTCTGGATCATAATCAGCTTTATTTATTAAATGGCGAGGAGCTTCATCAAGTAATGTCTGGTTTAAAGGAGACTGTTGTAACGACACTCGGAATATCCAACAATTTATTAAATAGAAAAGATGGAGATGAATTAGTGCACATGATCTCTGGCTTGGAAGGTACTCTGATTACAACTTTAGATATAAGCTCAAATGAGCTTGGTGATAAAACTGCCGATGAATTATCGCAATTGGCAGCTGCATTTAAAAAGACGCCTGTTACATCTTTAAACTTGGGTTCGAATAATCTTGGCAAAAAAAATGGCTACGAGTTATTTGGATTAATCTCAGGATTTAAAGGAAGTTCTATTACTCATTTAAGACTGGGTAATAATGATCTGGGCACCATCCGTGGTGAAAGATTGTTAAAATTTGCCTTGGAGCTTCAAAATACCCCTATTAATGATCTGGATTTAAGTGAGAATTTATTGGGCAAACAAAGTGTCAAAGAATTAATTACTTTTGTTTCGGCTATTCCTACTTCTGTGATTTCCATAAACTTCATAAAAAATGGTCTTTTTTCTAATAAAACCACTTCTGAGCGTGATAATTTAATCAGTGGTCTATCCCCTTACAATGACCAAAACCGTTTAAACATGCAGGATAATGGAGAAAGTGTTTTTGCTCGAGCGTTTGCACCCCTCGTAAGTTTAGCGCGTAACCCGGACCGTGTGATTCCTCTGGAAATTATAAATGAGATTATCTCTAAACTGACCGTGAATCGTTTCTTTACTCCAGTAGATATCAAAAAAAAGGCAGCACCAGTTTTTACTGAAAAACAAGACGAGACAGTAGTTGAGAATTGCAACGACCCTTTTGAACTAAGGTGATATCTATTTTTTTATTAGGTAATATTAGTTAAACTATTAAATATGTTTTTAGTCAACATGCGTTCAATATGCGGTCTATAACGCTCCATTCGGCGTTATCCTCCGCTCACTTAATAACTTGCACAATACCTGCTAGCTTAAAATCACCGGCACCTAATAAAACATTGATAAATGGTTACACGCCTAATTTCACCACCACCAGGTGTCTGGCTTCAATATCTTCTTTCTCGCATAAGCTGCATAATTTAAAACGGTTGTAATGACGTGGTCAACCAAAATGTT
>DEHS01000002.1 GCA_002352055.1 Legionellaceae bacterium UBA2794
ATTAAGAGCGCCCTGCGAGAGTTGGGGTTGGATGAGGATGTGAGTAGCTGATATGAAAATTATCAAGATAGAAATAAAGAACTATAGAAATCTAGATGGAGTTACTGTCTATTTTGCGGAAGATTGTAACTTCATTGTTGGAGAAAATAATTTAGGTAAATCCAATCTTCTTTCTTTATTAAATATCCTTTTTTCATCCCGCTCATTTCGATATGAGGATTTCAAAGATCCTGACAAACCTATTGAAGTCAACTTGAAGCTAAAGCTAGCTGACATAGAAATAGGGCATTTTCAGGACTTATTTGACATAGATGATTATTCAATTATTAATATATTTTGTCAGCAAATCAATACAGATGATAATATTGAGTTTTATCATGCTGATACTAAAACTTATATCCAATCATCGTTAGTTAGGTGCATTAATTATGTATATTATGACTCTCTGCGCAACCCAATATCAGAGATAAATTTTGATAAAGGAAAAGGTGTTGGACGGTTCCTTAGGAAATTGATTTCTCGGTATCTAGAAGAAAACAAAATTACAGATAAAGATTTCCTTGAACAGCAGAAGATAAACCAACTTATTGAAGCGATTAACAATAAAATATCAAAAATTAAATCATTTAAGGAGTTTGATATATCAGCAACATCGGATGATGACTTGGAAAGTTTATTGTCTAAAGTAGTTGTTCTAAAAGATGGTCAAGGGGAGAGCCTTACAAAGGCTGGATATGGCATACAGTTCCTTATATTGGTAACACTTTCGATACTGGAAAAAATTCAACAGATAAAGCAGCAGAGAAAAGACCGGGGCATATTTGAAGATAATCAGGAAGGACAGGAAGGAACAAAATCAATCTCACTTGTTTTAGGATTAGATGAGCCTGAAATCCATTTGCATCCATATATGCAAAGATCGCTTATTAGGTATTTAAATTCAGTAATTAATAATAAAAACAGAGACTTTGGGCTATTAATCAAAGAGCTTTTTGGCATAGATTATTTTGTTGGGCAGATAATAGTTGTAACCCACTCACCAAATATCATTCTAAATGATTACAAACAGATAATAAGGCTATATTCAGATAAAGGGGTAGTANNGGTAGTAAAGGTAGTCTCTGGAAGCCAACTAAATCTCGATAAACAGTCGAGTAAACAATTGCATATAAATTTTCCATTTCTTAAAGAAGGATTTTTCTCACGATGTATAATCTTTGTCGAAGGCGATTCAGAATACGCAAGTTTTCCCCATTTTGGACAAAACCTTTCAATAGAATTTGATGATTTAGGTATATGTTTAATACAATCTCGGGGTGATGGATCTATGCAGCCACTTATGAGAGTAGCTCAGAGTTTTGGGATACCATCTATAGGTATAACTGATAGAGATAAAAATAAAAAATTACTTTCAATTCCAAATCTATTCCAAACAAACCTAAAGGATTTTGAGGAGGAACTGATAGCTTCACTAATCGATTCAAAGAAAGAACATATACTTAGACTTATTCTTGCTAATTATGACCACGAAGGTGATCAACGAAAAATGGTTGCGGATTCATTAAATAAACACGCCCTTAATAGGTATGAAAATGTAAAAGTCAAATATTCAAAAAACCTTAAATTAGCAGATATTGATTCAAGCAACTCAGTTGATCTCAAATCTTTCTATTTGACTTGGTTCTGTATAAATAAATCATACCCACTTGGAAAGCTAATTGGGGAAACCCTTTCTAAAGATGAAATACCTTCCATCTATCAGACCGTAATTATTAAATCACAAGAGCTCGCTCAGAATGCCTAGTTCAATAGTAGCTTTAATAAAGGAAAAAATCAGGGCTAGACATCATGGAGATGAAAAGCAACTTGAAGTGGTGTTTTCACCATTCGATAGAATATTGGTAGAAGCCCCTGCCGGTTATGGCAAGACTAATACGATGGTTAGCAAGATTGTTTACATGCTTGCCTCTCAAAAAGTGCCTTATCCTAAGCGTTTATTGGCACTTACATTTAGTGTAAATTCAGCACTTAAAATAAAGAAAGATGTATGTGAGCAAGCACCTGATTTGCTTAAAGAAACAGGACTAAACATTAGTATAGAAGACAAGATATTTGTTTCAAATTACCACGGTTTTTGTAGAAGCTTATTGAAGAAATATGGCCGCTTACTCCATGTATCATTACTTAATATTGATAAGCTTCAATCGCTTGACGATAGTGATACAAAAAGATTGATGCGATCAGTCGATGGACTATCTTTTGATGATGCGAATTGTCTATCTAACTATAATTCATCATTAAAAAATATTGATGAAAAATTCCTAATTGATAATTTCAATCAATATAACACTGTGGTTATTAAGGAATTGTTACCTAGAAATATAATCCCATATAACGCTATCCTAACTCTTACAATTAAGCTCTTCATTGATTACCCTAAAATACTTGAATTTTATCAGCGATATTACGCCACAATTATCGTAGATGAATATCAAGACACAAATACCTTAAGCTATTGGCTGATTACCTACCTGATAAACAAAGATTCCAAGGTAATATTACTAGGTGATTCTTTGCAAAGAATATATGGGTTTATTGGTGCAGTTCCCAATTTACTTTCTGTTTCTGAGAAGGAGTTTGATCTTAAAAAAATACAGCTTGATAAAAATTACAGGTTTGCTTCAAATACACAAATGTTATTGCTGGATTCTAATATCAGGCGAAATGCAGAAAATCCTTATAGTCCATCAATAAAACAAGATGCGGTCATTGAACTTAGGATGTGCCCCGATCAAGATAAAGAATCTCTAACCATATCAGAGATTGCCCTTTCACTTATTCAAGAGCATTCAAAGTCAAAAGTTGCTGTTCTTGTAAAGCAGCGTGGCCAAAATGTTAACAAGATAGTTGAACAATTTGATACTCTTAATATCCCATATTTTTTTGGTTTATTTACAGACGAAGATTCAGATTACATTCAGTTCCACAGAAGATGCTTGTTTGAGTTTATTGCTTTAATAGCAAGTAAAAGCTTGGTCACTAAGAAATTAAGCAAAGCTCACATCAAAAAAATTAAGAATCTGCACCCTAAAAATACTGTAAACAATAACTCTATTGAAAGCTCTTTATTAATTTTATTAGAAGCGTTTTGGGGAAGAATATTTTCGCATTACTCGTTCCTTTCCAACGAAGACAAAATTGCACTTATTAAAGATACTTTCGAGAACAACGGATTAAAGCAATATATTGAGTTTGTCGGTAGGGATATAATTATCTCAACTGTTCATGCGGCTAAAGGCTTAGAGTGGGATTTCGTTATTCTTCCAGACATGGAACAGGATTCTTTTCCTAACTGGTTCGGATTATGTAAAGATTGCACTTGTAGAAGTGCCTGTAAATTAACAATAACAAGAAAAAACGAGATACGTTTTTTGGAAGAGCTAAGTGTATTTTATGTTGCAGTAACAAGAGCAAGAAAAAGGGTTTTCTTTACGGCAAGCAAAAATAACTTAGATAAGAATGGAACAAGTAGAACAAAAAATTTAAGCTGTTTTCTAAAATTACCTGGAATTAAATTAAGCAGTCTATGAATACTGAAGCCTACCAAGGTAACGATTCGTAGTAATCCCTTATCACGGCATAAAGACGATCAAAATCGGGCAATCGTTCTGCAATTTCGCTCGTCAATAAATGANNTAGCCTAATTACTTCGGAATCAACTAAGGAATATTTATCAACAGTTAAGCCTCGTGAATGTGACTTCTCAATCAGGCTATCGAGTATCTTCTGCTTGGTTGCGGCTTCCATCGCTTGAGGATGATGCGAGAGAAGGAAATTCAGATCGTATACATCCTGTCTACGCCTGCGGTTCCTGACAACTTG
>DEHS01000105.1 GCA_002352055.1 Legionellaceae bacterium UBA2794
ACCAACCAACCTAAGCAACGGTTGTTAATCAGTTTCGCCTAGCTCCACAAGAACCATTGAAGAACCATTTTATTAAAAAACACCTTTTTTTAACCGTTAACAGAAAGCTATATGATTTTGAGCTACCACTAATAGAATAAGGAGGTATTTATGAAATTGAAGTATATTGGCATCGCTCTTTTATTTATTGGATGCGGGTATATTGCACATATATCACTCAATAATTTTCTTGAAAATACTGTTAAGTCGATTTGGCCTACTTTAGATATAGCATCCGCAAAGCAACAATCAGTAGACAGATTACGCAATGAACTACTCAAAACAAACAATCCAAATATCGCTGTATTTATAGGAAAGGAAAAAATAATCAAGCATCTTAAAAAGATTATAGACTCAACCCCAGGTCTATCAAATACAAGCATCGACTTTGAAGATCAATTTATCTCCGTCTCAGCAAATTTTAGAATAGATAATTCGCTACCTAATAGCGTAGTCAGATTTGGATTAAATAATTTTTCATTTTTCGGTAAGATGAAAGCATATGTTACTCCTATTGTAAATGAAGAAGAAGGTCTTATAAGATTTCAATTGATTTTTGACACAGTAGATATATCAAGTGTTGATATTGGCATCAATGATGTAGGTAAAAATCTTAGTAACAAAGTGTCAGGGCTAGTAAATTCGTTCTTAATCTATATAAATGGAATTATAAACGCAGAATGCGCTAAAATCACCAATGATCAAACAATAAAAATTGATAACTGTATTCAGGTTTTTAACAATCCAATAATTGAGACTGTAAATTTAGATAAGTTAAACAACTCTAAAGATATTTATGTTACTGGTAATACCGTAAATTTATCAGCTAAAATTGAATCATCTGTTATTCTAATAAATAATGATGGACTTCATTTGTTAGCTAAATTACATCTAATAGATCTTCCAAGTTCTGTTGATGAGAATCATAGCAACTTAAAAGAAGCTAACATAGCTTCATTAACAAATGAATTTCTAAATAGAGAGAAACAGTTATATTCTAACAATTATACAGATAATGATATATGGCTTAGTATAAAAGTTGCTCTATTAAAAGAAATACTAGAATACTATATAGGTGCTTCTTCTATAAAGATTGATATAAAACACTTTGGCAATGATGAAACATTTAATACAAAAATTAGACTAGCAAAACGCCCAAGATTTGAATGCAGACCGGAAATGGAGTGTGATAAAAAAACCAGAAGAGAAGTAGATTGTAAACCGTTTAAAGAAAATAAATGCATTCGAGCTGGAGGCTTTATTGCCAAAACCATAAATCATGTATGCAATACTATCACTGGATTAACATGCGAGGGTGGAAAAGCGGCTGGAACAATAATAGAAGAGACGATTCAAGTATTAGATAAAGGTCAGTGTGAACTTAGCAAGACTTTAAAAAAAGCAGGTTGCGAGGTAAATAAGGGCTTTGTTGATAACGTCTTTGGAAAAATAGGAAATATTTCTGGTCATTATAATATTAATGGGACGATGACAGCATTTATCGATAATGGTGAAGTTGCATCAGATCTCTCTACTGTTAGGCTAAAACTTAGAGCGACCGCTAGTGGTAAAGCTAGCGGTTCAATTAAATTTGTTCCTATAAATAGTGGGCACTTATTAGTGTGTATATCTCAGTGGAAAGAACCTTTCGAAGTAAGGGTATCTTTTGCAGAGAAGCAATACACTCTAGCAGCTAGTTTGGTAAATAAAGTAACTGATGATAGAGGTAATCTAATTATGGAGTTTGTGTTAGATAAACTCAAGCTAGTTGCGAAAGTTACTCCGAGTCCATTTAGTGCTATTTTTGATTCGCATCCCCACTTAAGAATTAACTGTTCTTTGCCATCCACTCTTGGTGAATTGGCGCGTTTTATATCATTGGTTGATGGCAATAGCGATATCTTGCCTGATGAGCTTAATTCAGCGGTGTCCGGTGCATATACCGAGGAACTTGATAACCTTAGATTTAAAGTTGTATTACCTTTAAGGAATCTGATTGTAGATAAATCTGAATATTCGTTGCATCCTAGTCTAAATGAAGGAAATATCATATATTTTACTAAACAATTTTAACTACGATAGTAAAAGATTAATATAGGATAATTAAATGGGTGAGATTAATTGCTCATAATTCATAGATAAGCGCCAAGATTTTATGGCACGTTGCAGGGTAGTCCGACTCACCCCTGCCTCGCGGGCTGTTGCGCTGATGCTAAACGTGGTCATGCTGCACACACCTTACTGCACATCCGATGCAAGCCTGCCTGTTATTGTGTATGCACTGAATCCGTAAACTGCCGAAATAAAGTTTGGTGATCCTGAAATTAATTTGAAATGGCAGTCGCATTTATTACCAATAATATTCTTAGTATTACAGGAATTGATATTAACTCGGAGGCAAAAAAAGCACTGGACAAGGCAATTGACCAAACTTCACTACAGCAAACCATTCCATAGGAATATGCACACCTTAACCAAGTTATTGAAAAACCATAGTTTTCTGACGATGGCGGATCATTGAATATATCGATCCACTTGTCTGAATCATTTCCAGTAGAAAAGATAAATGCATTAATTCAACTTCTCTTAAATAAATAGGATTTAATTATGAGTTTTGCAAAGTTTGAGAAGGCGGCACCTATTACTTTCTTGGGGTGTGTCTGCGCAATGATTATTAGTAGAGCACCAGCACTTGTAGATGAATTCGGCGTGGCTGGTATAAAGTTCAATATTAACGCAGGATATGTTGTAGTTTTTTCAATTCCATTAATTACATTGTTGTTAGCCTGGCTCTGGATCGTCCGTGACAGATCTACTTTAGATAATTTTCCATACTCTAATAATAAATGGTTAGTTTCACTCTTGGTGATTTTCCCATCACTTGCAGCGTTATTTTTGTATGTTCAGTTCGTAATAGAATTCGCACCTTCGGGCGAGTGTAATACTTTTTCATCGCTCCGTTATTTTTGGGATATCAATCTATGGGAAATGAAGCCAGAGTATTGCTTCAATCTCCCAAAGCAAGTGCAAGATCTCATGCCTTATATATACCCTCCTTTACAGACTTGGCTGTATTTGTGTCTTGTTGGTGTAAGCTTGGTTATTAGCGCAAAACTTTGGAAATATTACCGTACCTAACAATCAGATGCGCGCTGACACATACTGTAGCGGTATGTACCAGTGGGCCAAGCGTTATCCTTAAAATATCCGCCTAGGTTCGTGTCCCGATTCTCCTGAAAACCGCTTATTTCGTGCCGTTCCTCCCACGAATTCAAGATTCGCGCCCGTATCCTGAATCCTCTAGAACCGATGTCGTAAAATCTCTAAAGAAATGGAGTAAAAGCCATTAAGCGCTTATTTCATTGATGATGATTT
>DEHS01000056.1 GCA_002352055.1 Legionellaceae bacterium UBA2794
ATCTTTCATTGCCACGAAAAGACAGGGGAAACAATTTTGTTCCTGCAGAGGTGGATGTAGATTATTTGCCCAAGTGGTATCTGGACGATAAGCTGATAGGGGTTGCCAATCATGAAACCAGAAGCCATATTAAAGAAGACCTCTGGCGTTATCTCTTTGTAGCCTGTTTTGGAAAACTGAGAGGCCGTTCTCCCAAACTGGCGGAGTTTCCCACATTATTATTGCCAAAGCACAGGAATGCAAAAAGCGGAGATTTTGCCAACCGTTTTAAAGCTCAGTTATGGAACGAACCTTCCAAAACCATTACCAGCCATATATCCAAAGACGGGCACTACTTTATTCACCCTGACCCCTTACAATGCCGCAGCCTGACAGTCAGGGAAGCAGCCAGGATACAAACTTTTCCGGACAATTATTTCTTCTGTGGACCGAGAACGGAACAGTTTCATCAGGTGGGGAATGCGGTACCGCCACTATTAGCAAAACAATTTGCGAGAATTGTTTATAAAATTGTTTATCAAGCTAATCAATATTAATCTTACCATACTTTGCCACCTTTTTGATTTCAGACATTATTTCATCAGAATTTAGTAAAGGAAGCACTTTAACGCCACCTATCGAATTGATTCCTCTTAAAATCAGTCGTATGTTGTCTTCGCTCAAATGTTTGTTCTTTTTATAAAAATCTAAAAAATTGTGAACAAAGTTTGGATAAGTACCAAAACTTCTTTCCATAAGTGCAACATGAATATCTTGCTTCTCCCAAATCAGTTTTGTTAATTCAAATGGATCTTCTCTTTTGGGATCGTATGTGATTTTTGCTGTCCACCATAATCTTGAAATTGCATTTCTCATCCTTGCCTCAATTCCTGCTCCTTCAAAATGGAATCTTGAAATTATTGTATCCTCACTAGTTCCAGAATCAATATTCCATCTTTTTCTTGTATAGTCGTAAAAAATTGTATGAGTTAGACTAACCCATAATCGCTTATCATTAGCTTGCACTTTATCAACATCTATCAATTCTTTAAATATTATAATGCTACTTTCACAATCGTCCTTTGAGGTTGTACCTAATGCAATTAAATCATCAATAAAATATTTAGTAGGAATTTTTAAGAACTCCAATTTTGAAGAATCATATTTATCATGATTATATTCATCCCTAAGCTCAGGATGTGTTGCGAATGTGAGCAAGTCTTCGCAACAGGATTGTGTTAATATTTTAATGTTTTGTCTCATATAATCTTATGTTGATGTTAGTTCTTTGTAAGCCAATAATATTGGCAGCTCTTTTTGAAGGATTCTTTGAGAATCTGCAAAATTATCACCTGTTCTTTCTTCGCTAGGCAAGAGTTGGTCAATAACCGAATACCACTCCCATTTGCTTGCTTCTTCTGGCTCGGTATCAATATATCTTAATGCTTCGGAAAGAGCGGGTATAATGAAGATATTAAATGCAGTCCAAGGTTTAGTTGAGAATAGCATGTTAGGAGGATGTTCTCCCTTTTTTGTCACGGGATAATTAATGTAAATCTTATCATGATGATGTTCAAACTCTATGGGCTTATCTTTTTCATGAAAATTGAATTTGAAAATATTTCCAAGGCCCAATCTCTCATTTACTTTAGGGATTGCAACAGTAGTTTTACCTGATATTCCAATTATTTCATTTTTATCGAGTGAGAATATCTCACCTCCATATTGAGGATTAAAAGTAGAGTCGGAGTAGTTTGTAATTGCGGATTTTGTAACTATAAAAACTTGAACTTCAATTTTATTAACAACATCATCTTCATTAATTTCAAATCTATTTGCTGCTTTATAGATCCAAGTAGTAAGTGTTGAGCTGCAATATATTTTTATGAGAGTAATTGCATTGCCCTCATCAATCAGCTTTTTAACATATTCATTTGTTACTTCAACAATAATGTTTTCAAAGGCAATTTTTCTATCCTGATTCCTAACTACTTCAAAAGCAACATTGAATTCACCAGAAATGTCATCTTCGTTGCCTAGAACGGGATGTGGAAACGAGTATCCTTCTGTAAACATACTTATGCTTTAATAATTTTAAAACTGCTTTTATATGGCTCATTGAGATAAACAGTAATTTCCGAGGGTATTGAAATAGTTTGCAGTCTGTATGATTTTAGTTCCCCATTTAAACCGTGTTCCTTTGAAAATCTAATAATATTACCATTTGTGTCTATAACCTCTCCTATTTCAAAACATACTACTTCATTACTATCACCCTTTTGACTAATAGATATATCAGTGGCATCTAGTAAATTATCAGAGCTCAGGATCATTTTATATCCTACATACTCAATGCCATTAATTTGTTTTCTCTGATTTGTTCTAAAAATTCTGCTTTTTATTTTTGTTTTTTGAGAATTTCTTTTGCCAGATCTACCACCTCCTTTTCCCCCGATTCCACCTTTACCTCCTCCGTTGCCAGGACCCCCACCAGTTCCACCACCCAAGCCACCGCCTACTCCAGTTGTCTCTCCTTGTTCATCATTCACTATTGTATTTCTTTTTAGTGATGTCATATTCACTTGTAGTTTTAACTTGTCACCCATTCTTTCAGTTGTTTCCTTTTCGGATTGAACATTTGTCCTCTTTCCAGTTCCATTACCGGCAGCTCCTGAAAAAGATGAAAGCAGTTGATCAAGCCAGGGAATATCTTCTGCAGCTTTTTTGTACTTATCCGATATAGTTTGTAAAGAGTTACGCACAATGTCTTTTATTCCATTCAAAATTCTTTTACCATCTTTTTCATCATACTTTTCCGAGTGTGCATCTAGTTTTTCAGGACTGAAGGAATCATGAGTATGGGGCTCCATATCTCGCAGAACAGCATTTCCATCATCATCATCACAAATAAAAACACCACAATAATTTATTGAACTGAAACCATGCACATTTTGAGAATAGACAACCATATTATTTCTTAAATATGCAACTGCATTTGTTTGATTGTTCTGTAACTCTGAATAAAAAAACCTTACATTACCAATAATGTCAACTTTTGCTTTTATACATTCACCTGATTTGTAACACTTATAAAATTCATATGGATTCCCATATGGATTAATTGAATAATCGACTTCAAACGATTTTGGATCGAAATAGCTTTGAAATAGTTCGTCAAGATTAGCTTTTTCTAGTTTTAATTTAAGATTATCATTATCTTTTAGTTCTACAATTAATTCTCCTTTATCTAGCAGTAACCAATAATTTCTTAAGATAGCCTTTGCAAATTCTTCTATCCAATTTGAATGATCAGAAGGACAAATTGCATATTGAGAAAGACCCGGCCTGGTTCTACGAAAAACATCCTGATGTTCCGGTAATAGTTCTTCAAAATTTCTTACTGAACTTAATTCGACACCATGTCCACAAAATATTTTATCGGAATGTTTCTTACCATCTTTACCTATGTATGATGCTAATTTAGATCTGCCTTGAAATATGTATTCGTTTTCCCTATTTAAAGAAGAATAAAAAACAGTTCTTAATTTTGAAAACCCAAAAATTGCGTTCTTTCCAATTCCATAACTACCTCCAGAGGTTTTTTCTTTCCCAACGGAAATCCCCTCTGACAAGACACAACCGCTAAAAGTCGACTCATCTTCATTGTCAGCACCCGAAAGCCCAGTGGTATTGAAGTCTTCGTAGACAAATATCTTTATTGACTGTCTATTCCCTAATGCTTTTTGGGCGGCTTTGAAAAATTCACCATGTTTAGCATTAAGTGGAGCAGACTTTATTCGNNTCAATAAAACCATCAAAGTCTGGAAATTGATTTTGAGTGATTTCTTTATAATTAATTACTATATGTAAAGGAGGCAATTTACCTGTTTGGGGATCAATAGGAAGTTTACTGTCCCTTGCATCATTTGAGTTTTGAAACATTTCTCTTATGAACGAGTTGATGATATGGCTGTTAAAAGAATTAATTGCAGCATTATTTAATCCTTGCCAGCCTTTCTTTTCTTCGTGTGAACCCCAAATTAGATTAGCCTTTTTCATATACTAAAATTCAAAAGTTTGTTTACCT
>DEHS01000016.1 GCA_002352055.1 Legionellaceae bacterium UBA2794
GGCCCGAAGGGCTTGGCGTGGTTTGTGCCGAGCGAAGCGACAGCACAAACCATGACAACAGGAATTGTCAGGTTGAAGCAGTTGTTGGATGCTTCTTCCTTTTTCAAGTCATCATCACGCCCACTTCGCCGGAGCGCATGGATGCGCGTAGGCGATTTTAATATTTACCTATTACCCTTCGCTCTATTATGAGTCTTACAAAGCATTTGACAGTTTTTGATATCAGTTGCGCCGCCTTTGCTCCATGCAGCGACATGATCGGCATCCATTTCTGTGATCTTCCATATTTTAGTTTTATTGCTATCGTGACCTAAAACACAAAGAGGGCAATTTGATTCGTTTTTTGTTTCAGCTAATTGTGTTTGTTTTGCATATACACTTTTCTTCGTTGCTTCATCAAATACTCGAATATCAAGAATCTTAGTATCGGTTGAACCACCAAGAATGAATTCAAAAACACCTTTCCTGTTTTTCACGTATGGATCAGCATAAAGCTCTTTAACTTTTTCTGATATTTTCTTTGGGTTATATGCAGTTTTATGGTATGTTTCGTATAGTCGACCCCATTCTAATCCACACATTTCATCTTCAACATCGATAAATACGCTTGAAATCCAATCGATTACTGTATTGAAATATGTCTTCACTTCATTGATATTGTTGTCAAATCTGTGTTGACTCATGTAGTCGCCAATATTCCCTTTGCTAACCCAATTCAGTGCACATTCAAGATATTGTTGCCGTATAGCACTGCCAGAAACGTATGCACTCCATTTTTGGATATTTGAGTTTTGGCTATTGCTAAATTCTTCTTTACACTTTGTTACAAATGGACCAGAAAATACTGCATTCAACAACTCTTGATCGTTCAAAGGTACACCAACAATATTGATGGTTTTGAACCATTCTTTAATTTCTGATTCTGTTCCTTCACATTCATATATTAGTATTTTTGTATCAAGTATTTTTTGTTGTATATCAGCTGCTATTCCAGAGAAATACTGTTCAATTTGGTTTTCATCTTTAACAGCAAATTTGTTTGTAACATATCGACCAAAACTCGTGATACGTTGCTGGCCATCTAATACTTCAAAAGTTTCATCACTGACTTTATTGAAATATATTAGGCCAAGCGGATAGCCCTTGAGAATTGAATGAATAACTGCAACATCACGTTTACCATCAGCATAGATATAATTCCGCTGGTACTCTGGTTGAATAGTTAATTTCCCCGATAAACCAAATAGACCTTTACCTTCCAGTTCATTATAGACAAAACCATCACAAATCTCTTTTATAGAAATATTAGTTCGTAGTGTTGTTTTCATTTTACGCTCCTTCTATGTCTTATAAATATACGCTGATATGCAGATTGAATAATTCGACCTTTTTTGTTTATGAAATAATTCTTTTTCCCGTCATTACCAAGCAAATTTGCATTTTCATTTGTTTTACCACCAGAAGAACCTGTTGGCTCGCCATTTTGTTTTACTTCCCAATAATCATCGTATTTTTTTGTATCTGGTACTTCATCGTGGCAGCCTCTTTGTGTAGCACCTAATATTTCAAATTGATCAGGGGAGTACTTATCAAGAAATGTTATTGGAACACCCATAACACCTTCGAAATCACTGGGAATCGCATCAGTATATGGAACCTCAATAGCATCATAATTATCGTATTTTACATATCCTTTTTCCTTTATATCTTTATGTTTACTATACTTTAAGTTATCTGAATATGACATCAAGGGTAATGGCTGATGTCGTCTACCATGATCAATATTTGTGAACCATACTGATGAGACATTTTTCATTTGTTTTCCATCGATGATTCTATCAACATCATCTTTATCTTTTGTTTCAAACCACATTCCTCCGCTCCATTCAGTTCGGCCTGACCATAATTTATTGCTTTTAATCAACGGAAAAACTTCTTTATATGTAACGCAGTTTTTATTACCTATTAACACAAATTTCTTATCTGCTTCAACGATCCATGCTAGAAATTCTCTGAACAATGAAAACGGCGGGTTTGTGATGATGATATCTGCTTCATCTCTTAGCTTTTTAACTTCCTCACTTCTAAAATCACCATCACTCTGTAAATAATTCCATTCGAGATCATTTACATCGATTTTCCCATCTTTTGAAATGTCATGCGTTAATACAAATATTTTTCCATACTTCGATGTTTTGCTGTAATCATACTGTGGAGAATGTACCTCAAAAAGGCTCGGCTGATAATCTGTTTTAAAGTTTTTACTATCAGGAGCATAGCTAGTGCTAATAAGTTTCTTTAATCCGAAGTTTATAAAATTCTGTGCAAAATATTTAGTAAAATTACTCCACTCTGGATCATCACAAGGCAATAGAATGGTTTTTCCTTTAAAAACATTTTGATCAAATTCTAAATAAGCATTTATTTCTTTTTCTATATCAGAATATTGTGTATAGAATTCATCATTTTTTGCATTTTTTGCATCTGATAACTTGCTGTTAGCCATTTGTCTTCCTTTTCTTAGCCCGCCATGGATGGCGGGCGTTCTTGGGCGCGAACTAGTATAGTATTTCTCTTAATCTTAGTTTAGCGCCGCGAAAGCGGCGTCCATCCAACGACAGAGGTAACGCGACGGCGGACAGCGAAGCTGGCCGACGGTCGCGTTGACCGCCGGGTTAGCCCGGCGCTTGCTACGGAGAAAACGAAAATGCCGACACTGAGATTTGAGGGCTACAGCGACGACACCTTCGGCGAGGTAGCGTACTTCGAGGACGACTACGACAACTGCGCCAGCGGGGAGCCGATTGAATACCTGGTGGCGCACCGGGAAAGCGGGATGGGCCTGATTGTGACCGGCCAGCACTGCCCCGGCCATGCCGGAAGCTGGTTGATCGGGGTGGCGAACTGGGACCCGGACGCGGCCGACACCGATTTCCCGCGCTGGCCGATGCGGATTGAGCCGCAGAACTACCGCAACGGGTTCCAGCCTTCGCTGGTGATCGAGGCCCCGGAGGGCGTGACGCTGACGTGCTTGCAGCGGCATGGCTCTGATGAGGGCTAACATTTGCTTAACCTGCAATTCC
>DEHS01000051.1 GCA_002352055.1 Legionellaceae bacterium UBA2794
GTATAAGGTGCAACATCTTTGGTTACGAGGTTATTGGTTCCAATAATGGCACCATCTCCGATTGTGACCCCCTGCATGATCGTCACCGAATTACCTATGAAATATGAACGTCGTTTAACATATAGTTTTGACAAATTGATTAAATTTAATAGAGCAGGGGATGATCAAAAAGAATTAACGATGCAACAAATTATTAAAAAGTATTAACAAGATGAAGATTATGTTTAAATACTAAATCTGGTAAATCTAGAGAATCAAACCTTAAAAATTCACCTGAATCTTTCATAAGTGCCTTGCCTGATTATCGAATAAAAAAATTGTTAGTGCATTTTAAAAATTTTAGCGAGATTAAAATGTTAGAAAAATTTTTGGACTTATTATGACTGGACCTACACAACCCACTTTGAAAGAGTTTCAACAATGTCTTGATTTTTTAAACAGAGCAAGAAAACAACGAAAAATTATTCAAATTAATTTTACTATTGGTTTTTTTGTATCTCTGGGCGCTATTTACTTGGGTTTATATGAGCCTTTCATGAATTATACTTCTCAGAAGTTCGATATGCGTGAGAAAAAGCATCGTGAAGAATTAGAAAATATGGAATTAAGATCACAGCAGCTTAATGCTGAGATAAGTGATTTGGATGAGGTTATAAAGAGCAATCTACATAAGATTTTGCAAGGATTCACCAAAGAGCAAAGCCGTACAACAGAAGAAATAAACACCCATTATAGTGGCTTATTTTTTGATAAAAAGATTTCGTATGAAGAGTTTGATAATGGAATAGCACAACAAAGACGTCAATTTGTCTGGGGTGATCACCCTCACAGGTTTTTTATGGATATGGCTGAAGTAGAGCAATCTGTTAAAAAAGAAGCCTACGCTTTTGCTCTATTTGATGGACGGGATGAGATACGACGCCGAAGACGGGATAATAGCCGTTTGATGAACAAGTTTAATTCATTAGGTATCCTGGCTTTAATAATTATAAGTCTTTTCCTTTTTTATTCGTTCTGTTCAGCCCTTAAAAATACTATAAAATTTCCCTATTCAGAAAACTGTACCCGCTCTCTGCAATATATAGCTACACACCTTGGCTTTAAAATGCCCATTCAATATATAAAAGAAGAGGAATTAATTACAGCATTAGAAGAAAAAATTAAATTATTAACAGCAATTGAGCCTGATGTTGAAAACCAAATTTTAAATGAACACTTTATATAGTCAGTTTCACACCTAAAAGTATGTTGCAGTACCTGTTTACTGATGAAAAATCAATTGTCACAACACTGGGGAAGACAATTTAACAGTAAAAATTTATTGTTTTTTATATTTTTAATAACTTTACAGGTTAAGGCCTAACAGAGAAATTATTTATTAGAGTTGATGAGCAAATTAAAAGTAATCAATTTCCGAGGAAGTGATTTGTCACTGTTGTATTTTTCTTTTTTTTGGGGGTGACATTAATTGGAGTCGGATAATACAGAGAGAAGCTCAGTGCCTATGCTGTATCAAAAAGCCTCATCGCTTTTTAAGGCAATGAGGCAATTGTCATTTTACGGGCAGGATGAGGGCGGTGCAGAAAGCGATATATCAATTTTTCCCTGTGCATCAGTTAGTAGATAATCCTTAGCCTGCTGACCCAAACGCGTTAATTCATCGAAAAGTTCTTGAGTTTTACTTTTTCCTATACTTGCATAAATATCTTGAGTGCTGTAAGTAGTTAACGCATTATTAAATCGTGTGATATCAACCACGCCTGCCTCAAAGCAATTCATAATATCTCGGAGGGCATTGATTTTGACTTGACGCTGATGGTTGCGATAAAAGCCGAAAAAACCATCTAAATCGCTTTGTATTTTAGTGATGTGCGTTTCTATTTTGTTACGGATATCACGAAAATCTTGCGGCAGCTGTTCACGGGCTTGTAAAATTTGTTCTTCGCGTCTCGCTGTTGCAACTTGGCCTTCGGGTAACCATGATATATCGCTTAGTTCCCCAATTTTAGAGTTTTGCATTCCGGCTAAGGTGATTTGATCTGCATGCAATGGATAGCCGTTTTTAGAGCAGAATGTTTTATCTAAACCATAGCGAGCAAAAGCAAAAAAGCTGAGATCTCTCATGATTATTTCTTTTTTATAATATCCTTCAGGGAAAAGGGAGCATAATATAGGAGCTGAACCTGAGGTATGCATAACACTCTTCATTAAATAGTATAAACGAAACTGCGCACTAACTTTTGTTAAAAATTCGTAATTATCGTGGATAGGAATTAAGGCTTCAGCTTCTTTTGGGTAGCATCCTAAAATTAACGGGGCAACATTCAGCTTTAGTCGACCCAATTTGGCTGCCTGAACAATTATTTGATTGTCAGAATACTTTCTGGCTGATCTTATTGAATCAGAATCAGATAAAATAAATTGAGCAAAAGATAAAATATTAGTAGTAAGCTCGATAATTTCTTTACGTATTTGCCGTACTGATTTTCCCTTACTTCGTGCTATAAAGAAAGGATAGGGTCCCGAATTTTCACTTGTATAAAGCGCAGCTGCCAAAGATTGAATTGGTGAGTAGGACCAACCTTCTAATATTGGTTGTAATTGCTCAAAGTAATTTGGTCCATCAGGTGGTTGCTTAGAACACCCAAGATGAATAGTTTTTTGAATTTTTTGAATGTCTGCCAAAGCTGCCTCAGTATCAACCACAGCAATGATATCATTGTTGAGAACTAAACCCTCAAAATCTTTATCTAGGGGGTGACTTCCTAGGCTCAATAAAAGCGGTTTCTCAACATTGATTGTCTCTGGAAGCTTTCGAGTGTCAACATGCACATCAAAATCAGTGTAAGTGCCTAGTACATAAACTGGTTTAAGCCAACGTAAAATATCACTACCTGAAGCAAGATTTCCACCTTCGCTCAAATGAGAAACTTCATCGTTATAAATTTCAATTAAGTTTCTTTCCTCCTTGCTCTGACACTGAGGGATCACATCCTTTTGAACGTCTTTGGGAGTGATGTTGTAGCGCGTGCAAAAAGATTCAAGCTCACTAAGTGCTGAGGGTGACAGTAATTTACTGTCATAAATAAAAAAAATCTCATCACGGGGATTAATCTCCCTCATTTTCGCTAAGCGCATCTGATTTTCAAGATTCAAAAAAGTATCTTTATCTTTGCTGAGCCAAATTTTTACATGTCGATGCGGATTAAATAGATAGGGCATAATTAAAACCATTACTTAATTAATTTAGGATTATTTTAAAGATAAATTCTTAAGGAATTATTAATTTTAATATTTTTTGTCTAAAAATTATTCGATTTGTTAAATGTTAAGAGGATTTAAGCTGGGTCTAAAGGCGTTGTTTTTAAAAGGGCTTGAGCGGAGTGCGGTGAAAGTCGTACGCTCCGTTCTTAGAGGAGCTGATCTTGGTAACAAGGTCAGTTTACTCGACAAACCTCTATTTTGCTAAATCAAAACTACCCATTTCAGTCCAAGCCCTTACGAAATTAATGGAGCTATTTTTCTGCACTTGAACGTTATTTTTTCTTGGTCGGCTGAGAGGCTTTACTTAACTCCAGGTTCACACCTTAATCAAGCAGTAATTGTCTTTGACGAATCCCTTCAAAAAGTTCTTCAATACTATCTTCCCCCACCTTGAATTTTTCGGAACTATATCATAGACAATGTATATGCGAAAACAACATATTGGGTCTTTTAGTGTGTAATCAAAAGCGAAGTTAGATACGGTATACCCTAACCTAATTTCAGTTGACCCTGGCCAATCAGTCAGAATAGGGTGAACATTTTATTTGTTGACACATTTTTTTAAAGCTCAAAGACTTTAAATTGAAAATGATAAAATTAAACCAATACAAATACTTGATAGGTACCTATGAGCTACATAGTCGCTCTGAGTGTAAATTATTTATTTTTTTTAAATCCTCGATAGAGCCTTCAGTAATTGC
>DEHS01000110.1 GCA_002352055.1 Legionellaceae bacterium UBA2794
TTCAAATGTGAACGCAGCTCCCCACCTTCGTGGGGATGACTAAAAAGACATTATGCACGATAAACAATCATAAAATTTGGGGGATACCCTGGTTCGCGCAGCTGAGAACTATTAGCCATTCGGCACGATTAATCTTGAAACCTCAAGCGGTTATCTATATTGGATTAAACTTCATCCTTTAGCTAACTTAGCGGGATTAAAATTTACTCATACAAATTAGGAGGTGGGAGAACTTTATTAGTCAGGACATCCTGTTAAAGACAAATAATGAATAATCATCATGCTCTAACAAGAAAATCCCTCACTGCATTAGTGAATTATTATAATTTCACTTAAATGTTATCAAATTAAGCTAAGGAAGTTTGAAGTTTATTAAAACTGCACCTCATCTTAAAGATGCTCAAAATTATAGCATCTGAGTTTAAATTTCATTTGGTTTCTTTAACCGACTACTTTGAGTTATCACGTGTTTTTTTAAATTCAAGCCATTCTTCATCATTTTTAAAAATATGTTGACATGCTTTTTCAATAAAATAGTCTCGAACTCGGATTCCCGCCCATTGACAATAATCATCGATTTCTTTATAAACCGATTCAGTCATGCGGATACGAAATTGAATTTTATTTTCTGAACCCGGTTCGCGCATTATTAACATAATAATTCTCCTATAAGATTGTTATAAATATTTTGACATTTTAGCTTACCCCTGGCAAAGGATTATTAACTTCAATGCTGATTATAAATATTGTTTGTTGTATAATATTTATAAATTAGTTGTCAACAACTTCTAGTTTAGCAAATTTATTTGCATTTTTGTAATTTTTTTGTGACATATTTTACCGCGGTAGCATATAATCCATTACACGGAAAGTTTGACAGTTTTTGTCACATGAATTTCAAAGCAATTTTGAGTTCATTTATTTTTCTTTTATGAGTTTATTATGTCATCTAGTGTAAGAATAGAGCACCTGAATTTATCGGAACTTAATATTCTTTTAGGGCATCTGCGCTTGGGAGAGGCTCATTTAAAAGATCAATTAAGTAAAGAGCAATTTAACAGTCTGTTACATTTAGGATCATTAAATCTGGAACAAAAAATTAATGTATCTTCGAATAAAGCAGAAAAATCAGGTAATGTAGCGCTGGTCCTTAATACGATTATCACCAGTGTTTTTGGTGCCTGGATGGGTTTTTCAGGGTTTGCCGGTCTGCGGTTAAATTCACCAGTCACTTTAGCATGCATCACGGGCATTGCTTTGATAATAAGCTTACTTGTGGGTTATTTTAGTTTTAAACTAACTGCTGTGAATGCACAGTCCGCGATTTATAAACAAAAAATTCATAATGTACAAATAAATGTTTTAAAGTTGATAATTTCCAAACAGCAAGATTCATTAGAGTCCCTCATTAAATACCTTAATCATTCTGTAAATTATTTAAAAGCCAAATCTCAAAACACCAGTTTTTTCTTAAAGAAAGAAGAAGGCAATGAGAAACCGCTAGTTAATTTTGATACGCCCGAAGAATTTTCCACATTAATGATAGATTTGACTGGAGCAATCCAGGAAAAAATAAAAGAGATAAGCAGAAAGAAAATTTATAATTTTTATAAAGAACGTTTGTTAAAAATCATTGTTAATCTTGATAAAAAAATCATGCAGACATTATTTATTAATCATTCTGGGCAGAATAATAATATTTCTCGAAGCCTTGATCATAAAATGTCATTTATTCAGATTTTATCAACTCAGGCTGACCAATCTACGGTAAGTAAACCAAGGAAAAACTGGTTTAAGGATAATATACTCGCCTTAGCGGCAGGAAGCATCCCCACTCTCCTTGGGGGATTTGCCTCGATGTTTGTTTTTTTGGCCGGGGGACCTAATCTTGCCAAAGAATTAGGATTTATTAATCTGGAACATAGCTTGCGAAATCCTCACTCGCAGATGATTGAACTGGGCATGGCAGTGCTTTTAACTTTGTATTTTGGTATTTCATTTATCTACAATAATTATAAAAATTACATCCGTCAGCATGAAATTGAAAAATCAATACGCGAATTGGTTTTATTAGAAAAAGAAGATATTTACCTTAAAAGAAAGTTTACTCTGCTCACTAAAATCAAATCTGAAACCAGACGCATTATCAATATTTATACCGCCATAGAGAATATTGAGGAATACTATCGTGAAGAAGAGTTAATGTGATCCAAGTGCTTTAACCTATATTTAAATAAGGCACCATAATCAATTTTTTGCGTCGTTGTAACAAAAACTAGCAATAAAGATTTGTTTTCATGTGCTAAATTTAACATAATAGGCATTTTTTAAGTCGAGTCTTATGTCCTCTCAATTACTTACTATCAATCTTTTAGAAGAACTGGTACACACCGCTGAATTAAACTCGGAAGGTAAAACTGCAGATTATATCCCTGAATTAGCCAATATTAATCAGGAGTTAACTGCTATAGCTGTTCAGCCAGTTGATGGAGATGCTCTCTCTTTCACGAATCATCCATTGCAACCCGTAACGTTACAAAGTGTGGCCAAGATGATTCCATTAATCGGGTTGCTTGAGGAAGTGGGCGCCAGCCAATTATTTGAATGGGTTAAAGTAGAGCCATCAGGCGATGATTTTGCATCGATTACGCGATTGGAGCAGTTCGGTCCAAAACCTTCAAATCCAATGCTCAACGCCGGCGCAATTACCTTGTGCTCCCATATTCCAGGAACAGGAGAGCAACAATTTGGATGGCTGGAATATTGGGTGCAAAAATTGTTTAATCAACGTTTAAGTATCAATCCCTTAGTGTTTGCTTCTGAAAAAAGAACGGGTAATCGAAACCGCTCTCTAGCCTATTTATTAAAAAGTAGAAATAATCTGGGGGCAAACGTAAAGGCAACTCTGGATTTGTATTTTGCCCTGTGTTCTTATGAAGCCACACTGGAGCAAATGCTTTTTCTCCCGGTTTTACTAGCTAATGGCGGTCAGGATCCACAAACTGGCGATCAAATTCTGTCCCGTGATACGTGTAAGATTACTTTGGCTGTTATGGCAACTTGTGGGCTATATGATGAAACAGGTACGCACATGGTTAAAACGGGCATGCCTGCGAAGAGTGGGGTATCAGGGTATACAATAGCTGTTGTGCCTGGCAAAGCGGGAATAGTTGTCTTAAGTCCGCGTGTCAATGCTAAAGGAAACAGTATTCGTGGAGAAATTATGCTCCAAGGCCTATCGAATGCGATGAACTGGCATTTTGCATTACCCTAGTAGCTCGACAGGTATTATAATAAGCCCTTTTTTTTATTGGCATAATAGTTGGAATCAAGTGTTTTGTATCGCATACTTTCACGTTTAATTAATTAACCAAGACTTAATATGAACCTTGAAAAAATCTCCTGCCCTACATGTGGAAAACCAAATGTTTGGCAGCCGGAAAATAAATTCAGACCTTTTTGTTCTGATCGCTGTAAATTGATTGATTTAGGTGAATGGGCCAGTGATAGCCGTAGAATTCCCGGGGAACCACTTGACTTGTCTCCGGATCATAATGATTTTGAAGATCCTGAGCACTAAATTACGTCAGAGGGTTAAATCTTATGATGGTTCGGAGTTGTATTGATTACCTTGGGGCTACTACTGTAGCTTTTTTCTCTTTTAGGGCTGCTATCGCTTGATATACGGGCTTTATTTAGTAAGGTGATTACCTCATCATCTGTGGTTTGGGAAAAATCATGATACCACATACCCACCGCATAAAATTGTTCAGGTTTAACCGGACACACAATCTCATCAACACTCTTTTCCAGTTCCCTGCAGGTTGCATAAGATGCAACCGGAACTGCGATAATGATTGAAGTTGGTTTGAATAATTTCAGCGCTTTAATGGCTGCACGCATGGTAGAGCCTGTTGCAATACCATCATCTACTAAAATTATTTTTTTACCAGAAAGTTTAGGAAAGGCACGATCACCTCTATAGACACGCTCCCTTCGAAGTAGTTCTTGTTGTTCTTTTTTTATTATTTGTTGAATTAAATTTTTTTCTATATTTAATTCCCTGATAATTGATTTTTCAAGGACTACTGTACCTTTTGGACCAATGGCTCCCATGGCATATTCTTGATGACCAGGTACCCCTAATTTGCGCACAATAAAAATATCCAACGGAAGCGCTAATTTTTTGGCAATTTCAAAGGCAACAGGTACCCCTCCACGCGGCAATGCCAGAAGGATAGTATCCGATTCACGGGAATATTTTTTAAGGTAAGTAGCTAAAATGCTGCCTGCCTCATATCGGTCGATGAATTTATCCATAATTTTGCTTAAACTCATTAAATGAGGGATCCGTAAAGTGCGATATGCTAATATTGGGACGAGCGCGCCGATAAATCCTTCTAGAAACATCTTCTTAAATTATAGACAACATACCACACATATTTTGCTGTTTAAAAAGATTCCACCAGAAAAAAATTTGTTAATCAGCGATCAAATTTGTTAATCAGCGGTCAATAGAACGACATGGGGCGGTTCTTCAGTGTAAAAACTCGCTTGGAGTAATACATTTTCCGTAAGATGTAATCTAACTTGCTAAAATTAATGTTTGCCTTAACAACGCGTTGCACGTTGTTAAAGCGAATAAAAGGGTGGAAATTAGACTTTTTAATCTATAATCTTAGCTCTATCTTTTCTACCTTTTCTATTTCTATATTGGTTTTTAGAAGTATTTTTTTCAATGTACCTTTATTTAAAATATTTAGGTATTTATTAAGAGTTGAAACCTCCTCTCCATAAATAATCACATTTTCTAAAGCCTGAGCAGCTTCCAATTTATCTTTTGGATTGCGGTGGCCTTTAAAAAATCCTGATTTTTCAGCTGACTTGGAACTACACAGTTTTTTAAGTTGCTCCATATATTCTTTTAAAGAGAATACGCCTGATAAAAATTTATCTTTTGAATGGACACTTTTTGCAGGAGTCTCCCCTTTTTTATTTACACAATCCCATCTACATCCATTTTTTAACAGGAATTTAACTATGTCTGTATGTTGTTTAACTACTGCCCAATGTAGCGGACTATTACCTTGATCATCTGCAGTATCAATCTCCATATTTTTTAATTTAAGTAATTCATCTAGCTCGGAAAAGCCTGACTTTGCTGCCAGAATGAATAAATTAGAATCTCCTTTAGCTCCCTTCCTGATTAATAATTTAACCGCGTCAGGGTTATTATTAATAACCGCACTCATTAATGGAGTAATACCCTCTTTAGTTGGTTTATCAATATCAAATTCAAGCTTCAGTAAGAAGTTCAATGCTTCTATCTGATTGTTTTTTATGGCAATGTGTAGTGCAGTTTCTCCTTGTATATTCGTAACGTCTGAGATTTTTTGACTAATAAAAAACTTCATTCCTGGGATGTTACCAGCTTGAACCGTATATAAGAAAGGAGTCATTCCTTGTTTACACAAACTATTAACGTTTGCTCCAAACCGAATAAATATATTAAGGATTTCAGGATCTTTTAGTTGAGCTGCGAGATGAAAAGGTGTTAATCCATCTGCATCTGCTATGTAGGCATAGGCACCATTTTTTAGAAGGAGCTCTATTTTATTAGCATCACCAAGTTTGGTTGCAATGTGTATCGCGGTGGAACCCTGAGGGTTTAGACGATTAATATCTTTGATATGTGATTGAAGTATATGAAATTCTGTTTCAACAGGTGGTAATTTGCAGTTTAGAAGCACATTGAGTTCTTTTTGTTTCTCTTGAACTGTAGTATTGAAGTAATCATCATTTGTTTTTAATTGGGTCACTATCTTTTTTATTCTACGTTGAACACTGTTTAATTGTTCAGTAATTTCAGGCTCCTCTTTCAAATTGCTTAATTGGGAGTCGGTAGCAACTTCGGATGCTTTGAGTATAATCGTGTCATTAGTTACGATTTGGTTATTAAGCTGACTTATTTTATTGATAAGTCTTTTTTCTTCATTTTGTTCGAGAAGAAGTTTATCTTCCAAGTCGTTCTTCCTCTTTTCTGAATTAAACTTATGAGCTGTAATTTCAGATTGAATTTTTTTTATTTGTTCCTTCAGTTCATTTATTTCATGTTCTTTGTCAATAACAAGTTTATTAATGAAATAATCCATTTTTTTGGCAGGTAAGTATTCTGTTAATAAGTGCCAAGGCGTAAAACATGTGTTGGATTTATGACGCATGTTTAACTGGGTTCCTAGTAATGAAATTAATGTATTTATTTGAATATCATTTAATAAGGTTAGTGCATTTTTGTCTAAAAGAAATTTGACTGCATCCATATTCCCAACGGAAGCAGCCGTGTGTAAGGGTGTATATCCTCTAGTATCAATTTCTTTTAAGCTTTCTATTCCTAATATTTTATATAATTCAATGAGCCAATCCAATTGTCTATTTCTGGCAGCCAAATGTATTGGTGTTTCGTTATTTATGTTTTTTTTAAGCAACTCTTCTTTTTTAGAATTTTCGAGGTGCTTTTTGGGGGATTGTTGTAAAATAATATACCAATGCAGCAATGTATTATTGGTGTGGTTTTGATATTCTGGAGGAGTAACAAGCTCCAATTCAACATTTTGAGTTCTAAGATGAAAGCACCAGTTCACCAGTGAAGAGATGAAATGATCAAGAACTTCTTGTTTATTCATTTTTACTATCCAGTCGAATAACGATAGATTATGGCTGTCTAATGTGACATAAAGATAATTAAGTTCCTGAAAATCTATTTTTTTTAATTCTAAAATTGACTGAGTATCACCAGATTTAATGTATTTAAAGAGAAGAGGTACATCTATATTTTTATTTTTTTTTAAATAAATTTTTTCTTGTTCCTCTAGTGATTCTTTATTCTTTAGCTTGGTTTTTATATTTTCTTTTACGCTAAGGTAATCATAAAAATCAGTTCTTTCTAAGTTTTTTTGAAAAATTAATGATTGCTTCGAGTCGACGCTTAGAGCAGGAAGTTGGTCTTTAATTTTTGTGAATTCATGAGGAAATTTTTGAGCAAAATATTCCTCAGTTTTTCGAAGACTATTTTGCATCAATTTATTAATGCTTTTTGCAGTAGATTTCAACGCATAGTCTGTTGGGGGGATATATTTAGTAATTAAAAATAAAATTTCTTCAGGAAGATCTATTAAAGTGAATTGGTTATGAGCGTTGCCAACATTTGACTTATCTGATTTTTGTTCCATATTCATGTCCTATATTAATTCGCCTGGCGGTCATTGTAACATAAAAATAATCAGATTGTTCATTTATTGTGTATTTAATAAAAATATGATGTACAAATTATTGATGTTTAAGCAGTTAAAAAACTTCAAGAAGAATATAGAATTTGGTTCATAATGTTTAAAATTTTAGCTGCCGTTTCATGGCCTGGAAGAAATGAACTTTGAATTATTTTGGCATAATCAATCTAGTGAATGACGGGCATGCTTTGAAATCCTTATCGTTATATGAAAGCGATGAGGGATTTTAAGGGATATATCTATAGTCCGCAAACATTAATATAGGTTATTCCGCCACCACAATGCGACTCATTTTTGAGAAATATTTAATCAAATTGGCTATACTTAACTTGAATTGATATTAATCAGGAGTGGCTATGAAAACAACCAATGAAACGAAAAAAAAATCCAGAAAAAAAATTTTTCCGGAGGAATTAAATACCGTTTCTGGTGGTAGTGACAAATCTGGTCCACAAACGGGCGCTGTAGCTCCCCGGTCTGGTGAAGGGGTTAAAGTGGTAATAAGGGATAAATATAAATAGAGGGATATTGCGTGTTAATTTTATGCTTTTGAGGAGTTATTATGAAAAAATTCAGTAAAGCCCACTTTAACAAAGCACAAAGAAAATTAGATAAAAAAATATCGTCAGAAGAGATAAATAATGTTTCTGGAGGTTCTGAAGGCTCACACTCTGGCTCTCTCCCAGTAGTAAGAGGGCCCATTCAAATAAGAAATTTCAACAGAAGATCATGATATTGGAGTAAGGATATCTGGATTGGGAAATTTATATAACCATACTGGAAATATTTTACAACAAAACTGACTGCCTTATAAAATAGTTTAATTAATCAGACTAATTTGTATCACACTCCTTAAGGCAGTCATCTCACATCTAACATAGCATTATAAATTAGGTTTCATTATACTTTCAGTGCTCTCTTTTTAATCGCCTAATTCAGGTTGTAATGCGGTCACATGAAAAAATTTTATTTAGCCCTAAAAGATTTCGCGCTTCCTTCGCCCATGGTGGGCAGCATTGACACCTATTCTGGTTTTGGAGTGGGCAGCAAACGTGCAATTAAAATACATCAAGACATTCAAACGAGATTACAAAATGAAAACGCTTTGTATGAGGCGGAAGTGCCGATTATGCATTCTTTTGTTAAAAATGGAATGCAATTTCAAGTTTCGGGGCGAATGGATGGTATATATCGTACCGACCCCGTATTAATTGAAGAAATTAAAACAGCCTTTGATACCAAAAAATTAATCGCTTCGTTGAATGAGGCGCACTTTAATCATCCCTATTGGTTGCAATTACAGACCTATGGGTACATTACCTGGTTAAAAACGAATAAATTGCCGCAACTTACTTTATTAATCGTTTCATTGCGTAATAAAAAAACAATAGCTCTCCCTTTAAATTTTGATTGTACGGCTTATGAAGAATGGCTAGACCGACGACTTGATGAGTTAACCTTAGAGGCAAAACACGCCACCCAACGAATGAAACGTCGTTATAAAGAAAGCAGTCGCATTCAATTTCCATTTGCTCAACCCAGGCCAAACCAGAAGGAATTAATTGAGACTGTTATAAAGCAGATGGCTAAAAACAAGCCCATGCTGTTGCAAGCGCCAACCGGTTTAGGAAAAACAACCGGTATATTATTTCCCTCCTTAAAGGAGTCATTAAGCAGGGGACAAAAGACGGTTTATATCACTCCTAAAAATAGCCAACACCAAATAGCAGTGGATTCAGTAAGAAAGTTACAAAGCAAAGGAACCCGCTTCAAGTCATTAGTACTTACCTCCAAGAAAAAAATCTGCATGAAAAATGAACCTTTATGTAATGCATCCTATTGCGAATTTGCCCAAGACCACTATACCAAAGTAACCAAACATCAATTATTAACGAAAGTTGGCAAACGTAAAAATTTAAACGCATCCTATTTTAAAAAATTAGCTACTGACTATAAAGTGTGTCCTTATGAACTACAGATGGACAGTATTCCCTATGTCGATGTGGTGATCGGTGATTACAATTATGTGTTTTCATCCCCTAATCAACCCTCACGAGTTGCGACACTTCATTTTGCGGAAACAGAAAAAGCCAATCTTGTTATTGATGAAGTCCATAATGTGATTAGTCGAAGTATGGATTATTATTCACCGGTGTTGAATGTCAGTTATTTTCAGCGCCTGTTGGCGAATGTCAGTTATTTTCCTTCGTTTCTTCAGGATAAGTTAACCACCATCCTCAATGGTTGCATTGCTTTGATGAATCAATGTGCCGAACCTGGGGTAGCCCAGTCCCATCGCGTAAACGTTCCAATAACTCTATTTAAAAAACAAGAAGAAAAGTTAAATGATTTACTGAGTCTGTATTTAGAGTCAGAGGCACTGATTGAATCAGGAGATGCCTTTTTAAAAGGTTACAACTATTGGACAGAGTTTACCGCTTCTTTAGATAATGTGGAGGGTAATGAGGCATTTATTACCTCATTTAATCCGCAACAGCAGGCGATTAAAATTACCTGCTGTGATGCCTCAGAATTTTTAAAAGACTCTTATAACAGTTTTAAACACATTATTGGCTTTTCAGCCACATTAAAGCCCTTCAATTATTACAGTAGGTTAATGGGGTTACCCTCAAAAATTCATACCCAGGAATTTACCTCTCCCTTTCCTGCTGTTCGTCGTAAGTTATTAATAATTCCTCAACTATCTACGAGGTTTAGTGATAGGGCACGCTCTTACACTAAATTGATTGACGCAATACAGCGAATTACAGCGATTAGGCCGGGAAATTATTTCATTTTTTTTCCAAGTTTTGATTATTTGGAAAAAATCTATCTTCAGTTTCCGACCTTGCCTGATTTTATTTTTCTAAAACAGGAACGAAATATGGGCTCTCAGGCGGTAAGGGATCTATTAGACAGATTAAGCCGTCCTGGTTTGAATCATCTATTTTTCGCCGTTCAGGGTGGTATGTTTGCTGAAGGGATTGATTATTCAGGGGATCGTGCAATTGGAGCTTTTATAATAGGACCACCTTTACCAATGTATGATTGGGAAAGGGAGCAAATGAAAAACTATTATGAGAATAAATATGGTGCGGGAAAAGAATACGCTTATATTTACCCAGCCATGGCAAAAGCCATTCAAGCGGCAGGGCGGGTCATTCGATCGGAAACCGATTCAGGACTGATTGTTTTATTTGATAATCGTTTTCTCAATGAGACCTATAGCCAATGCATGCCCCAAGATTGGTTTAAGGCCAATCCTCAAGAACTTCTGTCGCAATCCATTATTAATGACATCAGCATTTTTTGGGACTCACTTGCATTGCAATGTGGTGCCGATGAGCGAGTGGAATGAGGCTAATTAATCACTCTTGAAAAGCTGTCCGGTAGGTTGGGTCATTTGACCTGGTCAATGCCCCAACCTACTTGCTGTTTGCTTGCAAACAGGATTTTGTTCATCAGAGCCGTAATCCCGTCTGCGAGCAAACGGGATACTTGTTAATTAAAAATTCAAGGTCTTAGTCTATCGTTGTTTAAAATCTAAGATGTGTTGAGTTTGATTAGTCTTCAAAGGATAAAACATTATTAGAAAGTGCTTCAGCTATTACTGCTTCAATGTCATCAAAATTTAGATTATCAATATCGATATCAAATTGGGATCTCCATAAGTCCTTCTTTGTTTGTTTGCGTCTACATGACTTTTTCGAATTTTCTAAAAACTACTCGTAACTACTTGATTTTATTGGTGGGCCCACTAGGACTTGAACCTAGGACCAACGGATTATGAGTCCGCTGCTCTGACCAACTGAGCTATGGGCCCTGAATAGGGGGTTATTCTAAACTGAATTTATGTAATGTTCTACTGTTTTTTAAATCAGTTTGTAAATAAATTTTATTTAGTTTTTTATTATCCCGCGATTAGCATTTTAAATCAAGGTAAATTCAAATTGGGTGAGGGAGCTTGAGCTCCCTTTTGAGTTCGCTAAATTCTTACTTGTATTCTAAGTTCAGTTTTGGGCCTAGGGGTACAATCTGTGTTGGATTTATTGTTTTATGACTGAAGTAATAATGCTGTTTTATGTGGTCGAAATTTACCGTTTCTTTTACTCCCGGGTGATTGTATAGCTTAATCAGATAGGGGTTTAAATATTGGTAATCATTAATTCTTTGTTGATTGGTTTTAAAGTGACTGTAATATACGGCGTCAAAACGAATTAATGTTGTAAATAATCGCCAGTCTGCTTCGGTAAGTTGATTGCCTACTAAAAATTCGTTCTTGCTTAAATGGTGGTCTAACTCATCTAATGTTGCGAATAAATCCTTATATGATTCTTCATAGGCATGTTGTTTGGTAGCGAAACCACATTTGTAAACACCATTGTTGACGGTGTGGTAAATTTTATCGTTGAAGGAATCAATTTCTTTTGCTAAAGCTTCCGGATAAAAATCCTGATTATCCCCGGTGAGTTCATTAAATGATGTATTAAACTGGCGAATTATTTCCGCGGATTCATTACTGACTATGGTTTTCTTTTTCTTATCCCATAAAATTGGGACGGTTACTCTCCCAGTATAGCCATTATCTGCTTTATGATATAGTTCATAAAGATATTTCAATCCGTATAATTCATCACCTGTAGCACCTGGAAACCCCTGCTTAAACTCCCAACCATTTTCTAACATGTGGGGATGGACCACTGAAACGCCAATATAATCTTCCAGCTTTTTTAATTTCCTAAAGATCAAGGTGCGATGCGCCCATGGGCATGCTAATGATACGTAGAGGTGATACCGGTCTTTTTCGGCAGGAAATGGGGCGTTTTTTTCTTTCGAAATCTTATTTCTATATAGAGAGGACTCTCTTTTAAATGCACCATCCGTATTGCTGGTGTCATACCAGTTATCTCGCCATTCACCTTCAACCAGAAGTCCCATAATTTATCCTTAACCTTAAATTTCAGATGAGAAAATTTTATGGTATAGGAATTAACGAGAGAATTCATTCATTAATTATCAGAATTAGAGTGGAACAGCTAAATTTGATGGTTATTTATAAACCTGAGTTAGATTAGTAAGTTTAAAACTAATTCTAACTCAGTTAAATCGGATGTAATTAAAAAATACGCGAAGTATTAATTAATTTTCGTCGCCCTCAAGGAAACTTCTTAATTTCTCTGAGCGAGAGGGATGGCGTAGTTTGCGTAAAGCCTTTGCTTCAATCTGACGGATACGCTCTCGCGTTACATCAAATTGTTTGCCCACCTCTTCCAGGGTATGGTCGGTATTCATTTCAATACCAAATCGCATTCTTAAAACTTTGGCTTCTCTTGGCGTCAAGGTTTCCAGAATTTCAAGGGTTGCTTCGCGCAAACCTTCTGCGGTTGCCATATCAATTGGTGACTCGATATTATTGTCTTCAATAAAATCACCGAGGTGTGAATCATCATCATCTCCAACGGGTGTTTCCATAGAGATGGGTTCTTTAGCAATTTTTAGGACCTTTCGAATTTTATCTTCGCTTAATTCCATTTTTTCAGCCAATTCTTCCGGAGTTGCTTCACGACCAGTTTCCTGGAGGATCTGTCTGGAAATACGATTGAGTTTATTAATTGTTTCAATCATATGAACCGGAATACGAATGGTGCGTGCCTGATCGGCGATGGAGCGAGTAATGGCCTGTCTTATCCACCAGGTGGCATAAGTGGAGAATTTATATCCACGACGATATTCAAACTTATCCACCGCTTTCATCAAGCCAATATTTCCTTCCTGAATTAAATCTAGGAATTGTAATCCGCGGTTAGTGTATTTTTTAGCGATGGAAATAACCAAGCGAAGATTGGCCTCTACCATTTCTTTTTTAGCACGTCTTGCTTTCGCTTCACCAATAGACATTTTACGATTAATGTCTTTAATTTCACTGATGGTGAGACCGTATTCAACCTCAAATGAAGCTAATCGCGATTGCAAGCGTAATATTTCTTCCGTATGCTCTTCAATACGAGGCATATCCAATTTCTTGCTGTTTTTATTGGTTAAAGTCTCAAGCCATTTAAGATCGGTTTCCTGGCCTGGGAAGGTATCGATGAACAATTTTCGTGGAATGCGAGCCTTTTCAATACACAGGCGCATGATCCCACGTTCAAATTCGCGAATATGATTACGTAATTGACGGAAGTGACGGGTTAATCGGTCAACCTGTCTTGAAGTCAGTTTAAGTTTCAAGAATGAATCAGACATAATTTCCAAAAGCTCTAACGTTTTGGAATTTGTTCGTCCGTGTTCTTTTAATGCGGTCATTGCATTGTTGAAGTTTTCTCGGAGCTCATCAAAATAAATTTTAGCCTGCTCCGGGTTGGGGCCGTCATCTACCTCAGCTAAACCACCTTCACCGCCTTCTTCATCTTCTTCATCAACAGCCTCAATGACTACGTCATCCTGTTGATCTTCGTCCAGCATGGATCCAATATTTGCAGCAGGTGCTATTTCTTCTTCAGAATCTGCGAATCCGCTAATGATTTCATTTAAGCGAATTTCTTCTGCATTAAACCGATCATAGTCATCCAGAACCAGTCCGATAGTTTCAGGGTAATGCGCCAAAGCTTTAAGAACCTGGAAAATACCTTCTTCAATCCGTTTGGCAATACGAATTTCGCCTTCGCGGGTAAGCAATTCGACTGTGCCCATTTCACGCATGTACATGCGAACAGGATCGGTAGTTCTTCCGGTTTCTTTATCTACGGAGGCTAATACCATCGCAGCTTCTTCAATGTCCGGAACTTCTTCTGTATTTAACAGAAGGGCTAGCTCATCATCGCCGGGTGGTTGCTCGAACACCTTGATGTTCATGCCTTCCAACATGCTAATAATGACGTCAAAATGTTCTGTATCGACTATATTAGGAAGTAAATCATTGATTTGACTGTAAGTCAGGTAACCCTGTTCTTTTCCCAGGCTAATGACTTTAGTTATCTGCGAGCTCTGTTGTTCTTGATCATTCATGGTCATACGCACTTCTTTTAGGGGCAATTAGGAATTACAAAAAGGTTTTGATTATAAACTGGCTAGCTGAAACATGCCAGTAATTCTCTTTTTTATTTTTCAATATCTGTCTGTAGATGCCGTTCTTTAAGCATCTCCTGCAGATTTTTACGTTCCGTTTCTGTTAAGCCTTCTTGCCGGGATTTATTAATGTATTGTCGAATTATCAGTTCTTTATTTTGTTTTTGTAAGAATAACACGATATCGATAAACTCTTTAATTAATTCCTGCTCGGGTACTTGATGGTCCCAGGCTGCAAGTTTAATCATGGATTCAAAATAACTGCTATTACGCCATGCTTCAATTAATGTTGCGGTGTTGGCTTGTGGGTTTGTTTCCAGCTGTAACAGTAACTTTAATAATAAATGATGCTCCTGCTCATTGAGTTGTGTGGGATCAATTTGCAGTCTTGCCTTAGTATGGATTTCCGGATTTTGTAATAGCAGAGCTATGGCAATTCGCACTGGTGAGCGGGCGATATGAATACTGTGTTCTTGGGCTTTGATTTCGTTGGGGTCAGCTATAAGCAAATTTAGGCGATGATTTTCGATATGAGTCAGGCGCGACAGATCATCAATAAGTAATTGTTTGTATGAACCTTCGGTAACTTTTTGTAATAAAGGTTTCGCCAGATTAATTAACTGAGTTTTACCTGCAGGAGTAGTCAGATTGATTTCTTTGCTCAAGGTATCGAAAAAAAAGCGATGCAAAGGAGTAGCATCATCCATTCGTTTTAAAAATTGCTCTTTGCCTTCCTCCCTTACCAGGCTGTCAGGATCATGGCCATCTGGTAAAAAAATAAATGTAGCATCGAGTCCTGTATTTAAATGAGGCAAACTGCTTTCAAGACCCCGCCATGCTGCTTGTTTCCCCGCAGCATCCCCATCAAAACAAAATATTATTTTTTGCGTGTGTTTTGCAAGAAGCTGAATATGATAAGGGCTGGTAGCGGTACCTAACGTGGCTACCGCATTGTTTACTCCATGTTGCGCAAGGACTATCACATCCATGTAACCTTCTACCACAATCACTGATTCTACGGTTCTTTGTTCGCTTATAATTTGATGTAATCCGTAGAGCTCACGACTTTTTTGAAAAATAACTGTTTCAGGAGAGTTTAAATATTTCGGCTTTTGATTGGCATCTAAAACTCTTCCACCAAATCCAATTATTCGACCATGACGATCATGAATAGGGAACATAATCCTGTGTCGATAACGATCGTAAATTTTGCCATCGTCGGTTTTAATCAACATTCCTGTAGCAATGAGTTCTTTTTGATTTTTTGGGAAGGTTTTTTCCAGATGATGCCAGCCGTCAGGGATAAATCCCAATTGATATTGCTTGGCAATCTCCCCACTTAAACCTCTACTGCGTAGGTAATTGATTGCGATTTGTCCCTCATTTTTTAGCTTGTTTTGGTAATATAAACTAACTTTTCCCAGCAATTTATAGAGATCATTTGCTGCATTTGACTGATCGGTTTGACCTTCTTTAGGTGTCGTTAAACCCAGACGAGATGCCAGGGTGTCCACAGCATCTGGAAATCCCTGATTCAAATAACTCATGACAAAGCTAATTGCATTGCCCGAAGCACCGCAGCCAAAACAATGATAGAACTGTTTTTTAGCAACTACGTTAAAGGAAGGGGATTTTTCATTATGAAAAGGGCAGCAGGCGATGTAGCTATTTCCTCTTTTTTTAAGAGGAACATAGCTATCAATTAATTCTACCAGATCCGTTCGATGCAATAGATCATCAATGAATGGCTGTGGGATTAAGCCAGACATACAGGTCTAATTTAACTTGGCCTTGATTAGGGCGCTCACTTGGGCCATGTCCGCTCGACCTTGTAATGGTGCTTTAAGCTGTGCCATAACTTTACCCATATCGGCCATCTTTTCAGCGCCAGTTGTCTGAATAGCTTCAGCTACCATTTTTTCGATTTCAGCAGCCGATAATGGTTCTGGAAGGTATTTGGCGATAATACCCAGTTCAAATTGTTCCTGAGCTACCAGGTCATCCCGATTGGCTTTGCTGTATTGAGCAATTGATTCTTTACGTTGCTTGGTCATCTTATCCAGAATAACCAGCATTCGTTCTTCGCTAACATCGATTCGTTCATCGACTTCAATTTGTTTAACAGCAGCTGAGATCAAACGTAAAGTAGTTAATAAATTTTTATCTTTAGCACGCATGGCGTCTTTTATATCGTTATTGAGTTGTTCTTTTATAGTCATTTATTTTTCCTCAAAACCAAAAGGCCACATAATGGTGGCCTTGGCAATATAATACGTTTGGCAAATACTAAAAGATTTTATCTATTAGTTATTTTTTACGTCGTCCTTTGCCTCGTCGTAAAGCAGTATCACGAGAAATCTTTTTAAGATGACGTTTTATAGCAGCAGCTTGTTTTCGTTTACGAACAGCCGTTGGTTTTTCATAACACTCACGACGACGTACTTCGTTTAAAACACCAGCTTTTTCACAAGCGCGCTTCCAACGACGTAATGCATATTCTGGGTTTTCGCCTTCTTTCACACGAACTGTAGGCATTAACTAATCCTCTGGTTATTTGATCTTTATAGGTGGGCAATTCTAGTGCTAGTTTAAGCACTCGTCAAGTTTAATCTAAACCTTTCTTAAAATTTCGGCAACTATTGTGGTAAGTATAGCAGAATGATTTTGAAATGTACTGATTAGCAGTGAGCATCATTAAAGAATTCTGCTTGATTTTAAACCTGTGATATAATCAGCTCCTTTGTATTATGTCTGATTTTTTGAGGTGGTTCATGCGAATTTTAGGGATCGAAACCTCATGTGATGAGACCGGGGTTGCCATTTATGATTCAAATTCTGGCCTCATAGCACATGCACTTCACTCCCAAATTGCAACCCATAAAGTTCATGGCGGAGTAGTTCCAGAGCTTGCCTCAAGGGATCATGTCAATTATTTAGTACCGCTCCTTGATGAAGCGCTGCAGCAAGCTCAATTTAACAAATCCGAGTTAGATGGTATTGCTTATACTTCAGGGCCTGGTTTAATTGGAGCCTTGTTGGTGGGCTCGTGCTTTGCAAAAAGCCTCGCCTATTCTCTGAATATTCCTGCCTTGGCTATTCATCATTTGGAAGCTCATTTACTGGCAGCAAAAATGGAAACGCCAACCCTTGAATTCCCTTTTGTGGCTTTATTAGTTTCAGGTGGACATTGTCAATTAATCAAAGTAAATTCTTTAGGCGATTACGAATTGCTTGGTGATACCCTTGATGATGCAGTGGGGGAAGCTTTCGATAAAACCGCCAAACTTATGGGTATTCCTTATCCAGGGGGTGCAGTATTGGCTTCGCTTGCAGATCAATGTAACGCAACTCCTTATCGATTTCCACGACCAATGACTGATCGACCAGGCCTTGATTTCAGTTTTAGTGGTTTAAAAACTCATGCTTTAACTACCTGGAATCAAAGTGCTAAAGAAGCCAGAGATTGCAGTGAAATTGCAAGTGCATTTCAACAGGCAGTGGTAGAAACATTACTTATTAAATGTAAAAGAGCCCTGCAATTCTCTGAGTGCAACCGATTGGTGGTTGCCGGTGGAGTGGGGGCTAATAAAGCATTGCGGTTGGCGTTAAAAGAGTGGATTAAAAATATAAACGGTGAGGTANNCCGGCACAAGAATTTTGTACCGATAATGGAGCGATGGTTGCTTATGCCGGATGGTTGCGTATGGTTGAGGGGGAGAGAGATTCGGGGTGGGGGGTCTTGGTCCAACCTCGCTGGCCCCTCGCTTGAACGGGCATATTTGGTGCATCTTGAGAGAACGCCCTCATTTTAAAATGCTCATGTACTTTATGTACACTCCGCTTTTAAAATGAGAGCGTTCTCTCAACCTGCACTCAAATCTGACCGTTCAATGGTGTTCATTTTTTTTGTTAAAGGCGCTTTGCTTTTTAACTTTTTTGGGGCTTTATTGTGTCTTTATTAATAAAGGCGCTTCGCTTTTTATTTTATTTTCTTCGCAATACATGATCACACTGCCGATGACGGCTGCGGGCATTGTTAAAATATTAAGCAGTGGTATAAAACTGATTATGTTTATTAATGAACCAAACCCTAAGCTTTGCATTTTATTATTTTTAATCTTTTCGCGCATTTCTTGAAAGCCTATTAAATTATTATCCATTGCGAAGTCCTGGTATTGCATGCCAAGCATCCAGGCGGCAAATACAAACCAGATTATTGGGTAAACGGGATGGATGAAGGGAATGAAAAATAAAATACCTATAATGACTAATCGGGGTAGAAAATAACCTAAGAATTGGCCCTGACGTTTTATGCTGCGTAGCGCTATTTGCGTGAACGATAGGGATGGGATAGCGCTATTGTATAGTAATTTTTGGGTTTTTTCCGCAAGGAGACCATTGAAGGGCGCGGCAACTATGTTGAACATTACTGTGAACATAAGAAAGAAAACCACTAGAAAACTGATGGCAAAAAGCACAAAAAATACCCAGCTTAAAAATCCCAGCCAGGAAGGTAATTTATCCAGATAGTAGTAAGTGTAAGGGGATAAGTAATAATAAATCAGGTAAAAAAGTCCGGAAAAAAGAAGGAGATTAAAGGCAATGGGTAAAATTATAAAACGCTTTAAACCTTTGGTTGAAAGAGTGCGTAGACCCATGATGAGGTACATCATTCCCTGAAAAAAACGATTCATTATAACCCCGATTTAGTCCAACAACTTCTCTGATTATTCTATTAATAATTATCTAAAACAAGTGAATTTTTCCATGTTTCATTGTTGGGATTGCTTGACGGGGAAAATTCCGTTCTAATATTTAGCTGTAAAATATAAGGAACCACAATGACTACAGGAAAAATGGAAAAAACAGATTGGCTATCACCTGATGGAGAGTTAAAAGTCCTGACGAAAGGGCAATTGGTGTTAAGCATGCATCACACAACCGTGGAATTGTTAAAAAGATACTCGTTATTGGCAAAAAATTGCCAGGAGACTAAAGACATTCGTGAGAATGTGAATAGAGCTATGCAGGTAGTTTTTGAGCGCGATAACAATTTAATGGGGCCTGGAGGGCCACAAGACAGTTTAAGGTTAGTATAATAATTCTTAAATTTTAACTCAGGCGCAATAACAATGCGCCTGATAGTTCATAACACTCAAACAGGTTTTTCAGGTTTTGGTTTGGATGAGGGCTTTTTTACCTTTTTGGTTTCTTTTACCTTCTTTACCTCACCTTTTGGCTTTATTTGTTTTTCTGTTTTCGTTTTTTTAGGTTCACTATTTTTAGTTTTGACAGCTGTTTTTTTCTTCGTTAACTTTTTTTCTGAATGGTCAATATCAATCGTATGTGGCATAAGTGGTTCTTCTTTAGCACGTTCTTTCGAAGGGGTAGACGGAGAGGATTCCATTATTTCTTCGATCATATTATTTTTTAATTTAATTCGTGTTTCTTTCCCATCTATAAGACGAGTGATATTGTCTTTATGTTTGTAAAGGACAAGAATAACCATGAAAAACAGCGGAGGAAAAATATCAAGTTCTGGGATTATTAGCAGAGAGTAAATCGGTGCCAAAGTTATAGAAACGATAGAAGCCAGGGATGAGTAGCGTGAAAAATTGGCAACCAGTAACCATGTGGCAGCAACCATAACCCCTATAATAAAATGAAAGCCAAGAAGACCTCCAATTGCTGTTGCTACACCTTTGCCACCTTTAAATCCAAAAAATACCGGATACATGTGACCAATTACGGCTGCAAGAACTGTGAAGGCCAAAGTTGCCGGGCCTGCATCTAATGCATGACCAATTACTACTGGTAAAGTACCTTTAAGAATATCCCCAGCCATCACTAAGGCTGCATACTGTTTGCCGGCAATGCGCAAAACATTGGTGGCTCCGGGGTTTTTAGATCCCTCTGCTCTTGGATCAGGTAAATTAAAGATCCGGCAAATAATAATTGCTGAGCATAAAGAGCCCATCAAATAACCAAGAGTTATTAATACAATAAACAGAGTCACGGGCAGCTCCTTAATCGGAAATAATTTTTATTATCAATTAATCTTAATTTTCAAGCAACTTAAACTTTATTTATGGCAAAAACAAGGCCTGAAGATTATTAGTATAGCGCCTGCCTAGCTCAGTTACCTGCCAAGAAGTGTCTGTTAGGGAAATAAGTTTTTTTTCCTGAGCAATAAGTAATTTGGGCAAAAGCTCACTGAGTGTTAATCCGGTGGTCTCGTGAAATAGAGTCAGTGGAATAGGTTGCTCCAATCGCGTGGTATTAAGCATAAATTCAAAAATAAGTTCTTTACTTGGAACGGTTTCTACGCCGGCGAGATAGGGTTTATCATTACTTTGATAATCTTTAGGCTGCCGATGTTTGCGTGTTCGATGAACACCTGACGATGTGGTTATCTTCCCATGAGCCCCAGCACCAATGCCATAATAGTCGCCAAAAAGCCAATAATTTAAATTATGGCGCGCTTGTTTGGCAGGTTGGGCAAAAGCTGAGATTTCATAGCGTTTGAAATGAGCCTCGTTTAATAATTTAAATCCCTCCTCTTCCAGTTCGCAGGCTTCATCTTCTGAAGGCAAGGCAGGCTGCTCTTTGTAAAAAACGGTGTTAGGTTCAATGGTTAATTGATACCAGGAGACATGTTCGGGTTTATAAGATAAGGCCGTGCGCAAATCTTCGAGCCCCTGTTCTACTGTTTGTTGGGGTAGACCGTGCATTAAATCCAGATTCAGATTGGTAAATCCGGCATTGCGCGCTGCATTTATCGCGCTATGCGCCTGGTGTGCATCATGTACTCTCCCCAGTTTTTTTAGATGGTCTGAATTAAAACTTTGAATACCTAATGACAATCTGTTAATTCCTAATTGGCGATACTCGGTGAAGCGTTGTTGCTCTACACTTCCAGGATTAGCTTCCATAGTGATTTCAATATCTGGGGCAAAAGGTAAAATACGTCTTAATTCTTCAAATAGTATGCGGTAGGCTTCTGCAGAAAAAAGGCTGGGGGTGCCACCACCTATAAAAATTGAAATTACTTCCCGCGCAGGATACAGGGTTAAATCAGTTTTTAAATCATCAACCAAAGCCTTAACATAGGCTAGTTCCGGTAGTACTTCAGGGCTTTTATGCGAATTGAAATCGCAATAAGGGCATTTTCGAATGCACCAGGGGATGTGGATATATAAAGATAATGGAAGCATTAATTTTTTGGACTGGCTTGTTTGGGAATGCAATAGTATCATGAGAGCAGTTTTGTCACCAAATAAGTGATGGATGAGTATGCGGGAAAAACCAAAGTGTAAAAAGCGTAGTGTGGTTGCGAAATCGCGATTATTTACCGTAGAAGAAATGCATTTGGAATTCTCAAATGGTGCGCATCGTGTTTTTGAGCGAATCAAAAGTCATGGGCATGGTGCCGTACTTATTGTTGCCCTTACTCCTGGAGAATCTTTATTGTTAGTTCGGGAATATGCGGCAGGTACTGATTGTTATGAGCTGGCCTTTCCCAAAGGAGTGATTAATCAGGGTGAAACGCCTGTGGAGGCTGCAAATCGTGAGCTTAGCGAAGAAACGGGTTTTGCTGCGAAAGAACTTCACTGGCTGCGTTCCATGTCCCTGGCACCGGGTTACTTTGGCGCGAGAATTGAGATTGTGGTTGCACTGGGATTGTATCCTAAGATATTACCAGGTGATGAACCTGAGCCTCCTGAATTGGTCGAATGGCCTTTAGGTGCCGCGCAAGAATTATTGGAAAAACCGGATTTTACCGAGGCGCGCAGTATCGCTGCGCTATTTTTAGTTAAAGAGTGGTTGAATAAGAGGAAATGACAATGTCAAAAAAACGAGTAAGGGTCGCCGTTACTGGTGCAGCAGGTCAAATTGGTTACGCTTTATTGTTTCGCATCGCCTCAGGACAAATGTTTGGGGCTGATACCGAGGTAGAATTGAATTTATTAGAGTTAGAACCCGCGCTGCCTGCTCTTGAAGGGGTGGCTATGGAGCTTGATGACTGCGCTTTCCCTTTATTAAAACGAATTTTGTGTACAGCTGATCTGAATAAAGCGATGGAAGGAGTTAACTGGGCTTTATTGGTGGGTTCAGTTCCTCGTAAGCAGGGAATGGAGCGTTCTGATTTATTACAAATCAATGGTGGAATTTTTACCAAACAGGGCAAGGCAATTAATGATAATGCCAGTGATGACGTTCGTGTTTTTGTTGTGGGTAATCCATGTAACACCAATTGTTTAATTGCAATGAATCATGCCAGAGATATTCCCCATGATCGTTTTTTTGCAATGACAACTTTGGATGAATTAAGGGCCCGAACTCAATTAGCTAAAAAAGCAGGCGTTGATATTACTGCCGTGACCGAGATGACCATTTGGGGAAATCATTCATCCACCCAATACCCTGATTTTTATAATGCTAAAATTGATGGGGTTTCCGCAGCTAAAGTCATTACGGACCAAAACTGGTTGAAGGACACTTTCGTATCAACCGTGCAACAACGAGGCGCTGCCATACTCAAAGCTCGAGGCTCCTCATCTGCAGCTTCTGCAGCAAATGCAGTAATTACAGGAGTCAATCATCTGATCACCGATACCCCTGCTGGCGAATCTTTTTCCATGTGCCTTCGTTCCAATGGAGAATATGGGGTGGATAAAGGGTTAATTTTCTCTTTCCCCTGTCGTCGTGAGAATGGTGAATTAAAGGTTATTGAAGGTTTATCGTTAAATGAATTTGGTCAGGAAAAGTTCGATATAACTTTAGATGAGTTGAGACAGGAACGAGATACTGTTAAGGAATTAGGTCTTTTGGATTAAAAATAAAGAATGTCGGGCTTAAGCCCGACATTCTTTGTTTATAAGGCTTGTAAGCTTATCGGTAAATTTAAACAGAAATATTTATAAAAAATACCTTTTAAATCATTAAAAATACTTGACCATTTAGTTCAAATCCCCATACATTGAGCATCTGAAATATTCATTTATGCTAAGTGCTATGATTATCTTTTTTAAAAAAATTACCTTCAAGAAGAAGTATTTGCTTTGGGAATATAACAGTGACACTGATAAGGCTTACTGTTTGTATCGAACCATAGAGAAACAAAAAGAGAAACAAGTAGACAGAGTAGAAGTCCTGAGATTTCTTGAAGACACTGAATTTAAAGGCTTTACTATCGAAATACATGGTGGTAATGCCATTATTCAAAATGTTTCTGAACTAAGTTTTAATAAGGCTGATGTTAAGCGACGGGCTTCTTTAAACGGAACAGATTCCTTAGTGTATCCCTCAAAACAGGTGAGTATTAATAACAATAATATTAATAATACTAATTTTACTACGCCCCATAAGTTTGGACGTTCTAAATCTGATAATTCTCAAAGTAGATTTTTTAATGCGAAACTCTCTTCTACAACAGATTCAAACTTCAATATTGAAGATTCTGGTTCATTGTCTAATGAGGATTTGAAATTTTTCTCAATTGAGCTTAATTCTTTAATCTCTGTAAAGAAAGCAGAAGAATTATGTGGTGTGAATCTGTCTTATAAGGATGATTTATATTTACGAAGCCCAGCTACTTTTCATAATGAATTGCAAGTTACTAAAAAGCGAAATCTTACTCAATTAAAATCCGGGCTTTTAAAGTTAATTGAAGACCTTCTTGTAGCGTTTAATCATCAGTTTAAATCATGGCAAGTTAAATTAGAAACCAAGCTGGAATTTAAAGAGTTAAAAGAATTAAGAGACTATTTTCGAACTTCTGTTTTTTTAACGATGGACTCATCTAAATTTGATATTATACCCATTCAAATAGAACAATTATCATCTGAGACTCATTTTGATTTGTTTAAAGGGAACCAACATCAATATGATTATATGTTATTACAAGCCTGGTCGTTGAGTGCTAATGCAAGGGTTATAAATTGGCAGGTTCTATATTCAGACCAACACGATTTAAAATTAAGTTCAATAGATCCCGAATCAAAAGGGTATCAATCATTGATGAGCTTTAAAGAGCATATTCTAAAAGATACGAATGAGGTAAGCAGAATTGAGGCAACAGTAAATAAATTAGCGCAGCGATTATCGGAATTATTAAAAACTGCCCGAGAAATACAGGTTGAAATCGATAAATTTATGAATGAAATAGGCGCCTGTCCGGGACTAGAAGGTGACGATAAATCCTACGTTAAAAAATTAATTATAGAGCTAAACAATAGAACTTATAATTCCCTTTATAGTGTAATAAATGAGTGTGTGCCCTTCTTTTTTGAACAGGGTAAGAAGGACGTGTCGCAAAAAATTGTGAGTGGATGCGCGCAGGTACTTTCCCAGGTTATTGATTTACTTATTAAGGATAATCTTTTGATTGTGGATTCAAAGTTCCCAATTAATGATGTTTATCTTTACAAAGATTGGGCAATATCGGTAAAAGCCGCCTTAATGCACCTTAATGAAGGAAAAATTAAAAAAAATTCACCAAACTCTCGAAGAAGTGGAAATTTTTCTTTAGATGAGTTAAGTGCCAATATATTCCGAGTAATCAAGGAGAAAAAATTGGAGCTGCTTCTTTCAAGCGAGCACGAAGAAAAGATCCATTTAAGATCCTCCCTAAACATGTAGTTTCTAATTATTGAAACCCAGGTTTCAGATCACCGGCTTCCATCCACAAAGATAGGGAGGAGGCCTCTTTGTTTTGATATTCTTCACTTTGGTATATTTCGAAAAATATAGAATTATCCAGAATGGGTTTGGCTTCTGCATTGCGCAATAAAGTTGAAACAGAGCGACCGTTGGATAAAATTTCATTGAGTTTATCAACCAATAATTCTACTTGTTCATAAGGGCCTTTTTGTGTATCTACAAGGGATGGTGTGTGTTTGATTATTGCTGTGGCTAATTGTTGATCTGTTAAATGCAGTATTAATCGCGAATGAGATATGTTGATAAAATTTTCTACGCTCTCCATGATTAGGTTAAATAAAAAGTCCGGATTTTTTTCAAGATGTGAATTTAACCTTTGACAAAAGCCGTGAACATTTTCGTAATGGAGTAATGCGATAAGGGTTTGAGCTAATTCATTTGAATCAAGTTTTGAACTTGCCTTTCCAGTATGAAGGCTAATCCATGACATAAAATCATTGTCTGGCGAGTGATTTAAAGAGCTGAATTTAAAGGTTGGAGAAGTGTTTAATGCATTTGGTGGTAATTCGTGCATTTTAGCCATTTTGATAATTGTTTTTTTCAAAGATTCTGAATTAACTTTCCATCGGCCCATATAAAAAATGGTAGCATCTAATGCTTTGAGTAATGTGATGAAACTCTCACCTCTAGTGGGGTCGTAGCGTTCAGTTGCTTCTTTGAGTTGTTGGATTTCGGGACAAATATACTTCCCATTTCTCATTTCCTCGAAATCGAATACCGATTTCAAGCATTTAATTAGCGGCGAGGTGGGGTCTCTCATACACAATTCCTAAATAGGCCCTGCTTCAATCATAGTTTACATATGTGCGAAACGCCAAAAAATTCATACGTTTGAATTAATAATTATCAATAAATTAATTTTATCTATTGTTATTATAAGAACAATCGATTTCATTTATCATTTGAGTTCCTCTATATTAGTTTATAGGTAAATTAATAATCAAAGAGGAGAGAGCCATGATTACTGTAGGAAATAAATTTCCCGAGTTTCGATTAACTGCAACAGTGGGAAATGAACTTGCTCATGCGTTTAAGGAAATAAGCAACCAAAGTTATAGCGGAAAATGGTTGGTTGTCTTTTTTTGGCCTAAAGATTTTACATTTGTCTGTCCCACTGAAATCGCTGAATTCGGTAAATTAAACTCTGAGTTTGAGGATAGGGATGCACAGATATTAGGGGGAAGCACTGATAGTGAGTTTGTTCATTTAGCATGGCGTACTCACCATCCCGATTTAAAAAATCTCCCTTTTCCAATGCTGGCGGATATAAAAAGAGAGTTGACGGGTAGTCTGGGTATCTTGGATGAACAAGAAGGTGTTGCGCAAAGAGCTACTTTTATCGTCGATCCGGAAGGAATCACCCGTTTTGTTATGGTAACTGATCTTAATGTAGGACGTAATCCGGCAGAAGTGCTGAGAGTTCTTGATGCATTACAGACGGATGAACTCTGTCCCTGTAATTGGAAAAAAGGTGAAGAAACCATTCATATAAAATAAAACGTTGAGGAGGAGCACTATGTTAGAACAAATTAAAGAACAAATACCTGATATTGCCAAGGATGTACGCATTAATCTTGGAAAGGTTTTAGATTTGGATCAAAACGATGGTTTAAATAGAGAGCAAATTGTGGGTTCTGCTTTGGCTGTAGCATATGCTCTTAATGATGAGGATTTAATTGAGCAATTGAAAGAACATGTAGAGAGCGATGAAGTGATCAATGCGGTAAAATTAGCGGTAAGTTTGATGTCGTTGACCAATATTTATTACCGATTTGTTCATCTAAGCGAGGATTCAGAATTGAGTCATGTACCTGCAGGATTGCGCATGCAGGGGATGATGAATCCAGGAGTAGATAGAGTGACTTTTGAGTCATTCTGTTTGGCAGTATCGGCGATAAATGGTTGTGGGATGTGTATTAGTTCCCATGTGAAACAATTACGTGAGCATAATTTATCGGCTGCTGCAATTGCCAGGATCGGTCGAATCAGTGCTGTTATACATGCAGTATCAGTGAGTCGTATTTTAGGTCATTAGGGCTAGTTTGTGATTACGGCGCTCTTTCGTTTGGCGATTATAATTCTTAGTGTTGGGGCTGAATAGATCTGTGACATAATATGAGATATCTGGATCCCTCGGTCAAGCCGAGGGACGTAGGGGATCGTGGTCGGGCAGGATTGGAATAGGCTGAATAAATTTTAATATAATATGAGATATCTGGATCCCTCGGTCAAGTCGAGGGACGTAGGGGATCGTGGTCGGGCATGGATTGGAATAGGCTGAATCG
>DEHS01000041.1 GCA_002352055.1 Legionellaceae bacterium UBA2794
GACAGAACCCGGCTTATCGACCGACTCTTTTCTTCTACAATTCCATTAATCACCAGGCAATAGTGAATATCTATGGTGATGAAGGTGAGCCTTCATCTTCACCTTCACTTACGTTTCATTGTTTCTCCCTAACCGGTAATAAAATAATTTATAGCACTAATATTTTATATTTCCTGAGTAATAAGACTATACTCTCAATAGGTTACATAATAGGAAACATTAATGATTTCATTTTCCTGTATAGCAAATGGTTCAAATTATGCATGATGCCTTGCCATTAGTTACCACTAGTGCCAGTGCATTGGGTCTTGCTTTAATTTTTGGCTTTATTGCAATCAAGTTCAATTTGCCCACTTTAGTCGGATATCTTATTGCAGGTGTAATTATAGGTCCTTTCACCCCGGGTTTTGTTGCTAATGCAGAAATAGCAGCTGAATTAGCTGAGATTGGAGTGATGTTATTAATGTTTGGTGTAGGACTTCATTTCTCCATTGAAGATCTTCTTGAAATGCGCAAAATTGCTCTTCCCGGTGCATTAATTCAAATTGCTGTAGCTACCTGTTTAGGCGCCTTTTTGGCAGTTGCTTGGGGATGGAACATAGTGGGCGCGCTTGTTTTTGGATTGGCACTATCCGTTGCAAGTACTGTGGTCTTGATAAGAGCACTTGAATCAAGAGGAATTTTAAATACAGTTAATGGCCAAATAGCGGTAAGTTGGTTAATTGTTGAAGACCTTGCCATGGTATTGGTATTAGTTTTACTTCCCCTATTGGCAGGTTGGATGAAAGCTGCTCCTGGTGCAGAAAGCGAAACAATATGGTTAATTTTGGGACTAACTTTAGTAAAAATTATTGCATTTGTCGCCCTGATGTTAATTGTAGGACGTTGGTTTTTTCCTAAACTATTATGGCATGTTGCACGAACCGGATCTCGGGAGCTATTTACATTATGTGTGATTGCCGCTGCAGTAAGTATTGCATTCGGTGTATCAAAAGTCTTTGGAATATCATTTGCCCTGGGGGCTTTTTTCTCCGGCGTTATTATGCGGGAATCCAAATTTAGCAGACGTGCAGCTGAAGAATCACTACCATTCCAGGACGCATTTGCTGTTTTATTTTTTGTTTCAGTAGGTATGTTGTTTAATCCGTATATATTTGTTGAAAGACCTTTAGAAGTTTTAGCTGTCGTTGGCATTATCATTATTGGTAAATCTATTGCTGCTATGGCTTTAGTGCTGGCATTTCGGTTCCCTTTAAACTCAGCCTTAATAGTCTCTGCTAGTTTGGCACAAATTGGTGAGTTTTCTTTTATTCTCGCAGGTCTAGGTGTTCGCCTGGAGGTACTGCCTGTTGAAGGCCAGGAGTTAATCCTTGCCGGTGCATTAATTTCTATTGCACTTAATCCCTTATTATTTAAGATGATTGAGCCCTTTCAACGGTGGATTAATATAAAATTTTCTAAAGATTTTGAAACTAATAATGATCCCTTATTAGAACTACCATTAAGTACGAATGAAAAATATTTATCCGGTCAAATTGTACTGGTAGGATACGGTCGCGTAGGGAAACGCATCGGTCGAATGCTATTACTTCAGGACCTGCCATTTGTGGTTGTTGAGTACAATCATGAGTTGGTAGAACATTTACGCAAACTTAAAGTAGCCGCTGTGTTTGGTGATGCAAAGGATCCCTCGGTCTTAATTCAGGCTCATATAGCACATGCTGGCATGTTAGTTATTGCAACGTCAGACACATTCATTGCGCGACAAATGGNNGGTTGAGACGGCACAAAAAATTAATCCGGGTATTGAGGTCGCTATTCGTGCACCGAATGAAGAAGTAGCCGTATTACTGCGTAAAGAAGTTAATGGAAAATTCTTTTTTGAAAAAACGGAATTGGCCAACGGAATGGGCCAATATATTTTATCTCGCTTCGGAATTTCTCTTTCTCAATAATGATCAGCTGGAGAGCCTTACGTCTTGAGCTATTTAAGAATGGCTTTTAATTTTTGACCGATGAGTTCCGGATTGGCTTTCCCTTTGGTCTGTTTCATTATTTGTCCTACAAAAAACGCTAGAAGCTTTTCTTTTCCGGACTTATATTCTGCAACTTGATCTGGGTAATCATTGATTAATTGTTGCATCATTTGCTCGAGTTCTGAATTATCTTCCACATTCTTAGAAAGCTCATCCTTAATAAGCGTATTTATATCCTGGGTACCCAACCATAAAGCTGAAAAAATTGTTTTAGCACTGTTAGAACTAATCTCTTTAGTATGAATTTTATCTAATAATAGAGCCATAACAGGAGCCGATATGGGGAGAGAAGACTCGAAGGTTAAATTATGCTCATTTAAAGCAGCTGAATATTGGCCTTTTAACCAATTGATAATCAGTTTATCAGGGCTTTGGCTTAGAGCCTTAATTTCTTTATAAAAAGAATAGGCGGCTGGAGAGGACAGAATGAAATTAATATCCTCTTCATTTATTGCAGGGATTTTTTTAAGAGTTTTATATATTGCATCAGGTAATTCGGGCATGGAGTTTTTTATTTCAGCAATTTGAAACCGCGTTACCTGAATGGGCAACAGATCGGGATCTGGAAAATAGCGATAATCGTTTTCATTTTCTTTATCCCGCATAGGGTGGGTTGTATTGGTCTCCGGATTATAAAGTCTGGTTTCCTGAATGACAGTACCACCACTTTCAAGTATGTCTTGATGCCTGGAACGTTCATAATTTATGGCTTTATCAATATAACGAAAAGAGTTTAGGTTTTTAAGTTCTGTTCTGGTACCCAAAATAGCTGAGTCTTTAGGTTTTAAAGATAAATTAACATCACAGCGAAATGAGCCTTCTTGCATGTTGCCATCGCAGATCCCTAAAAATTTGACTAACTGATGCAATGTTTTTAAGTAGCAAACTGCCTCTTCTCCAGAGTTAAGGCAAGGCGCTGTAACTATTTCAAGTAAAGGTGTTCCGGCGCGATTTAAATCAATTCCTGTATATAGGGGATGAATATCATGTAATGATTTTCCCGCATCTTCCTCCAGGTGAGCCCTTTCAATCAGAATTTTTTTCTCGTCTTTATTTGCCAACTCAATAATTATATGACCATTGGAAATGATTGGTTTTTGCAATTGACTTATCTGATAGCCTTTGGGTAAATCGGGATAAAAATAGTTTTTTCGTTCAAAAACGGACAGGTCGTTAATATCAGCCTTAATTGCCAATCCAAGCCGAATGGCCATAACTACAGCTTCCTGATTTAGAACCGGTAGAACTCCGGGCAGCCCTGCATCAATATAACTTGTTTGAGAATTGGCCAAAGCACCATAAGTAGTTGATGAACCAGAAAAAAGCTTTGATTTAGTTTTTAATTGGGCGTGTACTTCAAGACCAATAACAGTATCCCATTGCATATAACGGCCTTAATTCTTAGGACTGGTTAAGTGCCAGTCTGTATTTTGTTGGTAATGATGCGCGATTTGTAACAGGCGACTTTCACTAAAATGTTTGCCCATCAATTGTAAGCCAATGGGTAAATTCTGCTCATTAAATCCTGCGGGTATGGATAGCGCAGGAAGACCAGCAAGGTTCGCTGCCACAGTAAACATATCAGCAAGATAATTTTGAACAGGATTTTTATTTTTATGCCCAATTTTAAAAGCACAAGTCGGGGTGGTCGGCCCCAGGATCACATCTACTTTTCTCAATGTCTGAATTAACTCTTCCTGAATCAATCGACGGATTTTTTGGGCTTGAAGATAGTAGGCATCAAAATAGCCCGCGGATAATACATGTGTTCCAATAAGAATTCTGCGGTGAACCTCAGCGCCAAAACCCTCACTGCGAGAGGATGTAATTAATTCGATTAAATTTGAATCATTAGTGCTTCGATGGCCATAACGCAACCCATCATAACGCGATAAATTGGAAGAGGCTTCCGCACAGGCAACTACGTAATAGCAGGGAACCCACAAAGGTTGAAGAGATAAATCTACATGAATGATTTCGGCGCCAGAATCCTCAAAGACTTTGACCGCCTGCATTATGGCGTTTTGAATGGTGATATCCACATCGGGATGAAAAAAGCAGGAGGGGAGTCCAATTTTTAATGGCAGAGGGGCTTGAGTCAGAGAACCCACATAGTCAGGAATTTCCTCCTGAGAAGAGGTCGAGTCTAAGGGATCAAATCCCAACATGGCATTAAGAATCAGCGCCAGATCAGCGGCACTGCGAGCTATGGGTCCAGCCTGATCCAGACTAGAGGCATAGGCTACCATTCCATATCGAGAGGCTAAACCATAGGTAGGTTTAATACCACTAATCCCACAAAATGCAGCGGGTTGTCTTATGGAACCACCGGTATCGGATCCAATTGAAAAGGGTATAAGTCCTGCGGCCACAGCAGCTGCCGAACCGCCGGATGAGCCTCCTGGTACGTACTCTTTATTCCAGGGATTTTTAACATGACCAAAAAAACTGTGTTCATTGGATGAGCCCATAGCAAATTCATCCATATTGTTTTTACCTAACAGGACTGCCCCGGCATTTTTTAACCGAGTTACAATAGTTGCTTCATAAGGTGCCTGGAAATTGGCAAGCATTCTTGAGCCACAGGTAGTGGGCATATTTATCGTACAAAACAAATCCTTAATACCCATTGGAATACCGGTTAAGGGTTTAATTTGTTTCTTTTGAATGTTTTGGTCAGCATGCTGTGCATCAATCAGTGCCTGATTTGAATCAAGATTAATAAATGCGTTTAACTCTTTATTATCTGCAATTTTGTTTAAATAATGGTGCGTCAATTCGACTGACGAAATCTCTTTTGTATGAAGAGCATGTGTTATTTGTGATAAAGATAAAAAATCCATATTAATTACCCGATTCTATTACTTTAGGAACCAGATAAAGGTTATCCTCAAATAGTGGCGCTAATTGTTCCAAATCTGCGATACATTCTTCCTCGGTTACTTCATCTGCACGCATTCTTTGATGCAGGGCTAAGGGATGAAAGAGAGGTGCGACTTTACTGGTATCGAGGGCGCGCAGCTTATCGACAAACTCGATGATGGAATTTATCTCATCGTTTAACTGGGATGAATTATTTGAATCCAGATTCAAATAGGTTAATCGTGCCATTTTTTCCAGCTCTTTTGGAGAAACAGTCATAGTGACATCCGCATACAAAATGAAATTCATTATATCGATATCAAAATAAAAATGAAGAGCTGGTAAAGAGTATTATCAAAGTTTATGCAAACCATTGCAGTAGCATAGTTTTTCAGTAGAATGATTTACAGTCATTTTATTTAAGGCCTTTATGTTACAACAATATAAAACGGAAGGAGGAGTGCATGTTGAATACTCCGAGCAGTTATTGGATTATCAGCAAGGCATTGAATCGCTTTTAGAGCGTCTTGATTCGCAACGCGGGGCACTTTTTGCGTCAAGTTTCGAATATCCTGGACGTTATACTTGTTGGGATATTGGTTTTTATAATCCTCCTCTGGTTATTTATTGCAAACAAAATGTGATTACGCTTGAGGCGTTGAATCAGCGCGGTGAGGTACTTCTTTCATTCATTATTCCCTTACTGAAAAAGCAAAAAAGTTTGCAACTGTCTGCCGAATCCCAAGAACAAATTCAGGTAAGAATCAAACCATCAGATCAGCTTTTTAGCGAGGAAGAGCGCAGTCAGCAACCCTCAGTTTTTAGCATCATTCGATTATTAGTCGCTTTTTTTAAATCAGATGAAGATAATTATCTGGGGCTTTACGGCTCATTTGGATTTGATTTAATTTACCAGTTTGAAGATCTTCCCAGACATAAAGAGCGTGATCTGGAACAAAGGGATATGGTGCTTTATCTGGCGGATGAAATCTTTATTGTGAATCATCGTAAGGAAGAGGCTTTTGTCAGGCGATATGATTTTCAATATCATGGCAAGTCGACCCAGTCACTGGTTCGAGAAGGAGTTTATTTACCTTATGCCCCCCAAAATAAGCCAGTTACCTCCTGCGATCATGAATTGGGTGAATATGCTTCAGTAGTTAATAAGGCAAAAAAACGCTTTGCATGTGGTGATTTGTTTGAGGTGGTACCCAGTCAGACCTTTTATACTCACTATACCGAAAAGCCTTCCGTGCTATATAGTCAAATGCGTCACATCAATCCTTCGCCTTATGGATTTTTTATTAATTTGGGCGAGGGAGAGTATCTGGTTGGTGCCTCTCCTGAGATGTATGTACGTGTAAATGGAAAACGTGTTGAAACCTGCCCCATCTCCGGAACCATTGCGCGAGGAGCTGATGCAATTGAAGACGCCACCAATATTCAAACGCTGCTGGATTCAAAGAAGGAAGAATCCGAATTGACCATGTGTACGGATGTAGATAGAAACGATAAATCACGTATATGTGAAGCGGGAAGTGTTAAAGTAATTGGACGCCGTCAGATTGAAATGTATTCTCGTTTAATCCATACCGTCGATCATGTTGAGGGAACATTAAGGGACGGGTTTGACGCAGTTGATGCCTTTTTAACTCATATGTGGGTAGTCACGGTTACTGGTGCTCCTAAGCTTTGGGCTTTGAAATTTATTGAAGAACACGAAAAATCACCGAGAAAATGGTACGCCGGAGCGGTGGGGTGGTTTGGTTTTGATGGTAATTTAAATACGGGTTTAGTATTACGCACCGTTCGTATCGAAAAAGGTGTCGCTGAAATCAGGGTGGGTGCAACCTTATTATTTGACTCATTGCCTGATTTGGAAGAGCAGGAAACACGTCTTAAAGCCTCTGCCTTTTTAGATTTATTGCAAAAGCCAAAACAAAAAAAGAATACGGAAATTGACGAAATCCAGCCTACGGGTACTGGTAAAAAAGTGTTACTTATCGATCATCAGGATTCATTTGTTCATACTTTAGCGAATTATCTTCGTCAGACTGGCGCTGAAGTAACCACCATTCGTTTTGATAAAATAAACGATTTCCTTGAAAAGAATAATTACAATTTAGTGGTTTTATCTCCTGGACCTGGACGGCCAAATGATTTTAAATTAAATGAAACCATCGAATCGGTGCTTGCGAAGAATATCCCTGTTTTTGGTGTATGTCTTGGGTTACAAGGTATTGTTGAATATTTCGGTGGTGTATTGGATATCCTGGACTATCCGGTTCATGGAAAATCCTCTTCAATAAAGGTGATGGACTCTCATGATTTATTTAGGGGACTCGGGAATGAGTTTACGGCGGGCAGGTATCATTCACTTTATGCGCGATTAAATACCGTCCCCAAAGATTTAACGGTCACCGCAATGAGTCATGATGGGATAGTAATGGCGGTTTCCCATAAAACCTTACCCGTCCATGCGGTGCAATTTCATCCTGAAACCATTTTATCATTACCAGGGCAGGCGGGCTTAAGAATTATCACTAATTTAATGTCTATGGTGAAGTAGCATGGCAAAAAAAATCCTGAGTCTTTATGCCATATCTATTTTATTAGGAATAATAACGGGAATTATCGCCTCTTTGTTTCAAATGGCAATTTCGGGTTTGGATGAGTTGCTGAATTTTATCTACAATTTTGTGCAAAATAAAGGGTGGTCAGTCGGGATCATATCTGCAATCGTATCTATGTTAATGGTGTTACTTGCATGGATTTCAGTTCATTTTATTGCGCCGGAAGCGGCCGGAAGTGGGGTTCCTGAAATCGAAGGGGCTCTATTGCATGTTCGACCGATTTTTTGGAAACGATTATTACCAGTGAAATTTTTTTCTGGTGTGTTGGCTATTTCAGCCAAAATGGTCATGGGTCGAGAAGGACCGACCATACAAATGGGAGGAAACCTTGGGAAAATGTTCGGTGATTTTTGCCATTTGTCCCAGCACCGAACGGATACCTTAATTGCTGCAGGCTCTGCTGCTGGCCTTGCTGCAGCATTCAATGCGCCCCTGGCCGGTGTATTATTTGTCATGGAGGAGATGCGAAATCAATTTAACTACTCGTTCATCAATTTTAAAATGGTCATCATCTGTTGTGTGATGGCCACGATAACACTTCATGTTTTAATTGGTGCACAACCGGCCATTCAAATGCAATTATTTGATTTGCCCAGTATTAAATCATTATGGTTATTCCTTGTGTTTGGTATTGTGGTAGGAATAGTGGGATTAATTTTTAACTGGGCTTTAATGGCAACCCTTGATCATCTTGATAAAAGAACCACAGGCTTTAAATTGATTTATGTATTATTGGTAGCATTGATTGTGGGTTATTTAGCCTATGAATTTCCTGCGAGTGTGGGTGGTGGGTATGAAATAATAAACCAGTCTCTTACGATGTCACCTGCATTTAGTACCTTATGCTTACTCATTATTTTTCGTTTTTTTACTACCATGCTTTCTTATTCCAGTGGGGTACCGGGAGGTATTTTTGCTCCCATGTTGGCCCTGGGTACTCTGCTAGGTCTTGCTGCGTTTCATATTCTTAAATGGTTAATTGTTGATTTTTCAATTCATCCGGGTATGTTTGCTGTTGCAGGAATGGGGGCTCTATTTGCTGCCTCGGTTAGGTCACCTATTACGGGCGTGGTTTTGGTCGTTGAAATGACCCAAAATTATTCACTTATTTTGCCTTTAATGGTTACCTGCATCACTTCAACAACTATTATGCAANNTGCAACTCGCGCGAGATGAGCCCATTTATACTCAGCTCCTTTACCGATCGCTCCGTTTAAATAAACCCATTAATCGAGGTTAATTACAATTTTGCCAAAGTGCTCGCCGGATTGCATGTATTCATGGGCCAGTTCAATTTCTGTAAAAATAAATTCTTTATCGATAATAGGATGTAATCTTTTATTAGGGAGGTAGTCAGACCATTGTTGGTGCGCCAGATCCCAGATTCTTGATTTTTCACCCAGAGTTTGTGGTCTTAAGACAAAGCCAATAATATTTAATCGTTTACGCATTATTAGTGCCAGATTACATTCGACGGTACTGCCTTTAAGACAGGCAATTTGAATCAGCTTTCCTTTGGGCTTTAATAGATGCAGGTGTTTATTAAAATAGTCACCACCTATGAAGTCCAAAATTAAATCAATACTTTGTTCTTCAACTAAATCTTCAAAGTCGTTTTCATTATAATTGATTACTTGATTCGCACCGAGAGCTATAGCTTTTTCGATTTTTTCTGTGCTGCCCACTGTGGTAATAACTTTAGCCTGGCTTAGTTTTGCCATTTGAATTGCTAATGAAGCAATACCACTTCCGGCACCGTGAATTAATAGTGTTTGATTCTTTTTTAATCCACCCAGATCAAAAACCGTCGCATAAACAGTTGTTAAGGCTTCAGGTAACGCTGCTGCCAGCTGATAATTCCAACCCGTGGGAATTAGATGACTCAATGAGGATTCAATGGCACAAAATTCAGCATAACCACCACTGCCTACCAAGCCATAGACTTTATCCCCTACATTAAAGCGGGTGACTTTGGAGCCGATGGCAACTACTTCTCCCGCCACTTCAAGTCCTGGAATATCTGATTCTCCAGGTGGAGGAGGATATTTACCAAATCTTTGCATTAAATCAGCTCTATTTAAAGCTGTGGCTCTCACTCTGATTAAAATCTGAGTATCGCTGTAATCTGGTGAGGGTCCTGAGTTAATAATCAACTCGCTATACTTCCCGGGATTTTCTATGTGAACATAACGCAAGATGATTTCCTTATGATTAAAGTCCATTCAGCTATTTAAGAATCACTACCTGATTGGCACTTATGCAAAAATTTATACTGTATTATAGACTAACAGCTCGCATAATGATTCAAAATCGCTATATAATCTGTTTTGAATTCTTATTTTATAACGCTTTTATGGTAGGCCAATGGCTAAATTTAATCATCATAGTGCTTATGCTTGGCTGTTTATAGTTCCTCAATTATTAGTCACTCTAGTCTTTTTTATATGGCCTGCCTGTAGCGCAGTATTGCATTCCTTTTTTTATGTTGATGCATTTGGCGTGCATCAACATTTTGCGGGTATTACTAATTTTACCGATCTATTGCGCGATCCCGCTTATGGTAAAGCCATTTGGATAACCTTGGTGATTGCCTTGAGCGTTACGGCAATAACCATGAGTTTTGGCTNNGTTTTGGCTTGATTACGGCAACGCTGGTTACTAATAGGGGATGCAGCCAAGGGGTTTATAAAACACTGTTAATCTGGCCTTATGCTATAGCTCCTGCAGTAGCAGCGATTTTATGGCGTTTTTTATGCCATCCTACGATTGGTTGGCTGACTCATTTTTTAAATGGAATGGGGTTTCATTTCGATTACATTAATAACGCAAATCAGGCAATGCTTGTTGTTATTTTAACGGCTAGCTGGCAACAGTTCAGTTATAATTTTTTATTTTATTTTGCTGCATTAAAGGCAGTGCCTGCGACTTTAATTGATGCCGCAATAATCGATGGAGCTACGCCCTGGCAACGATTCTGGCAAATTATAGTTCCCTTATTATCTCCAACTACGTTTTTCTTGTTAATCATGAATCTTATTTATGGTTTTTTTGATACCTTTGGCATCATTCAGGTGATGACTCATGGTGGACCAGGTAATAGTACTACCAATTTAATTTATAAAGTATATGAGGATGGGTTTGAAGGGATGGATTTAGGGAGTTCCTCAGCTCAATCGGTTTTGTTGATGATTATGGTTGTCGTGATTACTTTATTGCAATTTCGTTATCTGGAAAAAAGGGTTCATTACGAATGAGATTATTGAATCGGGTGATCTCCCACGGCTTTTTGTTGTTTTTCGTTCTGTTGATGCTATTGCCTTTATACTTGGCGATTGTGGCGGCAAGCAATGAAGGTGCTGTGATGATGCAATCCCAGTTGCCTTTAACTCCTGGAACTTCCTTTATAAAAAACATGAAAACGGTTTTATTTGATGGTTTGGCAGTAACTGGTGGCGAGCCCATTACGTTAATGCTGCTAAATAGCTTGTTAATGGCTTTAGGTATTTCCTTCGGAAAGATAATTCTTGCATTAGGCTCCGCATTTGCGCTGGTTTATTTTGATTTTCCTTATAAAAAAACCTGTTTTGCATTAATCTTTGCAACCATGATGCTCCCTGTGGAAGTTCGTATTGTTCCGACTTTTCAAGTGGTCGCCTCATTTGGTTTATTAAATACCTTTTCAGGTCTGACTCTGCCCTTGCTTGCCTCTGCTACCGGTACTTTTTTATTTCGTCAGTTTTTTAAAACCATACCCAAAGAATTGGTTGATGCTGCCAAACTTGATGGGGCGGGGCCGATTCGCTTTTTTTTCGATATGGTATTGCCTCTTTCCAAAACTCAAATTTCTGCTTTATTTGTCATTTTATTTGTATACGGTTGGAATCAATATTTGTGGCCTCTGGTAATTACTACAGAAACCCGCATGGCAACTATTGTTATGGGTATAAAGTATTTGGCAGGCGTAGCTGATCAGGTTCCTCAATGGCATTACATTATGGCGGTAGCATTAATAGCCCTAATGCCGCCTTGCCTGGTCGTTCTTTTAATGCAACGCTGGTTTGAAAAAGGATTAAAATAGTTATGGCAACGGTTAATTTAATAGAAGTATCCAAGAAAGTTGGCCAGAGCACCATTTTAGACTCCGTGAGTATCAGCATTCAAAAGGGTGAATTTATTGTTGTGGTAGGACCTTCTGGATGTGGTAAATCGACATTATTGCGTCTTATTGCTGGTTTGGATGACATCAGTTCTGGACAAATTTTAATTAATAATCAGTGTGTTAATAATATTCCAGCTGCTAAGCGGGATATGGCCATGGTTTTTCAAAATTACGCGCTTTATCCGCATATGACTGTTTTTGAAAACATGGCTTATGGCTTAAAAATGCGCCGTTTCAATAAGAATGATATCAATAAAAGGGTCACCGATGCGGCAAAACTGTTGCAATTAACTCCCTACCTTGAACGAAAACCTCAGGCGCTTTCTGGTGGACAAAAACAACGCGTAGCCATGGGACGTGCTATGGTGCGTTCGCCAGCGGTTTTTTTATTTGATGAACCACTTTCTAATCTGGATGCAAAATTACGCACTGAAATGCGGCATGAAATTAAAAGATTACATCATCAGTTTAATACTACCAGTCTGTATGTGACACACGATCAGACAGAAGCCATGACTATGGCAGAACGTGTATTGGTTCTTCATCAGGGAATTGTGGAGCAAATAGGTACTCCTCAGGAGTTATATCAAAGACCGGCCACTTTATTTGTGGCATCTTTTACAGGACATTATCCCATTAATTTTATCAATGCCCGTTTCAATAAAACTTCAAACTCTATCGAAACCAATTTGGGAGTGGATTATTCGGCACCTCATTGGACTTGTTCAGTTGATGATGGTGCTGAACTAATTCTCGCAATCAGACCGGAGCATGTACTTATTGCGAATGATGGTAATTTACCTGGAATTAAGGTTAATATTGAATTTATAGACGATATGGGCGCTGATAAGCTCATTCAGGCTAAATACAGTATCAATGAGGAACAGGTTAATATTCGAGTGTCTGCCGAAAAGGCCTTTCCACAAGAGCGTTTTAGTATAGAATTTCCTGAGACTAAATTACACGTTTTCGATAAGAAAACGGGTAAACGAATAGGAGAGTGGGGTGGCTAAAGTAAAGAACAAAATAAAACCGGTTGATGCTCCTGTATACCGATACTGGGAAGCGTTTTATATGGCTTTTTATTCCAGGAATTTATATATCGATGTTGGAAAGCGTTGGAAAGGTTTGGGTTTGCTCTACCTTTTATTATTAATTGCGGTATTATCCATTCCATTTTCATTGCGATTAACTTCTGATTTTAATACCACTTTTAATGAGCAATTGATAAATCCCCTCATGCAATTGCCTACGGTATATGTTCAAAAAGGCCAGGTTTCATTCGATCACCCCATGCCATATCTCATTAAAAATAATAAAGATCAGGTGGTGTTAATTGTTGACACTACAGGTCAGGTTCAAACTATTGATGCGAGATATCCCAATCTGAGTATTCTCATTACAAAAGACAGAATATATTACAAAATTCCGACACCCCAACTTTTTGGTATGGAAGAAAGTCCTCCTAATCCGGGCGTTCCCATGTCCCAGATTTTTGGGAAGAATACTAATATGGTATTTAACGGGAAACAAATTTTAGAAGACAACACCATTACTGGATTAAAATTTGCTTCTCAATTATTAATCTATCCGGTGGTTATCGCCATATTATACTCCATGTTCGTCATTATCTTTTTGGTGTTTGGATTTTTAGGTCAGGTTTTTGCGCGTATCTTTTTTTCTTTTCAAATAAGTTTTAAGCAGTCCAGTCGATTGTTTATGGTATCGGTTACTCCCATGATGTACCTGTTAATGACTATTCTTACGTTAAATTTTATCTTCCCCGGATCCGGTATCATTTTACTGGGTTTGGCCGTTTGCTATTTTAGTTTTGCCATTTTTTCCTTAAGGCAGGACAGCAGACGGGTGACCACTGTATGAAAGAATTAATCCATTTTGCTCATGGCAATGGATTTCCTGCTTTATGCTATAAGCAGATGCTTGATGATCTGAATGAACGATTTGATTATTGCTACATCGATAGAATTGGTCATAACCCCCAATATCCAGTAGCGGAAAATTGGCATTATCTGGTTGATGAAGTGATTCATAGTATAAGGCAACAAGCCAATCAACCCGTGATAGGATTAGGGCATTCTTTAGGTGGGGTTCTGAGTTTGTTAGCTGCAATAGAAGCACCTGAATTATTTAAAGCAGTCATCATGCTCGACTCACCACTTTTGGGCTCATTTAAATCGAAAATTGTAAAATTAGCTAAAACGGTAGGAATTATTGACCGCATTACTCCTGCTTTTAGAACCAAGGGGCGAAGAGTTCATTGGAGCGATCGTGATCAACTATTAGATTATTTAAAATCGAGAGATTTATTTAAGACATTCAGTGATGAATCTCTCGAGGATTACATTAACTTTGGAATCGACCTCCGTGATGATGGATATCATTTACGATTTGATAGACATACCGAATATCAAATATATCGCACTATCCCCCATACACTTCCTTATTATGAGGGTAAATTAACAGTCCCAACCACGTTAATTTATGGAGATAAAAGCAGTGTAGTAACCACAATGGATGTACGTTATATGAGAAAGTACTTTAATATTAAAAGTTTTAAAATTAAAGGGACTCATTTATTTCCAATGGAAAATCCAGGCGCTGCAGCAGCCAAAATAATACAGGCAGTAGATGCTATAATTTAAGCATAAGGCCAAGGCTTTAAGGCGAATTAATACTGCTATAAAAGTGTCACATGTTATAAATTTTTATTAATGTACTAGCCAAAAAAGGAGAATGCTGTGCTACACGTAATTTTAATACTCGCGACACTTGGGGTAGCAGGAGTTTTATTAACCCGACAAGCATCCATTTCAGTATGGGCCATCAGTTTTGCATTATTTATCGGATTGGTGATGCGCTTTGGTTCTCCGAGCTGGTTCCTCCTTTCAACTCTGTTTACTGTTGAGATGATTTTAATTTTGGGTTCAATCACACCCTTAAGAAGAGAGTTGTTATCAAAACACCTCTTTAAAATAGTAAGTAAAGCCATGCCCGCTATGTCCTCTACCGAGAGAGATGCATTGGAAGCAGGGACTGTCAGTTGGGAGGGAGATATATTAAGTGGAAGCCCCGATTTTGCGGTACTGATTAACGCCCCTACTGTATCTTTGAGTGCAGAAGAAAAAGCCTTTATGGAAGGCCCCGTTAATCTTCTTTGTGCGATGTTGGATGACTGGGATATTACGCACAATCGCACGGATTTATCTCCGGAGATATGGCAATTCATCAAGGATAATAAATTCCTGGGAATGATTATTCCCAAACAATACGGTGGTCTTGAATTTTCAGCGACCGCTCAAATGTCAATTCTTGTTAAAATCTATGGTCGTTCCATTACTGCCGCCACTACAATTTCAGTACCTAACTCATTAGGCCCTGGTGAACTGTTACTTAAATATGGTACCGAAGAGCAAAAAAATCATTACCTGCCCAGGCTTGCAGACGGTCGCGAAATTCCCTGTTTTGCGCTTACTGGACCTAATGCGGGCTCAGATGCAGCCTCTATTCCAGATACGGGAATCGTATGTCGCCAACAGTTCAACGGTGCTGAGGTACTGGGCATTCGTTTAAATTGGGATAAACGGTACATTACTTTGTGCCCGGTAGCTACAGTTATTGGTTTAGCTTTCAGACTTTTTGATCCGGATAATTTGCTGGGTAGGGGAGAAGACGTTGGAATCACCTGCGCCTTAATTCCAGCAGATACACGTGGTGTCACGACGGGTCGTCGCCATTTTCCTCTCAATACAGGATTTTTAAATGGTCCTACGCAAGGTAAAGATGTATTCATCCCCATGGATTATCTAATTGGTGGCGCCGCTATGGCAGGGCAGGGGTGGCATATGTTAATGGAATGTTTAAGTGCAGGTCGCGCTATTTCCTTACCCTCAAGTGCCAGTGGAGGTGCCCAGCTTGCATCCTTGGTAACAGGCGCTTATGCACGAATTAGAAAACAGTTTAATCAGCCAATTGGTAAGTTTGAAGGAATTGAAGAGCCCTTGGCACGAATTGGCGCATATACTTATATTATTGATTCGTCACTGACCATGGCTGCTGCGGCTATTGACCATGGTGCAAAACCCTCAGTTGTTGGCGCAATCTTGAAGTATCATACCACTGAATTAGCACGAAAAATTATTTGCGATGCGATGGACGTGCACGGTGGTAAAGGGATTTGTCTTGGTCCTAATAATTATTTAGGACGTGGATATGAAGCGTCACCTATCGCCATTACTGTCGAAGGAGCCAATATTTTAACTCGGAGTTTAATCATTTTTGGGCAGGGCGCTATCAGATGTCATCCTTATGTTTTTCAGGAGTTGGAAAGCATTCGGCATAATGACTTGATTGGGTTTGGTAAAGCATTCTTTGCTCATGCTGGATTTATTTTTGCTAATTTTACTAAGTCTTTAATTTTTGGCTGGACCGATGCTTATTTGAGCAATGCTCCTGCGAGCAAAGCCAAGAGGTATTATCAGCTTATCAATAAATACAGTACTAACCTCGCTTTTCTTGCTGATTTTTCTATGGCTATCATGGGTGGAGAACTAAAACGTAAAGAAAAAATTTCTGCTCGATTAGGCGATATGCTTAGTAATTTATATATGGCTTCAGCTGTTCTAAAACGTTTCCATGACGACGGAGAACCTGAGGCAGATTTGCCTTTAGTCGAGTGGAGCTGTCAGTATTTAATGCATGGCTGCGAAGAAGCAATGCAAGGGGTAATTACCAATTTCCCTGCACTTTGGGCCAGGGTACTTTTGGGTCTTATATTAAACCCGTTAGGAAGACACAGAAACAAACCGGATGATGAATTGGGGCATCAATTAGCACGAATATTAATTGAGCCCAATGAATCTCGTTCTCGCTTGACTCGTCTGGTTTACACCACAGCAAGCGCTAATTGTCCCGTTGGTAGATTGGAGGCAGCATTTCATCAAATATGTGCTGTAGAAGATCTGGAGCGTACGGTGATGAGAGGAGTAAAGGATAAGGTTCTGCAATCTCTCACATTTCGTGAGCAAATTGAAGAAGCATTATCTGTTGGTATTATCACCGAAGCACAAGCTAAGCTGCTTCATGATGCTGAATCAGCCCGTCAGGATGTAATCAGAGTAGATGATTTTGCTGATGATGACTTACGTCGCATAGTAGAGACTGGCCATAAATCGACAAAAAAAATGTCTGCAAATGATATGGAAACCGAAATTGTATAGTTCTATATGTTGCCAAAAGGTCGATGATATTAGTCGGCCTTTTCATTTGCTATTTTTGTTATGATTACTGTTGCTATTCTTCTGTCTATTATCTCTTTTACCTCAAATGAATACCCATCCAATTCAATCGTATCTCCTGGCCCTGGAAATTTATTAAAACGTGCTAAAAGGAAACCAGCAAGGGATGTGTATTCGTTATTATCAATTGAAAAATCAATATGTATCGTTTGCTCAAGGTGATATAAATCAACGGATCCATCTACAGTCCATGTGTTTTCACCAGTAAGTTGAATATCGAGTTGCTCATCTTCATCAGGGAATTCACCAGCAATTGCTTCCAGAATGTCAATTGGAGTAAGTACACCTTTCACCGTCCCATACTCATCTACAATGATTAACAGACGGCCAGACGAGCGCTTAAGCATTTCCATCGCTTTGATTACTCCCCAGGATTCATCTAGCACCACTGGCACTTTTAAACAGTATTCTTCATTAATAGTTCCTTTTACAAGGATATTTGCAATTAAATCCTTTGCTCGTGCAATACCAATGAAGTTATCCAGATTATCGCGACATACTAATAAAAAGCTATGGGGGGTTTCTAATATCTGTTGTTGAAGAGTCTCTATCGGGTCATTTAAATCAATCCACGAAATATCGGATCGTACTGTCATAATAGATCGAATGGTCCGTTCGCCCAAGGTTAAAGCACCTCGAACAATAAACCGCTCTTCCTCTGCAAATCTGGGTTGTTTATTTGACGTGGGTGTTTCTTCTTCATCCTCCTCATGTTGTAGCCTCGCTCCTCCCAGCATATTGAGAACCGCAGCTGCAGTCCGTTCCCGGAAGCTAATAAGAGATTCATGTTTTTGAAGATTTCGATAGGCCATCTGATTGAAGAATTCGATGAGTGTAGAAAATCCAATCGCTGCGTACAAATAACCCTTGGGAATTTTAAATCCAAATCCTTCCGCCACAAGACTAAAACCAATCATTAATAAAAAGCTTAAACAAAGTACAACTACAGTTTGATGAGCATTTACAAAGCGGGTCAAAGGTTTAGAGGCAAGAATCATGACTCCAATAGAGATAATGACAGCCACCATCATTACAGCAAGTTCATTAACCATCCCTACAGCGGTAATAACTGAATCTAATGAAAATACTGCGTCGAGAATGACAATTTGAGTGAGGACAAGGCCAAAACTTGCATATACTTTTTTGCCTTTTTCGACTGGAGAGACTCCTTCCAGTCGTTCGTGCAGTTCAACAGTTGCTTTAAAAAGTAAAAATAGTCCTCCAAGGAGTAATATTAAATCGCGACCAGAAAATGATAAAGAACCTATAGAGAACAGGGGTCTGGTAAGGGTGACAATCCAGAAAATTAAGGACAATAAGATAAGCCGCATCACCATGGCCAAAGACAGACCAATAATTCGAGCTTTGTTTCTTTGAGCAGGTGGTAATTTATCGGTTAAAATGGCGATGAATATTAAGTTGTCTATTCCTAAAACTATTTCAAGCGTTACTAAAGTTAATAAACCAATCCAAATTGTGGGATCAAATAGCCATTCCATTTATATTCCTTTTATTTGCTATTTTTGGCAATCATTATATCTGACTATTATATCAGGTCTTTTTTTAAAAACGGTCTATTCTTATAGGTAAATTTTTAACTTCGTTGACACTTTAAAATTGATCAAGCCATCATTAGATTGATAAGACTGTTATGTCAACTTAGTTGTGCCATGCTAATTTTTTTTAATGAAAATATTTGTCAAAAAATATTTGACAATCATGTCATTTATATTAAAATTATAGTTATAAAAAATAAGAGATAAATAAAAATGAACATGATAAATAAGGCGATACAATATCTTTCTGGGAAAAGTTGTAGCGAACAGGAACTTCGTGATTATCTTGAAAATGAATTTAATGATTTGCCCAAGCTGGAGCATTGTGTCAGTGAGGCTGTAACTTTTTTGATAAAGCATAATCTCATATCCGATCTGCGTTTGGCAGAAAATTTAACCATGCACTATGCGCATAAAGGAAACCAATTTATTCATCATCTATTGCAGCAAAGAAAAATTAAAAAGGATGTGATAGAGAAAAGTTTAAATAGAATTCCAAATGAATCAGTCCGTGCTATGGAAGCTGTTCAAAATAAAATGACTACATTATCTCATTTGAATTTTGATGAGGCTAAAGAAATTTTGATTCGTTTTATGATCGGAAGGCAGTTTTCCCTGGAGACAACGAATCAAGTAATTGATGAATTAAATGCCAAGAAAACGTACCGTTTAAAAACTAAAATTTGGTCTAACATCACTGCATTGGCAAGTTAATTTTAGAATTAACTTGCCAGTACTTTTAATTTCAGCAGCTTGATGAGATTAGGTTTAAGATAAATAAAGAGTTAATTATGCATAATTTTTCTTTTGTCATCCCCACGCTGGTTGGGAATCATCCAAATATTTAGCAAAATGCCACTTTATTGGATAGATCCCCGCCTGCGCGGGGAAGACAACTCATTATTCTACAACATTATTGTGCATTAAAACCTTGTTCGCCGTATTGTCAAAGAAGCATTATGAATGATAAAACCGCATAAATTTTGACAGGATACACAAACCACAAAGTCTATGGATTATAAGTAAATCTCTTAAACCTGGTTTAATATTTAAAATGTAACAATTAATGGTAACTTTTAAATTTGATTTTTTAATTAAATATCCACTACGCTTCTTCAAGCGCCTCGTCAGGCATTGTGATATTTAATTCCAGGACTGCACTGTCACCCATTCGCTCAAGATTGACGCTTACCTGATCACGAGTAATATGCACGTATTTAGCAATTACCGCCAAAATTTCTTCTTGTAATTTAGGAAGATAATCTGGAGTGTTTCGCTGTGATCGTTCATGTGAGATGATGATCTGTAGCCGCTCCTTGGCTACAGATGCGGTGCAGTTTCTTCTGCGTAAATAGTTAAATATACTCATATTGCGACTTCCTCCCTGTTTTTACCGAATAAGCGACGAAAAATCCCTTTTCGTTCGTTACTGATAAAGCGCATAGGTCTGTCTTCGCCAAGGAAACGGGCGATGGCATCCTGGTATGCAATTCCCGCATCGCTTAATTCATCAAGAATAACAGGAGTTCCTGTATTAGATGCTTTAAGTACTGATTTTGATTCAGGAATTACACCTATTAAAGGTATCGCTAAAATTTCTTTAACATCCGTTACGGATAACATTTCACCTTTTTCAACACGCTCTGGATCATAACGTGTTAAAAGCAAATGCTCTTGAATAGGCGTAGTATTGTCTATTGCGCGTTTGGTTTTGCTAGAAAGTATTCCCAATATTCTGTCAGAATCACGTACAGATGAAACTTCAGGATTGGTAACGACAATAGCATGATCAGCAAAATACATAGCCATTAATGCACCTGTCTCAATTCCAGCAGGTGAGTCACAAATAATAAATTCAAAATCTTTGGCAAGCTCGTTTAGAGTTGTCTCAACTCCTTCAAGAGTTAATGCATCTTTATCCCGAGTTTGTGACGCAGGAAGAATATATAGATTCGGAACACGCTTGTCTTTAATGAGTGCCTGATTTAAGCTGGCCTCACCGTTGATGACGTTAACAAAATCATAGACAACGCGGCGCTCGCAACCCATGATGATGTCAAGGTTTCGCAAACCAATGTCAAAATCTATAACCACGGTCTTATGCCCTAACATAGCAAGACCTGAAGAAATAGCCGCAGAAGAAGTAGTTTTACCTACTCCACCTTTACCTGATGTAATTACAATTATTTTAGCCAAGGCTGAACCCTTCCCGTTGTCGATTCAACTCAATATTTAACCACCAGTTTACACGCTATTGCTAAAGAAATTCAAGGTGTCAAGAGGCAGTATTATAATAAATCTTGAATTATCAATATTATTGCTTTGTTTGTGCATTTAATGTTTCACTTTTTTTGTGTTTGTTGTAAACTATCCGGTTAATTTAACTACTGGGGTGAGTTCACCATGTCTCTTTCCATCGTGCAGCATTCATTAACCTTTGACGATGTCCTCCTGGTTCCTGCTCATTCGCTGATACTACCCAAAGATGTATCCTTAAAAACCAAATTAACGCGTTCGATTCATTTAAATTTGCCGTTAATTTCAGCAGCAATGGATACAGTAACCGAAGCGAGATTAGCTATAGCTCTCGCACAAGAGGGTGGGATTGGTATTATTCATAAAAACATGACCATTGCGGAACAGTCTGAGGAAGTAAGGCGTGTTAAAAAATTTGAAAGCGGAATGGTTAAAGACCCGATTTCAGTTACCCCTGATGTAAGTGTTAAAGAACTGCTTGAGGTAATGACCCGTTATAATTTTTCAGGTGTTCCAGTGGTTGATGGCAAAAATTTGATAGGAATAGTTACCAGCCGTGATATACGCTTTGAAACGAATATGGCATTAACTGTATCTGCAGTGATGACTCCGAAAGAGCGCCTTGTTACCGTAAAAGAAGGTGCTGGTAGGGAAGAGGTACGTAGTTTATTGCATAAGCATCGCATTGAGAAATTATTAGTTGTAAATGATTTATTCGAATTGAAAGGTTTGATTACTGTTAAAGACATACAGAAAGCTAAAGACAATCCCTATGCCTGTAAAGATGATTCAGAACAGTTGCGTGTTGGTGCGGCAGTTGGAGTTGGCGAAGGTACTGATGAGCGAGTAACCGCGTTAGTTGAAGCGGGTGTGGATGTAATTGTTGTTGATACAGCTCATGGTCATTCTCAGGGAGTTGTAGACCGAGTTAAATGGATTAAAAAGCATTATCCGGACGTACAGATTATCGGTGGAAACATTGCCACAGCAGCTGCTGCTCGTGATCTATATGAAGCCGGTGCTGATGCGGTCAAAGTAGGTATTGGTCCTGGTTCCATTTGCACTACTCGAATTGTTACTGGAGTTGGAGTGCCTCAGATAAGTGCTATTTCAAACGTTGCTACTGAGTTAAAAGGTAAAATCCCGGTAATTGCTGATGGAGGAATCCGTTTTTCAGGCGATGTGTGTAAGGCATTAGCTGCTGGAGCAGATACAGTAATGCTGGGAGGTATGTTTGCAGGTACTGAAGAATCGCCAGGAGAAATCGAATTATATCAAGGTCGAACTTATAAAAGTTATCGAGGAATGGGGTCTATTGGGGCGATGTCTCTGGCTCAAGGTTCGAGCGATCGTTATTTTCAAGATTCTTCTCAAGGGACGGAAAAACTGGTTCCTGAAGGAATTGAAGGAAGGGTACCTTATAAAGGTCCGGTTCAAACAATAATTCATCAACTTGTTGGGGGATTACGATCATGCATGGGGTATACAGGATGCGGTACCATTGCTGAATTACATCAAAAAGCAGAATTTGTCCAGGTAACCAATGCAGGGATGCGGGAGTCCCATGTCCATGATGTAAGTATTACCAAACAAGCACCAAATTATCAGGTAGACAATTAATGAATGATTTAAAACAACGACCGTTACTCATCCTTGATTTTGGATCCCAATACACTCAGTTAATTGCTCGTCGCGTACGCGAAATGGGGGTTTATTGTCTTATTTATCCCTATACTATGGATGAGGCACAATTTGAAAGAATAAATCCTTGTGGCATTATTTTATCTGGTGGTCCTTCGACGGTAACCCATAATGCAAATCCCAGGGCACCACAATGGTTATTCAGTGCCAAAAAACCTGTATTAGGTATTTGTTATGGAATGCAAACCATGGCCGTGCAACTTGGTGGAGAGGTAAAGTCTTCTCCCATCAGAGAATTTGGCTATGCTGAGCTTAAACTTCATGGACATAGTCAGTTATTTGATCAGATAGAGGATCGTACTTCAGAACAAGGTGAAGCCTTATTAGACGTATGGATGAGTCATGGTGATAAAGTTACCGTGTTACCACAGGACTTTAAAGTGATATGTGAGACACGCAATGCACCTATCGCTGGGATGGCGGATGACACACGACAATTTTATGGCGTGCAATTCCATCCTGAGGTAACTCATACCTTACAAGGTCTGCGAATTTTAAAACGTTTTGTTGTGGATATTTGTCATGCAGCAACCAATTGGTCGCCTAATCATATTGTGGATGATGCGATTTACAAGATCAAACAACAGGTTGGTGATGATAAAGTTCTGTTAGGTTTATCAGGTGGGGTGGATTCTTCGGTGGTAGCAGCGCTGCTTCATAAGGCCATTGATAAACAATTGACTTGTGTTTTTGTGGACACGGGTTTGCTTCGATTAAATGAAGCTGATCAGGTTATGACTATGTTTGGTCAGCATATGGGAATTCATATTATTGCCGTTAATGCCGAGAATAAATTTCTAAATGCATTAAAAGGAATAACTTGCCCTGAAGAAAAAAGAAAAATAATTGGCCGCACGTTTATCGAGGTTTTTGACGAAGAGGCTAAAAAAATTCCGGGTGTATCTTGGCTTGCTCAAGGGACAATTTATCCTGATGTCATTGAGTCAGCAGCTACGGATATTAACGGTGGATCTGTTGTTATTAAATCACATCATAACGTCGGTGGTTTACCAGAACAATTGAATCTCAAATTATTGGAGCCTGTACGCGAGTTATTCAAAGATGAGGTAAGAAAAATAGGTCTTGAACTAGGACTGCCCCATGCTATGGTCTATCGACATCCTTTCCCTGGGCCTGGTTTAGGTGTACGAATTTTGGCAGAAGTTAAAAAAGAGTACGCAGACATTTTACGTCAGGCAGATGCCATTTTTATTGAGGAACTGCATAAAGCAGATTTGTATCATAAAGTGAGTCAGGCTTTTGCTGTATTTCTTCCAGTCAAAAGTGTGGGAGTGATGGGGGATGGGCGTCGTTATGATNNATGTTATCTGTTTGCGAGCTGTGGAAACGGTAGATTTTATGACGGCGCATTGGTCACATCTTCCCTGGGATTTTCTGGGTACTGTTTCAAATCGAATTATAAATGAAGTGGTAGGGGTGTCACGAGTTACCTATGATATCTCTGGTAAACCACCCGCAACGATTGAATGGGAATGAATGACCGTTATTGGATGAAGAAAGCCTATGAGCAGGCTTTACTAGCCCAGGCTGAAGGAGAGGTTCCAGTTGGCGCCGTATTAATCAATAAAGATAATCGATTAATCGGTGCAGGAAGAAATGCGTTGCAACACACTCATGATCCTTCGGATCATGCTGAAATCCGGGCAATTAGACAAGCAGCTCAATACGAGAGAAACCAAAGATTACCAAATACCACTTTATACGTGACTTTAGAGCCTTGTGTCATGTGTTCTGGTTTAATTGTTCAGGCCCGAATCAAACGTTTGGTTTTTGCTACTCGTGATTTTAAAGCTGGTGCGGCAGGTTCAGTTTTTAATTTGTTACAGGGATTCCCATTAAATCATAAAGTAATTATTGATGAGGGAGTGATGCAGGAAGAATGTGCGAATTTGTTAACCCAATTTTTTAGGACTCGTCGTTAAATTGTTTCTTTCTATGGGCGTTACAATTAACTCAGCTTTAATCTAAACCGTATTTACAATTTTAACCTTTGCACTGGTATATTGATGAGAATTGGGTTGTATTAGATATTCCTGGATGCCGTGGATAAACCACGGTATTCAGGTAGAAGGATAACCTCAAAAGAATAACTGAAAATTTCGGTTCACCCTCTCTTTTGATGCTCGGCTTAAAATTATTTTATCGAGCCAACACTAATTCCTGTTTTAATTTCTGGCTAAGAATCTCTTTTTCATCCGTACTTAAAGGACGATTTTTTTTATTAGTAATGTAAAACATATCCTCTACCCGCTCACCAGCAGTGGCAATTTTGGCATTATGCAAATGGATATCAAAACTTAGAAAAACACGGCTAACAGTGGCCAATAAACCCGGGCGATCGTTTGTTACCAAAAATAACTGAGTATGATGGTTCAGGGTATCTTCANNATCTTCATTATAAGTTATTTCAGTCTCAGCGTTAAAATGGGACATAGCTGTTGAGAGTCGGCGACGAGAAATAGGAGGTGGGTGTGCGGTGTCTTTTAAATGAGCGCATAAAGCCTGTTGAATCTGCTCTGATCGCTGTTCATTCAGGAATGCTTGATTGTTTTCATCAAGAATAATGTAAGTATCTAAATCAAACTGATTCTCGCAAGTGGTAATCGAGGCTTCCTGGATTGTCACATGGTTATTGCTTAACACAGAAGTAGTAACGGTGAATCGCTCATCTTTATGAGGCATATAGATGAACACTTCTGTTCCGCCTTGACTATGGTGAGGCATAATCAGAACCAGGGGAAATACATTTGAAGTTAAGATGGCTTTAGTATGTCGTGCGATCACCTCTGGAGATTCATGCAGGAAATATTTCCCTTTAAACTGACTCCATAAATTCTGTACCGCTACAGCCGTGTACCCTTCTGAAAGCAGAATGTTAAGAGCATAGTGTTTACGCGCTGTAATGAGTGATGTTTCATCCATTAATTCTCGTTCTTTATGGAGCATATGTTTAGCCGCTTTATATAATTCCTTAAGTAAAGAATCTTTCCAGGCATTCCATAAAGTGGGATTGGTACCGCATATATCTGCAACAGTAAGCAGATATAAATAATCCAGATAATAGGGTTTGGGCAAAAGCTTACAAAAATATTCCACGGTTTTAGGATCATATATATCTTTTCTTTGTGCCGTCTGAGACATTATCAAATGATGTCGGACGAGCCAAACCAATAAATTCGTATCTTCCTGTTCCATTTGATGTTGCACAGCAAACTGTTCTGCTTCAACCGCTCCTAATTCCGAATGGTCTCCTCCTCTGCCTTTTGCAATGTCGTGAAACAGGGCACTTAAATACAAAATTTCGGGTTTATCAAGCGTTCGGATGACTTGGGCGCACAGTGGAAATTGTTCCAAATATTCATCCTGTTTGAATCGTGAAATGTTACGAATTACAAATAAAGTATGCTGATCTACAGTGTATGCATGGAATAAATCATATTGCATTTGCCCCGTTACGGAGGCGAAACTATCCAGATAATGAGCCAGCACCCCATATTGATTCATTTTTTGTAGTGCTTTATAGGGATCATTTTTAGTTTTAAGAATATTCATAAAAGTTTGAGTAACTTCGGTTGTCTGCTTTAATTTTTTCCCAATTAAAAAAAGAGATTCTCTGATTAAACGAATGGTACTCGCTCGAACTCCTTCAATGTGAGGAACTTTGGCTAACCATAAAAATAAACTGATTAATGCTTGCGGACGATTTTGAAATACCCGTGCATGTCTGACTTCTAAATAATTATTGGAGAGTTGGAATTCATTATCCAGGGGAAGTATTTTCTGTTTTTGGTTGTGTGCAATCGTTTCATCAAACCATTGCAAAAGCATTTCATTAAGCTCTCTATTTCGTTTGATCACCTTAAAATAATCTTTCATGAATTGCTCTATAGCGAGCGAATGAGACGAATCTTTATATTCCAAAACCTGTGCCAGTTTCATTTGATAATCAAAAGACAATCGATCCTGGGGTTTTCCTGCAATCATGTGTAGTCCAAACCGAACACGCCAAAGAAAATGCTGGCAATACATTAGTTCTTCATATTCTTTATCGGTGATAAATCCATAGCTGATTCCATCCGCTAATTTTCTAATATTAAAATGGCGCTTACCAATGCTTAAAAGAATTTGTAAATCGCGTAATCCGCCTGGTCCATTTTTTACATTAGGCTCGAGATTATATGCAGTATCCCCGTACTTTCTGTCACGAGTATGTTGTTCTTGTTGTTTGGCTAAAAAATACTCATTGCTTGGCCACATATGAAGGGGATGGGTTTGATAGGACAATTCCTCCATAAGGGTTCCTCGCCCACAAAGCAGATGCATATCCATTATTGAGGAAATAACACTAATATCTTCTTTAGCTAATTCGGCACATAAATGAACAGTCGTTATCTGATGACTTACCTCTAAACCTACATCCCAACAATCCTGAATAAAAGTCTGGGCTCGTTTAAGTTGGCCTTGAGGTATTTTATCATCATGCAAAAGTAATAAATCAATATCGGAAAAAAGCTGTAGTTCCCTTCGGCCATAACTCCCTAGGGCTAAAAGACAAAAATGATCGCCCTCATCTAATTTATTTTTTAAAAATAAAGCGATGAGCTGGCTATCAATAAAATGGGTAAGTTTTCGGGTCAAAGAAGTGATGTTTGTATTTTTATTAAACTCGCTACACAATTCATCCCTGAACTGTTTTATGGTGTTTTTTCCAATTTGATTATCGTTCTTCATGTCGCAGCGTCAAAATTTCTACGCCATTATCAGTGACCAGTAGTGTGTGTTCCCATTGAGCGGACAGACTATGATCTTTTGTGACTACGGTCCATTGATCAGGAAGTAATCGGGTATGGTGTTTTCCAACATTTACCATCGGCTCAATGGTAAATGTCATGCCTGGCTCTAGTTTCATTCCGGTGCCTTTAGTGCCGTAGTGCAAGACTTGAGGGTCCTCATGGAAAATACGTCCTATTCCATGACCGCAGTATTCACGAACTACGGAGCAGCGATTTTTTTCGGCGTGTTGTTGGATTGCGTTCCCTATATCTCCTAACTGTACACCCGGTTTGACCATGTCAATACCAATGAACAGACAGTCATGAGCAATTTGAACCACATGTTTGGCTTTCACTGACGGCGTGCCTACCATAAACATTTTACTGGTATCGCCATGATAATCATCTTTAATAACCGTGATATCAATGTTAATAATGTCTCCATCTTTATGCGCTTTTTTTCCAGGAATGCCATGACAAACAACGTGATTGACTGATGTACAGATGGACTTGGGAAACCCATTATAATTAAGGGGCGCAGGAATCGCTTTTTGTATATTAACAATGTAATCGTGACAAATTGTATTTAATTCATCAGTACTAATTCCTGGTTGCACATGAGGACCGATCATCTCAAGCACTTCTCCTGCAAGGCGACCCGCCACGCGCATTTTTTCAATTTCATCAGGGGTTTTAATTAGAACAGCCATTATGAATATCCAAAATAAAATGATGTTAGCACATGCCTTTGAAGAGCGACAGTCTTCTTAAATTATAGATTATTTCTTTTGTTAATTGCAGGGAATAACTCTACTTAGAAGCTATGTTAAATTAGGAGAGGTTACTTACCTCTCCTAAATTTAGGTCGGTTTATTACTATCACCAATGTGTTGGCGATTTTTACGTTCTTCTTCCCGATCCTCTTTTACTTGTTCTAGTTTTTTGGCGCTTAATTCAGTTTGCTGGTACCAAAAAGTTCCACTTCGGGAATGATTTTCTGGATGATACTTCTGAGCGTCAACTCCCTGAACCGCTTTAGGTTCGATTGAAGTCGGGTTTTTGCCATTATTATTAGGGGTATATTCCAAAAAGTAGTCTAGTGTTGCTGGGGGTTCTTTTGTATAAATTGTAAATTGAGGAAATTCCTTTTTTTTAACTCTTCCCCTGTTATTTTGTAAAAAGTCTTTAACTATTTGTTGCAATTCGATTACTGGACGCGACTTTCCCGGCTCTAGAAAATCATTTTCATCGATAAAACAATCACGTGTTTTCCCGTTTGATGTTATTTTTTTAAAAATCATACCTTGTGGAATGGATATATACATCTTTGCTCCAAAGTTAATTATAAAAGGTTCTTCTATCAAAATCTAAATGATTAATTAAAGAGTTATTTGAATAATATAGTTCAAAATAGTAAATATTAAAACCCGTCAGAGTTTTTTATAACTATTTGCTCTGTTTTAATTCGGATCATTACAGTAGAAGAATACTTATCCTTCAGAACATTGGTTTACAACACAATTACTCGCTTTATCGGAATTATTAGTGCAAAATTCCATCGCGTTACCTAAGGCAAGCGCACGAGTAGGGCCCGTACCATTCCAAATTTCATCTCTCGTATTATGTACTACACATAACCATCCTGCATGTACATTTATACACAAAGCCAACAAAGTCAGGGACGTAATAATTTTAATTAAATTCATTCAACTATCCTTAATTTAAAATAATACTTAATGACTTTATTTCGACTGTTTGGCATTAAACTTTAAAAGGAATTGATATATCCCTATGACGGTAACAAACCGGAAATTTCCGCTAATTTCAGTGCATATTTATCTAATTAGTGGTAAACTTGTGCAACTATAAATACTTATTGATTTAATTTTGATCTTTTTGTGTTTAATTCGATTGATTTAACGATGCGGGAAAAAATGGAAACTGGCGTAGTAAAAAGGTTTAATAAAATTAAAGGGTATGGGTTTATCGCTCCTGATAATGGTAACAATGAGGTATTTGTCCATTTCTCTCAGGTCCTAACAGAAGGGTACAAAGAGTTAAAAGAGGGGCAGCGGGTCAGTTATAAGTTAAGCCAGGGTGACCGAGGCGAATTTGCCACCGAAGTAAAAATTATCAGTTAGTAGTACAAATAATTCATTAATTGTGAGGTTAGGTAATGTTAGATGTAAGAAGTATAAGTATGCAGTTTGGGCCTAAATCATTATTCCAAAATGTGGACTTAATATTATTGCCTACTCAACGTTATGGAGTTGTTGGAGCAAATGGTACAGGTAAATCGACCTTTTTAAAAATATTGGCGGGTGAAGAGCACGCTTCAAACGGTACCGTTGAAAAAGCTAAAAATCTTAAAATTGGAATTTTAAAGCAGGATCATTTTAGGTATGAAGATGATCGTCTCGTTGATGTGGTTATTCGCGGGAATTCAGTTTTGTGGGATGCTTTAGTTGAAAAAGACCTTTTGTATTCAAAAGAAGAGTTCACCGAGCAAGACGGTTATCGCTTAAGTGAACTGGAAGAAATTGTTATGAATCAAGGGGGTTATGAGGCAGAATCCACCGCTAAAAACTTGTTAATCGGTTTGGGAATCCAGGAAAAATTTCATTATGGACCTTTAAGTGCTTTATCGGGTGGCTATAAACTTCGGGTTTTATTAGCTCAGGTTTTATATCAACAGCCAGATATCATGCTCCTGGACGAGCCCACCAACCATTTGGATATTCTTTCAATTGCATGGTTAGAGGAGTTTTTAAAAACCAGTTTTAAAGGTTTATTAATATTTATTTCTCACGACCGCAGTTTTTTGAATAATGTTTCTACAAATATTCTTGATATAGATTACGATACGGTTCTTGATTACCCTGGAAACTACGACAAATTCTGTTTTGCAAAAGAAGAGAGATTACGTCTGAAACAAAGTGAGTTAAAAAATCAGGAAAAAAGAATTGAAGCATTACAGGGTTTTGTTGACCGCTTTGGTGCTAAAGCAAGTAAGGCAACTCAGGCCGCTTCCCGCCAAAAAATGATTGATCGTATTGAGTTGGTTGAAATAAAGGAATCTAATATTTTTAAACCTTATTTTAATTTCCAGCAGAAAAAACCATCCGGGAAANNTAGTTAAAGTGGAGCAACTTCATAAGAAATTTGATGAACGAATATTGTTAAGGGATGTATCGTTTACTATTGCCCGAAATGATAAATGCGCTATTGTTGGTCCAAACGGTATTGGCAAATCCACATTGTTAAAAATCTTGTTAAAAGAGCTTAATTCTGATCAAGGTTTTTTTGATTGGAGTGATACCGTGAGTATTGGCTATTTTGCTCAGGATTATCGTACTCAATTAGCTCCTGAACAGACGGTGTGGCAATGGATGGAAGATCACATTGCTGCTCCAGCTCAAGAAATAAGAAAAATTTTAGGACAGGTTTTATTTCGTGGTGCGGATGTTGATAAGAAAATAGGCATGTTAAGTGGTGGTGAATCAGCGCGTCTTATTATGGCTAAGCTGATTCTTGAGAAACATAATGTGTTGATTTTTGACGAGCCAACCAATCATTTGGATCTGGAGTCTATTGATGCATTAATAGAAGCCATACAGGTATTCCCAGGTGCCGTTCTTTTCGTAAGTCATAATCGTTATTTTATTGACAGTATTTCAACGCGCGTTCTGGTGCTGACGGAGCAATATGGAGTGCAAAATTATTTAGGCAATTATAACGATTATCTGGAGCAGTTTGGCACGGATTATTTAGCAACTGCCTGATATTTTATAGAGCTTTAGCTTGAAATATACACCGCGACAAGCTATTTATTAGATCCTGTATGTATAACCCAGGGCAAACGCACTTAAACGCGCATCAGTTAATAAATCAAATACCTACGTTCCGCGCTGTATGCGAGGAATCCAGCTCTGATCTTCGATATAGGATCGTCTGGATGCCGTGCATAAAGCCGGCACGTAAGGAAAAAACCTTTTAGTGTGCAAATTTTAGATGCGTTTACTCTATATAATTAAGATACTCTATGAAAATCAGGGATGTTTTTGTATTAAGTGTTTTTAGTATTACTCTTTTATGGATTAATCCAGCTTCCAGCCAAAATGTAAATCAATTAGTGCCTCGGATTGTTAAACCTTTCATTACCCAAAATCAGCTGCCCGGAATAGCTATAGCAATTTACTATCAAGAGCAGGATTATTATTTTAATTATGGTTCTGCTGACATTCAAAAAAAAATACCGATGACAAAAGATACCATTTTTGAATTAGCATCCATCACTAAAATTTTTGTCACAACGTTACTTGCAATGGAAGTAGAGGAGGGCCGGGTCAAATTGTCAGACTCTGTTGCCCCATACTTACCTCTGTCAACAAATATCAGAGAATTGCCCATCAGCAAGGTAACATTAATGCAGCTCGCCACTCATACATCAGGTTTCCCTCGCCAAATGGAGCAATTTGGTGTTGATAAGGGTAATGTAAATGATTGGTTTATATCAATTAGAAAATGGCAACCAGGCACTCCAATTGGAACCAATTATAAATACTCGAATATAGGATTTGGTTTTTTGGGATGGATATTGGAACAAATTACCGGTCAAAATTTACCTGAGCTAATCTCCTCAAACATCACTAATCCTTTAGCAATGAATCATACTTTCTTTAAAGTACCAATCAATTTCTCCGATAAAGAAGCTCAAGGTTATAGGCCCAATCAAAGAAAGGCCCCCAAATATGTTGCTGCTAACTTTTTAGGTGGTGGTGCACTACGCTCATCATCTGCTGATTTGTTAACTTTTGTAAAAGCCAATCTGGGGATTAAAGTAAATCAGGTATCTGATAAGTTATTAAAAGCCATGCAGCAGGCACAACAACCTTATTTTAGAGTAAAGCCCGGATTTGTTATGGGTTTAGGGTGGCAAAGAATGAGGCATGGAAAAGATTTGGTGATTATCAAAAACGGGGGTAATCAAGGCTTTTCTACTTTTATTGGATTTTCGCCTGAAAATAATTTAGGCGTGGTCATTTTGATTAATCAATCTAAAGCAAAAGCAACATTGTTGGGTAATCGTCTATTAAAAATATTAATAAATGATTTTTGATTAAATACGAGTCTTATCTTAAAAAATTTAAGACTGATTGAGTGTTGACTTGGGCTTATGTGGGGTTCCGCAAGAACCCCTCATGTTTCAGGATTTTTTCTGATTAACATTTTTCAATTTATTTTTTTGCTCTTCAGTAAGAAGGCTGTATATTTGATGTCTGCTCATCACCCGACTTTTATAAACGGCACCTTTTAATTTGTTGCGCTGGTTTATTAATAAATCCAGTTTGGCCTCATCTAATTGATTCGCATGAACGAGAACATCAATTTCCTTATTCAATTCTTTTATTTGATGATAGGTGTTTTTTAAAGAGTCATGCGTTTGCACTTTGATTGCTTTGATTTTAGTTTGCTGTTCACTACTTAAACTGAGTTGATTGTAACTGTTTTTGCTGGTGCAATGGCATTTTTTACCATCGGAATTAGTGGGGCAGGCGACTGCTGGTTGGCCTGCTGCCAGAGCGAGACTAAACAGGGGTAACCATAAAAATTTAAGTTTCATTACAGATCCTCTTTGTTAAACAGGTTTATTGAAATGGATACGCTTCATCAGATACCCGACCAGTATAGATCAGAAAGTATAAATAAATACAGAGTATTATGTTAATTTGATTGCCCAAAGAGCTCCATTATGTTATAAATAACTCGCTTTAAATACACACACGTTTCGACACATACGTTAGGGTCCCTTGTGGGTTTCGTATGGGAGGCGTGGAGGCTTAACCCTGGAGAAAATTATGAATGTAAGTATGCGTGAATTGCTCGAAGCGGGCGCTCATTTTGGTCACAGAACCCGGTTCTGGAATCCAAAAATGGGAGAATATATATTTGGTTCAAGAAATAAAATCCATATTATAAATCTTGAAAAAACAATGCCTATGCTAAACGATGTAGTTAACTACGTCGGTCGTTTGGCTTCTAATAAGGCTAAAATCCTTTTTGTTGGTACTAAAAGAGCGGCACAAGACAGTATTCGTGAACATGCGAAACGTTGTGGCATGCCTTATGTTGATCACCGCTGGTTAGGTGGTATGTTGACCAACTACAAAACAGTCCGACAATCTATATTCCGATTAAAGGAATTAAAAGAAATGAAGGAAAAAGGATTGTTTAATGACATGATCAAAAAAGAAGCGTTAATGCTTACACGCGAACTTGAAAAATTAGATCGCGGATTAGGCGGTATTGAACACATGGGTGGACTACCGGATGCTCTTTTTGTTGTCGATGTTGGTTTTGAACATATTGCTGTAGAAGAAGCTCGTCGTCTGAAAATTCCAGTGATTGGTATTGTTGATACTAATAACAGCCCAGATAACATTGATTATGTAATCCCTGGTAACGATGATTCAATGAGAGCTGTAGATATTTATGTTCGTTGCATCGCTGATGCCATTTTAGATGGTAAAAACAGCAATACAGTGGGTGGGGTATCCTCTGACTCTGAATTTGTAGAAGTTCCTACAAAAGCTAAAGATGAAGAAAAAGCGGGTCAATAATTAATTTTTGAATAAAAGGGGGCGTTACTCTTAACTAGCCCCCTTTTTGCTATGTGGAGAATTGAAAATGTCGACAATTAGTGCTGGATTAGTGATGCAATTGCGTGAGCGTACAGGCGCAGGGATGATGGAATGTAAAAAATTCCTGATAGCAACTAATGGTGATATCGAAGCTGCAATAATGGAAATGCGTAAAGCAGGTCAAGCAAAAGCAGATAAAAAAGCAGATCGCGTTGCCGCTGAAGGGATGGTTTCTATTGTTCGTTCTGCAGATGAGCGAACTGCAATCATTCTTGAAGTAAATAGCGAAACTGATTTTGCTGCTCGTGACGATAATTTTATTAATTTTGCGAATACTGTGGCTGAAGCTGCATTAAACAGTTCAGTAAGTGACGTCACTGCTTTATCTGAATTGAAATTATCCAACGGCAACACTGTAGAACAAGCCAGACAGGAATTGTTTGCAAAAATTGGTGAAAATATTAAGTTAAGACGTTTTGAGCGTATCACTTGTGAAGGTGGTGTCGTTGGTTATTACCTGCACGGTTCGCGTATTGGTGTTATGGTTGCGCTTAAAAATGGTGACGAAGCACTGGCTAAAGACATTGCCATGCACATTGCTGCGAGCAAGCCAATTGTAGTAAGTCGTGATCAAGTATCTGCTGAAGCTATTGAAAATGAACGTGAAATTTTCACCGCTCAAGCAAAAGAAAGTGGAAAGCCCCAAGAAATTATCGACAAAATGATTGAAGGCCGAATTAATAAATTTATTGATGAAGTAAGTTTAATTGGTCAACCTTATGTAAAAAATCCTGACATTAAAGTAGGACAATTATTAAAAGAGAAAAACGCTGAAGTCGTTTCTTTTGTTCGCTATGTGGTAGGCGAAGGTATTGAGAAGAAAGAAGATAACTTTGTTGAAGAAGTGATGGCTCAGGTTCGTACATGATGAACGAAATTCACCCCAAATTAAAATATAAACGTATTTTACTGAAATTTAGTGGTGAAGCTCTGATGGGCAATTCCCAATTTGGCATTGACCCCTCTGTACTTGATACGCTAGCGCGAGATGTAGCAGAATTAATACAGATGGGTGTTCAAGTAGGTATTGTCATTGGTGGTGGCAATTTATTTCGTGGAAAAGCATTGTCTCAAGCGGGACTAGGTCGTGTAACTGGCGACCATATGGGCATGTTAGCTACGGTGATGAATGCTTTAGCAATGAGAGACGCGTTGGAGCGTATTGATTTACCAGCGCGTATCATGTCAGCCATTCCTATGTTAGGAGTGGTTGATTCGTACCATCGTCGCAAAGCCATAACCCATTTACGAAATGGCCAAGTGGTCATTTTTGCCGCTGGAACGGGAAATCCTTTCTTCACCACAGATACAGCCGCATGCTTGAGAGCGATTGAAGTTGATGCAGATATTGTTTTAAAAGCAACAAAAGTTGATGGTGTGTACTCTGCAGACCCCGTAAAAAATCCAGATGCTGTTCGTTATGATTTTTTAACATATAAAGAAGTATTAACCAAAGGTTTAGAGGTAATGGACTCTACCGCAATTTGCTTATGTCAGGATCAGAATATGCCATTACAAGTTTTCGCCATGGCAACTCCTGGAGCATTAAAGAAAATTGTCGTTGGAGAGCGAGTAGGTACTATAGTTGGAGCTAAAGATGATCAATGATATTAAACAAGATTCAGAAAGGCGAATGAAAAAAACGGTTGAATCGTTAGGTGTAGATATGACCAAAATTCGAACTGGAAGAGCAAACGCCGGTTTATTGGATCATGTGCAAGTTGATTATTACGGAAATCTGACACCGCTTAGCCAAGTAGCTAATATTAGCGCAAGCGACTCGCGTACTATTACAGTTACTCCATGGGAAAAAGCCATGGTGGCAGCGGTAGAAAAAGCAATTTTAAACGCAAATCTTGGTTTAAATCCTTCAACAGCTGGAAGTGCCATTCGTGTTCCCATGCCTCCTTTAACTGAAGAGCGAAGAAAAGAGCTTATTAAAGTAGTCCGCCATGAAGGAGAACAGGCACGTGTATCAATTCGAAATATAAGAAGAGATGCCAATGGCCAACTCAAAGATTTGGTTAAGGATAAATCTATTTCTGAAGATGATGAACGTCGCGCAGGAGAGGTGATACAAAAGCTTACTGATAAATATATTGCTGAAGTTGACGCAGTCCTGGTTGCGAAAGAAAAAGATTTAATGGAAATTTAGAGTTCTTGAGTAACCTAACTAATCAACAGTTCAGATAGGGGTTTAAGCAAGTAGACTAAAGATACTTGAGTTAATCAGAGTCTAAGATACCTTATAGTTACCCAAGCTTAGATCTATTGATAGTTTTATCCCTTGCCCCTACGTGCCGCGCTTTATGCGCGGCATCCAGAAGAATACTCAAACAAATCAAGTCTAATTGACCAAATTGAGATATTTCATAAATTACAAAAACACTCGACTCTTCAATAAGAGCTTTTTTATTCTTATGGCTATAAAAAGCACATATGCCTTTAATTTTATTAATGTGTGCAAAATTAATAGCAATGAATTAAAATCAGAGTTTAGTTAAATAATACGAAATGATATGAGGGTAATATGTCATTAGAAATCATTATTTTAGGATTACCCCAATCGGGCAAAACACAACTATGCAATGTTCTTTGTGGAATACCTTTTCAAGAAAAATACTCCAGAACCCAACAATCAAGAGAGTTAAAAATCTCTTCTGATATAAATATTACTGACGTAAGTTATTCAACTTTTAATCATTTTCATACCTTTGATTTTAATATATTAAAAGGTAAAGATGTGATTCTGTATTGTGTTGATCTTTCGCTTAAAGAGTTAAATCTGATAAAAATACAATGTGATATTGCACTCTTTAGAACCCATGCTCCCAATACAAGGATTGTTCTAGTTGGAACAAAGCAAGACCTATGCTCCAGAAACGATCAATTTCTCCAAATTAATGTGCCAGTTGCAAACGCGCTGAGATTTTCAAAAGAATATCAAAGTAGGTTCGAGACCTCAGCAAAAAAAGATCGGAATCTATATCAGTTGCTCTTTTCACTTAATAAATTTATATCTCCACATGCTAATACAGACCAGCTTTATTATTTTAAAAACATATATTCTTGTTTATGGAATCATGATTCTCTCGACACATCTATCAAAAATGTATTAAATGATTATTGTAAATGCTCTAATAATAATTATGGTGGTTTTTTCTCATCTTCTTTGTCTTTTTTGAAATTAGCAGTTACTGGGCATTGGAATCGACATCATCTGGACACTGTGAAACAGGTCCTTAGTAATCCGAAAAACCAATCTCCCGACGATTATTTAATCGATTTAAAATCTAAATTAATTAATAACAAGCAATTAATAAATCCCAATGGAAGTCTGGCAAAAAGAATTAAATTTATACAGCAAAAACTAGGGGATGCTTATGCAAATATAATTGATATTGATGAAATTAATGATGAAATTAAACGAACTCAGAAACAATTCTTAATAATATAAAGAATAATGCACCTGGATTTATAAAGATTAAATGGAATGTTCACGATCAAATAAGCGGGATAATTTAATTCATAGAATGTTTATACGATTTTGTTTTGAGTTTTTTATCCAGATGCTTACGGAACTGCTGTAAATTTTTATAAAATACTGTATAATCCACCACTATTTTTAAATCCATTTCACTTTTATAAGAGCGCTATGACTGACTTAAACCTTTATAGAAACATTGGTATCTTCGCTCACGTAGATGCCGGCAAAACCACGACTACCGAACGTATTCTTAAGCTTACTGGCAGGATCCATAAAATCGGTGAAGTTCACGAAGGTGAATCAACAACAGATTTCATGGAACAGGAAGCAGAGCGAGGTATTACCATCCAGTCTGCAGCAGTAAGTTGTTTCTGGAAAGGCACACGTTTCAACGTAATCGATACCCCAGGACACGTGGATTTCACCGTTGAAGTATATCGTTCTCTTAAAGTACTCGATGGTGGTATTGGTGTATTTTGCGGTTCAGGCGGCGTGGAGCCACAGTCTGAAACCAACTGGCGTTATGCAAATAATTCCAAAGTATCTCGTTTGATTTTCGTAAACAAGCTGGATCGTATTGGCGCGGACTTTTTGAAAGTAACAGCGCAAGTGAAGAAAGTTTTAGGTGCTAACCCATTAATCATGACATTACCAATTGGTGTTGAAGATAGCTTCATCGGAGTAGTGGATTTATTAACGCGTAAAGCCTACGTTTGGGACGAAACCGGACAGCCAGAAAATTACACGATTACAGACGTTCCAGCTGATATGGTTGACGATGTTGAGACGTATCGCAGTCAATTAATCGAAACCGCTTTAGAGATGGATGATGACTTGCTGATGGCTTATCTTGAAGGGGAAGAGCCTTCAATTGAAGATATCAAGCGCTGTATTCGTAAAGGTACTTTAGAATTAGCCTTCTTCCCAACATACTGTGGATCGGCCTTCAAAAATAAAGGAATGCAACTTTTATTAGATGCTGTAGTTGATTATCTACCAGCCCCTCATGAAGTTAATCCTCAACCTCTGACTAATGCTGAAGGGGAGCCAAATGGTCAATTTGCGATCGTTTCTCCTGATGAGCCATTACGCGCATTGGCGTTCAAAATTATGGACGATCGTTTTGGTGCACTAACTTTCGTACGAATTTATTCTGGAAGATTGAATAAAGGAGACACCATCCTTAACTCCTTCACCGGTAAAACGGAACGAGTTGGTCGTATGGTTGAGATGCAAGCGAATGAGCGTAACGAATTACAAAGCGCTGAAGCAGGTGATATTATCGCTATTGTAGGTATGAAAAACGTACGAACTGGTCATACTCTTTGCGATCCTAATCATGAGTGTACCCTTGAAGCGATGGTTTTCCCTGAGCCTGTTATTTCTATTGCTGTAACACCAAAAGATAAAGGCTCAACTGAAAAAATGAGTATTGCTATTGGTAAAATGGTTGCTGAAGATCCCACGTTTAGAGTAGAAACAGACATAGATTCTGGTGAAACCATTCTTCGTGGTATGGGTGAGCTACATCTTGATATTAAAGTCGATATTCTGAAACGTACTTACGATGTTGAGTTGCTAGTGGGTCAACCTCAGGTTGCTTATCGCGAAACCATTACCAAACCGGTTCAGGACAGTTATACTCATAAGAAACAATCAGGTGGTTCGGGTCAGTATGGTAAAATTGATTATACGATTGAACCAGGCGAACCAAACTCTGGATTTACCTTTGTAACCTCCGTTGTTGGTGGTAACGTACCTAAAGAGTTTTTCCCAGCAATTGAAAAAGGTTTTCGTTCAATGATGGGCGCAGGTACTTTAGCGGGCTTCCCGGTATTGGACGTTTCAGTGAATCTTACTGACGGTGCATACCATCCGGTAGACTCCTCGGCAATTGCATTCGAAATTGCGGCCAAAGGTGCATTTCGTCAATCAATTCCCAAAGCTGCGCCCCAATTGCTTGAGCCAATCATGAAAGTTGACGTGTACAGTACTGAAGACGATGTAGGTAATGTTATTGGTGACTTAAATCGTCGTCGCGGTATGATTTCTGGACAAGAGCCAAGTGCTACTGGCGTACGGATTAAGGCGGATGTTCCTCTTTCTGAAATGTTTGGTTACATCAGCACATTACGTACTCTGACCTCAGGTCGTGGTCAATTTTCTATGGAATTCTCGCACTATGCCGCTTGTCCAAATAGCGTAGCAGAAGCAGTGATTGCTAAAGAAAAAGAAAAGAAGGCCGCACTTGCTAAATAAGATAGTTTAGCCCGTCTATTAAAGAAAGCTCTGTCCGTTAACTCTGACAGAGCTTTTTATTAATTTCATTCCATTAGAGCAAGCTTCATTATCATTAACCAATTATTTTTATCATCCGAATCTTTAAGACAAAAACCTACTTACTTCGATAGATAAAACCTACGTACGGCGATTTATTCGCGATATCCAGAAATCTACAATCAAATGCATATTCCATCTCATTCAATCAGAGCAAGCCTTGTCATCATCAATCAATTATTTTTATCATCCGAATTTTAGAACAAAAACCTACGTACCGCGATTTATTCGCGGTATCCAGAAATCTAAGAATAAATATAACATTCAATCTTATCCCTCAGAGCAAGCGTTGTTATGATCAATCAATTATTTTTACTTGAATAATTAATTTATCTTAAAATTTTCTGAGGAGCTTAAGTACTAGACGTGGGTTTATTATAAAATCGAGATAAGCCTGTGTTAAATGAAATAGCAATTATTAAATAGATGTTTTATTTGAACATCGATTTCTGGATACCGCGAATAAATCGCGGTACGTAAGTTTTGTTCTAAAATTCGGATGATAAAAATAATTGATTGCTGACGACAAAGCTTGATCTATCGCAGGTTGCAAGTCTCGATTTTTCACGCAATTGTAATGAATGTCACCAGACTCTAAAAATCATATGAGTTGTTACTCTTTATGGGGCTGGGGTATATCATTCGCAAGGGTAGTCTATAATTACTATTTAAGTATTCATTCTTACATACATATAGGTAATAAATGCGCTTCCTATTATTGATTATCATGTTTACCGCACAACCTTTATTCGCAAAAACCGCAGAGGCTATATTTGCTGGTGGGTGTTTTTGGTGTGTTGAAAGCGATTTTGATAAGTTGCCCGGGGTGGTACAAACTATATCAGGTTACGACGGCGGAGAAGAACCTAATCCAAATTACGACCTGGTATCTTCAGGTACTACCAAATATGTGGAATCGGTTCGTGTACTTTATGATCCAACAGTAATCACATACTCACAACTGCTGAATTATTACTGGCATCATATTGATCCCACCATGAAAAACGCACAATTTTGCGACCAGGGACATCAATATCGTAGTGTTATATTTTATCTTAACGAAGAACAAAAAAATGCAGCTTTAAGCAGTAAAAAAGGTTTAGAAAAAAAATTCCCCCATATCGTTACGGACATTATTTCTTCAACTCATTTTTACCCTGCTGAAGAATATCATCAGGACTATTATAAAAAAAACCCATTACGTTATAAATATTACCGATATCGATGTGGTCGTGATGAACGTATCAAGGAGTTGTGGCAGGAAAAAGCATATTAATGTTTTATGATTGTGGAAAGTAAAGGAATCACTTATTCCCTGGTTTTGGGGGTATTAATAAAGGGATAAAGGAGCTTAGATTTTCTTTAATTCTTTCGAGGTTATCCTTCCAGCTATTTCAGTCCCCTTTTTGCTCTGATAACTTTTACGTTATGGCAAAGATCACTGGATGCCGTGGTTAAACCACGGCACGTAGGAAAACAATTCAGGCCCTGGGCCGGTCCAAAATTAAGAGTTCGTACTCCATAAGCTTTAAATCAAGCGGTACTGTGAGTGAAATTGCATGAGACGAATAATAGCTGTCAGGAGTACCAATGCAATAAATAAAAACGCTAAAAAATTAAAATAGTGTGGCCAAAGCATCATGGCAATAAAAAATATAAAGGCTTCTGCACGTTCCATCAAGCCCGGACTGTAGTGAAAACTTTTGTGGGTCTCATTCACTGTAAAAATTCCAACAACAAGAAAACTTGTGATACAAAGAAGCATGCTTGCTAACATCAACAGAGCTGGAGCCCCTCGTTCTGCAGGTGCAATCGCAAAAAGGGATAGTACCACAGTGATTTCAACTATTCTGTCGCATATTATGTCCAATACCGAACCCCAATCCGAACTTGTTTGTTGCATACGCGCTAACGTTCCATCTAAAGTGTCGCAAATCCCCGATAATATAAGTAAAAAAATCGAAAAATAGACATAGTTCATGAGCAGTGTCGGCAGAACTAATAAGCCTAACACTCCAGAGAGAACTGTTATTTGGTTAGGCGTGACTTTAGTTTGCAGATAGTTTGCCAATGGATTAATAAAATATACTTGGTAGGGCTGTCTAAAATACTCTTCAATCATTGTGTCATCCTGATTACATTAATTTTTTGTCAAAACGATAACGACATGATGAATTAGTTTCTAATGTCGGAACAATAGTTTTCTCATATTTTTCTATATATTGAGAAGATGTGTTTCATTTAAGGTTATAGTTTATTCAACCAGGAAACAAGTAAGCGAACTTTTTTTGAAAACAATTGTGGCTTGTAATACTCCGCAGCAACTTGTTTGCTAATTTCACTAAAAGTAGGGTAGGGGACGATAACATCAGTGAACGAGCGTAATGTCTTTCGCTCCTTAACTGCCATTATCCAGGGTAAAATAAGTTCACCGGCACAATGTCCAATTATAGTAACCCCTAAAATTCGTGCCTTGGCATCTGTGAACACTTTTATTTTACCTTCAATTTTTAAATCGGTATTAGCACGATCATTCTCTTTAAAAGGCCATTGTATTAGTTTAATATTTTTTTGCTGTAAAGCTTCTTTTTCAGAAATACCAACATGGGCTATTTCTGGTTCGGTAAAAGTAACTCTTGGGATGTTTTGATAATTCACTTTAGATGGCAATTTAAATATGATATTGCGGATGACAATTCCTGCCTGATAACTTGCCATATGGGTAAACCGAAAGGGACCTACTACATCGCCAATGGCATAGACTTTATTATTACTGGTCTGTAAATAAGAATTTACGTTAATGCCCTGAGCAGAATAATCAATACCGGCTTTATCCAGCCCCAAATGAGTTACATGAGCCTTACGGCCAGTTGCGATCAGTAAATGAGAGCCAGTAATATTTATCAGTTCTCCTTTCTTTTGAATAACTATTTTTATATTCTGAGGGTTAACAGAGTGTACCTCTTGCACAGTACAATGTTCATAAATCGATATATTCATCCGGTTTAGTTGATCGCGAAGAATTGTGACACAATCTTCATCTTCTCCAGACAAAAGCGTTTGCTGTTCCACGAGAGTTACATGAGTTCCAAGCATGGAAAAAGCCTGAGCCAATTCACACCCTATTGGTCCACCACCAATAACCATTAAATGTTCCGGTTGTTCCGTTAGATTAAAAATGCTTTCATTTGTAAAATAAGGGGTAATATCTAAACCGGGTATGGATGGGATCAGTGGATTGGAGCCAGTAGCTATTACAAAATGTTTGGCCTGGATTTCCACGTCTTTAGCTGTAATTGTATTCTTTCCGGTGAATCGTGCTTCTGCCTCAATAACATCAACACCAAGAGATTTAAATCGTTCCACTGAATCGTGTTCAGCTAGTTCTTTGATCACTTCATGGACGTGCTTAAGTACATTTAAAAAATTAATGTGTACTTCTTTTACTTCTATGCCAAAATTTTGAGCTTGACGTATGAGATAAGCTGTTTTAGCAGAGGCGAGCAATGCCTTTGAGGGAATACATCCATAATTCAGGCAATCGCCCCCCATTAATCCTGATTGGACTAAAATAACCTTAAGACCGAGTTGTGTTGCAACTGATGCCACACTTAAGCCCCCTGGTCCTGCTCCGATAATGACCAGATCAACTGCAATAAATGAGTTTTTTGGGCTACTTTTACTAATTTTTGCTTTATAAATCACTGGAAGTAGAGACAGGCCGGCTAAGGCAAGCAATGGAAAGAAAATTGAAGGAGTAAAAAGGACATGTAGATTAGGTGTTTGGTTCATTGCAAAAAGATTTTGTATGCCTGAACCGAGAATAACAAATACGGCTGTTCCCGGGATAATTCCTATAAATGTTGCCAGAATAAATGTTTTAGGTTTTACCCCAAGCAGCCCAGGAATAATATTTACTACCCAGAACGGCACTATCGGGATGAGCCTTAATGTAAGCAGATAGGAAAAAGCGTTGTCCTGAAACCCAGCTCGCATCCTTTCTGTCCATTGACTTGCTGATTTAGCAAGCCAATTTCCCAGAGATGTTCGCACTGCAAAATAGAGAATTGTTGCTCCGGAGGTTGCAGCAATAATCACATAGACAATCCCCCAGAAGACTCCGAACAAAAATCCGCTGGCTAAGGTAAAAAATATTGCACCTGGAAGAGATATGGCCACAGCAAGGGTATACAATGTCAGGAAAAGTAAAACCGTTAAAATATAATACGTATTAGTCCAATAAATTAATTGGGCCTGATAGGTATGTAAAAAAGAAAAGGATAAATATTGGTCCAGACGAAAAATAAAAAAGAGAGCCAGCAAACTCAACAGTAGGATTAAAGGAAGCCAGGAGCGCAATTTATCTTTTGTCATAGTTATCCATAACTCTTAAGCATCTAAGCAAATTTTAAGATGAATACATTTAAATTTTGTCCTTTGGTGGTATTAGATTAGCCTGATATGAGTTACTGAGCAAATATCAGAACTTCTAACTGTTGATTTTGTTTCAGACCTTATTTTAGCTTTCATTATAAATGTGTTGTGACAAAAAAACGTATTAAGTTTCGTGTTTCTTGCAGATTGACACGAGCATTGATCAGATTTAATTGAACCTGTGCTGTGGTTTGTTCTCGCTGGTTAACTAAAAAAAGAGTACTGTCTCCTTCCTGAAATTTTTTACCCTCACCCACTTCAACCTGTTGTGCTAATTGAAATTCGGTATTAAGTAAATTAAGTTGTTTTTGGTACATTTTTAGCGCAATTAAAAGATTGGAATATTCATTATTTAACTGCTCATATACCAGCTTTTTTTCAGTGGTAATTTGTCTTAATTCACTAGTCGTGCTTATAATTTTACCTTTCGCCACGCGCTGATAGAGTGGAAACTTAAAATGGAGTCCTACCATTGCGGCTTGCGGTAATAGTTTGGGGTCGGCACCATCACCATACTGTTTGGATGTGTAGGCCATAGCATCCAGATCAGGTAATAGATCATTCTTGGCCAAATTTTGTTTTAACTTTACAATCTGATAATACTTATCCAGCTTACGTAAGGCAGGGTGTCGAATCAGTTCTACTCGAATTTTACCGGGGTTATCCATTTTGGGCTCTTCTATTTGAGAATTTAATGGTAATTGGTTCATTGATGGAATTAAAGGTTGTCCTTTTCGATCACGGTAATAAATTGAGAGAGTAACTGCGGCTTGCTCAAACAACATGTTTCCTTGATTAACAAGCTGCTGCCGTTGCATAATAATTTGCTGATTTTCTACTATGGCTAATTTTGGTAAATCTCCAATTTCGGCTTGTTTTACAATAGCAGTTTGTCTTTTTTGAGCAAGCCGCAGTAGATGCTTAAACGTTTTCAATTGCAAGCCTGCGCCAACCCATTGCCAATAGGCCTTGATGGTTTCTTGAAATACCAACAATTTAGTAATGGCAACCTCCTGGGCGCTCAAAGCTATGTTTTCAGCCTGGGTGAGCAATTCTGTTCGTTGCTTATCAATAAAAAAATCTTTTATCAAAGGCAGGGCGATTCCAGCCCGATATTCGCCACCAGAATTAGTGAGGTAATTTTGATAGTAGATCGGGTAATCGCCTCTACCAATCCGATATCCAGCGAATAATCTTATTCCATTTGCCAAAGTAGGAATACTGAGTTCAGTGTTTGCATAATTATTAATATATCCACCTTCAGGTTGTGAGCGTGTATTTGCTTTTAATGAAGGGTCAAATTGCCCCAAAGCACTTAAAAAATCGCCCTGTGCCTTTGCTATTTGCAGCCGAGCTGCAATAATTTTGGGATAACTTGATTTAACATTTTTTAATAGCGCATCAAGAGATAATGAGCTATTTTTTTGTGACCACACTGTGGAAGTTATAATCATTATAACAAGTGTTAAAATGGACTTTTTTTTCCAGTGATTTCTCATTTTATTGAAATGGTCAGAACTCATAGTTTATTGGACTCATTTTGGCTTTCGGGTGGGAAACCATTAAATTGCCGCCAAAGTTCATACCATAAAGGAACTTGCCCTAATTGGACCCATCCATGCACTCGTACTCCCTGACGTAAATATCGAGTGTCAGGCCAGGCTTCGTCAGGAATAACGACAATTCGAAATAGTCCCTGCCCATTATCTGTAGGATCGATAAACGAAACTGTCCCGCCAAAAGTGCCTACAGCGATTTGTGGCCAACCTCTAAATTGAATGGCAGGCCAACCTTCAAATTGAAGTCGTACTTTCTGATAAACCCGAACAAAAGGAATGTCATTACCATCTATCCACAATTCAACTGCGCGTGATTGTGTATTAGGAATAATTTGAGCTAATACATCACCTGCATTGACCACAACACTTTCCTGTCCTGTAAGGCGCTTATAAATAGTTCCAGCAGTTTGTGCTTTTAATAACTGAGTATTCTGACGTGCAATTTTTACATCAATATTGACTTTATCAATATTCGCCTGGGCCAGTTCATTTTGATATTTCGAGAATTCTATTTGTGCTAACTCATATTGACGTTTGGAATTTATACCTTGTTCATAGAGTTTTTTTTGACGAATGACATTTGATTGTGCGGCAGCAATTGCTTGCTTTGTTGCCTTAATTCTAAGCAAAACGGCATCTTTTTCAAGTTGGAGACGTGTCAAAAGATCGGGATCATTATCACTAATATCCACTATAGGATCACCAGGTTTTACACTTGCTCCCTCATCTACATACCATTTTTTAATTCGACCCCCAATTGGGGAATTCACTGTATGTAGCCTTTCCGTTGGGGAAAATGCAATAACCTTACCATTACCTAAAGCGAATTGTTGCCATGGAATAAAAGCAAAGAACGCCAAAATTATAAGCAAGCAACTTAGCGTAATACGAACAATTTTTTGTGGTTTAGGTAGTTTCCCCAGCATTTCATTAGCATGTGATTTCATAGAGGTATAACCAATTGATTGCTGAGGTGTATTTGATTTTTTAAGGTAGTAATTATCAAGGTGGTCTTGTTCAAGGTTAGTAATATGGCAAGAACATTAGCAACATCATCTGTTTGTAACTCATCAAGACTCCTATCGATAATTAATAGTCGAGGGTTATCTATGCATGCTCGAATAATCATCAATTGAATTAACTCCGATAAAGTAAAGATTATTTGCCAGTCGTTCACGAACGTATTAAGTCCTTCGGGAAGCTCCATAATTTTTTCAAGTAAATTCACTTTTTTTAAGAGTTCACAAATGACCTGGGTTGACATGGACTTATGGCTTAAGACCAGATTTTGATAAATGGTTCCTGCAAACCATTGAGGCTCTCTAATCAACAAACTTTGTTTACGAAGCATAATCAATGCTTTTTGATTACACGGGATTTGATTGAGAATAATTTTAACTGTCCCTATTTCTTTCAAGCCACATAATGATTCAATGAAGTTTTTGCAAGAGTCTTCTTCTCTAAAAGAAAGCAATAAGGGGTTTTCAGGAGAAGCTTCAGCTTCTAGGTTTATTGGTTGAAGGGTTTTGAATTTCGTTTCTAAAAGGTCTAACTTAAGATGGATTCTCTCTGAATAAGGTAAATTATTTGCGTCTGTTTTCACATGATTTATTTCAAGTGGTAGGTTTAGAGTAGAATCAATTTTACGCGATGAAGCAATTAAGTCATAGTAATTTTCAAGCAATGCTCCGAGCCTTTTAAACCCATACAATAAAGTACCTAATACGATTTCAGACGCGACCAGTTGCCCAAGACTCAGCTGATTATTGATAATTAAATAACCCCCCAATCCTAATAACAGACTGGTTGCAATAGTTGCCAGAGCATATAATCCTATCTGGTGTTTAATTAATTGCTTAAAGTGCTTGTTTCTAGCTTTTAAGAAACCTACCAATTTCTTATCAGTCTGTTCCATAACATAAGATGGATAGTCATTAAATTTAAATAAATAACGATTGATGAGAATTTCTTCAAGCCAGGCTCCCACTACATGCTTTTGGGCGCATTCCTGTTGCGCTGTATTTACAGCAGTTCGGTAGGGGACAAAGATGATTAGCAATAGGCTTAGTATTATAAAAGCATTAAATATAAGAAACATTGGATGATAAAACAAAAGTAAAATCATGCCGAAAATCATCTGTAGTCCGAGGGTTATGCCATAAAGTAGCAGGCTAGCCAAAGCTTTATTAATCACCGTAATTTCAAAATATCGGTTAACCAATTCTGGTCCATTATGATTTGAGAAAATCAAAGGAGACAGTCGGTTAAAATGTTTGGCAAGATTCAAGCTGGTTTGAACCATTAGCTTTTGCTGAATAATTTCAATAATAACTGCTTGCCAGATACTTAACATGCCCATACCTGCCATTAAGACAAATACCATTAGACTCAAAAATACCACCGGTTGGAGTAATTTACCGAACGCTACCAGGTTAATTAAGGTTTGTGCCGCAATGGGAACTACTAAGGACAATAAACTGATAAGTATGCTGATTATGAGAATTGAATATATCGATGAAGAGTCCAAGACTTCAAGAATAGAATGTATTTCAGGTTTTTTCATTGTATCAATAATCCTTTAAATACTTAAGTAATCTTACTGGTTATGCTTTAATCTCTTTAACAAAAAATACTCCAGTGAATCTATTGCCTTATTAGGCCCCTCTCTTTTTAACAACGATATATGAATATTATTTAACCTAGGTAGAACAGAAAGTTCCATTGATTCCAAATAGCTTGGAATCATCGTTCTCTGAATAGCTGTAATGCCAAGGCCTGCTTTTACCGCAGCCATTTTTCCTGCATAACTGGGGCTAGAATAGACCAAACGCCAACGAATTCCCTTTTTTTCTAATGCCTGAATAACATTTTCTCGATAAACACAAGGTTGAGGAGAGAGAACTAATGGAATGATGGAGTTTTTATCAAATGAAGTGAAAAAATCTGGCTTTCCAATCCACTGAACGGGCTCATTCCAAATAGTTACTGCTTTGGGTAATGTTGCAGTCTGGTGCGTTTTTAAAAGTACCAAATCTGATTTCCCCTGAGTGAACTGATCTAATAAATTCAGGGTTAAATCGCATTCAACATTAAGAATAACTCGTGGGTGTAGTCTTGCGAAATCAACTAAAACATCTGACAAAACAATGGTTGCGAAATCCTCAGGCAGCCCTAAGCGAATTTCACCCTCAAGCTCAGGTTCTCTAAAACGATCTAATGCTTCGCGATGTAATTCAAAAATTTTGCGGGCATAACCAAGAAAAAGCGCGCCATCGGTCGTTAAAGATAATGATTTACCGCGATTAATAAGTGGTTTTTCAGTGATTTGTTCAAGCTTTGCGATTTGCTGGCTAATTGCAGATTGAGTTCGGCCTACCTTTACAGCTGCTTTTGTAAAACTTCCTGTATCGGCGACTGCAAGAAAACATTGCAAGGTAACCGTATCAATTGACATTAGAGTTCCTAATGATTTTATTAGCAGATATTAATTTTTCTGATATTAGCATTTGTGCTATTACTCTTCAATATTATTAGAAAATCTAATAGTCAGGTTCGTCTGCAATTCTTAGGCTATCAAAATAGCACGTACTGTTTTTTTTATACAGAATTATACTGAAATATTTAGTATAAGACAGGAACGTTTTTTTATTTTAAGCTAGAGGTTTGTTAAAAATAATGTGAGCTCAATATTAGGCTCACATTATTGGGGTAATTTTTGAATTTAGAAAGATTCTAAATTCAATGGGTTACTCTTCAATCGTCACATCAATACGTTTTTCTAATGCCTTATTTTTTTTAGGAATGGATATTTTTAATATTCCATTTTTATATGAAGCACTAATTTTGCTTTCGTCTGCAATTTTTGGAAGGGTAAATCGCCGATGAAATTGGCCTAAAGAGCGTTCAACCCGAGTATAACCTTCCTGATTTTCACTTTCTTCGTAGGTTCTGGAACCTTGAAGTGTAAGGATATTATTCTCCAGAGAAATATTCATATTTTCTTTTTCAACGCCGGGTAAGTCGGCGATGACTAAAAAGCGATCTTTTTCCTCTTTAATATCAACTGCAGGTGCCCATTTACCCAGGTCTCCAAAAGATTCGTCTTTAGTCTGTGTATTTAATAAATTGTCAAATATGGAGCCCAGGTCTTTATAAACTGGATAGTAAGTACGACGTAGATTATTCATATTCAAACTCCTTATAAGATTATTAAGATAAATTAAATATATGATTGAAGATTTAAATTTCAAGATTTGCTTAAAAAATTTTTCTTAAGGAATATATTTAAGGTTTAATTGTAGTTTTCGCGTAAACTTAAAAGCAGTTGATCACCTTCGTAAACAGAATTAACTCCCTCATAATTTTATGCACAATGCATTGTAAATTAGTAAGTTGTCTTTCATTTTTGGCGGAGACAAGCCAGATTTTTGAAGATATTGGAATTATTTAGTTTTTAAGACTCCCTTAAGAAATATGATATATAATGCTCTTATATGTATAAACAAGGAACAATTATGCCTCTATTTCCTCCTGTGAACGAACCTATCCAGATTAAGCAAGGTCCAACGGGTGACTGCTATTTATTAGCATCTCTGGATAGTCTTATCCATAATCCCGATGGATATAAAAAATTAACTTCAATGTTTCGGGAAAATCAGGATGGAAGTGTTAGTGTACGTATTAAAATAACACTACAAAGCGCTCGTATACAACCAGAAAGATTAGAAGGTAAATATAGTTTTTATCAGGATGAACTATCTGGAGAGGATGTTTTTACAATTAGTAAGGAGCGTTTGGCCGAAATAGATAAATCAAAGGACGGTGTGGAAACGAATTGCTTGGCAGTAAAAATTTTAGAACGAATCAGTTCCTATTACTTATATGACATCCCTCATGTTCCAGGAGAGCCTAACTATAGTGTTCTTGCACACAATTATCGAAAAGCTGAACACGACAAGAGTACTGCTTTTGTTGCTAATCTGCTGGATCTCTACGTACAGGATGAGTTAACTATAAAACAAATAGCAACATTAAAAAAAGTTGTTCCTGACTTCCCGGTATATCTGAGCATGCAATATGCTACAAATGAATATGTACGGCATTCTTATCGGGTAAATCAAGTCATTAATGGTGTAGGATTTAATCAACGTATTATATTGGTTAATCCCTGGGATAATAGTACTACAGAAGAATATTCTTCTGAACAATTGGGACAGAAAAAAGCGCGCTTATGTTTTTTAGCTCCCAATTTAGCATCTTATCATTTCGCTAAATGGCTTATTAATTCTGATGTATTCGTTGAACAAATAATAGCTAACCCTCCAGCATTGCAAATGATGCAAGATGGGATAAAGCAATACCCGGAATTGGGCGCTGGTGTTTTTCATCGATATCAAATTTTAATCAGGAATTCACCAGAAATAGCAACTTACTACGAATTGCTCTCCATTAATCAGCGTAAAGCGATACATAGTTTTCTAAATTCTCCTCCTAAATCTTTTAATGGGTTAGAGGTGATGAGTTATGTTTTTAGCGACTCAAACTTTGCGGATTTAACTAGAAAAATTATCAATGACACGGAAAAGTTCTTTGAGAATGAGTTAATATTAATACTAACCTCAGTAGTTAAAAGTAAAAACCAGGATACCTATCAATTATTGAAACAAAAATATGATTTACCATTAGCATCTGTTTTACGAAATAATCCAGAATTGTATGATAATTTAGTGTATTTAGATTTAAAAACACCTCCTGTTAACACTGAGATGTGGGCAAATATCAATAAAAAAAATAATCCTGATGCTTCTCCTTACTTGGAACAGCGATTTTTAGAGTTTGTTATAGATAGAGCGGCACGTGAAAAAGAGAGCCCACAATTAGATTTTAACTCAGCTAAAGCGTATGTTAAAGGTACATTAATAGATCATTTCTTTTATCCAAACGAACCTGCAGCACTTACTAGTGCAGGCAACATACGTAAATTATTTACCCAGCCGCAACCTTTATTTAATCGAGAGCAAATTTTAGATGCAACTACACCACAAGAATTCAGTGTAAGAGCGGTCAGCTATTTTTTGCGGAATACTGTTCTTACAGAGGGTATCCGCTTTCAAGTGAGAACTCCCTTTGTATTAAGTAATGATGAGTGCAGAAATATTTTAATGGGGGCTCCGACAAAAGACCTTCGGTTGCAAATCAGTCAGATACATTCTTTAAGTAATTATAACTCCAGGGTTGCTAAAGATTTGGTTTTGTTTGCTATCAATAATGCTCAAGGGTTGTATAAACTTTCAACGCAGGAAGTAGAGGAAGAAATTAAGAAAATTACTGATGATTCTATAAAAGAGTGGTTAGCGGGGATTACAGCATCCATTAAATCGCAACCTTCATTTGATTGGCAAGTTATAGAANNTATAGAAGTAAAAATCAAGGATTTTTCCGCGAGTTTTGGGCCGGAAAATTTGGAAGCTATTCAAGCGATTAAAGCAAAAAAAATTAACGATTTATATCAGTTAACTTTTAATGACCAAGATTCTAATGTTTCCACCTTGAACGATTTAAAAGAAAACAATCAATTGCCTGCAGGCGTGAAAAAAGCACTCGATTTAAAAATAAATCAAATAGAACAAAATGCAGCGAGTGCTGTCTTGCAAGCTGCTGCGCGACAATTGAATAGTATTTCAATAAATTTTAAAGACTGTAAGGATGAGAAGGAGATTGTAAAACACGAACAAACAAGTTTTCAAAAAGTAAACTATATTGTTAATCATCAATTAGTGCTTGATGCAGTTAAAAAGAAAGGGAACACTTCAATGGATTTTCAACTGTTTGAATTGGAAAAGAGGAGGGTAAAAAAGAGCGTTTTAAAGAAAAGTGATGCTCGATTAGATGAGATTCAAAAGGTTTCTAATAAAGCAAATCAAGGTAAACCAGGTTTACAACTACAGGTACAAGAGAAAAAAATACAATTGAATCTCTCTCAAGAAGAACAAAAATTTAATGTTTCTTTAAATCAACTTGATATCGATGTTACTGATAAATCTTCTTCCGAATTTAAGTCAATAGTCTCTTCTTTGAGGAATCATCTAAAAGCAATTGGTGATATTTTATTTTCCAATGCCCGAAATGAGAATCAAAATATGTCGCATGGAGAAATTATTGATCAATTGAAGGTGTTGGTTAATGATTTGCATAAGCAACCCGATAGCAAAGTTAGAGCGCGTATAATTAGGCAGTTTGAAAACGCTGTTGATGTGATAAACCTTACGAGAAATAAAATTTTAGCATCTGGCGTGAATGAAGATATTATTTATCAGAAGTTTTGGATGGATTTAGTTAGTTTGACTAAAGGAGAATCAAAGTCCAATATTTTATTATCTTCCAATCAGAAGCAATTTTCTGAAAATGCGGTGGCTTTGGGGAAAGCGATGGAGTCTTTACCAGATGGACCCTTTAAGGAGAAAGTGACTGTAGTTAAACAAGATTTAGAACAGGTTGCTGGGGATGTTTTTAAAGCGGATAACAAATTATCTTCTAACGTAAATTCAGCACCAAATAAATTAATAGGCCAGCTTGATAACTTAGCAGAAGTGCCCCGACCTAGCGGATGGGAAAATATAGTGCAGTATTTGCGTACAATGATAAACACATTAGTCGCATCAATTAGTGCGTTAAAGAATTCTATCCTTCCTAACAATAACATTGGCTTATTTAGAACCAACTCAAAGGATTGGGATGAGGTAAAAGTTGCTGCTGATAATTTAGCCGAGCCAGCTGCTGCTAAAAATTGTAAAATCCAATAGCAGCATTGCTAATTATGTAACACGGACCTCTCTCAAGTGTAGATTATCCCTTCTCCCCAAGTATTGGGGAGAAGGGATAATTAGTGCGTGCATTATATGAGAACTAATTATGCTCTCCCTTCTCCCCAAGCATTGGGGAGAAGGGTAGTGTTTAAATAACTGTGT
>DEHS01000052.1 GCA_002352055.1 Legionellaceae bacterium UBA2794
CCGGCCGGGATCCTGGTAAAAAAGGGTCATGTTTAATTTATAATCAAAAAAATAGCTTTCGAATGAAATAGTCTTTAACTTCTATCCAAAGTGCAATAATCTAGCGTAAAATTGGTTTTATATAACCATTTGCACGCAGTATGGATGTAATAAAATCTAATTTATTATCCGTATAAGTTTCACGATCAATATTATGAGATTGTGCTAATCTCAGTTTAAGNNTCGACAATATGCACATGATGCGTCCTTCCATCACCAAAGGGAGGCATTCCTTTAAAAAATCGTAAATGTGTTTTATCTGGATTTTCTTCCCAATAAATATATCCAAGTGATTGAAGAGGAGAAATCCAATGCTCTGCTTCTTTGATAGATTGAACGCCAATGAAAATATCAATGATTGGTTTGCTTGAAAGTTGAGGCACTGCTGTGCTTCCTATATGGTCGATAGAAATAAAAGACGCTTGATTTACAATTGTTTTAATTGCCTTAATCTCTGCTTCTGCAAGCTTTGGCCAAGCAGGATTATAAGGTTGAATAATGATATTATCCTGAGCATTTATTTGCTTATCTCGGGCTGTACCTGTTTGATAGTCAATACTCTGTACAAAAGAACTTTTGCCATTGACGTAGTTTACTATATCATTAGGAAATACTTCAGCCAGACAACATTTTAAAACAGAGTAAGCCTTCGCGTAGTCTTCATGATTACGCATAAAGTCCCTAAAGGATAAATGACGCGAAATTTCAGCCGATCCCTGTTCGAATAAATGTATATTATGGGTTCTTTTATCTTTTGATTTCCAGTAGAAACGTCGTCCAGGAATACCATATTCACCCATGCAAACATAACCCAATGATTCAAACTTTTTTCAATGAATCAACCAACTTAATGTTTTTGACAATAGGTAGAATATCCACAATGGGTTTGGCATAAATGTTGGGTATAGCAGTACTTCCAATGTGATGAATATCTACACAATTTTCACCTAGGATATTTTTAATTTCAGTAGCTGATTCATTAAATAATATTGGCCACTCTGGACTAGGTGCAGTTAATACCACATGTCTTATTTTTTCTTTCGAGTCAATCATCTTAAAATTCTTTACTTAGATTATTTTCATTTAAAATTCTTCTTACGGACGTTCGGCCAATTCCAATTGCCTTGCAATTTCCGACTTGTTCATTCCGGTTTTAAAAAGTGCAACCACTTTGTCAGCGTGCTTCTTAGCGGTTATAGGCCGCCCATGAGCTTTTCCTTTGCTTCTAGCATGTACAATACCTGCTTTAACACGTTCCCGCAAAATTTCTCGCTCAAACTCTGCAAAGATTGCAAGCAGCCCAGCCATTGCCCTTCCGGTAGCAGTAGTAAGATCTAATGCCTCTGTCAATGAGATAAATCCAACACCTGATGCATTGAGTTCGTTTAGAGTTTGGAATAGGTCATTTACAGAACGACCCAGCGATCTAATTTCCAAACAATAATAACATCAATATCTCTGCGTTTAGCTTTGATTAATAAGTTTGTCACGCAGAGGTCTGTTATCTTTTGCTCCTGATCCAATTTCTGTAATTTCACTTTCAATATGCCAATCACGAGCAGCAGCATATTTTTTCATTGCTTCAATTTGGAGATCTAACGTATGTTGGTCATGCGTTGAAACCCTGGCATAAATTCCGCTTTCATAGCTGGCCAAAAATCCCCTGAAATTCGTCCGTTGAAAACCCTTTAAATATAAGGATCAAAATTCTTGATTTTATCATGGCCATAAACTACTGTTTTCGGCCGCCACAAAAGATACCTTAGATAAGGTTGTACCAAGTTACACCACGTCCCCCCTTAAAATATTTTGGGTTTGGAGCAGCATGTACCGTTCTAACAGGAACAACAAAGCGCGTCCCATCAGCTGATGCAACATCACCGCCACCCCATTTCTTAGCTAATGGGATCTGATTTTGCGCAGAAACCATTATGGAATTAGCGTCTGTAATTGTCTCATTTCTAATATAATTTTGATCAACCCACACCAGCCTATCTCGTTTTAATGCAGGAACATCTTCCCTAACAAATGGTTCTCGTCCAGTATTACAAGAATCTGCAAGTAATTCTGCACATAGGCTTGTTAAGAGATCATCAGCACGTGCATTCCCTTCATTTATATGAATAAAGGCATCAGGAAATCCAGTGCGTGTAGCAATTTCAAGTACAATCTCTGGTCAATCAGCACGCGGTAATTTGGCTTTAACAGCTGCTCGTAAAGCCTTTAATGAAGGAGGTTCATCAAGCTCTTCCAGCTTCATCGATACTTATTTGGGATTTTGAAACAAGATATTGAATTATACCTATATCTGCGCGGACGATTGGTGGAGGTTTTGTGCAAATTAAATATCGTATTGGTCTGTCAAAAAAATAAGGGAAATTGGCTTAAGTGACTTAGCTGTTCCATTGATCCCCGAACCCCCATAATAATTATTGGCACTAAATTGGCCTAGCGCTCCGGAACTTGCGCCCTGACGCAAAAATCAAAAAAAATTAGATCGGAAAATCCCCAATAACATCATTATATTTATCTTGCGCATCAGCCAGGCTTAATTTTGAGTATATTTCAAGAGAGTCCCTTTTAGCGTGTCCTGACTAGGGTTAAATAAAGGCGTCATCAATGTTTTGTTTCTTAAGCCAAGTAAATAAAAATGTCTTAGTTTGTGAGGTGATATAGATTGCTCCATACCTGCAAGTCAAGTAGAGGGTCGGGCGGGATTCTGACGAAAAGGACCGTTTAATGACTTACTATTAATCAAATTAACTATTGGTACGAGAATAGTTCGGTTTTATAGCTCTCTGTTAGAAGATTGTTTCAAATCGTACAACTTGATATGAAGGTGTTTCATATGGGTGAGCTTGCTTTAATGCTGCAACAGCATCTTTAATTTGCTCTTCAGTACAGATAACTTCTACTTTGTACTCAGATACTTTTTCTAGTTTATTTATTTCTCCAATAAATGCATTACTGCCAGATAGTGGCATAAACTGACCTTCACCTAATGTTTGCCATGCACAATGCATGTAATTTTCAACACTACCTGCGCCTACAGAAAAAATGGCAATTTTTACCACATCAAGATGTGTTTCTGGGACAAGAAAATAAAGCATATACATAGTCAGTCACTCCAATAAGCACGTGTCGATTGTTTTTACAGGGCTCTAATCTACAAATTTTATTTACACCATTGCCAATAATTATACTCATTGTTTAAATGGTTGGGTTTTACGCATATCCAGCCCAGGCTGGCAATGCGGGGAAGACCTTTGATAACCATTTAGTATCTTTGAGCGTACTAAATTTTAAATAATTAGGCAGCATTTTCTATTTCAACAATTAAACCTAAATGATCACGGTCAATCATATCTTGCAAGCAAAGTCGAACAAATTGTTTTTTGGAATAACCTAATAATTCAGCGTATTCGGCAGCTTTTTTAGGACTAATAATTCTTCTTCCATGTTCGATATCACATAATACTTGTCTTGAGACACCCAATGCTTTAGCAAATTCAACCTGGCTCAATTCCTCTCCTTGACGAATTGCAAGAATAAAAGAACCCAAAGTTAATTTTTCACCAATAAGATTTTCAAGATATTCCAATGTTTCTTTTGTATTTTTAGTAATCATGTTTGTTCACCTCAATAATTTCTACAACTTCCATTTGCCCGGCCTTATCAATAATATAAATAGCACGATAAGACTTTGATAATCGAATCGACCGTTGCCCCTTACGCTCTCCTTGTAACGGCTCATCATGAAAACCCGGTATTTTTCGAACCTCACTTAAGCCATCATGACCTACAGCATTAATCCAAGCAGTTAATTTGGCAATAATGTGTTTAGGAAGTTTTTTTAGATTAGGTTACTAATTTCTTCCTAATTACTACATCATAAATTTCCAAGCCAATCTCTTTTAATTATTCTTTATAGCGTTCTATCAAAGAAGCAGAGCATTG
>DEHS01000057.1 GCA_002352055.1 Legionellaceae bacterium UBA2794
AAGATGTGATCAAGAGACAGGGTCAAGCCGAGGGACGTAAGAATTATTAGTAATACTATTATGGAGGGGAACAATTTGTATTGTTCATTTATCACCTATCAAATTCCCAATCCAAACTCTGAAGCCAACCCCTGAACCCAACCCCTGAACCCAACCCCTGAACCCAACCCCAACCCCCATCCACTCCGTCCCTCGGCTTGACCGAGGATCCAGAAATCTAATCAGCTATTAATATTTTTGAGCACATAAGTACCAGGAGCATCAACAAGCGGTTTTAATGGTAACTGGGAAAATTGCGGAGCAGGTATGGTTTTGCCTGATTGCGTTTTTAACCATTTTAGCCATTCTGGCCACCAGGAGCCTTCTTTTTCTACCGAATTAATTAGCCATTCGTCTGCTGAACTCTTGATGTTAGAATTCATTCGGTAACCATACTTCTTTCCCAAAGGTGAATTGATAATTCCTGCTATATGTCCTGAACCCCCGAGTACAAACTGCTTTGGGCCCTTCATCATCTGAAAACCTGTATAAGTGGTTTTCCATGGGGCAATGTGGTCTTTTTCAGTCGACAGGAAAAAGGTTGGGATATCGATTTGCGTGACATCTATAGGTGTATGGTTCAGTATAATTTTTCCAGGCTTTATCAAATCATTATGTAAATACATCCAACGTAAATATTGAGAATGCATGGTTGCGGGCATATTTGTGGAGTCGCCATTCCAATATAAAATATCAAATGGAACCGGATTTTTACCTTGTAAATAATTTTTAATGAAAAAGGACCAAATCAAGTCATTTGCTCTTAATGAATTAAAACTGGAAGCCATAAATTTCCCTGGCAAATAACCTTTGGAATGCATTTCTTCCTCAAGTTTCTGGATTTGTTGTTCGTCAATAAAAACCGAAATGTCACCAGGATCACTAAAATCTATCATCGAGGCTAAAAAGGTAGCGCTTCGAATGGATTTGTCTTTATGATGCTTGTCATATGCCAGAAGTATTGATAATAAAGTACCACCAATACAAAATCCCATTGCATTGACCTGCTTTACTTTTAGTTGTTTTTTAATCGCAGTAACTGCAGCTTTAGGACCATCTTGCATATAATCGAATAAACTTTTTTTCGCATATTGCTCATCTGGATTCACCCATGAAATCACAAATACCGTAATTCCATGGCGTACCATATAATTAATAAGAGAATTGTTCGTACTTAAATCCAGGATATAGTATTTATTTATCCACGGCGGAATCATTAATAAAGGTACGGATTTAACGGTATCCGTTTGGGCAGTGTATTGAATAAGTTCCATCATATCATTACGAAAAACTACTTTTCCGGGAGTGGTTGCTATATTTTCACCCACTTTAAACGCCTTAGTATCGGTCATTTTTATCATGAGATTGGAAGAACCTCCTTCCAAATCAGAAAGAAGATTATGTAATCCCCGAAGAAGATTTTTGCCACTGCTTTGCAACGTTTCAGTCATAATCTGAGGGTTAGTATGAACGAAATTTGCTGGAGATAAGGCATCGAGATATTGCCGGGTAAAAAACTGCAGTCTGCGCGCAGCACTTTTGTCAGCATAATCCATTTTTTCTAACAGTGAATTCATGTGTTCGCTGGCTAAAACATAGTGTTGGCTTAGTAAGTTAAAAAACGGGTTATTGAGCCAGTCTTCACTGCTAAAACGCTTATCCTCTATGGGGACGGGCGTTCCTTGCAACCAGTGAGTGAATTGAATTTGAGCTAGATTGATCGCATTCTCCCAATAAGCGACATGCATATCCCATACTATTTCTGGATTATTCAAAATAGTAGTCATCAAATGTTGAAAATGTTCGGTTAGCTCAATGTATTTTTTTATTGAATCAATCATTTGATTTGGTTTTTGTTTTAGATCAGCGATTACTTGCAAGCTCTTTTGAGCAACTGTATGCATGAGTTCACTGAGCTCTTCGTCGTGGGTCATCCTGTCTCCTGAAGGCTATGAATCTATTCTCTATTCTTATGTGTTTGGATCAATAGTGCAAGTCAATAATAGTCTATAAAGGATATTTCGTTTGCATATTTCCTCAACAATAAGGTAAAATTTGGTTTTTCTCGTATATAGAACCGAATTAGTACTATATTTATACTATAGACCTGATTCAGATGATTTTCTAAAACGAGACATGAAGTCCGATATCCTTTTCTTAAATAAGACTTCTTTGGTACTAGATTATTCGTTGTGGGGGTGGTATGCTGCGCATCAGCAAATTGGCCGATTATGGAACAGTTGTAATGGTGTATCTTGCAAAAAATCCGCAAGAGCTTTGCAATGCACGCGATATTGCCTTGCATACCCATTTGGCAGTCCCCACAGTCAGTAAAATTTTAAAACGTTTAACAGGGGCTGGCCTTCTTGGTTCGGTACGCGGAGTAACTGGAGGATACAGATTACAAAGGCCTGCCAGTGAAATATCAGTTTCTCAAATAATATTCGCTTTCGAAGAGCATCGAGGTCTAACAGAATGCAGTTTACAGCCTAATGAATGTTCTTTGCAGGAAGTATGCAGTATTCAGGGAAACTGGCGATTAATAAGTCATGCAATTGAAACAGCACTGGATAGTGTGAGTTTGGCTGCATTGGCAAAACCAACTCTTTTAACAAAGGATGTGAAGCGAGTTCGGGATTTAGCAACTGGAGTAAATCGTGGCTAAAAGCAGTGAGCACATCAATTCTCTGCTCGATAGAGAATATCAGCACGGGTTCATAACCGATATTGAAGTGGAAACTTTTCCACCTGGTTTGGATGAGGACGTAATTCGTCGTTTGTCAGCCATTAAAGGGGAGCCTGAGTTTTTGCTAGAATGGCGTTTAAAAGCATTCAGACATTGGCTCACTATGCCTCATCCCGAATGGTCCAGTGTCCATTATCCTCCAGTGGATTATCAGTCGATTTCTTATTATTCCGCACCTAAAAATAAAAATGATGCACCCAAAAGCCTGGATGAAGTAGATCCTGAATTGCTCAGAACTTATGAAAAATTGGGTATTCCTCTAAGGGAGCAGGAATTACTGGCAGGAGTGGCGGTTGACGCAGTCTTTGATAGCGTCTCCGTAGCGACCACATTTAAAGCAAAATTAAAAGAAAAAGGCGTTATTTTTTGTCCTTTTTCAGAAGCTGTTCATGAATACCCTGAGTTATTAATGCAGTACTTAGGTTCCGTTGTGCCTTATCGTGATAACTTCTATGCTGCGCTAAATTCTGCAGTTTTTAGCGATGGTTCGTTTGTTTATATTCCCAAGGGTGTTCGCTGCCCAATGGAGCTGTCGACCTATTTTCGTATTAATGCAGCCTCAACAGGGCAATTCGAGCGTACTTTGATTGTTGCTGACGCTGATAGTTATGTGTCCTACCTGGAGGGGTGCACCGCACCGATGCGTGATGAGAATCAATTACACGCAGCAGTGGTAGAGCTTGTAGCACTTGAAGGGGCGCAAATTAAATATTCTACCGTCCAGAATTGGTATCCTGGAGATAAAGATGGAAAAGGTGGTATCTATAATTTTGTAACCAAGCGTGGTGCCTGTCGTGGCAAGCGCTCTAAAATCTCCTGGACTCAAATTGAAACCGGTTCCGCAATTACCTGGAAATATCCAAGCGTCGTATTACAGGGTGATGATTCGGTTGGAGAGTTTTATTCAGTCGCGTTGACTAATAATTGCCAACAAGCCGATACCGGAACCAAAATGATTCATATTGGTAAAAATACTCGCTCCACTATTATTTCCAAGGGAATCAGTGCCGGTCGTGCGCATAATGCTTACCGAGGATTAGTGCGTATCGCCCCAACAGCAACGAACGCACGAAATTACACTCAATGTGATTCCATGTTAATGGGTAGTCATTGTTCTGCTCATACTTTTCCTTATATTGAAGTTAAAAATCCTACAGCGCAAGTCGAACATGAAGCGACTACCTCCAAAATTAGCGAGGAGCAATTATTTTATTGCCAGCAGCGCGGTATTGATACGGAAGATGCGGTATCCATGATTGTTAATGGCTTTTGTAAACAGGTCTTAAAAGAATTACCCATGGAATTTGCGGTGGAAGCAACAAAATTGTTAGGAATAAGTTTAGAAGGGGCAGTAGGATAATGTTAAATATAAACGAGTTACATGTTGCTATTAATGCACAAAATATCTTAAAAGGCATCAATCTTAAGGTTAATGCCGGTGAAGTCCATGCAATAATGGGCCCCAATGGCTCAGGGAAAAGCACGCTTTCTAAAGTATTGGCAGGCCATCCTTCTTATCAGGTGACCAGTGGTCATATCGATTATTTAGGTCATGATTTATTACCGCTTGCGCCGGAAGAAAGAGCGCGTGCGGGTATTTTTATGTCCTTTCAATATCCATTGGAAATACCAGGCGTTACCAATATTAATTTTCTCAAAGCGTCCGTTAATGCCGTGCGTAAAGGTCAGGGCAGAAATACTCTCGACGCAATTGAATTTTTAAGTTTTATTCGGGAAAAATGCCAATTACTGGATATGGATGAAAGTTTTCTTTATCGCAGCATTAATGAGGGTTTTTCTGGCGGTGAGAAGAAGCGAAATGAAATTTTGCAAATGGCTGCCCTGGAACCCAAACTGGCCATTCTTGATGAAACAGATTCAGGCTTAGATATTGATGCGTTAAGAGTCATTTCTCAGGGAGTGAATGCCATGCGATCGCCAGAGCGGTCTATTATATTGGTCACTCATTATCAAAGACTTCTTGATTATATTGAGCCGGATTTTATTCATGTCCTTGTTAATGGTCGTATCATCAAGTCTGGCGATAAATCATTAGCGTTGGAACTTGAGGATAAAGGGTACAGCTGGCTTGAGGAAACGGAGCAGTGATGAACGAGATTCTGGATTTTTATGTACAGCAGGCTAAAGCAGGGCTATCTAAAGTTTCCTGGCTTGCGGACATGCAGACTAAAGCATTAAAAGAGCTTAGCCATCATGGCTTTCCTACTCGCCATAATGAAGAGTGGAAATATACTGCGGTTGATGCCCTTCTAAAACATCCGTTTACGCCTGCACAACAAGTAGCTGTTGATCCTGTGGATTTCGCCAAGATACCAGTAATAAATCAGTTATTCATTCAGAATGGCTTGATTGAAGGTTATGAAGAGCTCATGCAACGATTGCCTAAAGGAGTTCTTGTACTGCCTCTTGCAAGGGCGTTGGTAGAACATGCTGAACTTATCCAGCCTCTTCTTGGCAAAATTTTAAAACAGGAGCATGGTTTTCATGCCTTAAATACGGCCATGATGCAGTGTGGAATCGTAATTTACATCCCTGCAGGGGTGCGAATTGAGCAGCCTATTGCTTTAGTTCACGCACAAAATCAAAAAGATCAGGCGCTACATTTAAGACACTTGATAATAGCGGAAGCTGGAAGTGAAATAACCTTGGTTGAACAGTACTCTGGAACAGAAGACAGTATTTATTTTACCAATACAGTGACCGAATTATTTCTCGGCGCTGCGGCTCAGATCACTCATTATAAAATTCAAAATGAAAGTAAAGCTGCTTATCATTTAGGACATCTCTCGGTACAACAATCAGCTGGAAGTCGATTTGCCAGTCATTCTCTAAGTTTGGGTGGAAAGCTGGTTCGCAGCGACATTACTATTAATTTAAAAGAACCTCATGCACATTGCTTGATGAATGCTATATATGCCCCAGCAGAAGGGCAGCATGTTGATCATCATACCACTGTCAACCATCTGGTTGCGGATTGTACGAGTGAGCAAGATTATAAAGGTATTTTAACGGGGCGGTCACGGGCTGTATTTAATGGTAAGGTTATTGTCGCTAAAGATGCGCAGCATACAAACGCCCAACAGCAAAATAAGAATTTGCTCCTATCGGCTAATGCTGAAATAGATACTAAGCCCCAATTAGAAATTTTTGCTGATGATGTCATTTGTTCCCATGGTGCAACAGTAGGTCAACTTGATGAAGAAGCTTTGTTTTATCTCGCAACACGAGGAATTGACAGGCTTGAAGCATCACATTATTTAATCCATGCTTTTGCACAAGATAATTTAGATCTTATTCCTCATCGTGACCTGGCAGACTGGATGGGTAATCTATTAACGCAACAGTTAGGGTAGCCATAAATGAATAATCATGCGCCATTAGTAGCGACACTTGATCAGAATGAGATTAGAGGCCATTTTCCTATATTAAATCAAAAAATTAATGATTATGATTTAATTTATTTTGATAATGCTGCTACGACTCAAAAACCTCAATCAGTTATTGATGCAATGACGCATTATTACGAACACGATAATTCTAATGTTCATCGAGGCGTTCACACCTTAAGCGTTCGCGCCACCGAGCTTTATGAAGCAGCCCGTGCCAAAGTGAAACGTTTTATTAATGCTAAATCTACTAAAGAATGTATTTTTGTTCGGGGAACCACCGAGGCGATTAATCTGGTTGCTCAAAGTTATGTCGCACCAATGCTCTCTCCAGATGATGAGATATTAATCACCCATATGGAACATCATGCGAATATAGTTCCCTGGCAAATGGTATGCAGTAAAACGGGTGCCCAATTAAAAGTGGCTCCGATATCTGTCAGCGGTGAAATTCTTCTTGAGGATTTTGCTAAAAAACTGAATAAAAATACCCGATTTGTGGCTATTAGTTATGTTTCAAATGCTCTTGGAACAATTAATCCAGTTAAAAAGATGATTGAAATGGCACACGATCATGGCGCTAAAGTACTATTGGATGGAGCTCAGGCTACAGCACATTTGCCCATAGATGTTCAGGAACTTGGATGTGATTTTTATGCTTTTTCTGGTCATAAAATGTATGGTCCTACAGGCATCGGCGTACTATGGGGCCGAGAAGAATTATTAGATGGCATGATTCCCTATCAAGGCGGTGGGGAAATGATAAATTATGTAACTTTTGCCGCTACTGAATATGCCCCTTTGCCGCAAAAATTTGAAGCAGGCACACCGAACATAGCCGGAGCAATTGGTTTAGGTGCTGCGATAGATTATTTAGGTTCTCTGGATATGAGTCTTATTGCTGAGTACGAATTAAATTTATTAGATTATGCCACAACTGCGGTTGAGTCGATTAAAGGATTTAACATTATTGGCACTGCAAAACATAAAGTTCCGGTTATTTCTTTTGTCCATGGTAAAATTCATGCCCATGATATCGGGACAATTTTAGATAGTGAAGGCATCGCAATTCGTAGTGGCCATCATTGTGCCATGCCCCTAATGGACTTTTACGGGGTGGCTGCTACATCACGTATGTCTTTATCCTTTTACAATACAAAACAGGAAATAGATCGCTGCGTTGCAGCGCTTCAAAAAGTGAAAGAGGTATTCGCATGAGTATGGAATTGCGGGAGCTTTATCAGGAAATTATCATTGATCATAATCGTAATCCTCGCAATCATCACGCGATGGATGACGCAACAACTCAGGCTAATGGCTTTAACCCTTTATGTGGTGATAAATTAACAGTTTTTGCTAAATTAGACGATGGCTATATAACAGATTTAAGTTTTGTGGGTTGTGGTTGTGCCATCTCTCAGGCATCAGCATCATTAATGACCGATGCTTTGAAAGGTAAAACCATTGAAGAAGCGCACGAATTATTTCATCGCTTTCATCACATGCTGACGCTGGATGAGGAAAGTCAGATAAGTTCAATGGATAAATTGACTGTTTTAGCTGGAGTAAAGGCATTTCCCGCTCGGGTTAAGTGTGCCACGTTACCCTGGCATACACTGGAAGCTGCCTTAAACAAAGACACGACCATTGTTAAAACAGAATAAGGTACAGTACGTCACCTGTATCTGGCTCTCCTGAAACTGGTGGATATTATGTTCGGCTTTAAGAAAAAACAGGATAAAGAATTAGTGAAAGATGCAATAATTTTGGCTTTGAAGGGTGTTTTTGACCCCGAAATTCCGGTTAATATTTATGATTTAGGTTTGATTTATGATGTGGCTATAGATGATGATCATCATGTAGCTATTCAAATGACATTAACCACTCCAGGTTGTCCCGTAGCTCAGACTTTTCCTGGCACTGTAGAGCAAGCTGTAAATCAGGTTGAGGGCGTTAAGGATTGTACGGTTGAGCTGGTTTGGGAGCCGCCATGGAGTCAGGAACGGATGACTGAGGCTGCGCGCCTAGAGTTAGGGATTTTCTATTAGAAATGACTAATTCGTGGCAACCCTCTGCATCAGTTAAGATGCTTCAGAAAAGATCGCAATTTCTGGCGCAAATTCGTACTTTTTTTAACGAACGCCAATATCTTGAAGTAGAAACCCCGGTTATGGCGCATTATGGGGTAACTGATGCATATTTAAGTAATATAAAGGCTACTTTTCGCAACAACCCATACAGTCTGCAAACCTCACCCGAGTACCATATGAAGCGTTTACTTGCAGCGGGGAGCGGGCCTATATTCCAGCTAGCGCGTGTTTTTCGTGATGATGAGCTGGGACGCTGGCATAACCCGGAGTTTACACTATTAGAATGGTATCAGTTGGGTATAGATCATCATGCGTTGATGGATGAAATGGATTTATTATTAAATCAACTGATGGGATGCAAGCCCATGATTCGAATAACCTATCAAGATGCTTTCAAAGAGGCATGTGATGTGGATCCTTTTAGTGCCTCGATTAATGAATTACAGCAGGTTCTGCTAAAAAATAACCTGGCAGATGTTTTGGCGCCTAATGAACAAGATAAGGACCAATATTTATTTTTACTGATGAGTCACGTAGTGGAACCCTTTTTTGCTGATGAATCTGCTCCCGTAGCGGTTTATGGTTTTCCTCCGACCCAAGCCTCTCTTGCTCAAATTCGTGATGGGGTTGCAGAGCGTTTTGAGGTGTATTATCGCGGGGTAGAGCTTGCTAATGGATTTCATGAACTCACGGATTTTAATGCTCAGGAAAAACGGTTCGCTATGGATTTAGAGTTACGCAAAAAGCTGGGTTTACCTTTACCTGATCCTGATGAGTGGTTGCTTGCAGCATTAAATCACGGGTTGCCGCAATGCAGTGGCGTTGCATTAGGGGTTGATCGCGCATTGGCTTTAGCGATGAATAAATCAAATATCTCAGAGGTGCTTTCTTTTGATTTTAATTGCGCCTGATAGAGACACAACGAAGTGTCTCCCAGTCTTTTGAATCTGAAATTACTTTAATCCTTTAATTTTATCCAGATAAGGTGATATGGTCTCAAGAATTAAAGGTTGCGCCTGTTCATTGGGGTGTAAGCCATCCGCTTGCATGAACTTGCTATTTCCAGCCACCCCTTCTAAAAACATAGGAACAAGAGTGATTTGATAAGTTTGCTCCAGTTCATTATAGGCTTGTTTAAACTGTTCAATATATTTAGGCCCGTAATTAGGTGGGAGATAGGTTGCCAATAATAATACTTGCGCACCCGTTGCCTGACTTTGTTTAATCATCGCTTCCAGATTGCTTTTCATTTGAGCTATTGATAGTCCACGTAATNNAGGTTTATATTTTTCCAGAGCAGGGGTTAGTTTGGCAAGCCCATTACTCGTGGTGTCACCACTGGTGCTCACATTGACGATGTGATGATCTTTGTTTTTTAAAGAGAGAAGATGAACCCATCCTTTTTCTGTATTAATACCATATCCAGCACTTAAACTATCTCCTACAATTAAAATAGTACTTGCTTGAACTGGTGCTATAATTAGTATACTAATAAAAATAATAACTTTCAGGGATTTCATGGTGTTTCCTAAAACACAAATAAAGTTGCAGAATGTTAATTACACCGTTAAAAGTGGTGATGATTATTTATCAATCTTGACAAATATAAATCTGGAAATCAAGCCAGGAGTTACCATTGCGATAACAGGTGCTTCTGGGTCGGGTAAAACCTCTTTACTTAATCTTATGGCTGGNNTTGACCGCTCTGGAAAACGTCATGCTCCCGCTGGAAATCATGCATCAAAAAAATCCTTTAGATATCGCGCGAATGTGGCTCGATAAAGTTGGATTACATAATCGGGAAACCCATTATCCCTTGCAACTTTCAGGTGGTGAACAGCAGCGCGTGGCCATTGCACGTGCCTTTTCCATCTCTCCAGCTATTTTATTCGCAGATGAGCCCACCGGAAATCTTGATAAAAAAACGGGGAAAATAATTACGGAACTGCTGTTTTCCTTAAATGAAGCTCATAAAACGACCCTGGTTATTGTTACTCATGATGATGTTTTAGCCAGAAAATGCGAGTTGCACTGGCCATTGGTCGATGGAGAACTTGCATGCTAGGTCTCCCCTTACCCATAAAAGCCATAATTCGGGAATGGCGAAGTGGTGAGCTTACTTTACTGTTTATTGCTTTGGTGGTCGCGGTTGCCTCTATTAGTGCGATGAATAATTTTTCAGTGATGGTAAAAAATCAGTTAGAACAAAGCGCGATGAATTCTTTAGGTGCTGATGCTGTATTTAACAGCAAAACTCCAGTCAACCCCCAATGGCAACAAAAAGCTACCGAGATTGGTTTAAAACAAAATGTTACTTTGTCTTTTTTAAGTATGGTGGAGTCCGATGGTCAGTTGCAATTAGCACAAATCAAAGCGGTGGAAAATAATTATCCTCTGCGCGGAATACTTAAAATCGCAACCAATTTAAATGATACAAAAGGCCAGGAGGTAAGCACAGCACCCCAATTGGGCACAGTCTGGCTTCAACCACGATTAATTCCTTTATTAAATACTCATATTGGTGAGTTTATAAATATAGGGGTCGCATCCTTTAAAGTAGAAGGGGTTATCCTTGAAGAACCCGGACAGACCGGCGAATGGTTTACCATTTCTCCTCGAATAATAATGAATCAGGCCGATGTTGAAAAAACGAAGACTATTCAGCCGGGAAGTAATCTGACTTATAGTTGGTTATTGAATGGTTCCAAATCGCAATTAAATGAATTACAGCTGTTCCTTAAAGGAAAATTGAGCGAGGAAGAAGAGTGGCTTGATAGCCAAAATAATATCTCAACGGTCAATATGGCTATTGATAAGTCATTGAATTATTTGAATTTTGGTACCTTGATGAGCCTGGTTCTTGCGGGTGTCGCGATCAGCATGGCATCGATGCGTTATTGTCAAAGACATCTCAAACAGGTTGCTTTGCTGCGTTGTTTTGGCGCATCACAAAATCAAGTGTTGCAACTGTACCTGGGTAGTATCGCTCTTTTAGGTGTGGTTGCCTGTTTGCTTGGGGCAATAATTGGTTATCTGTTACAACCTCTGTTGATCAAATGGTTAGGAGGGTTATTACCGCAGGTAGTCAATCAATTTTCTCCGTGGCCTTTTTTATTAAGTATGCTAACAGGAATGGTGCTTTTATTTAGTTTTGCCTCAGCTAATGTGTGGCAACTTCGCAAAATCAGCGCCATTACTCTTTTTCGCCAGCAACATTTAATTTGGCAAAAAAGCAGTTATGTGACCTATGGATTGGCCTTGCTCATTTTAGCGATTATGGCCTACGTGTACACACAATCCTGGCAAATAACAGCGGTGGTTTTTTTGGGCTGTATAATTTTTGTATTTTTAGTATTGTTAAGTCTTTGGCTTATATTCGGTGTTTTAGTTAAAAAAGGAATCAGACTTCCGCTTAATTGGCGATTCGGTTTTATTAACATTGCACGCAATTTTGAAGACAGTGCTTTGCAAGTAATTGGTATTGGTTTGGCCTTAACGGCAATGCTGAGTTTAACTTTATTAAAAAATCATTTGCTTATCGATTGGCAAAAGCAATTACCGCAAAATACGGCAAATTATTTTGTCAGTAATATAGAAAATGGACAAATTCCACAGATCACTCAATTGTTGGCGGAGCATAACATTTCAATTGCAGGATTTTATCCCATGGTCAGAGGGCGGTTGACTCAGGTTAATAATCAATCAGTAGAACAGCGTTATGGTGAAGAGGTTAAAAATATAAATGCATTGCAACGGGAACTTAATTTATCCTGGACAGAAAATATACCGGAAGGGAATCAGGTTACCGAAGGTAAGTGGGATGCAGATCCTGAAAAGTCCTGGGTATCTGTAGAGGGTGGGTTAGCTAAAACTTTAGGATTGAAGCTCGGGGATACAGTAGGATTTCGCATCAATAATCGTGATTTAATAGCGCAAGTCACCAGTTTACGAAAAGTGGACTGGAGCTCATTTCGGCCGAATTTTTTTATGCTTTTTAAACCTGGGCTATTGAATGAATTCCCCAAGACCATGGTTACCAGTATTTATTTGCCACCTGAAAAGCAAAATGTTCTGATATCCATATCTCGTCAATTTCCGAATGTTACCTTAATTGATGTGGCAAGTGCTTTAAACAGAGCACATGACATTTTAAGTAGTGCTGGAAATGCGATCACGTTTATTACTTTTTTTGCTTTATTATCTGGATTAGTAATCGTTACTCTTTCAATTTTATCTTTAAGTGGTACCAAGCAACAAGAAACGCAACTGCTAAAAATATGGGGCATGCGCCGAAATACTTTATTGTGGATTAGAAGTAGCGAGGCGTTTTTAATAGGGTTTTATTCCGGTTTGCTTGCAACCATAACAGCGGTTAGTATTAATATATATTTGGCAGCTAAAATATTAGACAGTCATTTTTTAATCCCTTGGGCTATTTTTATTACCGTACCTTTGGGGACTTCGCTATTGACTGTTTTAATAAATTTATTTATCCAGAGTAAACAATATCAGAACAAATCACAATCCTATTAAAGGATTAAAAATGTGATGGTAAGTGATGAAATTTTTGCAGCCATATGTTTAAACTCAGGGAATTGCCAATGACTTTGGAAGTGGAATTTTTATTAGGAACAGATGGCGCTAAAAGTGCTGCTGTAAATAATCATACGGTTGTTATGATTGATGCATTGCGGGCCAGTACTACCATTGTTNNATTGAAGAATGGAAAGGAATTATTATTGGTGAAGAAAATGGCTCACGTATCAGAGGGTGCTTGTTAAACAACTCTCCTACTGAAGTGAATGAGGCGAGTATTCCCCCAAATGAAATTATTGGTATAAAAACAACGAACGGTACCAATTGCATTATAAACGCCAAAAGTGAGCGAAACGATGTGTTGATAGGTTCTGCGCTTAATGCAAGATCCACCGCAGTCCTTGCCCAGCACATTGCGTTGCAAAAAAATACACCGATAAGCTTTGTCCTGGCTGGGAGGAAGGGGGATATGGCTCCGGATGATTTATACGTCGCTTCTTTAATCTATGGCTATTTAACGATACCTGCAACGGTAAGAGGAGAGATACAGCCTCATGTGGTGGATGATCTGTACAGTGCCTTACTGGGGACTGAGTCTGGTCAGGGATTGATCGGTCTGGGTTATGAGAAAGACATCATGGCGTCTTCACAAATAAATATTAGCGAGGTAGTGCCGGTCTATGACGGTACTTTGATTAGCGCCTATTAATTCATTTCCTGGATTGGACTAAAATAACGATCGTAAATTTCCAAATACGTCCCATCAGCCATCATATCCAACAAGGCGCGATTGACGCTTTCCATAAGTTCTGCGTATTTTTGCTGCGCGAGGATAATGTAACTGCTCCCCATAGGAATTTTATTACCAATGAGTTTATAAACATCCTCATGATGGCTGTACCAATATCTGATGGGTAATTCGTTTGAATAAATGACATCCACTTTTTTATTACTCAAAGCGGCCAATAGTGAGTTCATGGTTGGGTATTCAATTATGTTTACTTGCTGGTTATATAGCTGCTCAATAGATGCTTTTAACAGAGCTCCTCCTTCCAGCGCACCACGTCGTATTCCTATAGTTTTATTGAGAATATCTTGGGGGGTATTTAAAGGTGACGTTTTTAAGGTCATAAATTGGCCGTTACTTTGTAGATAAGGCAAGCTAAACACCAGCCCATTAAGTGGTTTTGCAGGTGAAACTATCGAACCAATGGCAAAATCAATTTGATTATTTAACAGTTTATATTCAATAGAACTTACAACAACAGATTTATAATCACAGGTTACATTGATGCGATGACAAATTTCGTTCATTATGTCCACTTCAAAGCCATAAAAGTGATTTTTATTATCGGCATAAAAAGAAAGCGGGGGATTCTCAGGAGCTGTTCCCACGATAATGGTTTGAGCGTTTGTTGTAGTGAATATCAATAATCCCGCAATGAGACCTATCCAATTCATTATGTTCAATCCTTGTAGTACCGATTCCGGTTTAAACGGTTCTGGGTGCACAATTGGATAGTGAGCCCCCGTTTTCATTCTTTTTATTTAAATATAATTAATAGCTTAGGCTTATAATTGAGTATAGACCCAAACTAAAAATATGAAATGCTCTCTTTAACAAATGATACTGAATGACTCCCCTCATCCGCCCTGTCGGGCACCTTCTCCCCGCTGCTCGGGGAGAAGGGAGCGGTTTGTATGCCGTTCATACTATTTCTCTTTATTTCTTTGTAGGATGAAGATTCTAATACGCATGGTTATTCCAGGCGCCTGAAAAGAGCCCCTCATCCGCCCTGTCGGGC
>DEHS01000036.1 GCA_002352055.1 Legionellaceae bacterium UBA2794
TGCTGGCAATATTGGTTGGCACGCGCTTTGGAGGAACAGGGAAAGAAAGCTGATGCCACTATGATTTATCAAACACTTGCAAAAACCAGACAATATTATGGTTTTCTCGCCAGTATTCGCCTTCATCAAAAGCCAAGTTTTGAGAACGAGAAACCAAGCAGTAGCATGGATTCATTGAAGCCCTACCAACCCATTATTGATCAGATCAAAACGCTTTATACCACGCACCAAAGCCTTGCTGCGTCACGGTTACTCAATGATTTTATCAGCGAACTTCCTAAAGACGAGGCCAGCGCATTAGTTTATTGGGTCGATTCCGAATTGCAATGGCATGGAAAATCGGTGTACCTAAGTAATAACGAAACTTTAAATAATCAGTTGTCACTCAGATTTCCGCTGGCTTATAAAGACAGTNNGATTAATGCAGGTTATGCCTGCTACAGCACGCGTAGTATCTAAAGCGGGTAAAATCCCTTACTCGGATCAAAATCAGTTATTCCTATCCCAGAAAAATATTAATATTGGTAGCGCGTATTTAAAGCACTTAACTGCTCGATTTAGCAATCATCCAATTTTAGTAGCTGCAGCCTACAATGCGGGGCCTAGTCAGGTTGTTTACTGGTTGAAAAATCACCCCCCAAAAGAAATTGATGTTTGGATAGAAACATTACCCTGGCAAGAAACACGCAATTATCTAAAAAATGTGATGGCTTTTTCGGTAGTCTATCAATATCGTCTCAATCAAAAGCCGGATCTGACTCCATATCTTGCTCCCTTATGATACTTTTTAATGAAGCACCGTAGTGACGTTTAGGATAAGAATCAATTATGACCTATAATAAAATTAATTAATTCAATGATTAATGAAGCACTCAGCCAACTCTATATTAAGGAAGTATAATGAGTCATAATTTATTTACTGAAGCTTTATCACGCCTGGATAAGGCTGCGGCATACGTGAATATTGATCCTGAAGCGGTTGAAAAGCTCAAACATACAGAAGCCTGTCTTGAAGTATCCATTCCCATACGCCTTGATGATGGTCGTTTGCAAATTTTTACCGGATACCGAGTCCATCACAATGACATTAGAGGACCGGCTAAAGGCGGAATAAGATTTCATCCTGACGTAAATCTTGCGGAAATTAAAACTTTGGCCTTCTGGATGACTATTAAATGCGCGGTAGTCGGCATTCCTTTTGGTGGAGGAAAAGGAGGAGTTATTGTTGACCCCAAACATTTATCCCGACTCGAGCTCGAACGTTTAAGTAGAGGATATATCAATGCTATCGCTGATTTTATAGGACCCAATCGAGATATACCTGCGCCGGATGTTTATACCAATGCCATGATAATGGGCTGGATGATGGATGAATATTCGAAAATTGTCCGCCAGTCCACACCGGCGGTTATTACCGGAAAACCTATTGCTTTGGGTGGTAGTCAGGGCAGAGAGGATGCTACTGGGAGGGGGGCATATTATTGTATTAAAGAACTGGAGAAAACCAGAAAGTGGTATCCGGAAAAAACTCGGGTAGCGATACAGGGTTTTGGTAATGCTGGTCAGCATATTGCCGAATTATTACACAAAGATGGCTATAAAATTGTTGCGATTAGCGATTCCAAAGGTGGGATTTATCGTGCCGAAGGATTTGATGTACCCAGTATTATTTACACCAAAAATCATTCAAAAACAGTCCAGGCAGTTTATTGTGAAGGTTCTATGTGTGAACTTATTAAGGCCACAAACATTACTAATGAAGAGCTTTTGGAGTTGGACGTGGATATTTTGATCCCCGCTGCTTTGGAAAACCAAATAACAGCGATTAATGCAGGCCAGATTAAGGCCTCGGTTATAGTCGAAGTAGCTAACGGACCGATAACAGTAGATGCAGATCCTATTCTGAAACAAAACGACATATTGGTAGTTCCTGATATTTTGGCAAATGCAGGCGGAGTTACCGTAAGCTATTTTGAGTGGGTACAGAATAAGTCAGGATTTTATTGGACAGAAGAAGAAGTGAATCATCGTTTGCATGAAATAATGGCCCGAGAATTTGATAACGTATTGAAGCTTGCGAACATACATCATACGGATATGCGAACGGCTGCATATATTCATGCATTAACTCGTTATGCTGAGGCTGTTGTTGCATTGGGTACCCATGGTTATTTTGCTCAATCTTAAAGTGTAATAAATTGATTTTAGATCTGAGTGTTTCGTGCAAAGCGCAATATAATCAGATTCGAACGGTTAATTGCCTGTTGTAATGCTTCATCAACCGTCAGTGTTCCCGCAAAAAGAGCTTCCAGTATTTGCTCGTAAATAATACGAATCTGATTCTGAGGGCTAGAATAATTTCCCGTAGCCGGAGCGAAATTATTCTCCAAATCCACAAGTGCCAGGGCTAATGCAGGATGATTGTTTGCTTCGAGTATATGAGCATATATTCCCTTTAGGCCGATGGGTAGATACCCGGTTCGCTCATGCCATTGCATTTGTATTTCAGGTTTGGCTATAAAGGCGTAAAATTGTGCAATACCTTTATATAGCTTTTCACTTTGCCCCCCAATAGTCCAAAGGGCTGCTCCACCAGCGACATTAGCATGTCTCATGTGGGTAAATTTATCATCCAGAGGCATTAACGTTATGCCAAGTCTGAAGGGAACCATTTGCGCAAGACTATTATAAGCCCCTGAGGATTGGGCGAATAAAGGGCACTCCTGGCTTGTAAACAATATCGTGGCATCATCTGCCCTCCCCCCATAACGAAAATAATGTAAATCATACCAACGTTTTAGTCGCTGCAGATGGCTTTGAAGTTGTGGGGTGTTAAAAATTGCTTTTTTTGGGTTATCTTGAGTTATCGGCAGACCATGAATAGCGAGGTAAGACTCAAATAAAATCCATCCAGGATATGCACTGGTAAAGGCACAATGATATCCCTCCTTTTTAAGCTTTTCTGCTAATACTTCTATTTCATCCCAAGTGACAGGCAAGTTTTCATTGGTATAACCCACTTTTTTAAGAATATCCAGATTCGCATAAACAACTGGCACTGAAAGATTAAATGGCATTGCCATCAATTGACCGTCACGACTGTAAAATTCTCTTACAGCCTGGATAAAGTCTTCTTTAGGAAGAGGAATACCCTGCTCCCGCATTAATTCATCTACTGGCTTTATCACTCCGGGGGGAGAAATCATAAGCGCAGTACCTACTTCATAAATTTGTACCATCGCAGGGGGTTGGTGAGCTCTGTAGGCGGCAGCGAAACTGGTAAGGGTCTCTACATAGTTACCTTTGTAAACAGGGATTACTTTATATTCGTTTTGCGTTTTATTAAACTTCTCAGTGATTATCCGGACTTCGTCACCCAATTGACCAGCCATAGAATGCCACAATAAGAGCTCTACAGGTTGAGTATGGGCCGATAAACAAAACACCAGGCTGATTATTAAAACGAACAATCGATTCATGCTAATAAATCTGGGTAATCACNNCCCCCCAGTTGAAGAGTTTAGTCGCCAACCGGCGCCGATTTACTGTATAGGCGCAAATTACATACCCCTCTGCTTTAACAGCTTTTACCCGGGCTTCAGTGAGAATTTTTCGATTAAAGTGTATCGAGAAGCAATTAAGTTGCTTTGCCATTTGCAGCCAATCCTTATCCCACTCATGGAGCAATAAACCCAGTGGCATTTCGGGGGCGATGCTGTGACACAAGTTTAATGCGTCCAGGTCAAAACTCGATACTAAGGGTAAACTTTTACCTTGAGGCCAGTACCGATGAATATGGCTCATTACTGCCACTGCAGTTTGTTCGGCCGTTCCTGGATAAGGTTTGATTTCGATATTTGCCTGCACACCAGAAAAAGCTAACCATTGTAATACCTCTTTAAAATGAGGAATTTGTTCTCCTTTATAATGTTTGGAAAACCAGGATCCTCCATCGAGGGTTTGCAAATAAGCTGCATCAACTTTTCCCACCTCGCCACGACCATTAGTCGTTCTTTTCAGATTATCGTCATGAATAATAAATGGCTCACCATCCGCACTACACATCACATCAAACTCGATAAAACGACAACCCAAAGATAAGGCTTTATTAAAAGAAGCAATTGTATTCTCTGGAGCATAAGCGGCGGCACCGCGATGACCTATAATTTTATCTACGACTAACAAAGTTAACCCCCTTGTTTCCGATTGGACGCAGCTTCAACGGATGCGGTCATTACCAGTTCATTGCTTACAGTCAAGGGTGCAGCATTGGCAGCAATAGCCATTGTATTTAAGGCTTTGGCCTCAAACGCTCTGGGTTGTTGAGGTATGGCGCCCTCCATAAAAACCAGGTTACTGACACTGTAGTTTTGCGTGGGGTATGCTTTATTGAGCCGAGAAAGCTCTTCATTTACCTGCTGGTATAATGTTTCACGAATTTTAGCGCGCACTGCCTGAGTTTCGTCAAGACTTGGTTTGAATTCAACACCAGTGACTTCGTATTTAGCACCTGGAACACTCACTGATTTGGCATTTTGATAGATATTGGTAAGTGCACTTTGGTCCACTCTCACTTGAGCTTGTACAAAAAGCTTTTCCAGCCCCGAATTGTCTTGTGATCGATCAAACTCAAGTAAGTGCCACTCCCCTTTTGCTATTTTATTAAGACTATTCATAATATCAGCCCGGGCTTTAACCAAATCCGCATTGTTTAAAGTGACATTGATACTTACATTGAGCAAAGCAGTTTGGGTGGTTACCCACTGTTTGGTAGATACTTGAAATATGACTTTATCAAGAACCAGTTGCTGTACAGTATCTTGAGCAAAGCTTATAGCGCTCAATGCCATGAATGTTACTAACCCGGTTATCTGCTTCATGATACCCTCACAATTAATTTTAGAAATAGTTTATACTACTCAGGACATTTACTTAAGATTTTTGTCCTAGGTATTTGGTCCTGTTGTCAAAACCCAGAGCTCATTTTCGTCAGAGATTCCTGGATCCCTCGGTCAA
>DEHS01000032.1 GCA_002352055.1 Legionellaceae bacterium UBA2794
ACACAGTTATTTAAACACTACCCCCTCTTCTGTAAGACTTTACGAGTTACCACTACTTTAGTTAACCCGATGGAGTAAATAATCCATTTTTTCTGCTAACTCAAAATATTCATCAGGCCAACCATTCTCAATCGATAAATCTTGTAAGGAATTAGTTGGTGCAAAAAGCAATTTTAAATCTTCAATGACTGTTGCATCATTACATTTGAGCTTTGTTGACATGTTTTTAATATCACATATCGCATCGCCCCGTACAGAATATAAGGGGTTTGGGTTAGATACTTGAATTATGGAAATAATCTCTTCAAGAATATCAATTATTTGAATTAAATATTTTTTCTTCATATCTTATTTAAGTATTAGTTAGGGCGTGTTGACAATTGCTCCACCCGCCCTAACTATCAGATAAATTTAATAGTGCATCAAGTTATATTGGTGCCCTTTTATAATCCATTTAACGCCATTCTCAATAACTCCTGATATTCAAATATCCTTGGTCTCAAAAGTCAAATATGTTTTTGCTATTGCCGATTGGGCCGTATAATCTTTCTGATTTTGTCGAAGTGATCCAGAGCGACGTCTGGTGAAGCACGGGTATTGATTGGCTTCACGTTGTTTTCTAATACTGACTCGATTTCTCCGCTATGCCTCATAGTCTATTGGAATGTCGTCAATTTTATTACCAAACGTTATTTTTAAAAATTTAATGATTGCCTCCTCAATATCATTGTAAATATCTATATTTACTATCTTATAATTTTCAAAAGAGGCTTCTTCTTTATGATATAGCTTGATTTTATTTTCAGGCAAAGTTTCTAATAATCCTCCAAAAAAAGGCTGATCAGGGCGCCAATCTGTAGGGAACCAACCATTTGCATCTATATTTACTTTGATGACCAATTGAATAACGGAAAATTTAACTTTGCCATGAAACAGCTCCTTTCTCTCTGGAATATTCAAATGGAATGTTTTTAGAAGTTTTTCAGTTAATTCATATTCACGAGTGTTTTGAGGCCTCATGTTCTATCTGCTCCTGGTCGGCGTATTGATTTTAAAATGACTGATTATAATTGGTGGCAATTGTAAGTTAAATGAAATCTTGATTTCAGCTCTAATAAAACCACGGGCATGATGTCCTTCTAAATGTTCTACCGCTTCAAATGTTTCTGAAAGAACTTGATTATAATAGAAGCTGATACTCTTAATGGAAAGGCATTACTCCTCAAGGGCCTATTTCAATTAAAAAACAATAAAATACGCACTTAAATTAATTTGTCATACACCACTTTCTACTACAACTCCTAGCTGATTCAGCACTTTTAGATAAAATATGACACAAAAAATAATTATAATATAAGCATGCTAGGCGTTTTTTTATTTTCATCAATATATTTGGATACATCGAAATTTTTACTAACAGGGTCAAAGCATTTAATTATTATGGCTCTTTCCTCGCAAAAGCAGTTTTTTTTATATTCTTCAAATAAATCTAGGAGGTTATCTCCATTTTTTTTAAATTTATAACCATTTAGAATTATATAACTGGCTTGTTGTTCCCTGCCATGAAGCAAAGTCGTAATGCTTTCACTTATCGATTCGAATTTTTTCCCAGCGACTAAAATGCTATTATCAGTATGCATTTTTGGAGGGTTACAACGAAAACGTCCTTCAGGAATCCATTTTCCATCAAAATGACAAAATGCTATTAATACTTTAGAGTATTCAGTAGCTAAGTGATCCGATTTTAATTCGTGGTCATAATACCCACTATATATACCAACAAGAATGGCTAATTTATACCGCTCATCAAGATAATAATCCTCTTTGTTCCCGTATTTTTTTAGTAAGATTTCATCTTGTGAATTTAATAATATTTTATAATCAAGTTTCATTTCATATTTATCAAACATAACACTCTGTCTTTTTTATGCTAGAAATTTAAAATCGCATATAAACCTACAATATGGGAGGTTTACAGCTCCATTTGTAATTTTCAATAGTTGAGAAATCTCTAAATCTTTAACTTTTTCTTTCTTTTCTAACCATGGAAAATGACCTGCATAATGCCCCTACCCCCATGTTTTAAATTTCGGAGAAAATTAACCTGCCTCATTTTTAATGGCAATAAACTTTTAATTTTTATTTAATTTAATTGTTCTATTTTTATCGGATAGATTTATAAGGCCTGAGAAAATATATCTTTTTAGCTTTATCTCTTCTGTGGAGATTTCCATTCTTGAATCTTTACATGTTCCCACAAACATATGTTCACTTTGCGCACAATACCACGGCTGTTTATGAGAAAGTTTTATGTCAAGACAAACAATATCATTATATTTTGTGCCTGATGCATCAGCTTCCCAAATGCATCCAGAGTTTTCCCAGGTGCCGGTCCAATGACCTACAATTTCATCACATGGATCAGGGCTTGTGACACTTGCTATAATAATTTGTGGAAAAAGAAAAAAAACGACTAAAAATAATTTTTTCAATTCTAATTTTTGCATCTCAAATACTCCCTTAATTAAAGCAAAGGAATATATCACCATATTCAAAGGTAATTCTAATATCCTTTATGAAAATCAATAGTTAGGGGCCAGTGTTTTATAGGGTATCATCAAGTAATTATGCTGCTGTTTTTATCAAAATCTGCATCTATAAATTTATCCTGCTCATCGTCTAAGTTAGCGATTAAATACCTATTCTTTTAAGTCTTGATTTGTTAAAACCAATTTCTTATCATTCGTTTTAATAACTCTTCGGGTATTAAAAACGATTTTTTCATTTTTTTTTAAATAAATATTAATTCAATACAATGACACGTTTCGGCTATGCTTTTATTCAACTGAGTAAATTGGAATATAAAGGCAATATATGATGAAATTCATTGCTTTATGTTATGCATGTCCCCTGACTGCAATTGAATTAATCTGTTCTTAGATTATAAACCTGAGTGTCAATATATGTGGGTTGATATCAAAGCCATATCTTCGATGAGTTTGATCAAAAATATTGAGTATATTAAATTAAAGGCCAGTTAAGTGGAACCTACTGTTTTTTCAAGCGATAGCGAATTTTATGAACAAAATTTCTCAAGCTTTAATTGCCCTTCTATAATTATTGAGGATAAGCTATTTGAGGGATGCCGATTTATCAGGGCAAATTTCTCTGAGTCTCAGTTTATTCGATGTAAATTTGTTGAATGCGAGTTTAATAATTGCAATCTGAGTGCGGTTCAATTCAAAGATTCATCCTTTAACGACATTATTTTTTTTGAATCAAAAGTCACAGGGGTTAATTGGACTATGTTGAACTGGCCACATATTCGGTTATCGAGTCCGTTTCAATTTTACAATTGCATTATATCGCATTCAAGTTTTTATAACTTGGAACTGCAGGAACTGGTGATTGAAGGATGTATTGCACATGATGTTGATTTTAGAGAGGCAGATTTAAGACGCGCCAACTTTAAATTAACTGATTTTGAGAAAAGTCAATTTGTCCACACTAAGTTGTATGCGGCTGATTTCACTGAAGCTCATAGTTATTCTATTGATCCAACTCAAAATGATATTAGAAAAGCAAAATTCAGTTTGCCAGATGCGATTCATTTGCTTGATGGGTTTGATATCCAGATTATCTAAAATAATTAGTTATCCTTGCATGGTACTAAAGCTTAAAATTGAACATGACCCTTTTTTA